>JAFEAB010000063.1 GCA_018266615.1 Bacteroidota bacterium
GGAATGGCAGTACTGATTCCTGGAGGGTTATCGCGAGTCCAGGAAAAACCCGAACCGGATGTTGCACTGCTGAGCAGGATAGTTGAAATACCTGCATTGTTGCAAACATTCTGACTGGCCGGATTGGCTGCCGTTACCGGTGAAGGGTTTACCAAAACGGTAACCAGGCTTTGCGTACCAGCGCAACCGTTAGCAGTAGGAGTAATGGTAAAAGTTACGGTAATGGGATTGGCAGTTGGGTTAACCAGCGTGCCACTAATACTTCCCGAACCACTGTTGCCAATGGTTCCGGTTACTGCCGGATTATCCCGGACCCATCCAAAACTGGTACCTGAAACGTCGCTGATAAAAGATACGGAGGTAATATTATCTCCACTGCAGATGGTTTGTGAACTGAGTGATGGAATAACATTAGCCGTTGGTTTTACCAATACGGTAGAAGTTACAGGAGTGCCATAACATCCGTTAGCTTCCGGGGTAATAGTAAAGGTAACGGTAACGGGTACAGTACCACTTTGTAATAAGGTCCCGCTGATGGTTCCTGCACCAGACATCCCAATAGACCCCGCAACAGACGGATTATCCCTAACCCAATTGAAGGTGGTTCCTCCTACTCCACCGGAGAAGCTGATAGAGGAAATATTACTGCCATTACAAATTTGCTGGGTACTTATGGAAGCCGTTACATCCGGAATAGGATTCACGGTTAATGAAGCATTAATCGAAATAACCTGCGGGCATATTCCATCCCCCATCACAACCACATTATAATTAGATGCTGCATCTGCTGCCGAAACGTTGGAAATGGTAAGTGTGGCTGATTGAGTACCCGAAATATTTCCTCCATCAGAAAGAGGGGCTGTGCCCTTCCTCCATAAATATTGCAGATTACTACCGGTAGCGGTTACACTGAAAGTAGCAGTTTCTCCGGCACATTTCACCTGTGGATCGGGCTGGTCGGTAATTTGGATATCCTGCGAAACATTCAAAACCGCATCATCAGATACCACCTGGGCGCAGGGGGCCGTGCCGGATATCACCACATGATAAGTACCCGCATCTGCAATGGCTGCCTGGGTTAAACTCAGCGTAGAAGTTTGGGTACCTGAAATATTTCCCCCATCGCTTAAGGGAGTCGCCCCAAAATACCATTGATAGGTCAATCCGGTTCCGGTAGCGGAAACAGAAAAACTTACCGGGAAACTGGAGCAAACCGATTGAGTGGCCTGGGGTTGAACTGTAATTTGAACTTCCTGGTTAACCGTAACGGTTACAGATCCGGTTAAATCGGAAGGCTGTGAAGAACAAAGAGCATCTGTTAGGCTGGTAATGCTATAGGTGGTGGTAGCAGATGGAGAAACCGGTATGGAAAATGCCCCGCTTCCTGATCCGGAGGCAGATGAACCATCACTAAGAGTAAGGGTCCAACTTCCTGAAGCAATTACATTTCCGGTGATATTAGTGCTGGTATTATTACTGCAAACTGAAATAGAAGCGGAAGTAAGGGTTGCCGAAGGCCGGGTATTTACTGTAATTGGACTGCTGGTATTGCTACAACCGGTGGCAGTTTCAGTAAATGTAAAATCGGAAGTTCCGGCAGCGAGGCCGGTTACCAATCCGGCATTGGTAATAGATGCCAGCAACGGATTATTGCTAACCCATGTACCTCCCGACGCAGGGGTTGCATTTACCGTGCTACCCATGCAAACCGAGGATGGCACCGACAATACCGGAAGATCCTGGTAATTTATAGTAGCCGTACTTACCGGAGAAGCTGATCCGCATGCATTGCTTGCAGTTAACGTATATACCCCCACGTTAGCAGGTCCAAAATTAGGAATAGCTGGGTTTTGATCGTTGCTGGTAAACCCATTGGGGCCCGTCCATGCCCATGAACTTCCATTGGTAGCTGAAGCATTTAAAGTTAAGGCAGAACCCAGGCATACCGGGTTGGGAGAACCTGTGGCAGAAACTCCGGTTGGGATGGTAATGATGTTGATATTGGGTGAAACAAATTTTATGTTACCCGGCCCTACCCCATTGTTATTATCGCCAAACCAGGAAACCCCTTCATACACTACATCCACAGTGAGATTATTGGCGCCTGCTGCCAATGGGGTGGTATAGGAACTTCCATCATGGTTAGATGCAGTAATGGGAATCAGGTATATAACGGAATTCCCGGGCGCCACAATACCGGCTGATACCCGGATATGGTAATCGGTCCAACTGGCCCCATTGGTATTCCATTTGATACCTACATTTATTACACCCGGGCTACTGTTCCAGGTAGCCGTACCTACATTTTTAATTTCCACGCTCACATTTCGGGTATCTCCCGAACACCAGGTTGAGGATCCGTAATTGATCGAACCAACCAACTGACTTTTATACGTTAAAGCAGTATAGGTAATTTTAATCTGGCCTCCGCCCCCATCTCCACCATATCGGGTACCACCGGAAGTTCGTAATGCACCACCGCCGGCGCCACCCGGGCTATTGCCAGCAGTTCCATTACCCTGGAATTGATATTTACCCGCCCCCCCATCGCCACCGCCGGCAGGAGCATTGGCGCCATTCTGGTTTGTTGCATTATTTCCGTTTGCAGCCGTACCGGCAGAGGACCCTCCACCACCACCATAATCTGTACCGGATGTGTTTCCATTACGGCCATTTCCCCCTTGAAATACCGTACCTCCAATACTTGCACCGGGAGCCGGTGCTGTAGCAGCGGTATTGGTATTGGTACCTGCGCTGGGGCCACCTTTAGCCATAACGGTGGTGCTGGTACTAAACCAGCTATCCTCCCCATTCGTTGGCGAGGTTCCGGCATTTCCACCCGCGCCAACATAATAATTTATTGTAGAACCCGGTGATACGGAAATTGTAGAAGCTGCATACGCCCCTCCGGCTCCCCCACCTGCTACACCATTAGTGGTTCTTGTACCTCCGGCGCCACCGCCACCCCAACATTCAACATCTATGCTTGTAACACCAGTTGGCACCACCCAACTTCCACTTCCTGAAACTGAAATGGTTTGTGTTGTTTGGGCATCCGCAATTATTACCGAAGCCATTAACAGGATTACCCCAAAAAATTTGTGGTATTTTTTTGTTCCGCAATTGCGCAACCGGGAGCGTAAATTAGTTTTCATTCCTAAGGTTTTTTTTGGCGGAGGCCAAAATGGTTAAACTACAAGCCGCGGTAATTGCGCTTGCAAGTCTTCCACAGGTGCCAATGGCAATAACTGGACCTTAGGTTTTTAAAGAATAGTGGTAATGGAGGTAAGATTCAATTGTAAAAAAGGAGAAAGGAAATCGGCAATAAGCAGCCTGGCTTTCGAAGGAAAATGGGATAATAATATATTGTACGGACACACAAATATAATACCCTCCCCTGCTGAATTGCAAACTTTTCTGAAACTAAAAAATACAGTTGTCATATCTCCCTGATTTTCAAGCGAATCTTACTCAATATGAATGCAAGAAATTAAAAAACGAGGGGAATACTATCCGTTAAATCACCCGAATATATTACAGATTTACACCCTGCCAAGGTTACCTGTTATTTCTGATCTTCGAATAATAAATAGGGAAATAAAAAAATAATTCAGGATGAAAAGGGAGCCAGCCAAAATAAAATCATTTTTCTTAATTCACATTTTAAAAATAAAAAAGGCCGCCATCAATGGGCGACCTATTCTGTGGGAGCACACGGGCTCGAACCGCGGACCCTCTGCTTGTAAGGCAGATGCTCTAAACCAACTGAGCTATGCTCCCTTATTTTGGGAGGGCAAAGATAGGGTTTCAACAATTCCGACAAAATTTTTTTGAATCTTTTCCTATCATTTTCAACACATTGTCTGAAACTTTATTTTTAAAATTTTACCAATTGTAAAAAAAATGTTAATTTAAGTCATCAATTAAAACCTTACAACATGAGTTTACTTCACCAAAGCGATATCTCCGGGAAAAGAGTCCCCAAATGGGTCGTCATTCTTCGTGTGGTACTCGGTATCTGCCTAATTTACAAGGGCATTGACTTTCTTCTTCATTTTGACCAGCTTGAAGCCTATTTTGCCGGATCAAAAACCCTGCAAAGCCTTGCGTGGATGGTTAAAATCCTGCCCTGGGTGCATATAATAGGAGGTGCGATGATTTTAGTGGGTCTGCTCACCCGCCTCATGGCACTAGTCCAAATTCCAATAATTGTGGGAGCTATCGTCTTTGTGAATATGAATACGGAACCTGGTAAAATGAACCAGGCAGAATTACCACTTTCCTTTCTGATGCTGGTACTGGTGATTGTATTTTTTATTGAAGGAGGAGGTTACCTGTCTCTGGATAATAAAATCAGAAAACCGGTCAACGCACCCAACCTCGAGAACAGTTAGTTTTTTTTACCGATTCGTTTTTATAGAAAGGGGGCATTCTGCTCCCTTTCCACTTATATATGGGTTTCTGAAATCCTTGTTACCTTTGCCACATGGCACAACATAATCCATCCCACCAAACCTATCCAGAACAGGAATGTAAAATCACTGCATCCCTTCAATCGGATTTTTCTCTTATTGTTTGGAATGATGAAGTAAATACTTTTCGCTGGGTTATTGAAACCCTGGTTGAAATTTGCAATCACAGCCCTGAACAAGCGGAACAATGCGCCTTGTTTATCCATGTTAAAGGTAAATATGCCGTAAAAAATGGAGGGTACGACGAATTGAAGCCCATGTGCGATGCTATTACCGAACGAAAAATAGGGGCTACCATCGAAATGTACGCCTGATCATCTGATCTGTTTTAAGTGGTAAGTTTTTTCACTTTCTGATGTTTCTATAACCTGCAAAACCTGGGTTGGAAATTTAATCCCAATTTAAATATTCCCTTTATTTGAGCATGGTATGAATGAAGGCCGGGCCTTTTTCCCGCAACATTTTCTCAAACAAAACGGAAGTGGCCAAAGCATCTCCCATCGCCCGGTGGCGGTTATTTATTTCAACTCCCATGCTTTCACAGAAATTACCCAAACTATACGAAGAAAGACCCGGAAAAATCTTACGGCCCAACCGCACCGTACACAATTTGGGAACCTGGAGCAAAAAACCGGAATCCTTCAATGATTGCCTTACAAAGGAATAATCGAAACTCACATTGTGCGCCACAAAAATGTTATCCTTCAACAAGGAAAATACCTCAGCCGCTATCTCTTCAAAATAAGGTGCATTCATCACCATGGCATCATCTATCCCCGTAATTCGGGTTATAAACGGAGGAATAGGATGACCCGGATTAACCAGGCTGTGAAAATCCCGCAACCTCTTATTTCCATCGTGTAGGCAAATGGCAATTTCTGTAATGGCGCTTTGAAATGAAGACCCGCCGGTTGTTTCCACATCTACAATGGAATACATCATATAGCACAATTTACTAACTTATTTAGTGCGTTGCATATTAGCCGCAGCTTTTTTAATTCTACCCCCTATCATGGCTTATTTTTGCCTACCAACAATTTGAAGATGATAGAATTGAGTAAAAATTTTGAGCCCGCTTCCACCGATAATAAATGGTATGAGCACTGGATGAGTAAAGGATATTTCACCAGCACCCCCGATGAAAGGGAACCCTATACTATTGTAATTCCCCCACCCAATGTTACCGGGGTGCTGCACATGGGCCATTGTTTAAATAATACCATTCAGGATATTCTTATCCGGCGAGCCAGGATGCATGGGAAAAATGCCTGCTGGGTTCCCGGTACCGATCATGCTTCTATTGCCACGGAAGCAAAAGTGGTACAAATGCTTCGCGAAAAGGGGATCAGCAAATCGTCGCTTAGCCGCGATGAATTTTTAAGTTATGCCTGGGAATGGAAAAATAAATACGGCGGCATTATCCTTCAACAATTAAAAAAGCTGGGATGCAGTCCCGATTGGAATCGCACCAGTTTTACCATGGATGAAGATTATTACCAATCGGTAATAAAGGTTTTCAACGCACTTTACAATAAAGGGATTATCTACCGGGGAAAGCGCATGATCAATTGGGATGTAAAAGCGTTAACGGCCTTAAGCGATGAAGAGGTAATCCGCAAAGAAACGAAGCAGAAACTCTATTACCTGAAATATGGTATTGATAACGGTAACGGAGAAACGATAACCATTGCCACGGTTCGTCCCGAAACCATCATGGGCGATACCGCCATTTGTGTAAATCCGAAGGATGACCGGTACAAGCACCTGCATGGTAAATTTGCCATTGTTCCGCTGATTGGCAGGAAAATACCAATCATTACCGATGATTATGTAACCACCGATTTTGGCACCGGTGCCCTCAAGGTTACTCCTGCCCATGATATGAATGATTACCAGCTTGGGCAAAAACACAACCTGGAAATTGTTGATATTTTTAATGATAATGGTACGCTTAACCCATCGGCCCAGATTTATATCGGCCTCGACCGGTTTGAAGCCCGGAAGCAAATTGTGCCCGAACTGGAAGCCAAAGGATACCTGGCAAAAACAGAAGATTATACCAGTGAGGTAGGTTACAGCGAACGTACCGATGTGGTGGTAGAACCCCGGCTCAGCCTGCAATGGTGGTTAAGCATGAAGGATCTGTCGCAAAAAGCGCTATCAGATGTGATGGATGGTCAAATACAATTTCATCCTCCCAAATTCAAGAACCTTTACCGGCATTGGATGGAAAACATCAAAGACTGGTGTGTGAGCCGCCAACTGTGGTGGGGGCACCGGATACCGGCCTGGTACGATGGCGATGGAAATTTTGTAGTGGCCCTAAATGAAAATGAAGCCTATGAAAAGTATTATGAAATTTATGGCGGGACTGATATCCATATAAACCTTAAACAGGATGAGGACTGCCTTGACACCTGGTTCTCGAGCTGGCTTTGGCCCTTCGAAGTATTTAAGGGATTATCCAACCCGGGAAATAAAGAAATAAATTACTATTACCCCACCAATACCCTGGTAACCGCACCCGAAATAATCTTTTTCTGGGTAGCGCGCATGATAATGGCAGGAGAAGAGTTCATGCACCAAATCCCCTTTAGGGATGTTTATTTCACCGGTATTGTACGCGATAAGCAGGGAAGAAAAATGAGCAAAAGTTTGGGCAACTCCCCCGATCTCCTTGCCCTCATTGATAAATATGGTGCCGATGCCGTACGATTTGGCATCCTGATATCCTCCCCTGCAGGAAATGATTTGTTGTTTGATGAAAGCAGCCTCGAACAAGGGCGAAATTTCAACAATAAAATGTGGAATGCCCTCAAACTGGTGAAGATGTGGGAGGCCCGGCAAAGTGAAAGCAAAGAAAATACGGATCAGCAATTTGCCATTTCGTGGTTTGGCAACAGGCTGGCAGAGGCTCACATGGAAGTGGATTCCCTAATCAGGCAATTCCGTTTATCGGAAGCATTGAAGGTTATATATTCCCTGATTTGGGACGATTTCTGCTCCTGGTACCTCGAATGGGTAAAGCCCGGCTTCGAACAACCTGCTTCAGAACTAACTATAAAGGCCACACGAAAATATTTCACCGAATTGATGCAATTGCTTCATCCCTTTATGCCGTTTATTTCAGAAGAAATTTACCATCATTTGGAGAAAAGGGAAACAGACCTTTGTGTAAAACAAGCGGAACCAATCGGTAAAGCGGACTCCCATATTACCTATAAAGCGGAATTACTGAAACAGGCTATTTCCGGTATAAGGGATATCCGTAATAAATTACAATTAAAGCCAAAGGAACCGATTGAACTTTTCATTCAATCCGAAACAACAGAAAATTACCAGGGCGTTCTGGATATCCTCCAAAAACAGGTTAACGCCTCCGGCATTCATTTCAATGAAGGCCCGCAGGGGTCGCATGCCGCTCTGATCGGAAAAGATAAATTCTTTATTAAATCGGACCAGGTGGTGGATGCTGGTAAGCAAAAGGAAGAAATGCAAAAGGAACTCGATTACCTGAAAGGGTTCCTGGCTTCCGTTGAAAAAAAACTACTTAACGAAAAATTTGTTGCAAATGCCCGGCCGGAGATAATTGCTTTAGAAAGAAAAAAGCAATCGGATGCCAGGGCAAAAATCAGCCTTATCGAAAACAGCCTGGCAGCCCTGTAATTGTTAAATATGCTTTCGATAGCGCCTAAGTTCATTAGCTTCATGTCAAAATTCAGGAAATGAAATATTGGGTGCAGCTTTCTATCCTTTTCGTATTAATGATAACAGCAATTCCGGGGCAGGCACAGAAAACAAATGCTGAAAAATATAAACCGCCCAGGCTATTTACCAAATGGGGCAATGGGATCGACTCTGCAAAAATGACGGTAGATGAGGCGAAAAAACTGATTCCACTTTCACTTGCCATATCCGACGCAGCCGGAAATAAATATGAAATCAGTTCCTATAATTTTGTTTATAAGCGGGTAGCATTTATTGAAGATGAAAAAACCGGTAAGCCCATCCCCTCCTCTACGATGGTATCCTCTTTATTTCGTAACAGCCCGCTTCCTCCCATTTGGATAAAGCAGGTTTCTGAGGAATTAAAGCCGGGAGAAGAATTATTTTTCTTTGATGTGTATGTAAAAGACGGGAAAGGCCGCATCCTGACCGCCCCCAACCTGCGTATCCTGGTAAGGTAAAGCACCCCCGGGAATTCATTTTTTATTAAAATGGCGCCTCAAAATATGTTTTATCCTGGCAAACATTAAAAAATATTCCGCAGCAGCCCTGCCACTACGGGCGGATATTTTTAAGAAATCCTGAATTAAATTTTCATCCATTACGAATAATTAAAAATTCCATCTAAACCTTTAAAAAAAATAAAAATGAAAAAGAAATTCAATCCTTTCCTTTTTTTCATTTTCCTGTTACCGTTTCTTTCCTGCCAAACAAAAATGGAAACAGAAAGCGACATGCAAAAACGAATAGACAATGAATCTGTTAAAGCAAAAGAAGCCATCATCCAAAATAATTTACAAATTGAAAAATGGTATAAAGCCAAACAAATCGATTCTATTCTAAATTATATGGCGAATGATATTATCCAGTTCCCTCCCAACAATAAACCCCTTATTGGGAAAGACAGTGTTCGGAATAACTGGAACCAATTGTTTCAATTTGGGGCCGTTGATTTCTCACTTCAAACCCAGGATGTGAAAGCAAACGGGCCTTTGGCCATTGAATGGGGAAAATATACGCTAACCTTTACACCGGCAGACAAATCCCCCATACCCGCTTTTTCGGATAACGGCAATTACCTGGTTTATTGGAAGAAAATAAACAACGAGTGGAAGGCAGTATGGGATGCCCCAGTGAGTTCTATGCCATTACCCTCGAAATAGGGATTTAATTTCAATGGGTTTTTATTCTTCCCTTTATGGTTGGATTTGCTCCGGTTCAATGAAGCGCTTTTTGCCATTACCGGGATATTAGCAAGGATGTAAATTTTGTTACCATAGTACCTGATGGGTTTGTTTGATAATACCCATCACAAATACACTTTGCACATTTCCCATATTCTCAATCTGACTCAGTTTATTAACATGAAAATCGTAGTAGCTATCCATGTTGGCTTCCACTACCTTCAACATGAAATCATATTCGCCTGATATGTTGTAACATTCAATAACCTCCGGCAATTCGTTCAGTGCCTTAATAAATTTTGAACCTGCATTCCGGTTATGTTCTTTTAACGAAACATAGCAGATAACCATTAACCCCCGGTTAACTTTTGTATGATCGAGCAGGGCGGCATATTGTTTTATTACACCCGATTGCTCCAATCGTTTAATTCTCTCATGAACCGGGGTGGTGCTCAAATGTACCTTTTGTGCAATTTCCTTTACCGTTGCCCGCGCATTCTGTTGCAGGATTTTTAAAATTTCCAGGTCCGTTTTGTCGACCGGTTCAAATCGATTAGTGGTATCTTCCTTTTTAACCTTCATAACGCACCGTTTTACAGTATTTATCCTTCGAAATAGGATAATTTTTAGTATTTATTCCAAAATATAATATAAATGTAGGATTTAACAGCACAAGATTTACCTTTGCAGCCTAAAATAATAAATATGTCAACAATTGCCGAAAAAGGTATTGATTTTAACCTGGCCCATAAGGTTAAGGATATGAGCCTGGCCGAATGGGGTCGTAAAGAAATCAGGTTAGCTGAGGCGGAAATGCCCGGACTGATGGCGATCCGTAAGGAATATGCCGCATCGCAACCGCTTAAGGGCGCGCGTATTGCAGGCTGCCTGCACATGACCATTCAAACAGCTGTTCTCATCGAAACCCTGGTAGCCCTGGGTGCGGAAGTAAAATGGAGCAGTTGCAATATCTTCTCCACGCAAGACCAGGCCGCAGCCGCCATTGCAGCCGCCGGGATTGGCGTATATGCCTGGAAGGGTCAATCCATTGAAGAGGCCGACTGGTGTATTGAACAGACCTTATTTTTTGGCAGCCCCGAACGTCCGCTGAATATGATTTTAGATGATGGTGGCGACCTGACCAATATAGTATTGGATAAATATCCCGAACTGGTTCCCAACATTAAGGGGCTTAGCGAAGAAACTACCACCGGCGTTCACCGCCTTTACGAACGCATGGAAAAGGGCACCCTTCCGATGCCTGCCATCAATGTTAACGACTCTGTTACCAAATCGAAGTTCGATAATAAATATGGATGTAAAGAATCGCTGGTAGATGCCATTCGCCGTGCAACCGATGTAATGCTTGCCGGTAAAGTAGCGGTAGTTGGCGGTTATGGCGATGTAGGTAAAGGATCTGCTGCCTCTCTTTCGGGTGCCGGTTGTCGGGTAATCGTTACCGAGATTGATCCAATTTGTGCCTTACAGGCCGCCATGGATGGTTATGAAGTGAAGAAAATGGCAGATGCAGTGAAAGAAGCAGATATTGTTGTTACCGCAAGTGGCTGCCGGGATCTTATTACGGAAAAACATTTCCGCCTCATGAAGGATAAAGCCATTGTTTGCAACATCGGCCACTTTGATATTGAAATTGATATGGCCTGGCTGAATAAAAACTATGGCCATACAAAAGATACCATCAAACCGCAGGTTGACCTATATAGCATTGATGGAAAGGAAGTGATTGTACTGGCAGAAGGAAGACTCGTAAACCTCGGTTGTGCCACCGGCCACCCAAGCTTTGTAATGAGTAATTCCTTTACAAACCAAACCCTGGCTCAAATTGAGTTATGGACAAACCACAGTAAGTACGAAAATAAAGTGTATGTACTGCCGAAGCACCTCGACGAAAAGGTGGCGCGTTTGCATCTTTCTAAAATAGGGGTTGAACTGGATGTACTTTCCAACGAACAGGCTGCCTACCTGGGCATCCCGCAGGAAGGGCCATTTAAACCGGATATGTACCGCTATTAATATAATAATTCGAATATTGAAAGGCAGGCCGGGTCCTGCCTTTTTTTATTTCTCCAAAAACCAAATCCGAAATTTCAACCGCCCTGTAATTTCCATACCCTAAAAATTTAAAATGAACTGAACGCCCGGTAACTTTGTTCCTCCTTCAGTAACCCATATTGAAAAATTCAGAAGGTAAGAAGCACCATGACAAAACTTTCGGTTAATATCAATAAACTGGCTACTCTCCGCAATGCCCGCGGACATAATAACCCGGATATCATTAGGGCTGCCATCGATATTGAAAATTTTGGTGCAAATGGAATTACAGTGCATCCCCGCCCCGATGAAAGGCATATCCGGTATGAAGATGTACGTAACCTGAAGCAGGTTCTTCGTACAGAATTCAATATTGAAGGCAACCCTAAAGAACAAAAATTTATTGACCTTGTACTGGAAACAAAACCCAACCAGGTTACCCTGGTTCCTGATACAGAAGGACAAATTACCAGTAACCATGGATGGAATACCATCCAACATGCTACCTACTTAAAACAAACCGTTGGGCGGTTTAAAGAAGCAGGAATCCGGGTTTCCATTTTCATTGACCCCAATACTGAAATGATTAAAGCGGCAGCACAAACCGGTACCGACCGGGTGGAGCTATACACGGAAGCTTACGCTAACGGATATGCGAACAGTAATAAGGAATTAGCACTGGCCCCTTATAAAAAAGCCGCATGGGCAGCCAACGAAGCTGGCCTGGGAATTAACGCCGGGCATGACCTTGATTTGCATAACCTCAAATACTTTGCAGAAAATATTCCAGGCCTCCTTGAGGTTTCCATTGGTCACGCCCTCATCTGTGATGCCATTTATTTTGGTCTGGAAAATACAGTACAATTGTATAAACGACAGTTGGTACAAACTGGCGCTATTTAATTGTATAATTACCGCCTATTTCGAAACCAATAGGCAGGAGAAGTAACGGAGACAGTTTTGTTCATTCATTTCATCGTAATGGGAGGCTCTTTACACACAAAACGATTTCATTTGCTTCGGTTCGTAAGCCCCAAATTAGAATGGTTCTTCCCATGCATTGGTGGCTAAATAAATTTAGGCACTATTTAATTTTAATTAGTCAAAATTCTTTGTTCAAATTTCTCCCTCTCCTATTTTTACCCCCGGGGAGGGGGCAGCAAAGGGATTTAAAACTTTTTATTTTCAAATTTTCAATAACTAAAGTAGCATCCCCTCATTCCTAACTCATAAATCAAATTGAATGGATATTGATTGGAGGAGTCCCCTAACCTCCAAATTGATTCGATACGGAATTGCTACTTAAAATAAAACAATGGTAATATACCTGGCCAAGCTCGCATACTACGAACAGTGGCGGGGTTGGAATTTAATTCATCCATACATTAAATCTCCCCGGACATTTGCATACTAAACGGATACGGTTGCTGCAATTTGAGGCCTTATTAATCCCATTTTCAAATGCAGGGATCATGTATCTTAATTATAAATACAGCAATAATTTTACCTCCAATAGTTCGTGTGCCACAAACTTAGGATAAAAGCAAACTGCACAGATTCTGCCGCCAGCTCATTAAACTTTACTGAAATTAAAATCCGAAAATACTGGCCAGTTTTGCCTCCAGATCGGCGCCGCGAAGATTTTTACCAATTAATATACCGTTGGGGTCTATCAGGAAATTCTGGGGAATAGAAGTAATATTAAACTGCTGCCCCACTGCATTTGCCCATCCCTGTAGGTCGCTCACATGGGTCCAGGTAAGATTATCTTTCTTAATGGCGTCTAACCAGGGTTGTTTACTTTTATCAAACGATACCCCCAAAACGGTATAATTTTTATTTTTATACTTGTTATAAGCGTTCACCACATTGGGATTTTCCTGCCTGCAGGGGCCACACCAACTTGCCCAAAAATCAACCAACACATATTTGCCACGGAAAGATTTTAAACTAACCGGCTTTCCGTCAGGATCATTCTGGGTAAAATCCGGTACTGTTTTCCCAATGGGGTTGCGCATTAATTCGCCCAGGGTCTTAGCGAGCGACTTTCCCAGTACAGCATCTTTCACGGGAGGTGAAACTTTTTCAAACAGGGAATCTGTTGCTATCGCATCCTGGCTTGCCTGGAAATACCGGAACAAAGCCAGTGGTGCCGTAAAGGAAGAATAATGTTTGCTTACATAATGAGCAATCTCCGATGCGGCCTGTTTCTTCATAGCCTCATCTGCATTTCCATCCTGAATAAAAACGGGAGAATATTTGTCCAGGATTTTAGCAAGGATCGCATATTCATCCTGCGACGCGGAGCCCTTTACACTTGCATTTTTAAAATCGTGACCTGTAAATTTTATTTCCAGGGGTCGGTTTTCCACGAAGAAGGTCAGGTAGGGTGGTTTATTATCCATCACGATTACCTTAGGTTCGGGTGTTGGTACCGATCCGGTAAAGGAAAATTTTTCACCTTGCACCGTGGTGGAGGATTCTGGCACTCCACTGGTGCCATTATATAGAGAGAGAGAAGTTCCATCTGCCACACCGAGGGCGATGCCACTAATTTCAAAATGACCGGAGACAGGTTTTTCTGCACTATTATTGGATTTCTGGGCAGAAGTTACAAAAGGAAAGAGAATTGCAAAAAAAAGCAGTCCCGACAGAAGTAAATTTTTTTTCATTGTTGTATTACTGTTGCAATTTACTTTTCTTTGGCCAGTTTTAAGCAGAGATAAAAAATTTAACAGCCTGCTTAAACCATCCGTAACCCTTCTCTAAACCGAAGGATGAGCGACATATCTTTTATTCCCGGTTTTTTATCAAACAGCCTGTCGAGCATGATTCCAAAGAAATCCGGATGCCTGAATTCTTTTAATTTCCTTGCATCTTCGGGTAAAATATCTCCGGCAAGGAAAAAGGGTTTTTCAATTTTACTTTTTGAAACCCGGGTCAAATAATTAAGGCTCTGATTATTGGGGATGCCAACCGCATTCACATTTTCGAACAGATAATAATCACAGGCTTCATCATAATCCTTCACCTGGTAATCTATAGGTTGCAGGCTTTGGTCATCTATCCGGAAAGTCTTTATGGTTTCCACTTCTTCGGATATTTTACGACAGTATGCCGGGCTTTCATTCCCATGCAACAGAACGGTATTTAACCCAAAGGAATCCACCTTTTCCAAAATAAACTCGTCTTCCGCATCTGCAAAAACACCTACCTTATTCACTTCCCAATCTCCTTCCAAAAAGTCGGCTGCATGTGTTTCCAAAGAAATAGCACCCGGTGAGGTTGGAATAAAAACCAGGCCTCCATAACTGATGCCCAAACCGTCTAATTGTTTGAATTCTTTTATAGTTTGTATTCCGTTAACAAAAATGTGCATATAAGAAACTTTAATGTTAATAGTTTAAAAGCCAGTTTTTCATTATTAACTCCCCACATGGAGTAAGGATACTTTCGGGATGAAATTGAACTCCGGTAATATTAAAGGTATTATGTTCAATCGCCATTATTTCCCCCTTCTCTCCTTCTGCAATTACTTTCAAACAGGAAGGGAACCCTTCCCTTGAAACCACCCAGCTATGATACCTGCCTGCATTAAAGGGGTTGCAATTTATGGATTCAAATAATTTACAATCTTCCCGGTAATGAACGGGTAAGGATAATCCATGCTGTACTTTTTCCAGGTTATGCAACCGGGCTCCAAACACTTCGGCAATCGCCTGCATTCCCAGGCATACACCCAATATGGAAGCTTTTCCGGATTGGGACCGGATGAGGTCCTTCATATTTCCTGCTTCATCCGGAACACCCGGCCCCGGGGAAAAAATAATTTTTTCGTACCCGCTAATCGCTGATACCGGGCATTCGTCATTCTTAACTACATCCACCCTATTGCGCAGGATTTTTTCAACCTGGTGAACCAGATTGTATGTGAAAGAATCGTAATTATCAAAAATCAAGACGCTGCGCTGTGGCATGGACATCCGGCAGTTTTCGTAATACCCGTGAGCCTACTGCAAATATGGAGATGGCGTTCCAATCAAAAAAATGTTTTTCTCGATATTCGAGTCATTAAGTAACTTTTACCTTCAGAAAGCTCCATCCCAAAATTGAAATTCAACAGGATAAAAAGATCGATCCTGGAAGTTATATTATTAAATTGACAGCATGGGAATGTAAAAATTTTAATTTTCATAATGAAGGATGGCTTTTTTGATGATCGGGACTGGAAAATATAAGGAAAGAAATTAGGTAAACATCTTGTTGATCTGGTTGTTGATTTAGGAGAAAGAACCAGAAAGAAAATTATTCTGGTTTTTAGCGATGCAATTGCAGTATTTTTTAAAAATGAAAATAAATATGACGACATTTGGCAAAGAAATAAAGATCTGTTTCTGAAGTTCAAAAATTAGGAATCATGGTAATTACAGTATTTGGATCCACCGGTTTTATGGGTAAGGAACTTGTAAAACAAGCCTTATTTAAATACCATCACGTACGGGCTTATGGCCGCCAGGTACATACCACAAACTATACCCCATCCGACAGGCTGGTAACGTACCCCGGTACCCTGTTCGATGATAAGCAGGTGCTGAATGCGCTTACGGGTGCGGAGGCCGTATTAACTGCTTTGGAGAGCCTATCCGATGGCGTGGATAAGACCCGTTCCCTGGGTATTAAGCATATCATCGCCCAAATGAAAAATGCAGGTGTAAAAAGAATTGTAGCGATTGGCGGAATGGGTATCCTTCCAATTGAAGGTGGAAAATTATTAATGGAAGACCCTTCATTTCCTCCCGATTTGCTTCCCATTGCCATGGAAGACAGGCTGGTTTTTGATCAATTGAAAGCTTCAGAACTGGAATGGACCTTTATGGCGCCCCCCCCTATTAAAGATGCCTCCCCAACAGGAAATTATATTGTGGCTAAAAACAGCCTTCCGGATCCAAATAATAATTATGTAAATAGTGGCGATCTCGCCCTGTTTATGGTAAATGAAATGCAACGAAAGGATTTTCTGAGCGCCAGGGTGGGCATTTCTAACTAAGGAATTTACCAGCATTTTAACGCGGTCATCCCTAATTTTTTAGAATTTTGAGCCATGATCAAAAAGCCGGGGATACTTTTACTATTTCCCTTGTTAATTTCCTTTTCCCTAAAAGCGCAGGATATAAAAGATATCCTGGTAAATCTTTATACCGACAGCCTGAAAAAGGGCACCTACAATTATATTAATATTGATGGGAAACTGGCATCGGGCCGGTTTATTCCGTTGGATACCAACTACCTTGTTTTTTCAACCAGCGAAGGAAAATTTTTTGGCAACAGCCTGTATATCGAAAAGAATTCCAGAGCCAAAAAAGTGAAAATTCAAGTCGTCCTTAAAAAGAACTCCGCCCTTCATAAAGAATTTGAGGTTTGGATAAAAACAACCGACGATAACACGCCATTACCTACAAACCAGGAGATACTGGAACGGATTAGAAATGAACAACGAAAAGGACGGGAAAAAAGGGCATAAAAAAAGCCGGAACATGCCGGCCTCTTATTAAGCAAACTTTTTGGCATCATCCATAAACTTAGCCAACCCAATATCGGTAAGGGGATGTTTAAGCAACCCCAGCATGGGTTCCAGCGGGCTGGTAACCACATCGGCTCCACCCTCTGCACATTTTACTATATGATTTGAATTACGGATAGATGCGGCCAGGATTTGGGTGTCATATCCCTGTACATTGTATATCTGGCGAATCTGGTAAATGAGATCAATGCCTTCCCAGCAACTGTCGTCTATTCTTCCTATAAAAGGAGACACATATTTTGCGCCGGCTTTTGCAGCGAGGATGGCCTGACCTGCAGAAAATACCAGGGTGCAGTTGGTAGGAATACCATTATCGGTAAACCACTTCATCGCTTTCACCCCATCGTGGATCATGGGCACCTTCACTACGATGTTATTATGGATTTTTGCCAGTTTCTGACCTTCCTCCACCATACTTTTAAAATCGGTGGTAGTAACTTCTGCACTCACATCGCCATCCACAATTTCGCAAATGGTTTTATAATGGTTCATCACGGCATCATGGCCTTTAATTCCTTCTTTAGCCATTAGCGATGGGTTTGTAGTAACGCCATCGAGGATCCCCAGATCGTGGGCTTCCTTTATCTGATCGAGATTGGCGGTATCAATAAAAAATTTCATACTGGTGAATTTAAATTTTTGCAAAGATAAAAAAGACCGCTTAGAGCAGGAAACAAAAAAGGCAAGTTACTTACATCGCACCGCTCAACCATCTACCCTTGCTACCTTCCGGTCCTGGGGGGATTCAACAGGAGCTGGTCGTATAAGACTTGCCGCCGCAAATATAGGCAAACCGGTTAAATAATAATAACCCATACCATTAAAAACTGAATCCGGGGCGGTCGTTTCTCGAATTCAGGGAAGTATATCCGATTAACTGGTCGTTTCTGTCGGTAAATCCCTTGTAATATACCAAAACCGTGTACCTGTTTTGTGTTTCCCAATAGTTCCCTTCCAAATCTGTCCGGTTGGAAGGGTTATCTTTTGAAACAGACAGGTACTCATAACTATAATATCCCTGTTTTAAAAGAGCCTTCCCCTGATAAACACCTAATTCAGGATTAAAGTTCATTTTCCAGGTATCAGATTGTCCCCAATCGGTAAATGAACCCCCGAGGTATATATTACGATTAGGATACGGGCTACCGTTAGGTGGCACCAGGGTAAAATACACCGTGGCATAATCTCCCTGCCAAAAGGGATTAATTGTTTCGTAGGTAATGATATTGAACATTCCGTCGTAATCAGGATAATACAAGTATCGTTGCCCGGTCCGGTCCAAATCCGGTTTAACAAATATTTCGGTGCTGTTATTTTTATAAATAGCATGATCAACTCTGTCGCTTTGCAGCCTGAAACTGCGAAGATCCAGCCAGCGAAACTCTTTTCCTCCCGGAAAAATGCCATAATCCTCTGTATTAAACTCCAGCATATTGCCACGTACATAGGTAGGAGGAATATCTCGTTGCGCATTGTCCCAGCGGTTATTCTGCAGGATCACCACCTTCACCTGCTGGGCAGCGCTAAATGCATTGATACCGGCTAAATTTACAGACAGCCTGATTTTTTGATGGGTAGTGAATAAACTGGCAGACAAAGGTTGAACTACTTGTCCGGAAACGGTGCCCTTTGGTTCCAGTACCACCAGTTGTTTGGTAAATGCCAGTTTAGAAGTATCCGAATCCGTGTACACTTTTAACAGATAATTTCCGGATCGGGTCAGCAGGCCGTTCCCATCCGGTAAAAATGCCTGGTAATGGGTATAACGGGTTAGGGCAATCGAAGAATTTCGATAGGTTGTAATCCTGTTTTGGGTAAACCCACGGGTATATTCAAAGGGGCTGAGATTTGCGGGTTTCCAGTTATAATCGCATAATACGAACGAGTAATAATAACTTTTCACATCCCCTTCCAGGTCGTCGAACTCCAGTTGCAGCCTGTCGGCTGAATTTAATGTCCATACGGGGAACCCTTGCTGATCCCCCGATTTAAATAATTGAGCGGTATGGATATAGGGCTTATATACTTTTTCAATTAATTGGGAAAAAGTGAGCCGGGAAATCAGGGAAAAAATAAAAATCAGGAAAAGCCGTTTGAGCATGAACAATATTTAGTGGCTAATGAATTACTTTTGAAAGGTAGCAAATTTACAGTTTGAACGTTTCCTTTTTCATAGCAAAGCGAATTGCCTCGTTCAGGAGAAAAACATTTTCACGTTTTATTATAAGGCTTGCCATTGCGGCGACAGCATTAAGTGTGGCCGTGATGATTGTGGCCCTGAGCTTTTTTAATGGTTTTCAACAGGTGATTTCAAATAAGGTATTTAGTTTTTGGGGGCATATCCGCGTCATGCAGGATGTTGAAAACCGGGTTGCCGTGGCAGAAGAATACCCCATCTACGCGAACGACACCGTGGAAAATTACCTTAAATCCGTTCCGCATGTAGTTTCCGTTGAAAGGTATGCCACTAAATCGGCGATCCTGAAATCCGGAACAGAAATTGAAAGTGTACTGCTGAAAGGAATTGACTCCAGTTTTAATTTCTCCCGGATGGATCCTTTTCTCCTCAAGGGGAAATGGATTCAATTTAAAGACAGTGGATATAGCTCCGATATTGTAATCAGCCAATTTACTGCCAACCAACTTAATGTGAAGACGGGTGACCGGCTCATCGTCTATTTTTTTCGGGAAGACGGGAGCAAAACCGCCAGGCCGCTAAATATTTCGGGAATATATAAAACAGGGATCGAAGAATATGATCACAATTTTGCTATCTGCGACCTCAATCTGATCCGAAGGCTTAATCTTTGGGAACCTGATCAAATTGGGGGGTATGAGGTGTTTCTTGATAATTACAAATTGGCCGACCCGATTGCCACACATATGTACCAACAATTACCTCAGTCGTGGTATAGCAGAAGCATTAGAAAGATTTATCCGAATATTTTCGACTGGCTCAACCTGCAAAGCCAGGTGAAGAATATTTTGTTGATAATAATGATGGTGGTTGCCGCCGTAAACCTGGTTACCTGCTTAATTATTTTGGTTTTAGAAAGAACCCGCATGATTGGGGTTTTGAAGGCTATAGGCACCCCCAACTGGAACATTCAAAAGATTTTTTTATTCAATACAACCCTTATTGCTATTACCGGCACCTTTATTGGCCTGTTGATTGGACTGGGAATATGCTGGATCCAGCAAAAAACGGGATTTATTAAATTGAATGAAGAAGCCTATTACATGAACACGGCTCACGCTGAAGTAATCTGGTGGCAGGTAGCTATCGTTTGCGCCATAACGTTAGTAGTTTGTTTCCTGACCCTTATCATCCCCACCTATATCATTAAAAAGGTGAATATTGTAAGGGCAATCCAATTCCGGTAATCAAAGTTTGCAAAGATGTGAAAGCATTATGCCGGTAGCTACTGCGGCATTCAACGATTCAGCCTCCCCAATTTTTGGAATGTTGATTAACTCTCTGGCAATTGCCAAAAGAGAAGCATTTACCCCTTTTGATTCATTACCAATGACCAGCACCTGGTTGGCAGCCGGTTCAATATCGGACAATGGAACACCCTGCAGGCTACTACAAAGTAAGATTTTATCCTTCCGGGGCGCCAGCCATGCCCGGAGATCCTGGTAATAAACTTCTACCCTCCCCAAACTGGCCATGGTGCTTTGAACCACTTTGGGGTTATAGCAATCCGCTGTTTCGGGAGAGCAAATAATTTGCTTCACCCCAAACCAATCGGCGGTTCGAATGATAGTACCTAAATTGCCCGGATCCTGCAATTCATCCAACATTAAAATAAGTGAATCCGTTGGAACGGGGGGAATGGTCTCTTTTTTACGAAATATGGCCAAACAGGAATGTGGCGACTTTAACCCGCTCATGCGCTCCAGTTCAGCCTGCGATATTTCAAAAATTTCCCCGGATGAAATCTCCATCCGGCTTTTCTCCTGTTCTAATAACCATTGGTTTGTTCCATACAGGGCTATTAATTCAAAAGTTTGGGTGGCAACCAGCTCAGGCACTACTTTTGGACCTTCGGCAACAAATACTCCATATTCGTCCCTGAATTTTTTCTGCTGTAAACTTTGAATATATTTGACAGAAGATTTACTAACCATCTTTTAATCATTGATGTTTCCCGCTACCAGGAAGGTTTACACTTTAATTATTGTTTCACTCACTATCCTTGCCTCCTGTTCAATACCCATCATCGTAAAAAAACCGGCAGCCCCATTCCTGAGAAAAAACAGTATTGAAGTTAAGGGAGGAAATTTTACAAACAGGGAAAAATCTGACCTGATATCGCGCCTTACCAATCAATTAGAAGACAGTGCCCGGGTGCCGGGTAAAGATTTCCTTATTTTTTTCAATATTATTAAAAGGCCCCCGCTTTACGATTCAATATATCCATTTCTATCGTCCGAAAACATGCGGGGCACCATGTATCATATCGGATATTACGGCGCAAAAGTTTCATTTAAGGCTGATACCAGCAACAACAAGGTTTCCGTAAAATATGTAGTAGATGCCGGGAAGCCCACCCGGATAGATACGCTGAGTTACCGTTTGAAGAAACCAGACCTCCAGGAAATTGCACTTAGATCAAAAGGGCAATCGGTTATTCTGAAAGACCATCCCATTACCAAAGCCGATGTGATGACCGAAATAAACAGGCTGGTGGACAGTTTCACAAATAATGGATATTATAAATTCACCGCCGCAGAATTAAAAATGCGGGGCGATACCACCATTGAAGCATTAACAACTATTACAGACGACCCTTTTGAACAGCTCCGCCTTCTGGCCGAAGCGCAAAAGCAAATTGATTCTCCCAAAATAAGGCTGGCCCTGGTTTTAAATCCTCCAACCGATACATCCCGGCTGATAAAATATTATCTCCGAAACATTACGGTACTGCCCGATTTCAGGCCCACCGATTCTCCCTTTGATACCGTCCATTTTACCCATCGAAAAACAAGAAATTTTATTTTCAGATATCGAAATCCCACGGTCAGGTTGGGATACCTTATCCGAAATATCCCATTACAAAAGGGCGCCCTTTACCGGGAGCGGGATTTTGACCAGACCATTAACAACCTTTCTGCTTCCGGTGTTTGGGAAAGAGTGGGAATAACCACAACGGAGGTTCCCGGCAAAGATTCCCTCGATCTGAATATTGAATTACTTCCGGCAAAAAAACTGGGTTTTGAGGCAGCCATTGAAGCCAGCTACTCCGCCAGCATTGGGTCTTCAATTATTACAGGGGGAAACCTGTTTGGGCTTTCGGGCAACCTCTCACTCACCAATCGCAATGTTAGGCGGGAAGCCATTCGGATGACACACAAACTCAGGGCCGGGATCGAATTGAATAATAACAGCACCGGCTCCTCCGGATTCATAAATTCCACAGAGTTCAGTTATAATAACAATATCGTTTTTCCAAGGCTTATCCCCTCCATTGGAAAATCGGGGAGCCGGGGAAGGACCTATGTGAACAGCCGTAAAGGAGAAACCTATTTCAATACGAATCTCCAGTACACCAACCGACTCAACTTATTTACCCTCCAGGCCGCAAATTTTTATGCCGGCTGGAGTTGGACCAACAAAAAGAATTTAAAAATTTTGTTGAAGCCGCTGAATCTGGAATTTAATTATCTGAATAAAACCGACAGCTTTAACACCATCCTGGCCAACAACCCGTTTTTAAAATATTCCTATAATACGGCTTTTGTAATGGGAGTGAGCGGGGGAATATCCAAATCATATTTCAACCCCTGGCATCCAAACAGCCAGCAGAAAGAGCGTAACATAAACCTTCATTTTGAGGAATCAGGGTTAACCTGGGCCAACCTGGGCCTTCTAAAAAAATACCTGCGCCGGTACATAAAATTTGATGCAGAATATAAATATACCATAACCTATCAAAAAACGGCAATTGCATTTCGTTTATACGGTGGCGTTGGCATCCCATTATTGGGGAGCGATACCAACCGCACCCTGCCTTTCTTTAAACAATTTATTGGAGGGGGTAGTAACAGTATGCGTGGCTGGCCCATCCGGGGCATTGGAGTGGGTGGGCAACCCCTTGCTCCTTACAAATCCGGAACTTTGTTTAACGACCGCACCGGGGATATGCAATTGGAAGGGAACATTGAATATCGGTATGAAATTGCCCGAATCATACCCAATACTTTGACACTCCGTGGCGCCTTGTTTGTAGATGCCGGGAATATTTGGAATGTAAGAAATTCGAAAAGGGATGGCAGCGAGGATACGGCCCAGTTTAAAATTAAAAACCTGTATAAACAATTGGGAGTTTCTGCAGGAACAGGGTTCAGGCTCGATTTCAATTATTTTGTACTACGCCTCGATTTGGGATTCCGATTTAAGCGACCCGAATTATTTTATCAGCATGATGGCTGGAAGGCTCCAGACATTGGGTTTGATGATTTCCTGAAAAAAATATTTACCCGGGGAGCCAACGATGCGTACCGCAAATGGAGATATGAAAATTTCAATTTCACCATTGGAATTGGTGTCCCGTTTTAACCCGCTGTTGTTTTTCCTCCGTGTTCTTCTTCTAAGGCTTTTAACCATTGGGTGAATTGGGAGATATCCATGGCATCCTCCACCCGGAAATCGCCTATTGCAGTTCTTCGCAACTCGGAAAGATACCCCCCACAGCCTAATGCCTGACCAAAATCGTGGGCTACACTTCGTATATACGTACCCGTTGAACAATCAATTTTAAATCCGATATCGGGTAAGTTGAAGGAAGTGATTTCGAAATGATAAAGTTGAACCGGGCGGGGTTCCAGTTCCACATCCTTACCCCGTCTTGCCAATTCATACAGAGCCACCCCTTCCTTCTTAATGGCGGAATAAACCGGAGGTACCTGCATTTGCAAACCCAGGAACGAATCGGCAACCTCCTTCACTTTTTGGGGAGTTACATGAGAAAAAGGCGCTTCGTTTTCCGGTACACTTTCCAGGTCGTAGGTTGGCGTGGTGGCACCTATTGAAATTACCCCGGTATAGGTTTTAGGTTGTGCCATGAAATCTGTAATCTGCTTCGTTTTTTTTCCGGTGCAGATGATGAGCAATCCGGTGGCAAGCGGATCGAGGGTACCGGCATGGCCCACTTTTTTAATCCGGAGCATCCCCCTTATTTTTCGCACTACATCAAAGGATGTCCAATGTATGGGCTTATTGATAAGTAAAACCTGCCCCTCTTCAAAAATTTCCCTGGCTGCCTGAGGTAAATCAATTGGCACTCTGGGAGAGCGGGCAGGCCGTTCCCCTTCTTCCTGACGGGCCAAATATTTCTTTAAATATGAACCTTTCTTTCCCAATTCGCATTTTGAGGCACGAAGAAAGCCAATTATGGGGAGAATGCCAATACAAGCGTAGTATTTATATTGCCTGCCTCGATTTCAATTCGATATACTTATTAACCGCCTGGATAGTAAGATTTTGGGGTGCTGTGAGTATAGAGAGAATACCGTGATTAGAAAGTTCTTTCACGATAAGCTTTTTTTCATATAAAAACTTATCGGCAATAGTTTGAACATAGATATCTTCCACTGTATCTGCCTTTGCATTTGCCACCCGTTTAAGTTCCGAATTCTCGAAGAAAACGACCAGTAATAAATGGTATTTGGCAATTGATCGCAAATACGGAATTTGCCTCCTGGCCCCCTGCAGGGTTTCAAAATTGGTGAACAAAATTAGCAGGCTGCGTTGGCGGATACGTTGCCTTACCTGCATATACAACATCTCAAAATCGGGTTCCAGGAATTCTGTTTGTTGTTTATACAACGCATTCAGTATGTTTTCCTGTTGAATTGGATTTCGGTCGGCAGGAATAAAACTACCCATTCTTTCGGCGAAACTTATCAGACCAATCCGGTCCTGTTTCTGCAGGCACACATGGGTAATTACCAGGGTGCTATTAATCGCATAATCGAGTAGGCTTAATCCATCAAAGGGCATTTTCATCAGCCTGCCTTTATCGATAAGGCAATAAATCTGTTGCGATTTTTCTTCTGAATAAGAGTTCACCATCAGGCCGGCCTTCCGGGCAGTAGCCTTCCAATTTACGGTGCGTACATCATCTCCGGGCACATATTCTTTGATTTGTTCAAACTCCATACTCTGGCCCAGTTTTCGCATTCTACCCAATCCCGAAGACACCGGCTCAATTCCCCGCATCAAAAGCTGCAGGTTGTGCAATTGTTGGTAGGATGGGAAAACAGGCACATCACAACCGTTTAAAAAAGTAAATCGTCTGGCCATCATCCCCAGCGCAGAGGAAAGGTAAATATGTGTACTCCCGAAACTGTACAAGCCCCTGTTATATGGGGTTAGAAGATATTCAAAATTGACAGTTGCCAATGCAGGAATGTTCCTGATAATGGCAAAGTCGCGAGCCTGGAATTGTTCGGGGAGTTCATCAATAACCTCAATCCGAATCCTGGAATTCATTCGGTTACGGATAGAAATCTTCACCGGGTTAGGATCGCCGTTACTGAACCGGGAAGATAAGGTACGGTTCAAATGAGGTGCGCGGGTGAAGAAAAAGAGATTTACATAATCAACCAACACAACCATCCCGCATACCATCGAGCCAGCTATTGCCCATGAATACAACCCCTTTACGAAAAAGGCCAGCAGAAAAATCAACACACAAAAACTGCCTGCCAGGAAAAACCGGGCAGAGAAAAAGAGGTCGGAGAAATAATTTACCCGTTTCATGGTTACCGGGGAATTTCAACGGTCTTCAGCATATTCTCAATCAAAAGGTCGGCTGTCAACCCCTCCATCTCCTTTTCCGGGGTAAGAATTATCCGGTGCCGTAAAACAGGAAAGGCCATTTCCTTAATATCCTCAGGGATTACAAAATCACGGTTACGCATAGCGGCTAAGACCTTTGCGGATTTCAACAGGGCGAGCGATGCCCGGGTGGAAGCACCAAGGTATAAATTGGGGTTATTCCGGGTTTCATTTACTATCCGGGCAATATACTCCACCAGTTTCGGATCAATTAATACCTGTTGCACAATTTGGCGGCAATGGATAAGGGTATCAATTGAAATTACGGGCTCCATTTCCAGGAGCAATTCGTTTTGGGGCTGTTGCTGGTGTTGAAGGAGAATAGCGATTTCTTCTTCCAATCCCGGATACCCTACCTGGATTTTAAAAAGGAACCGGTCGAGTTGTGCTTCCGGCAGGCGGTAAGTTCCCTCCTGTTCAATTGGGTTTTGAGTAGCCAATACCATAAAGGGAAATTCCATTTTGTGAGTAACTCCATCCACAGTGATTTGCCGCTCCTCCATTACTTCGAAAAGGGCAGATTGGGTTTTGGCCGGGGCCCTGTTAATTTCATCTATCAATATAAGATTCCCGAAAATGGGGCCGGCACTAAAATGAAACCGGGCTTCTGCCGGGTTAAAAATGGCGGTTCCAATTACATCGCCCGGCATCAGATCGGGCGTAAATTGAATCCGGGAAAACTTTGCCTGAACCAGTTTGGCCATTAATTTTGCCGCCAGTGTTTTTGCCACTCCGGGCACCCCTTCAATCAATAAATGGCCATCAGCCAGGAGGCTGATCAACATGAGTTCCACCATTTTCTCCTGGCCTACAATTACTTTTCTGATTTCGTCCTTTAATTTTTCAACCGATACAGAAAGTTCGTTTATAGGTATCCGTTGTGTGCTTTCAAAATTATCTGTCATTTCCTGTTATTGTAAAATTCCTGCATTTGGCTATGCAGCCTGAATAATTCGCTATCCGTAACTTCCCGGGCCATTGCCAGTTTATCCATTGCAACTAACAAGGACCTGGTATCCTCTTCACTTACTCCGGATTTCCTGCTTAATGCCAAAACCAAATCATGCCGGCTGATATTCGTATCAAGATAATAGTTTGTTTTCAGAAATTCCTGGAAATGAGCCACCATTTTAAGAGCAATAGCCTTATGGTTTCCTTCCTGCATATACAGCCGGGCAATAGTCTCCGAAAATGCGACCGAACTATTTACATTCGGCGTAATGATGCGTATCTCCCGCTGTTTCCGCTTACCATTAAAAAGCACATACGATGCCAACAATGCGGCCAGCAGGTAGAAAGCCCAGGCAAGCGGCGGTTGTTTTAAGAATTCATTCAGGGTACCGCCTCCGTTATTGGCGGCGGGTTTCCGGGTCAACACCCGATAATAATCATCCCAGTAAACATGCCCTGGCGAATCGCCCAATACCTGAAGGATACCCTCCATATACCGGTAATTATTGCGGGTCAGTAAAAAATAATTACTAAAAGCCCGGGGTTCGGAATGCAACAACAACTTTCCCTTCCCCCAAAAGATAACAATAAAGTTAGGGTATCCCTCGCCGTTGTATCCCAGTATTCTTCCATAGCCGGGGTTAATAGTTGAGAAATAATGCCGGAACGGCCTGTAAAAATAACCAAATGTGGAATCGTTTCCTTTTTCCAAATCAGCAATCAATCTTACCCTGGTATCTGTATATAAGTTAGAATTAGAAACAGGAAAAGCCGCTTCTGAAATCCGGCAATTGATGGCATTCATCAAGCTGGTATCGAAATAAGCGGAACTAAAAAAGAAAGTATTTCCTTCGTACACACTGTTCAAAATGGTTTGCACCTCCTCATCCTCCAGGAACAGATGCCGGGAAATACTGAAAAAGACTGCGTCATCATCCGATTTCAGCATGGAATTCTTTGAAACGGCATGATTAGTTTTTACTACATAGTAGGAGGCATAATATTGATTAAAAAGCTGATTGGCCACCATACCTCCGAATGGGTTTGCATCGGTTGCTGAATACGTTTCGCGCAGGTCAAGTCCTTCTTTCTTTGAACAGGAGAATACCCCTACCACACATAATAATATGAGAATTCGCTTTCCCACCCTATCTTTGAAATTGGTTAAAACGGTTGGAAATTTCAGCATAACGATCTGCCGAAACAGGCATATACCCATACCAGCAATGCTCATATATTTTTACCAGGCCCGAAAAATCGGCACGGTACAGCGGATTAATCTCCCGGATATAAAGGGCATTGGTTTTCCCTCTCGCAGGCTTAATTAACTCTTTATCTGCCAGCGTTTGCAACAATAAGAGAAAATGATACCGTATAGCCATCCTAAAATCCCCCTTTTCCTCTGCATTTTTTATTAGCCCGGGGTAACCCGAATTACCTGAATGAAAATCCCAATCTTCCACTCCATTCTCTATCGCTGTAGCAACTTTTCTATTATTACTTCTTATAAAAATGCCGCGTGATTTAATCAGATTAAATAGCAAAATCAATACTAAAACTCCCGCAATTGTTCCCAATATTATCCGGATGGTGGGCGACAAGCGAAACTGTTCTTGGGAATCAATGCCAGGATATAAATCGTCCCCAATTACTTTTCTTTCGCGCGCATTCCCGCCTTCCGTGTGCGCCCCATTTTCATTACGGAGCAAACTGTCTATCCGGGTCATATATTCAAATTTTCCGGATTGTTTCCAGGATATGATTGAATCGGGGGATATACTATGGCTGGAAATAACCAAAGCCGTATCGGAAAGACGGTGGCCTTCTGCATCTGGTTTACTCAGCTCGATATGGGCCGGGGGGGATACGGGCGAATTCTGTTTCTGCGCATTCACCTGATTCATCCCGAGGAGGACCACTAAAAAAAGAGATAAAAAGGATTTATGCATCTTTCAACTTAATTCGTTGCAGCAAACTTTGGGTGGATTGAAACTTTCCTCTTCTATTTAATTGGATGGGCCAGATAACAAAATACCATACGATCAGAAACAGAGAGGAGGCTAAAATCAGGATACCCACCCAAACAGGGAGCCCGGTTGAACTTGCTGTGGAATAGGTATTGCTCATGAGGTGTGTTACGTAACTTTCTAAGAATGCAGCCACCAGGAAAAAGGGAACGAGGCAAATCATAATCTTAACTGCATCCCGTGTTGCGTGTTTAAAGGATTGCAACCGGGAATAGGTGCCAGGGAACAGTATTCCCCGGGCCATTACCAGGCCAGCTGTACCGGCAATTACTATCGAGGAAATTTCGATGGTGCCGTGAATCCAAATAACCAGGATCGATTGCATACCCACATTATTTGCAAAGAAGATTTCTTCGAAGCTTCCCAACATAACTCCATTATGCCACAGGAGATAAATTGTACCCAACCCGGCAGTTAGTCCGCCGAGGAAAATAGTGAATGCAACCCGGATATTATTTAAAGCAATGGTTACAAACATAGAAAACGGGTTCTCATCTTTATAAACTCCAAATGGTTCACCCCGGGCTATATTCGCCTCTGTCATATCAACATACCTGTCGCCCAGGATGGTACGAATAAAATCCGGGTTTTGTTTATTTGCAAAATAGCCCATCAAAACCGAAACAAGGAAAAGGCAGGCTGTGAACAGAAAAACAGCATGATACTTCTTGAACAGATAAGGTATTTCATATTTCCAAAAATGGTATATGCGTCCGAATTTTTCTTTCCGGTTCCGGTACACATTCTGATAGATGGAAGCTGTAATGCCGTTAATCCAGGCAGTTACTCGGCTACGCGGATAAAAAGTGCGGGCATAGGATAGGTCATCAATCAGCTCTAAAAAACGTTCGGCGGTTTCTTCTGCCGAAGGAGAATTCTCATGCTGATATTTTTTCCACTTTTCAGCATTTCGTTTAATAAAGAGTGCTTCTCTCAATGGGTAATAGGTTTAGTGGGATAACTCCTTACAAGTTGATAAAAAATTCAGGAACCACAAAATTAGTTTGGCATGCAAAGGAAAGAACAAACAGGAATCGTAAATTGTGATATGGGTGTAGTGAGGATCTCAACTGCGTTTAACATAGACCTGGAATTTGAAATTGCGGGTATGCACAGGAGGTTATTGGCATACCTGATTGATTTTGCCCTGTTGATTTGCTACCTCTATTTGATGAAGTACCTGTTGTATAAGGTAATTGGCGCTCCGATGGAGGCAACAATTGGGATAGACATCATGGTTATCAGCCTCCCCATGCTATTATATTCTCTGGTTTCAGAAATCTCGATGAATGGCCAAACCCTAGGAAAAAAATTAATGGCGATCCGGGTAATTAGCCTGGAAGGTGGTGAGCCCACCATTGGTCAATACATTACCCGGTGGATTACAAAATTTTTTGAGTGGCCCTTGTTGTTTGGATATATCCTGGTACGGGATTTTAATTCCATTCTTGTTTTTTTGATGAGTACCGGAATGCTGGGAATAGCAGTGGTTATTATTATTTCAGTAACGCCCAAGAATCAGCGGTTGGGTGATCTTGCTGCCGGCACGGCGGTAGTAGATGCAAAATCAGGCCTGGGCGTAATCGATACAGTTTTTATGCAGGTGAGCCAGGAAAATTATACGGTCCTGTTTCCGGAGGTAATGCGGTTATCGGATAATGACATCAACACCATCAACCTGGTTCTCAACCTGGCAAAGAAGAACAATAATTATGATACTTGTTTACGGGTAGAAGCAAAAGTGAAGCAGGTACTGGGAATACAAACCCAATTACACACGATCCACTTTTTAGAAAAATTAATGGAGGATTACAATTACCTCGCAACCCGGGAGTGAAGACATTAATAGGCCCTTGCAAATAAAACTCTTTGTTCACTTTGTTTTCCGCTGAGGATGCAATTACCAACCTCCTTTACATTCCCTAATGGAATACAACGGATTGTTGCCTTGGTAAGTTCTTTAATTTTTTCTTCTGTTTCGGAGCTACCATCCCAATGGGCGGAAATAAATCCGCCTTTATTATCCAAAAGATTTACAAACTCATCCCAGGAGTCTGCTTTCCGAATATTTTCATTACGAAATACCAATGCCCGGTTGAACAGGTTTTGTTGAATTTCTTCGAGCAACTGGCTAAGGTGTTGCGCAAGGCCATCAATAGCCACCGATTTTTTCTCTTTTGTGTCTCTACGCGCTACTTCCACCACATTGTTTTCCAAATCCCGCATTCCCATTGCCACCCGGATAGGCACTCCCTGCAATTCGTACTCTGCAAATTTCCAGCCCGGCCGGGAATTATCACTGTTATCGTATTTAACCCGAATACCCAAGGTCTTTAAGGATTTGACAATTTCGTTAACCCGGGCATCGATGACCGGTTTACTATCATTGCCCTTATAAATAGGAACAATTACAACCTGCAATGGGGCAATCCGGGGAGGGAGTACAAGGCCCTGGTCATCGCTATGGGCCATAATCAGGGCACCAATAAGGCGAGTAGATACGCCCCAGCTGGTGGCCCATACATATTCCTGTTTATTTTCCTTATTTAAAAATTGCACTTCAAACGCTTTTGCAAAATTTTGCCCCAGAAAATGAGAGGTACCTGCCTGTAAGGCTTTCCCATCCTGCATCAGCGCCTCGATGCAATACGTATCTACCGCCCCGGCGAATCGTTCATTGGCAGATTTTACTCCTTTAATAACCGGCACGGCCATATACTCTTCCACAAAGGAAGCATAGACATCCAACATCCTTTCCGTTTCTTCCACTGCCTCAAGGGCCGTTGCATGGGCCGTATGCCCTTCCTGCCACAGAAATTCTGCGGTTCGAAGAAATAAGCGGGTACGCATTTCCCACCTTACTACATTCGCCCACTGATTAATAAGCAGGGGAAGATCCCGGTAAGATTGAATCCAGTCTTTATAGGTATTCCAGATTATAGTTTCGGAAGTGGGGCGCACAATCAGTTCTTCTTCCAGCTTTGCGTCAGGATCCACCACAATGCCATTACCATCGGGATCATTTTTCAGGCGATAATGGGTTACAACCGCACATTCCTTGGCAAACCCCTCTACATGCGCAGCCTCTTTACTCAAGAAACTCTTAGGAATAAATAAAGGGAAATAAGCATTTACATGGCCGGTATCTTTAAACATACGATCCAACTGATCCCGCATATTTTCCCATAATGCAAAACCATACGGTTTAATAACCATACAACCACGTACAGCCGAATAATCGGCCAGTCCGCCTTTAAGCACTAAATCGTTATACCACTGGGCATAATCTGTTTCCCGGGAAGTAAGTTCTTTACTCATATAATCCAAACCTGTTATTCAAAATTAAATTCCTTCAATGGCCTCATTTGAGAGACTTTTAACAATCATTTCAAAAGAAATCCAGCCTTCAAAAAGATTGCAAATCTAAACTTTGCCTTAACATCAGCAACCGCGCAAAAGTACTAACTTCATACTATAATTTTTTTAACCAATTTGACATGAAACTTCAATTTTTACTCATCATAGCCCTTGGGGCAATTCTTACCAGTTGCAGTAGTACTTACCGAACCGGCCAAACTCCGGACGATGTGTATTATTCACCAGCCCGTCCGGTTGAGGAAAATTACCAGGTACGCACATACGAAAAACCCAGACCTGAATACAACGACCGAACCATCCGAATGGCGATTTATGATCCCCGCTGGCGGTATTGGAATGATGATTATGATGCCTATTACAGTCCCTATTATTATGGTTATAATTATGGATATTATTACAACCCCTATTATTATTCTTACCCGGTGTATTATGGGAACGTAACGATCCGAAACCCCAAAAACACGACTCCACGCATGACCTACTTAGGGGGGTACAACCATAATAATTACAAGGTTCCCAATATCAGGTCGGCGAAGCCTGATTTTAATGCGACTCCCAAAAATTATTACAACTACAATAACAAGTCTTCTATTACACGCGAACGGCTATACACCCCCCGGAACAACCGGAATAACGATGATAATTATGATGGCGGGAGCAGAGGATACAGCCCATCGTCCAATTCTTCTTCCGGATCGGGAAGTTCTTCTTCGGGATCAGGTATTTCCAGGCCCGGGCGTGGAAATTAAACCCCTATTATTAATAATCACAGATTAGTTAAACCCCTTCGCAACTCCCTGCTATGCGTTATCCTATTGTTTGTATGCTATTATTTTTTTCTGCCACAATTTCAGCCCAGGTGCCGGAGGATGCCATACGATACAGTTGGTATAATCAATTTGGCACTGCCCGGAATATGGCAATTGGTGGTGCAGCAGGATCTCTTGGCGGCGATATAACCTCAGTTTTTGTAAATCCGGCCGGCATTGGATTTTATAAGACTACTGAATTTGTAATTACGCCCTCTGTATTCAATACCAAATCAGGAGCTGATTACCGAAATGTCAATACCCGGGAAAAGAGGGGTGGCTTTGGTTTAGGTACTACCGGAATGGTCTGGGGATCTGTAAGCAGGCGGAATCCGCAAAATAGTTCTGCCTTTTCTATTGCCATCAATGAGGTGGCTAATTTCAATAATAAGACAGGTTACGGAGCTTTAAATAATTATAGTTCATTTTCAGAACAATTTGCTGAAGAATTTGCGCGGAGTGGATATTCAATTAATGATGTATTAAATTCAAACTCCCCGCTTCCCTATACGGCCGCAGTGGGGCTGTATACTTACCTCATTGATACGGTTACACAGGATGGAAACCTAATAGTAAAGGCTGCTCCCGAATACCTGCTCGATTCGGGTTACGCCCTAAAGCAGCAATATACCCACAGTACGGGTGGAGGCATATACGACCTTTCCTTTGCCTATGGGGCAAACATCAAAGACAAATTATACTGGGGAATCACAGTTGGGATACCCCTTATTTTCTACAGGAGTAACATGCAATACAGTGAGGAAGACACTTCCTCCAATGCATTCAATCATTTTAAATCTTTTTCTTACAACGACCGGTTTTCCACCAATGGAATTGGGCTAAACATAAAGTTGGGGGCTATATATAAGCCTATGGAACATTTGCGTATAGGCCTTGCCGTGCATACTCCTTCCTATTTATTCCTGACCGATACGCACACCGCCGAGTTGGGTACTGTTTTGGAAACCCCATCGGGTCAAACAGAATCCTTCCAGGTAAATTCTGAAATATTCACCAATAACCAGGAAGGAGAGGCAAAATATACCCAAAGCGCCCCCTGGAAGGTTATCCTGAGCGGAGCATTTGTTTTCAGAGAGGTAGAGAATGTAAGGAAACAACGAGGGTTCATCACTGCCGATATTGAATATGTACGCCATACGGCAAGCCGGTTTAGTTCCGATAACGAAGCCCCTACTGCCGATGAAAAAGCGTATTATAAATCGCTCAACAACGTAATTAAAAATTATTACAAGGGAGCGTTCAATTTCAGGGTGGGGGGCGAAATGAAATTCAATACCATAATGGCCAGGCTCGGCTTTGGTTTTTATGGAAACCCATATAAAGATGCCGCATTAAAAGCAAGCCAGGTATTGCTGAGTGGTGGACTGGGTTACCGGAATAAAGGGTACTTTGTTGACCTGGCTTATGTTCACCGGGTAAAAAAAGATGTGAGCTTTCCTTACAGGTTAGAAGACCGTGCCAATACATTTGCCAGTTTAAAGCAAACATCCGGGAATGTAGTGGTTACGGTGGGTATGAAATTTTAAAGACAGAGGATCGGCATAAATCCTCCTTTAGATAATCCCTGCTTTTTCTTTAATAAAATTGAAAACCAGGTCTGATTTTGGGGCCATCCAATTAATTTCTGTATCTCGCTTAAACCAGGTTAGCTGGCGTTTCGCATAATGCCGGGTATTTTGCATTATAAGTTCCACCGCGCGGGGAAGTTGTATTTTCCCATCAAAGAAATCAAAAAGTTCACGGTATCCAACGGTTTGCAATGCATTCAAATGCCGGTGTGCCAACAATCCCTGAGCCTCTCTCTCCAACCCCCCGGCCATCATATCTTCAACGCGGCTGTTTATCCGTTGATATAATAATTCCCTGGGCAATTCGAGCCCGATCTTCAACAGTTCAAAAGGTCGTTTCTTCCTTAAGCCGTGCTGAAGGGAAAGAATTCCTTTTCCGGTTTGGCGCACTACTTCGAGTGCGCGCATACAACGTTGCGGATTCAGCATCTCTCCCTTTTCTGCAAACTGGGGATCTTCGATTTTCAATTTTTCGTGCAACCAGAGAATACCTCCGTTTTCATATCCGCCCACCACTTCCTGCCTTATGATTTCAGCTACCGGGGGGATATCATCTAATCCTTCAAGAAAAGCTTTCACATACAGACCCGTACCCCCGGCGAGAATGATAACCTTCGACTGATTAAAACAATTATTAGTAAAATCCAATGCGCCCTGCTCGAAGCTGGCAGCCGTTACTTCATCCCAAATATGATGGGAACTAATAAAAAAATGTTCTGTTTCAGCCAACTCCGCAGCGGAGGGTTTGGCAACACCAATATTTAATTCCTTAAAGCATTGACGGCTATCGGCGGAAATGATAGCAGTGGAAAAATGTTGCGCTAATTGAAGGGCAATTTCTGTTTTACCAACTGCCGTTGGCCCAACAATTGAAATACACAAATTACGCATGCCGATTTGTTGCTGGAAAACTAGAATCCATCATTTGATTCTTCCGAAGAATTATCTGCTTCCTGGCCATCCGTAAGGGAATCTTCCTCACCCTCTTCACTAAACCCATCGGCCATAGCTTCGGGGCGCAGGTCGTATTTTTCTTCCATTTCCGCGAGGCGGCTATCTACAAGGCCCTTGGTTCCATATTGTGAAGGAGCCAGACCTTCGGTACGAACACATGCCGGGTAGGCCAGTTTTGCATTTTCTTCCTTCTCTACATTAATAAGTTCCAGCATAAAATGCCAGTTCTTATTAAAGTCGTACTCATAAATAAATTTTTGATTGGGATCTTTCACTTCGCTACCGAGGGTAACATCCGCCATTAATAGCGGCTCCACCTTATAGGCTTTGTCGTATTTCTCAAGCGAAATCTCGCGTCCTCTTTGCCAGTTGTCGTTACTGCGGTAAAAGGTTGCTTTATGTTTATTATCGAACTCAAAACTTTTTAAAATTGCCAGATGAAAATCGAAGAAAGATTGGGTATGCCGGATACAAATATCCCGGTATGTACTTTCATCGTCTTCCCAATAAACCCTGAATCTGAATATAGCCATAATTCAAAAATAAGGTTTTTTTGTGGGGTGGCATAGCTAATGCGGGGGGGCTTCAAAGATTCCCAAACCCGCAGCAATTTTTAACATAAGCGCATGCGCATCCTGATACTCGTTAGGTATTTTCCCATCGAGGATGGCTTCCCTGATGGCATTTTTGATGACCCCTACTTCCCTACCGGAAGGAATTCCAAAGGTTTCCATAATCATTTCCCCCGAAATGGGTGGCTGCCAATTACGGATATGATCCTTTTCTTCAACCTCTTTACAACGGAGGAGAACCAGCTCAAAATTTTGAAGGTAACGCTTCACCTTTTGTTTATTCTTCGAAGTAATATCGGCGCGGCAGAGGATCATCAGGGATTCAAGGTCTTCACCTGCATCAAAAAGTAGTCTTCGTATAGCGGAATCCGTTATATTCTCTTTAGTAAGGCTGATAGGGCGCAGGTGCATTTCCACCAATTTCTGTACAAACCGCATTTTTTCATTCAGGGGCAATTTCAATTTGGCAAAAATTCTGGGCACCATTTTCCCCCCCAGCACTTCATGCCCGTGAAAAGTCCAGCCATGTCCTTCTTCAAATTTTTTGGTAGCGGGTTTTGCAATATCATGAAGTACGGCGGCCCATCGCAACCAAAGGTCATCCGATTGGGAGGCGACATTATCAATCACCTGCAATGTGTGGTGGAAATTATCCTTATGCCCCATACCGTCGATGTACTCGGCACCCGCCAGGGCCACCATTTGAGGGAAAATTTCCTGCAGGACACCTGTATTGAAAAGGAGGTTAAACCCAACAGAAGGTTTTGGGCAAAGCAGGATTTTATTTAATTCATCTGCCACGCGTTCACCGCTAACAATGCGAATCCGGCTGGCATTTTCAGCGATAGCCTTTAGGGTTTCGGGATGGATTTCAAAGTTAAGTTGTGCGGCAAAACGGATGGTCCGCATTATACGGAGGGGGTCATCACTAAACGTCTGGCTCGGTTCGAGTGGAGTTCGCAAAACCCTATCCTTCAAATCGGAAAGTCCGTGAAAAGGATCGATTAGCTTTCCAAAGTTTCCAGGATTAAGGCTGATGGCCATTGCGTTGATAGTCAGGTCGCGGCGTTTTTGATCATCTTCCACCGTTCCGGATGAAACCTGCGGTTTTCGGCTATTTTGAGAATACGATTCTTTTCGAGCCCCAACGAATTCCACTTCAAACGCGGCATCCTGTTCGGGTTGGGGAAGTTGCTGGAATCCTAGTTTTACCTGCGCTGTACCGAAATTTTTAAATACGACCAGCTGGGCTTTATGGGAAAAGCTTTGGGCAAAGCTTTCTGCCAGCAGGATACCATCTCCCGTACAAACAATATCCATATCCTTAGTAGGCCGGTTTAAGATTTTATCACGTACAAAACCGCCAATTAGAAAGGCTTCCATACCCAAAGAATTTGCGGCAGCCGCAATTTTTTCAATCAGGAAGGTTTCGACGTTGGAACAAGAGATATCCATGCCGCAAAAATAGAAGAAATGGAATTTAGTAAGCCATCAAAACAGGCTGTTGAAAAGAATATCGGTTGGGAAACCCTGGCTATAACCTCTCAAACGAGAATAAGAATTTATTTTCTGCCTGTCAGCCGGCCTGATTCAGAAAATGCAAACAGGCTCCAATATAATCAGATAAAAACGTATCGGATATTCAAATTTTTGAAGGAGAAAGGATAATATCGGTTAAATTGAATACGCATAAATGAAAATAAGATTCAAAAAAGCAATTCAAAATTTAGCTGAAGAAGATCAGATCCAAAAAGGCCGGGTAATTCTAAATCAGGCCTTAACGGGGATTAGCCAGATAATGCTCCAGGAAAACCGGATTACCGGCCTGTTGTTTCTTACCGGAGTTTTTTTGGGGTCTTTCAAAATGGGATTAGCAATGCTTATAGGCACGGGTGCCGGAATTGCCACTGCCCGGTTATTAAAATTCAATACGGAAAATATAAACAAAGGGCTGTACGGATTTAATGCCGCCCTGGTAGGAGTTGCGGGTATATTGTTTTTAAAATCTACCCTATTAACCTGGTTGCTTATAGTTTTAGGGGCATCGATTGCTACTATCATTCAACATTTCTTCTTGCAACAAAAAATTCAGGTATTCACTTTCCCCTTTGTATTGGCAACCTGGGGAATTCTGTTTTTGGTGAACCAAAATTTCAACAACCTGCAAAGTGAAGCCGGGTTTGGGCCTGTTTCCAATTCGAATTACTTTAATATAGGTTTAAAAGGATTTGGCCAGGTGATCTTTCAGGATAAACTGATATCAGGTGTACTATTTTTTATTGGAGTAGCCATCAGTTCCCCGGTAGCCGCCGTATTTGGAATAACCGCCTCCATTTCAGCCGCGATATTTTCGCTGTACCTGCCCGTGCCATTTATTACCATTCAAATGGGATTATTCAGTTTCAATGCGGTGTTATGCGCCATTGCATTTGCCGGAATGAACCTGAAACATGTATTATGGACGATTGTTGCAGTGGTGATTTCTCTTTTAATTAGTTTGATCATGGTAAGACATAATCTTCCACAACTTACATTCCCCTTTGTAGCCGCCAGTTTTATTACTTTATACATAAAGAAGTGGGCGCAATAGTAATTTGATTCCTGCAATTTGCGGAAACAAGAAGTTGAGACATAAGTTTGAAAAAATACTTTAATGAATGGCATCCGTTTTTTCTAAAAGGGGTAAATACCTTTCATATCCATCCCTTTTCATTTCCTCCTTTGGAATAAACCGGAGGGAAGCGCTGTTGATGCAGAACCGTAGCCCGCCTTTATCTTTGGGGCCATCATTAAAAACATGACCAAGATGTGCATTTCCTGACTTGCTTCTTACCTCAATGCGCGACATGCCGTATGAGTCATCTTCCAGCTCCTTAATCAAATCGGGGCTTATGGGTTTGGAGAAGCTGGGCCAGCCGCAGCCTGATTTAAATTTATCTGCAGATACGAATAAGGGCTCACCGGTGGTGATATCAACATAAATCCCATCCCGGAATTCATTATTGTATTCGTTTTGAAAAGGGCTTTCAGTAGCTGCATGCTGGGTAACCTCATACTGTAGCGGTGTAAGCTTTTTCTTCAGGGTGGCGTCATCCGGCTTAACATAGGAATTGGCCGGTAATGCATTCGCATTTTTTGCATATTCGAATAAGTCCCTGGGTATATGACAATAACCTCCTGGATTTTTATCGAGATAATCCTGGTGATATTCCTCTGCTTCATAATAATTTTTAAGAGGCAGATTTTCTACCACGATGGGTGCTGCATATTTGATTCGGAGTTCCAGTAATTTCTTCGCAATAATGGCCGAATCAGCAGCATCTGAAAAATATATCCCGGTCCGGTATTGCGTACCCCTGTCATTTCCCTGGCGGTTAAGACTGGTTGGATCAATGGTTTTAAAATACAGATCAATCAATTTTTCCAGGCTGATTTGGCCGGGATCATAAACTACTTTAACGGTTTCTGCAAAACCCGTATTCTTACTACATACATCTTCATAAGTGGGATTAATGGTATTCCCATTTGCGTATCCGGCTTCCGAACTCAATACGCCTCTTATTTGCTCAAAAAAATGTTCAGTCCCCCAAAAACAACCACCTGCAAAATAAATTACTTTGGTATTGCCGGATATTCCGTTGGTATTCATAATAATTTTCAAATTTTGACTAGATGAATTGCCCCTCCACTTGTTTTTGCTTCCATGGTTGGCACTAAAATATAAAATTATGGAGCCCAATATCGCAATAATAAAAATGGAAAAGAATTTCATTCTAAGGTTTAAAAAGAGTTTAATTTCCTGATTCGATTTTAAAGGTATCCGGCAAATGTGCATAATCAAGTTCGATACAGCAACCAATTAATAACAATTCGTCAGAAGAACCAGGGTATTAACAACCAAATTATCAAATTGTGCGATTACAATTTGTTAATGAGGTGTAAATCTGTCCAGAAAAAGGTTGAATGTTACAGGAAAAGGTATTGGTTCAAATAGGAGTTAAATAGAAATTCCCAGGTTCTAAAACAAGGAATTGAAAAAGCCGCCATAATATAATTGCAAAATAAATAGGATCTATAAAATAGTGCTGTGGAGAGCTGGGAATCGTTGGGCATTTGTAAGGGGGAGAATAACCTAATGCCGAATGAAATTGCAGGATTACAGGTATATATCCGGATAAAAACCCATAGACCAAATCATTCAGGAAACGATCGTATGGAGAAGAGGTGCGAGCACCTCTTTTATAATCCATCCTTGAAAAGGTCGTACCCATGAAGCTGCGGTTATATTCAACCTCTAAATTTCAAAAACAAATTTGCATTTGATTGGGCAAATAACTTATATGAACTTATTCACCCAATCATAAATGGAAGAGGAAATTTAAAAATCATCTTTCTTCCAAAATATAAGAGACAGCATTATGCCTTCTTTTAAGGAATAATTAGAAATAGCCTAAACTTGCAGCTTACTTCCCCTACATGAAAAATAAGTTGATAATTCTCGTGGCAGCTTCTTTCATCCATACTATTGGATTGGCTCAGTTGCAGTGGCTTGGTTCCGGAAAGAAAGTTGACCCCTTTCACTATTCACAAAAAAAAGAAGGTAGTTTTTCAATGATGGCTATCGCATCGGCGCATCCCCTGGCAAGCTCAGTGGGAGCAGAAATAATGAAGGAAGGAGGCAATGCTTTTGACGCAGCAATTGCCGTTCAATTAGTATTGGCGGTTGTATATCCTGATGCGGGAAATTTAGGTGGCGGCGGATTTTTATTAGGCAGAAATAAATCCGGAGATATTATTGCTATTGATTTCCGCGAATCGGCCCCTGGCCTCGCTACAAAAGATATGTATTTAGACAAAAATGGAGCCCCTCAACACGAATTATCCGTAAACGGGCATCTATCTGTGGGGATTCCCGGCACCGTTGCAGGATTATTCAAGACCCTCCCCTATGCCAAATTATCGTTTGAAAAATTAATTGAACCTGCCATTGAACTGGCAGAAAAAGGCTTTGCCATTACTGAAATCCAGGCAAAAGATTTCAATGAACTGAAACCTGAATTTTTAAAATATAATACGCAGCCCATTGCTTTTATAAAAAATACGGATTGGAAGGCGGGAGATATTTTGGTTCAACCTGAATTGGCAGAAACTCTAAAAAGGATTCAACTATATGGGCCAAAAGGATTTTATGAGGGCAAAACAGCCGAACTCCTTGTTGCTGAAATAAATAGGGGAAATGGAATCATTTCGCTCACCGACTTAAAAAATTATGAGGCAAAAATGAGGGTAGCAATTTCATCAAAATACAGGGGGTATACTGTTTTAGGGTTTCCTCCACCCAGCAGCGGTGGAATAATTGTTAGCCAGTTGCTAACTATGGTTGAACCATACCCTTTGAAAAAATATGGTTATGGTACAATTCAATCTATGCACCTAATGATTGAGGCTGAGCGCCGAGCATTTGCAGACCGCGCAAAATATATGGGCGATCCTGATTTTTGGAAAGTGCCGCAAAAGACCCTTTTAAGTAACGCCTACCTGACGAACCGTATGAAAGATTTTGATCCGCTTAAAGCATCACCAAGTAAAAATATCCAACCGGGAGAAATACCTGAAAGCGACCAGACCACCCATATTAGCATAATGGATGCAGAAGGAAATATGGTTTCTATTACCACCACCTTAAACAACCGGTATGGCAGCAAAACGGTAGTGGGAGGCGCAGGCTTTTTTTTGAATGATGAAATGGATGATTTCAGTATGAAACCGGGGGTCCCCAATTTATATGGAGCTGTTGGTGGTGCTGCCAATGCCATTGCTCCCGGAAAAAGAATGCTTAGCTCCATGGCTCCTACCTTGATATTGAAAAATGGAAACCCATTCTGTGTGCTTGGAACGCCAGGGGGCACCACTATTCCTACTTCCGTTTTCCAAATGATTGTGGATATGGTTGACTTTGGTATGAATGCAACAGATGCGGTAAATAAACCAAAATTTCACCATCAATGGTTGCCAGATGAGGTAAAGATTGAAAAAGGATTTTCGGTTGAAATTGAACAAGGGCTTGAAAACATGGGGTATAAATTGCGCCTTGTAGGAGGAATTGGCAGGTCGGAATTAATAAAGATTTTACCAGATGGGAAATTTGAGGTAGCGGCAGACCGTAGGGGTGATGACAGTGTTGCCGGTTATTAAACCCAAAAATTTACCTTTTGGCAATTTGAATATCAATCGTAAAATCCAGCCAGAGAAATACAGGAAATTACCAAAGCGGCCCATTTTGCAATTCGTGCTTTACCCATCCGTTTTTTGAAATGAGATATTGAAAAGTGGGATTTCCACTGAAGTGGCAGGCAACAAATGATTCGCTACAATTTAAAAATCATTCCATGTTGCAGGTCATTTGGGCTATATCAACAAACTTCCTTTGCTCCAATTCTCATTGTCCTGGAAATATGGATTATCCTTGAAATTTATTAGTATTAAATACATATACTCGTGTAAAAACGGTTATTCAAAAAAATAATTCGTATTTTTTCCATGTGGGGTGGGGATGGATGTTCCCCTGTCACTGCTACTTTGTTGTTATTACTAAATTTTTGTTGATCGGGGTTCAATTCCCCTGGAAGCGGAAATTTTTATAGACAATTCTCAATGACTAAAAAGACGATAATTTTAATAGGTTTCATTGGACTTAAATTTTTGCTGCAATACTCTCTATTGGGTAGTGAGTATGACCTGCAAAGGGACGAATATTTGCATCTTGACCAAGCCAATCATTTGGCTTGGGGTTATATTTCTGTTCCACCTTTTACTTCTTGGACTTCATACATTATTCAATTATTGGGTAATTCAATTTTTTGGATTAAGTTTTTCCCTGCCTTGTATGGCGCTTTGACAATCTTTGTGGTTTGGAAAGCTATAGAAGAATTAGGAGGGAACCTTTTTGCGTTGATTTTAGGTGCAACTTGTGTTTTATTTTCTGCGCTTTTACGAATAAATACTTTGTATCAACCCAATTCTTTTGATGTCTTAAGCTGGACGGCTTTATACTTTATTCTACTAAAGTATTTCAAAACAGATGATTCAAAATGGCTTTATTTAGGAGCGATTGTATTTGCAATTGGTTTTTTAAATAAATACAATATTGTGTTTCTCTTAGTTGGACTTTTGCCATCTTTATTGCTTACAGAACATAGAAAAATATTATTAAATCCCTCTTTGTATTTTGCCATTTTATTAGGGTTGGTTTTAATTTCCCCTAATCTTATATGGCAATACAATAACAATTTCCCTGTCATTCACCACTTGAAAGAATTAGCACAAACTCAATTAGAAAATGTTAATAGATTTGATTTTTTGAAAAATCAATTGCTCTTTTTTGCAGGCTCACTTATTGTCATATTTTCATCATTTTATGCGTTGCTTTTTTATAAGCCCTTTCAAAATTATAGGATTTTCTTTTTCTCTATAACCCTTACATTAATAGCATTTCTTTACTTTAAGGCAAAAGATTATTATGCCATTGGCATTTACCCTATTTACATTGCTTTTGGTTCTGTTTTTCTTGCAGACGCATTAAAAGACGGTTGGAAAAAGTTTTTACAACCAATTGCAATTGGAATTCCTCTACTATTATTTATTCCAATTTATAATGTTGCGTTTCCAAATAAAAGTCCAGAGTACATAATCAAGCATTCAGACAACTACAAAAAGTTGGGTATGTTACGTTGGGAAGATGGCAAAGACCATTCACTGCCACAGGATTTTGCAGATATGCTCGGCTGGAAAGAATTAGCGCAGAAAGTAGATGGCATTTATTTAAGTTTACCAAACAAAAAAAATACGCTTATTCTTTGCGATAATTATGGACAGGCAGGGGCAATAAACTTTTATACAAGCCAAAAATTACAAGCAGTTTCATTTAGTGCTGATTACATAGATTGGATTGATTTAACTAAAAAATATGAAAACTTAATTAGGGTTAAAGAAGTACAAGAAGTTAATGCAGAATTTCAAGAAACATCGCCATTTTTTATAAATTCAACCCTTGCAGATTCAATAACAAATCAAAATGCCCGAGAATTTGGGACGGGGATATTTGTTTTCACAGGTGCAAAAATTGACATTAGAGAAAGAATTAAAGATGAGATTGACGAAAAGAAAAACTACCGCTAACAAGGTATTATCAAAAGCGGGGCAGAACGGCTTCGATTGGGCATATGTGCAAGGTTCAACTTTCGTTCTTTGACTGAACTTTTGTACTAAAATTTCCCCTTTTGAAATACCCAAACCGGAAGGGATGGTTGTTCCCCAGTCACTGCTAATTTATCTCCTACATTTTTGTGTTTGTGATTCAGTTCAGGGAAGGGCAATTTTTATCCGGATTAAACGTGTATAAGCGTGTATAAACGGCTATTCAAAAAAAATAATTCGTATTTTTTCCATGTGGGGTGGGGATGGTTGTTCCCCTGCGTTATCCAGGTGAATTTATTTTTTCATATTCTAAATTCAATCCGATATCCAAACAATCCATGGGCTGATGAAGACGGCTGATATTAATTATTACAAGGTTACACCCGTTTAAACAGGGTAATATAAAATGTTATTTCCCAATTATGGTATTAGGATGTTCCTGAAACCGGAGAGAGGTTGGTGCCTATAAAATATTACCATTTTGAGGCGCTCTGTAAAACTATCCGAAATATTCCCGTTTCATCAATGAATCCATTTCTAAATTCAATAGCCTCTCCTTTTTCATCAAATTTCGTAGGCAGACTTACGAACGCCAATTTTGAGACCGGATCAAACCAATTGACAGCAAATGAATTTCCATAGGATCCCTCTTTTCGATATGTCCCGATCATCCCCTGCCAATAAAAGATGGGAGGAATGCTACGCTTTGTATCAAAATTAATAAAGCCGCAGTAGGCATGTTTCCCAAATTCACTGGCATTAAACCATAATATGGAATTATCTTCTTCGGGGCTGTTTGTTTGCATCCCGATCGGAAAAATAGATCCGCCAATGCCGCCTATAAGAAATTTGTTATATTTTTTAACATCCACATGATGCGCTGCTAATAAATTCTTTAAGGGAGTCATTTTCCAATTGCTGTCAAATAATTCCACCCCTTCATTTGAATATCCAATAACAAACCTGTTTTTAATAAAAGGACCCTGGGGAATATTCTTCCCGCCAGCTACGGAGCGTTTAACCTTCCTGACCATGACTCCGCTATTATTGAAATATGCATAATCAAATTCATTCTTATCCCTGGGTTCAATAACAGTATGATTATTCAAGAATGGTTTTGGCGGTTTGCTAAACTGAAATGGGAGCACCATATCACCCTGCCTATTGACCGCTCCATACACAATTTGGTTAACCTCATTCTTTTTTGCTACGATTCCGATCCCGTTTGAAAAAGGACTTGCCCAAAAGAATGTCCCTGGTATCTCTTTATTTTCATTGAGATTCCAATATACAGATGCTCCCGATTTATTTTCAATACCAATCCCTTCTCTTATTCCGGTAAGCAATTTAGGAGAACTGATTGTTTCACTATTCGGAAATACATATAAATAATCCTGACTTTTAGTCTTAAAAACGGCACAATCATAAGAACTATTATCTACTAAACCGGAAACGGATTTATTCAATAAATTCACTAATCGTTCCCCTTTATTGTTGATGAGTGCCGATACGGGTTTTCCGTTGTCATCTATCCCGTTTATCATGAATAGCCCGTTTGCCGGGGCAGAAACCTGCTCAACAATTATTTCAGAAAAAGGAATAATAAATTTGCCTTCTTTGTTTATTAGCGCCCTTTTTGTTCCTTTTTGTATAACGGCAACGCCACCACTAAAAGGATACAATGCTTTTGCATCCAGATATACCGCGTCCTTGGCCACCTCTCCCGGAGCCGTTTGGGCCAACGAGAAATTAATATTTGCAGTAATTAGGCATATTAAAAATGTGGTTTGTGCATTTTTCGTAAACATGGAGCAAATTTTTGAATATTAAATTAAGATATATTTATATTTGTTTTTCCACATTTTTTATACCGGGAATTCTGCTCAAATGGTAAAACCTCAAATTCTTAGGGTCTTTCAATAAAATGGGTTTTGTGGAAAAGGGCTTTATCGAAAAGCTGAAAAAGCTGTTTTCTATCGGTTAGAGATAGGTAAAAGCAATCAATCTGGCGCTCTAAATTGCCATTCCACTGAAGAATTGTCGCATGAACTGCAAATGGCACTGTCATTGCCATATATTCATACCCATTTAAAATTTCTTTCTTTTATTTGCGACTTATCCCAAAATACGAATGACAAATAAGCTTTATTTGAATAACACCGAAGAAGAACTTGAGTTTATGCCCATGATCCCGTTGAATGATGATGAGGATGATGGCACTGATAACCAACAGGTTCCGGACACAATCCCCATTCTTGCCCTGCGCAATACCGTCCTTTTTCCCGGTGTGGTTATTCCCATTACCGTAGGGAGGGATAAAAGCATTAAAGCTGTTTCAGATGCCTATAAAGGAGATAAACTGGTAGGTGTGGTAGCCCAGAAGGATAGTAATATTGAGGAGCCTTCCGTTGCCGATTTACAAGATATAGGCACCCTCGCCCGCATTGTAAAACTGATTAAAATGCCGGATGGGGGTACCACCATCATTATACAGGGGAAACGGCGGTTAAAAATTGAGGAAATTGTTTCAGAAGACCCCTATTTTAAAGCAAGGGTAAAGATCCTGGAAGAAACCCCAAAAAAGGGCGATCCCGATTTTGATGCGATGGTAAGCAGCATTAAAGACCTTGCCAGTCAGATTGTGGGCCTCTCCCCCAACCTTCCCAGCGAAGCAGCCATCATCCTAAAGAATATTGAAAATCCTTCCTTCCTTATTCATTTTGTAAGCAGCAACCTGAGTAGCGATATTAAACAAAAACAACAGCTCCTCGAGATAAATGATCTGAAAGCAAGGGCCGAACTTTTATTGAGCCTGCTGCACACAGAACTGCAATATGTTGAACTCAAAAACAAGGTAACTTCTAAAACCCGTGCTGAGTTAGATAAACAGCAACGCGAATATTTCCTTCAGCAGCAAATGAAAGCCATCAAGGATGAACTAGGTGGGGAAAATTCTGCCGAAGTGAAGGAAATGATGAAGCGCGCCGAAAATAAAAAATGGCCGAAAGCTGCAAAGGAAATGTTTACCAAGGGTATTGAGAAGTTGGAGCGTATGCATCCATCCACACCCGATTATTCGGTGGTTTATAATCACCTTGACTTAATGCTCGACCTCCCCTGGGAAGAGTTTACCGAAGACTCCTACGATTTAAAAAAAGCCAAAAAGATTTTGGACCACGACCATTATGGCATGAACAAAATCAAGGAACGTATTCTGGAATACCTCGCCGTTCTAAAACTTAAGGGCGATATGAAAAGCCCCATCCTTTGTTTTGTAGGCCCTCCGGGGATCGGGAAAACCAGTCTTGGAAAGAGTATTGCTTCGGCCATTGCCCGAAAATATGTACGGGTAAGCCTGGGAGGCTTACACGATGAAAGTGAAATCAGGGGACACCGCAAAACCTATATTGGGGCAATGCCGGGACGAATATTGCAGTCGTTGCGTAAAGTAAAATCGGGAAACCCGGTAATGATTTTGGATGAAATAGATAAAATTGGGCAGGATCATCGCGGCGATCCCTCTTCTGCCCTGTTGGAAGTGTTGGATCCGGAACAGAACAATACATTTTACGATAATTATCTCGAACTGGAATATGACCTAAGTAAAGTACTATTTATTGCTACTGCCAATTCGCTATCCAGCATTCAACCGGCGTTAAGAGACCGGCTTGAAATTATTGAACTTAGCGGTTATGCCATTGAAGAAAAAATTGAAATTGCAAAAACACACCTGGTTCCCAAGCAAAAAGAAATGCACGGACTGGTTCAGGGGAATGGTACAAAAATCCCATCCTTTAAAATGAGTGATGCGGTTTTGGAAAAGATAATCGCCGATTATACGCGCGAAAGCGGAGTGAGAGAATTGGACCGCCAATTAGCCAGTATCATGCGCTACCAGGCAAAAGAAATGGTATTAAAAGGAAAGCTTAAACCCACCTTAACTGCAAACGACATAGAAAAAATACTCGGAAAGCCAAAATACAATAATGAGCTTTACAAAACAGCCAGCATGCCCGGTGTGGCTGTTGGGCTCGCCTGGACTTATGTGGGCGGTGATATTTTATTTATTGAAGCCCAGCTTAGTGATGGCAAAGGCGAATTAAAACTTACGGGTAACCTGGGAAATGTGATGAAAGAAAGCGCCGCAACCGCCTATAGCTGGCTTGCCGGCAACGCAAAAAAACTAGGTATCGATCCCGAGTTGTTTAACCGGAAAAATGTGCATATCCATATTCCGGAGGGCGCCGTACCCAAAGATGGCCCCAGTGCCGGCATTACCATGATGACGGCTCTGGCAAGCGCATACTCCGGAAAAAAAATTAAGCCCTATCTCGCAATGACAGGCGAGATCACCTTGCGCGGCCAGGTACTTCCGGTGGGAGGTATTAAAGAAAAAGTGCTGGCGGCCAAACGATCCGGGATCCGGGAAATCATTATGTGCTGGATGAATGAAAAGGATGTATTGGATATTAATCCTCAATTTATTAAGGGAATAAAATTCCATTATGTGAAATCACTTACCCAGGTACTGGATATAGCCCTTGGATAAATTTTGAATTTTCCTCCCTTAGCTGTTTTGTGGGCAACTAACTGGTTGCCCATTCTTATTCTTCATTCCCTATTTCAATATCTTTTTAACGGAGTTGTTAAAAACGGCTGTTCATTTTGCCAATTAAACCCATAATTTTGCGAAAATTTTTAAAGCAAAATGGTAGCTACAAACAACTTTACTGAAATCATTTCAGCCTCCGTTAAGAAGGCACAACAGGGAGACCTGGAATTTGAAGAAATTTATTCAAACTCCGAATCACCGGTTGGGAAAAATGAATTCCTGTTTTTCCTTAAGCCGGAAATCACCCTCGCTTCCGATAAAATAAACCTTCGGAGCATATTAAATCTGGTTCAGAAAAAGATTGAAACATTTGGGTTAACCATCCACAACATCAAAATACTTTCAGCAAAATACCTGGATGAATATAATATCATTGCCCAGCATTACGGAGTGATTAACAAAATTTCCACGCATGCTGTACAGGGAATGTCGGAATCGGCTAAAGAGAAATTTAAAGAACTTTATGGATCGGCGATAACCGAATTAAATGTGTTGGGCGGTTCTGAATTTTTAGCCAGGAATAATAACTTTAACGCCTACTCGCTCGACTATCTCTGGCAAAACCTTGAAAATAAAAAACTGGCTGGTGGTACCTATTGTGAAAAAGTGAAAATAGATGATGAATTTGTTTACCTCGTTAACGGTTTCCATCCCCGGCAATTAAAACATTTCACCGAAAAAGGCAGATCTATCATTGTAATGACTTTATCGGGTGATATTGCGTGGAGCGATGCCCGTAGCAATTTTATTGGAGCCACCGATCCCACAAAAGCAAATCCCGGCAGCCTGCGCAGAGAATTCCTGGAACAAAAAGAGGCCCTTGGGTTGGCAGAAGTATCCCAAGGGGTTAACGGAGTGCATCTTTCTGCCGGACCGGTAGAAGCCCTGGTGGAATTGAAAAGGTACAACTCGAACTTTTCAGATAATAATTCCATTACAGATTTTTCGGATTTCTCATTTGGAAAAACACTGAAAGAAAATTTCAATAAAGAACAATTTGATCAAATTGTAAACAATATAAACGTAACAAAAGATGGAAAATCGGTTTCCATTTTCGACCTGACCGAGGAAAAAGATGCAGTTGATGCCATTGAAATTTTGAAACAGGTTCTTTAGTAAATCTTTAAAGTATTCCATTTCCCCCGGCAATGAATTATTTGCCGGGGATTTTTTTTTACAATATGCCGGCCAGAAAATGCGATAGCAAAAATTGGCGTGGCTAATAATTTCCTTTCACCTGTTAGAAATACTAACACATACCTTTGCATTCAGATGCCCGCAAAAAATCTAACCCTGCCGGAAATGGATTGTTTGCGCTCGTTTCTTCCAAAGGATTTCATAATTCTTTAAATTGTATTTTGATTATCCGTTTCCATAAAAAAATGTTTCCCTGAGGTAAATAAAGTGTATGATTACAAAAATTACCTTATTAATTATTGGCTCCATTGTGGGATTCTTATCTGGTCTATTGGGGAAGGGCGGCAGCTCCATAACTACCCCTGCCTTACAGATCTTTACCGGGATGAATCCTTTTTACGCGCTTGCATCTCCCCTCCCCGCCACTCTCCCAACCACCATTTCCGCATCATTAGTTTACCGCAAAAAAGAACTGATTAACCAAAGAGTGGTGGTTTCCTGCATCTTGTTAGGCATACCCGCAACCTGGGCAGGATCTTTTTTTAGCCATTGGCTTGGGGGGCATGTATTAATGATTCTTACTGCCATTTTTGTGGCAAGCCTTGGGCTTTCCTTTTTTATTTTTCCGGATAAGAATAAGGATTCGGGCAATGAGCCAATTCCCTTCTGGAAAATAGCATTGGTAGCACTACCGGTAGGATTTCTTTCTGGTTTATTGGCTAACAGTGGTGGCGTAATGTTTGGCCCACTATTTATCCGGTTTTTAAAAATGCCCACGAAGGCAGCCTTGGCATCAAGCCTAATTGTAGCCGCAGGCTTGTCTATCCCTGGAACAATTGCGCACTGGTATCTCGGTCATATTGACTGGCATGTGGTACTTCTGTTATCCATCAGCTCCATTCCTTTTTCCTACCTGGGCGCCAACGTAGCTTTGAGGATTAACAACAAATTATTGGAAAGGATTTTTGGCAGCATGTTGATATTATTTGGGAGTTTTGATCTTTGGTATAGCATAACCCACTAATAACCAAATTTCTAAAATTCATTCCGTTTCCCTGATCCCTTTTAGGAAGGATTGTAAAGCGCTAAATAAATATGGATCTTTCGGAATGCCAGGCCCCATTTCTACTAAATTTATACAAATATTTTACCCCTAATTTCAAACTCACATAAACAAAATATACAGCATTTGAAACTTGCCATATTAATTATCCTAATTTCCATTTTTGTACCGGGCATTCAGGTAAGAGCCCAATCCAACGAAATATATGGAAACAATTCTTCCCATGCAAAAAGGATATTTTCCAGAGGTGTAAATTTTTATATCGAAGAGTATGGGAAAGGAGACCCTGTAATTTTACTTCACGGCAATGGGGGGAATATTTCCTCCTTTACTTCCGTCATTCCTTTGTTGGAGAAACAATTCCGTGTTATAGCTATTGATAGCCGGGCACATGGAAAATCAATAGACAATGGCGATTCCCTGAGTTTCGAAATGATGGCCGATGATGTATCTGCCATTATTGATTCATTGAAATTTAAAAAGGTTTTCTTAATTGGATGGAGCGATGGTGGGATAGTAGGTATTGAGATGGCATTAAGACATCCAGAGCAACTAAGAAAAATTGCCGTTACCGGGGCCAACCTTTGGCCCGATTCAACGGCATTGGAACCTGCTGTTTGGTTGGAATCTGTACAATATTTTCTATCAAATCAGGCAAAAAAGCGAACAACTCCCAAAGAAAAAAATGATTGGAAAATATTCTTATTGGATTATTACCAGCCTAACATCACACTGAAAGAAATATCTCAGATTACGACTCCATCGCTGATCATCGCAGGGGATCATGACCTTATAAGAATAGGGCATACCGTTCAAATCTTTCAAAATATACCCCAAGCAGGTTTATGGATAGTCCCCTTCTCGGGCCATGGCACATTAATTGAACATCCAAAAGAATTCTGTGAAGCGATCACTTCATTTTTTTACAGAAAATAAGGGAGGTAAACCCACACAATGAAAAATAAATTGGGGCAAAAATAAAACAGCCCCCATTCGGAGGCTGATTGTGATCTGGCTGGGACTCGAACCCAGGACCCATACATTAAAAGTGTATTGCTCTACCAACTGAGCTACCAAATCTCCTACCCTTTTTTGAAGGGAGTGCAAAAATAAGGCAAATTGGCAATACAGCAAATATTTTTCAGAAAGATTCTGTGCTCCATCACAATCAATATGAATTGTTTGTGAAGGCTAATCTGCTCCCCTATTTTTGCCGGGAATTTCTATTATGTTCAATTTTTTTAAAGATAAAATAGTGGCCATTACCGGTGGAAGCGATGGCATTGGGAGGGCGCTGATTGAAAAGCTGATACCGGCAGGTGCCAGGGTAAGTACCTGTGCCCGTAACCAGGATAAGTTATACGACCTGCAGGTAAAGTTTCCCGGAACACAGCTTCATACACTCGTGGCAGATGTAAGTAATAAAAACGACTGTTCCCGTTTTATAGAAACAACCATTCAGCAATTCGGCAGCATAGATATCCTCATAAACAATGCAGGTGTATCTATGAGATCCCTTTTGCAGGATACAGATGTTGAGGTGATCCGAAAGGTGATGGATATTAATTTCTTTGGAACGGTGTATTGCACCAAATTCGCCTTGAATCATATTATAAAAAATAAGGGCTCCATTGTAGCTATTTCCTCCATTGCAGGATACAGGGGTTTGCCCGGAAGAAGCGGGTATTCGGCAAGTAAATTTGCAGTTAACGGTTGGATGGAGGCCATTCGAACTGAATTATCGGAAGAAGGGGTTAATGTGCTCTGGATCAGCCCGGGGTTCACCCGCAGCAATATTCGGAATGCCGCCCTGAATGCGGAAGGGGAAGCCCGGGGAGATACTCCCCTGAACGAATCGGAACTGATGAGCCCGGAAGAATGTGCCGGCCATATCCTTACCGCCATTGAAAAAAGAAAGCGAACTTTGATTCTCACTTATAAAGGGAAACAAACGGTGTTTTTGAATAAATTTTTTCCTTCACTAACGGATAAGCTAACACGAAATTTCTTTTTTAAAAACGGGAAATTGATAAAATAATTGCAATTTCACGAAGCGGATTCGAAGCATTCATGGCCATAATTACAATTACAACGGATATAGGTGACCAGGACTTCCTGGCAGGGGCTATTAAGGGTACCATATTGCAGGCAAACCCCGATTTCAGGATGGTGGAAATTACCCACTATATTTCCCGGTTTAATTACCCACAGGCGGCTTATATAATACGCAATTCCATACGCCACTTTCCGAAAGGCACTTTCCACCTCGTGCTCGTAAACCTTTTTGATGAAAGACCAGGCCACCTGTTGCTTGCAAACTATAACGGCCAGGTAATTGGTTGCGCCGATAACGGTCTCCTGCCCATGATCCTGGATGGAAATAACCCGGAAGCGGTAGCCCTCCCCCTTCCTGATTCACTCCCCAAAAATGTCTTAACCATCACCAACTTCATTGCCAATTCCTTTAATGAAATAATAAAAGGGGAAAAAACCGATTCGCTGGGCAAACGGGTAGTCCCAAAATCTAAAGGGACTTTCCAGGTATTTGAAAAGAATGACAATCTGGATGGCCAGGTAATTTTTATTGATAATTTTGAAAATGTGGTGGTTAATATTACCCGGGAAGAATTTGAGGCAAAGAGAAAAGGCCGGAAGTTTAATATTATTTTGAAAGGGAAAGAGGTTATTGACAAGATTTGTGAAACGTATGCGGATGTACCTGAGGGTGAAAAATTAGCCCTGTTTAATTCCGGTGGATACCTCGAAATCGCCATTAACAAGGGAAATGCAGCGGGCCTCCTGGGATTGGAAATCTTTACTGAAAAACAAATTCAACACCTGGAGCAAACAACCCGGCAAAAAAATTTGTTATATCAAACTGTTCAAATACACTTTACCGACTAAATTTTTTTTATGAAAAAAGCATTTTTACCCCTTTTATTTGCTGCCTTAACCCTTTTTGCTGACGCACAGGTTAAGATGCCGGCTCCTTCTCCCGTTCAAACCATCATTCAAAATTTTGGGATGGGGAAAATTGAACTTACGTATTCCCGGCCTTCCATGAAAGGAAGAAAGATATTTGGCGATCTGGTACCCTTTCAAAAATTATGGAGAACTGGAGCCAATGCCGCCACCCGGATACGCTTTTCCGATCCGGTGGAAATCGGCGGTAAGAAAATTGATTCCGGAACTTATGTGATTTATACCATCCCTTCCGAAAATGCCTGGGAAATTATCCTGAATAAGGGCATCAACAACTGGGGTATAGATGGCTATCAGGAATCGGAAGATGTGCTTCACACTTCCGTTACCAGTAATAAACTGAGTGAAAAAGTTGAGAATTTTACCATGCAGTTCGAAAATATCAAAGCCGAATCCTGCGACCTGGTAATGGAATGGGATCGCACAAAAGTTTCCATTCCTATAAAAACGGATATTAAATCCAAGCTGAAAGCTCAAATAGACGCCGGCATGCTTACTGATAAAAAACCCTATTGGGAAGCAGCCCAGTTTTATAAAGATTTCGACCATAATAATGCCAAAGCACTCGAAAATGCAACCAAAGCAACAGAAGCCAATCCAAAAGCTTTCTGGATCTGGTTATACAAGGCACGCCTCCAGGAAGAAATGGGCGACAGGGA
>JAFEAB010000064.1 GCA_018266615.1 Bacteroidota bacterium
AACGTTAAAAACAAATTAACTTTCCTATTAAATGACCTTTCCCAGAAAAAAATCTCCCTATTTTTCAGATTCAAATATTGTTGTTATAACATGAATGTCAAATTAAGTACCAAAGAAAAATTTGTAGTCCTGGAGGTATTAGAGGCCAATTTATCTGCAATTATGTCAGAACCACTTTCAAAAATATTCCAGCAAATTATGGGGGGGATCCCACCTCACCTGGTATTGGATTTAGGTATTGTTAAGCAAATTGATGAGGAAATTGCATTTTCGGTGGCATCCTGGCAATCCAGGTTTTATGAAAGGCAGTATTCTTTTGTAATATGCTCGATGCGTGAAGAGGTTGCACAGGTATTTAGATCTCTTGATCTTTTTGATAATATGAATACCACCCCCACCCTAAGCGAAGCATGGGATATGGTACAAATGGAAGAAATTGAAAGAGAATTATTAAATGACTTCAATGATAACGAAGCATAATGAACTTATCTTTGACCTGAATCCCCATCCAACAAGTTGTTAGCACTCACCATTTTAGGCAATAATTCGGCAATCCCGGCATTTGGCAGGAACCCTACATCGCAAATATTACAGACGGCCGATGATTTTTTTCTTATTGATTGTGGGGAGGGTACCCAGCTTCAGATGTCGCGATATAAAATCAGAAGGAGCAAAATCAGCCATATTTTCATTTCGCATCTTCATGGAGATCATTATTTTGGACTGATTGGCCTACTCACCAGTATGAGCCTTTTGAACCGAACCCAGGACCTTCACTTGCATGGACCTGCGCTTTTAAAACAAATCCTGGACGTTCAACTGGAGGCTGCTGCATCAACCCTTTGTTACAAATTACATTTTCATCCCCTGGGCGAGAACGGGAAAATTGCAGAAACCCATAAAATGGAAGTGCATTCGTTCCGGGTTAAGCATCGTATTGATTGTTGGGGGTTTCTTTTCGGGGAGAAAAAGAACCCGCGAAAGTTAGATATCGAACGTGCAGTAGCGTATGAAATTCCTTCTTCCTTTTATGAAAGCCTGCAAAAAGGAATGGATTATAAAACAAAGAAAGGCACTATTATTCCGAATGAAGAAGTGACCATTGCAGCAAGCCTTCCAAAATCCTATGCTTATTGTGCCGACACCATCTTTGACCCAGAGTTATGTAATATAGTAAAGGGAGTGAGCCTTTTATATCATGAGGCTACATACCTGAAAGACCAGGAGGAACGGGCCGCCGCACGATTCCATAGCACCACATACCAGGCTGCGGAAATAGCCAGGCGATCCGGGGTTGGCAAATTGCTCATCGGGCATTTTTCTTCAAAATATGAGTCGCTGGAGCCCTTCTTGCAGGAAGCCAAAGAAATATTTCCACAAACAGAATTGGCATTGGAAGGTGCCTGTTTTTCGATCTAAGGGACGGAGAGCCGGTATTCATAACCGTTACTATGAATCCATTTAATAAATTCGGGAAACCATTTTCTCCAGGCAGCTTCATTATGTTTCCCGTTTTCATCCACCACGGTATAGATTAATGAATTGGATAACAAGGCTAGGCGATCGGATACTTCCTCCATATCGTGCAGCATTTCATCGCCCTCGCCTTTTCCCATATAAAAGAAGAAACGGCTGGTTTGGCCAGGCGCCAGCGAATCGGTAAGGTTCATTATTTCCGGCGCAATCCAAAATGAAGGTGAAAAAACTCCGGCGTTACCAAATACTCGGGGACGGGTTAAGGCAGCATAATAAGAAATGAGTCCCCCCATCGAACTACCCATAATAGTACAGTGCCGGGGATCAGAAAGAGTGCGGTAATGTTTATCGATATAGGGCTTCAGGGTTTCAGCCAGAAAGGCTACATATTTTATGCCCAGCCCCTTTCCGTATTTATCATTATCGTATGGGTTATATTCCCGGAGGCGCTCTGGCCCGCTTTCAATGCCTACAACAATAAAATTAATATGGTTGTCCGCAGAAAGGGTATCCAGGGTTTCATCTGCCCCCCATTCTCCAAACGGGGCATAAAAGTTATCGAACAGATTTTGCCCGTCGTTGGCGTATATAACGGGGTATCTTTTCTTTCCCTCCTGATACCCGGGTGGCAAATAAATCCATATTCTTCTATACCGGTCGAGCTGGGGCATGAAAAAGGCGGAGTCCATCAACTTTACCTGTTTGGAACTGGAGTGCTTTACTGTTGTATTTGCAAATGCATCTGCCCATCCTTTAATGGAAAAGCGAAGGGTGGTATCTGATGAAATGGTTACCGAGCGATTACCCAGGGATTGCCCTTGAGATCCGGTTTCCACTTTCCCCCAACTTCCTCTGGTAAATTTGAATTCAATACGCCCTTCGGGAATATTGGAAAAAATTTTAGTATAGTCCTTTCCGTTAGATATTAATCGAAATGCCGTATCAGCCGGGTTCCACCGGTTAAAATCGCCCGCTATAAAAATGGAATCCGATAAAACTATTCCTGAATCGGGTAAGACCTGTACTACCACCCGGTACTGCGAAACGGCAAAAAACGGCAAGACCAGGATCAGTGATGCTATAAGAGAACCCAGCCTCACAGGTGCACCAATTTAGATTCACCCATAAATGTCCGTATCCGGTGTTGCAGGTTAGTGCTAACCGGTGATACCGGAAGCCGGAGTACATTCTTTATTAATTTCTGCTCGGTCAAAAATGCTTTTACCCCTGCCGGATTATTCTCCTCAAACATCAGATCATATGCATCCGAAAGCAGATCATTTACTTCTTTGGCTTCCTCAAAATTGGAATTTAATGCATGTTGTACCATCCGGCTCATAGCCTTGGGGAAGGCATTCGCAGCTACGCTGATTACTCCTGTCATCCCGCAGGCAATCTGGGGCATGGCCAGTGCATCATCACCACTAACCACCATAAAATGGGAAGGGCAATCTTTCAAAATCCGGATGCACTGGGAAAAGTCGCCACCAGCCTCTTTAATTCCAATAATATTATCGGATGCTTTGGCCAGTCTCAACACGGTATCTGCATCCAGGTTCCGGCCGGTACGGGAAGGAACATTGTAAAGGAGGATGGGTTTGGGGCTGGCTTGTGCCAGTTCCATATAATGCAGGAAAAGCCCTTCCTGGGAAGGCCGGCTATAATAAGGACTTGTACTCAATATAGCAACCGCTTCCTGTAATGGAAAATCCTGTAAATCCTCCAGTACTTCTCTGGTATTGTTGCCTCCGATTCCTACTACCAGCGGTACCCGCTTTGAAATTGCGGTTCCTGTAAAATTTACGATGTCAATCTTTTCCCTTTTGGATAATACTGGCGTTTCGCCAGTAGTTCCTAAACTGACAATGTACTCAATTCCATTTTCAATAATGTACTCAATGAGGTTTCCAAGGGAATCAAAATCAATGTCCCCATTTTCTTTAAAGGGGGTGATAATAGCCACTCCGGTTCCCCTCAAAAGTTCCTTAATCTCCATAACTCATTTTGAGGTGAAGGTATTAAATCGTTCAGGATATTTTGGAAAATCCTACTGAAAACACGAGAATACAGGCTGTTAACCCCGGATAATTTTTGACTTATTTAAATAGGCCTTGTTTTCACTGTATATGAATAACAGGCTACCATCCTTGATGGTATTGATAATGGGTTTCTTCAGGGATTCGGGTATGGCCGGGCAGCCCCAACTTCTGCCAAGGTAACCATGACTCCGGATAAATTTTTCACTTACATAATCTGCACCATGCATTACAATGGCTCTTTCCTCCGCTTTATCGTTGATGCCTGGCTCCAGGCCATCCAGTTTTAAGGAAAAACCATGCTTGCCGGAATAGGTAGAAGAGGTGCGGTAAAATCCAGGGCTACTTTGAAAGCTTTCCGGAATATTAGAAAACCGGCGGGCAAATTCTTCACCCGAACCCTGTCCATGCGCTACATACGTTTTAAAAAGAATTTTTTCCTGGTCTAAGTCAACAACAAAAAGCCTTTTCAGGGCGCTTGATTTGGTGAAATCAGCAATGGTAATAATATGGTTGTTTGAGATTTTCCCGGCTTCCGATAGTTTTTGAAACCCTTTCATGGCCGATTCGAAAGCCCTTTTGGAAAGTCCGGCAGCTTCAAGCCCCATTTTATTATAGGCATTGGAATAGCTTTCGGAAAGAGAAATCAGTTTGGCGGGTACTTCAACCATTTTAAACTCCCCTGTTTTTGCAAAGAGCAGGGGAAAATGGATACCGAGGAAGATTAAAACCAGTAAACCCAGTTTTCTAAAAATGGGGTTTTTCATAGATTACCTGAAATAACGATTAAAGGATAAAACATCGTATATATAAATAGGACTTATTCCGGAAAAGCTGCTACTACCGTAACTTTTGCGTCGCAAATCTCCCATTATTGCCGGTCCATTTTTGTAGTAATTTTTATCATTTATAAAACTTTAACAGGTGAATTAATAATCGTATATATAAGAAACTGAGGAAAAAACGAATAAAAAAGGGTGAAAAAACGGGATAAATCCCGGATTATGAAAAATAATATTGTGTCTTTAAATGCCCTTTCTTAATTCGACCCTAAATTGGAGGCAGACAGGCTCCAATAGGAATAATTTCCATAAGTTCGGATACACCCGTACCCATTCTTTGGAGATTTTCCATTTGGTGAAACGGCTTGGTATTTGGCCTTCTGTTTTGGAGTTTTTTACTTGGGTATTTAGTGTTTTTCAAATTGCCGGCATTGGCCTAAAAATCATTTGCCGGCAATTTTCATGATTGTTCAAACCTTCCACTATTTCAATTTGGAAATTTTCTTTAAACTATTCTGTACCTCCGTGCTTATTTAATCGAAACACCAATCCCCCCATAAGGCACTATCCGGGCTTTGGAAATCGGTACCGCGCTTGCCTCCTCCATCTGCAATCTTGGGAGGATCTTTATTTATCCACCCAATAAATTCCGTAATATTGCACCCTTATATTTTTCAGAAAAAAGACGAGCAAAAATGTGTGGAATTGTAGGATATACCGGGCCAAAAGAAGCCTATCCCATAATTATTAAAGGCCTGAAAAGATTAGAATACCGGGGTTACGACAGTACCGGGGTGGCCCTCCTAAACCACGGCTTAAAGGTATATAAGAAAAAGGGGCGGGTAGCCGACCTTGAGCATGAAATCATGGGGAAAGACCTGCATGCCAATATTGGCATTGGGCATACCCGTTGGGCTACCCATGGCGAGCCCAGCGATAAAAATGCACATCCCCATACCAGTGCAAGCGGGAAACTGGCGATGATCCATAATGGCATCATTGAAAACTATGCCCTTATTAAAAAAGACCTGGTTAGCAAGGGGTATCGCTTTACCAGCGAAACTGATACCGAGGTACTGTTGAATTTTATTGAAGATATTCGAACCAAAAATAAATGCGACCTCGAAGAGGCAACCCGGATTGCGCTGAAAAGGATAACCGGCGCCTATTGCATCCTGTTAATTGACGAGGACGACCCCGAAACCATTATTGCCGCCCGTAAAGGTAGCCCATTGGTAATTGGGGTTGGAAAGGGAGAACATTTTTTGGGAAGCGATGCAAGCCCTATGCTGGAATACACCAAGGAAGTGGTTTATGTAAATGACTATGAACTGGCCATTGTTAAGCCCGACCAGTTAATTCTTAAAAACCTGGGGAATGAAAAAATCACTCCCTATGTTACCAAACTGGATATGGACCTGGCAGCCATTGAAAAAGGGGGATACGAACATTTTATGCTCAAAGAAATTTTTGAGCAACCCAGCACCATCCTGGATTGTTTGCGTGGCAGACTGGATGCAGGAAAAGGCACTATTACCATGAGCGGGGTGGATGATAATATCCAACACTTTAGGGATGCCCAGCGTATTATCATGGTAGCCTGCGGCACCAGTTGGCATGCAGCCCTCCTGGCTGAATACCTTTTTGAAGAATTATGCCGGATTCCGGTTGAGGTGGAATATGCTTCTGAGTTCAGATACCGCAATCCCATAATAAATAAAGGGGATATCATCATCGCCATCAGCCAAAGTGGAGAAACGGCCGATACCCTGGTGGCCATTGAAAAAGCCAAGGAACAGGGGGCTATCATCTTTGGGGTGGTTAATGTAGTAGGATCATCTATTGCCCGAATTAGTGACGGTGGCGCCTATACGCACGCCGGACCTGAAATTGGAGTTGCCAGTACCAAAGCATTCACCGGCCAGCTTGCCGTATTAATGATGATGGCGCTGAAGATTGGAAAAGAAAAAGGAACCCTTTCCGAAAAACGTTATACAGAGCTAATCCTCGAACTGGATGCCATTCCGGAAAAAGTGCAGGCCCTTTTGAAGAGTGCCGAAAAAGTAAAAGCAATTGCAGAAAAATATCAACATGCCGGTGATGCGTTGTACCTGGGCCGTGGATTCAATTTCCCGATTGCCCTTGAAGGAGCACTAAAATTGAAAGAAATTTCATACATACATGCAGAAGGTTACCCTGCAGCCGAAATGAAACATGGCCCCATCGCCCTGGTAACCGAACAACTACCCGTAGTGTTTGTGGCCACCAAAGATTCTTATTACGAAAAAATTATCAGCAACATCCAGGAAATCAAAGCCAGGAAAGGAAAAGTTATTGCTGTAATAACGGAAGGCGATGAAATTATTCCTACCCTTGCCGACGATGTATTTTATATTCCGCCAGCCGATGAAGTGATAGCACCGATGCTTAGCGTGATACCTATGCAACTCCTTAGCTATTATGTAGGCATTGCAAAAGGTGTAGACGTGGATAAACCTCGGAATCTGGCCAAAAGTGTTACGGTAGAATAAGGTTGTATTTTTTCAACAAACAATTTTATATTTATCCTTTACTTCATTCGCATTCAGATCAAATCAAAATGCGAAAACCCGGAAAGGAATGAATACGATTAAAAGCCACCCGGTTGAGGAACTGGGTTATCACTTTATTGAACCGGAGTACCTGCCAAAAGGTAAAGACGAATACCACCTCCGCAACCTGCAGGTAAATAATACCCGGAAGTACCGGCCGCTTAGCACCATCGAAATTGATACCCTGGTTCA
>JAFEAB010000065.1 GCA_018266615.1 Bacteroidota bacterium
ATTCTGGCCAACCATAATTGCCCGGCTGGGTGTTCCAAAACATATCCCGCTCCTTACCACCATTCATGCATTTATTAAAAGTTCACTCGAATACAAACACGGGTGGGTGCGGTGGTTAGATAGATTCACATTCCGAAAAAGAAAATCCATCATCATTGGAGTATGCCAGGGGGCACTCCGCGAATACCTCGAATTTCATCAACAACCCCTGCAATCTGGAGTAGTGATCTATACCTTTGCAGATCTGTCAAAATTTAGCAGGCATAGGTTACCCAAAGAAAACCGGGAAGGATTAAAACTGGTAAGCGTAGGCGCCTTGCGTAAGCAAAAAGATCAGGCGGTATTAATAGATGCGTTAACCCGGATTGAAAAGAAAAATATAACCCTGGATATTTATGGATCGGGGCCTTTGGAATTTTCCCTTCAAAAACAAATAGGACAGACTGGAGCGCAGGTAAGGATGGTGGGCGAAACAGACCATATAGAAGAGCTACTTCCGCAATATGATATTCTTGTGATGAGTTCTATTTTTGAAGGATTCTCCCTTGCTGTTTTGGAAGCCATGGCAATCGGGTTACCTTTGCTGTTGAGCGATATCCCCTCTTTCAGGGAACAATGTGGGAATACCGCGCTGTACTTCCCTGTTGGCAATGCCAGGGCCCTGGCAAAAGAAATTGGGGCGGCAGAAAATTTGATGAAAAATTATGAAAGCCGCGCCCAATTGGCTCAGCAACGGGTTCGCGATAATTTTAGCCTTGAAAACCATTTACTGGCAATTAGAAATTTGTATCAGCAACAATTAGAAAAATAATTATGACCCCGGATTTTTTTAAACACGAGAGTAGTTATATAGATGAAGGCTGCATCATTGGAAAAGGAGTGAAGATCTGGCATTTCTCGCACCTCATGGCCAATTGTGAAATTGGTGACGGGTGCAACATCGGGCAGAATGTAGTGGTTAGCCCAAAAGTAAAATTGGGAAAAAATGTGAAAGTGCAAAATAATGTCTCGATTTATGAGGGAGTAATTTGTGAAGATGATGTATTCCTGGGCCCTTCGATGGTATTTACGAATGTTATTAATCCGCGGAGCGGAGTTGCCCGTAAACATGAATACAAGCCCACTTTTGTTCGAAGAGGTGCCAGTATTGGGGCTAACGCCACTATTGTTTGTGGCAATGAAATAGGCGAATTTTCGTTTATTGGTGCAGGTGCTGTGGTTACCAAACCGGTACCCGCCTATGCCCTGATGGTGGGAAACCCCGCCATACAGAAGGGATGGATGAGCGAACATGGAGTAAAACTGCATTTTGATACCAATGGAAAAGCCGTCTGCCCTGAAAGCGGACAGGAATATGAATTAAATAACCATACAGTAAGAAGAATAAAATAAGAGATTAAGATGAAAAATTTTGCGTTGATTGGGGCTGGCGGATACATTGCACCCCGCCACATGAAAGCTATTAAGGAAACAGGCAATAACCTCATTGCAGCACTCGATAAGCACGATTCGGTGGGTATTCTGGACAGTTATTTCCCGGATGCCAGTTTCTTTACCGAATTCGAAAGATTTGACCGCCATCTTGAAAAATTAAAACGGCAAAATATTCCTGTTGATTTTGTTAGTATTTGCAGCCCTAACTATCTCCACGATGCTCACATACGTTTTGGGCTTCGCATTGGAGCCAATGCCATTTGCGAAAAACCGATTGTATTAAACCCATGGAATATAGACGCCCTCGAAGAAATTGAATTGGAAACCGGCAGGCATGTGTACACTATTTTACAATTAAGGTTACACCCGGCCATCATGGCATTAAAAGAAAAAATATCGTCCGCAGCGCCAGGTAAAAAGCATAAAATCGACCTCACCTATATCACTTCCCGTGGTAACTGGTACCATGCCAGCTGGAAGGGTGATATTCATAAAAGTGGTGGTATTGCAACCAATATAGGCGTCCATTTTTTTGATATGTTGCTATGGATCTTTGGAGATGTAGTGAACAATGAAGTACTCGAGCACGGCCAGGATACCGCCCGGGGAATTTTAGAACTGGAAAAAGCAGAAGTAAACTGGATGCTGAGCATTGATGAAAACAAACTTCCGGAAGAGGTTCGGAAAGCGGGAAAAAGAACCTACAGGCAATTATCAATTGATGGGGAAGCCTTTGAATTTAGTGAGGGATTTACGGAATTGCATACTATTTCTTACCGGAAAATTTTGGAGGGACATGGCTTTCGGCTTTCTGAAACCCGGAAAGCTATTCAACTGGTGCATGAAATCAGGAATATGCTGCCGAAATAATTTCTTCCCGGCCTATTAAGGCAAGGTTTTTGAAATAACATTTTTTATTTTTTGCAAACTTCAATTCATGTGTGGAATCGCGGGGTTTATTGATTACAGAAAACGATCAACAGAACAAATATTAATTAAATGCACAGACTCCCTCATTCACCGGGGGCCGGATGGTTCTGGATATGATTTCACCGAAACCGATTTCTGCCAGGTTGGGCTTGGCCACCGCCGGTTATCCATTATAGATTTAAGTAGCGCAGGGGCACAACCCATGCACTATCGCCATCTTTCCATTGTATTTAACGGCGAAATTTACAACTACGAAGAAATTAAGAAAGAACTACTGGCCCTTGGCCATAATTTTTCCTCCCACTCCGATACGGAAGTTATTTTGCACGCATTTGACGAATGGGGAAAAGAAATGATGCCCCGGTTTATTGGCATGTTTGCCTTTACCATTTACGACCGGCAAAACCAGGAAGTATGGTGCTTCCGCGACAGGCCCGGGTCTAAACCTCTTTACTTTTATTGGCACGATGGCCTCTTCCTGTTTGGTTCGGAATTAAAATGTTTTCACCCGCACCCCGGTTTCAAAAAGGAAATTAACACCCAGGCCCTGCTCCAGTTTTTTCAATATGGGTATATCCTGGCCCCTTTGTCTATTTTTAAACATGCAAGAAAACTCGGACCGGGGCATTACCTCCACATTAACCTGAAAACACAGGAAGTGCAGGAAAAAAAATATTGGGATGTATTTGATTATTACAACAAGCCCAAACTGAATATCAGTTACCAGGAAGCATTAACCGAAACCGAAAAACTCCTCGTATCTGCCTGTCAATACCGTATGGTTGCGGATGTGCCAGTGGGTGTATTCCTCAGTGGCGGATACGATAGTACTGCGGTTACTGCTATACTTCAGGCTAACCGGACCGAAAAATTAAAAACATACACGATCGGCTTTTTTGAAGAAGATCATAACGAAGCCGTATATGCGAAGAAGGTGACCAATTACCTTGGCACCAGCCATACCGAACATTATTGTACTACCCGGGAAGCACAGGACATCCTTCCGGATATCCCGTTTTTTTGCGACGAACCATTTGGCGACTCTTCCATCATACCCACCATCCTGGTATCTAAACTGGCAAGAAAAGAAGTAACAGTAGCTCTAAGCGCCGATGCAGGAGATGAGACTTATGCAGGGTATAACAAATATCCGCTTGCGCTCAGTTTTCAAAATAAATTAAACCGCGTACCCGATTTCCTGAAACCTACCGCCGGAAGGTTCCTCAAATATTTTCCAAGCTCCATCCTGAAAGCCATTGTTCGAAACCCCGCAGTGGATCTCAAAAAACAAAGGCTCTCTAATCTGTTTCACGAAAAGTCGGTATCGGCAGTACGGCTTATGGATATTTTCCTTTCCCAGGCTTATTCAACTGAACAACTGGAGGCTCTTCTCACCAGTCTGCCCCAAAAACCTATCTCTAACTTTAACAGCAGCAACTTGCTCAGGCCAGACCTGGGAGAAATTGACAGCATGCTGGCAATCGATTACATTACCTACTTACCAGACGATATCCTTGCAAAAGTGGATCGTGCCGGAATGTCGGTCTCGCTGGAAGGCAGGGAACCCCTGCTCGATCACAGGCTGATTCAATATGCGGCCCAACTCCCTGAATCGTTTAAGATGACTTCTAAAAATAAAAAGATCATCCTGAAAGATATCGTGCATAAATATGTTCCTAAAGAAATGATGGAAAGGCCAAAAATGGGCTTTGGCATACCTGTATTTTCCTGGTTAAGGAGCGACTTAAAATACTATGCCGATGAATACCTAGGCAAGGAATCTTTCGCCCATGGCTTATTTAAACAGGAAGAGGTAGACAGGATAATTTCCCATTTTTATAATGGAGATAAGAATTTCAATAACCCTTTTTGGTATTTACTGATGTTCCAGATGTGGTACAAAAAATGGATGAACTAATTTGAAGCACGTACTTTTCCTTTCATATGATGGGTTAACGGATCCCCTCGGGCCAAGCCAGATTATTCCATACCTGGCGGGTTTAACCCGATATGGGTACCGCTTTACAATCCTAAGTTGTGAAAAGAAAAATATTTATGCGGAAAAGAAACAGTTAATTGAAGAATTACTGAAGGATATCCCCATTAATTGGGTTCCATTATGGTACCATAAGAACCCGCCTATTCTTTCTTCGGTTATTGATTACCGTGAAATGAAAAGGCAGGCTGCCCGGATCTTTAAAAACGATCCTTTCATGATGGTGCATACCCGGCCCGGCCTTCCCGAATTAGCAGCTATCCACATAAAGAAAAAATGGGGGGTGAAATTCTTTAATGATGTGCGTGGCTTCTGGGCCGATGAAAGAGTGGATGGAGGTATGTGGAACCGAAAAAATCCCCTGTTCAATTTAGTTTACCTGTTTTTTAAAAGAAACGAAAAAAAAGCACTGATAAAGGCAGACGGGATAAATTGCCTTACCCGGGCGGCAAGGATTGAAATGCAAAGTTGGCCTTTCTTAAAGGACAGAGACATCTCTGTAGTTTCCTGTGCCGCTGATTTGAATCTGTTTGATCCATCCCGCTTCAACGCCGAAAAAAAAGCTGCTATCCGGCAACAGCTTGGATTAAATCAGGAAGATCAGGTATTTTGCTATCTCGGATCCATTGGTGGCTGGTACCTCACCGCCGAAATGATGCGGCTGTGTAAAAAGATTTCAACACAAATACCTCATGCAAAATTCCTGTTCATCTCCCCACACCGCCACGAAATAATTTTGGAGGAAGCCGCAAAGGAGGGTGTGCCTGCCGAAAAAATAACCACCGTGCATGCCAATCGCTTCCAGGTTCCGGAGTACTTATCGATAGCCAATTTTGCTATATTCTTCATCAAACCCTGCTATTCAAAAATTTCTTCCTCTCCTACCAAACATGGCGAATTGATGGCCATGGGAATTCCGGTCATCACCAATACAGGGGTGGGCGATGTGGCAGAAATTGTTTGCGAGTCGGATAGTGGAATATTACTTGAAAATTTTGACGAACCTGCAATGAACAAGGCCGTAATGGAGATACATACCCGTACATTTAACAGAGAGTCGATTCGCCAGGCGGCATTTACCTATTACTCCCTCGAAAAGGCGGTACAGTCCTATCGGAGTGCCTACGATAAAATATTGGGTTAATTATTTCTTTTTGCCGATAGCGTGATAAAATGGAGTAAGCGGGCTGATTTCTATATGACTCAATCCCGCATCTTCCATCATTTGAATAACCTGCTTCTTAGAAAAGCGTTGCTCCAGCCGGGTTCCAAATTTATCAAGCGCATCATTTCTTATTACAAAGAACGATTTGTTATTATACGCACTTAATGGCATCTTAACAGCGATCTTCCGCAATCCAATCAGAACCAGAAAGCGCACCCACAATACAAGGGGCATATAAATTACAATTGCCAGAATATCGCAAACAATCCGCTTAAGGCCTGCCGGCAGTAAGCAAACCGGTTTGCGGATAAGGTTACTAAGCCAATAAAGCGTTTTGAACCACCACCCCCGGGTCTCGAGGTTGTGATAAAGATAGCAATAGAAATACCCGCCCGGTTTAACCTTCTTTACACAATCCTTCATCGCCTGGGCCGTATCGGGGATATGATGCAACACGCCAATGCTCATCGCAAAATCAAAACTGTTATCCGGAAAAGGAATGGTTTCTATACTGGCTTTAGTTAGCCGGACATTTTCAATTTTTCCCAGGAGCTTATCGGCAGCAAAAACTGCATTGCTGGGATCGACCGCCTCAATAAACCCCGCCCTTTTCGCCATCCATTTGGTCCATCGCCCCGTTCCACAACCAATGTCCAGCATATACGTGTTCCGGTTAACATGCTCCGGTTTTATGATATCGAAATATTCTAAAGCAATCTGATCAATGGTAGCATCCGAAAAATCGTGAAACTTTAGCCATTCTTCGCCAAATGAGTGAACTACTTCTTTGTCTATATTGCCCCCTTCTGTGGGAAAAATAGCAATCTGGCGATTATTGGACGGTATATATTCAACCGGATTAGCCGTGTATTCCTTTTTCATGTAAGACCGCAAAAATAAGGGTCTTAAGCAATTAGCTTGCATTCTTATACCAATTCCCTTCGGCTAAATCATTATTTTTGCCAGCACCTCCAATAATTGAATACATGCCCAAACGTTATCTGATTGTTGGCGCCGGATTTTCGGGTTGCGTACTGGCAAACCGGTTAAGCGCCCTTCAAAACTGTACCATAGATATTTGGGAATCGAGGGACCATATTGGCGGCAACTGCCATTCTTCCAGGGATGCAGAAACCGGCATCATGATTCATCACTATGGCCCCCATATCTTCAATACCAGTAAAAAAGAAATCTGGGATTTTGTTAATCAATTTGGGGAGTTAAGGCCTTATGTACACCGGGTGAAAGCGGTAAGTAAGGGTAAGGTATATCCGTTACCTGTAAACCTGGCTACCATCAATCAATTTTTCAATAAGAATTTTTCTCCGGAAGAAGCAAAAGAGTTTATTGCTGAAATGGGCGATAACTCGATACAAAATCCAAAAAATTTTGAGGAGCAGGCATTAAAATTTATCGGGAAGGACCTTTACCAGGCATTCTTTTACGGATATACCAAAAAGCAATGGGGATGCGAGCCCTCCGCATTGCCAGCCTCCATCCTGAAAAGGCTTCCTGTCCGTTTTAATTATGACGACAATTACCATAATAGCATTTATACCGGGATTCCGGTGGATGGGTATTCGGCCGTTATGGAAAAAATGATTTCAGGCGATGGCATCAACCTTTACCTCAATAAGCCATTTGTTCCTAACACGGAGGAACAACAGCATTACGACCATGTTTTTTATTCGGGGCCGTTAGATGCATTTTATCAATACCGGTTGGGCCGGTTGGGCTATCGAACCGTCCGTTTCGAAAAATATGAAGCGTTGGGCGACTTCCAGGGTACTACGCAAATGAATTATTGTGATGAAACCATCCCTTATACCCGGATTGCGGAACACAAACACTTCACGCCGTGGGAGCAGCATAAAAAAACGGTTTACTTCAAAGAATACAGCATGGAAACGGGTCCACAGGACGTACCCTATTATCCCAAACGCCTTAGCGCCGATAAAAATATGCTGATGGACTACCGTAAACTTGCGGAAAATGAAACGCGGGTTTCATTTTTGGGGAGGCTCGCTACCTACCGGTATATGGATATGCAACATGTTATTGAGGAAGCGATTGAATTTGCCCGAAATTTTGTGAACCGTCAGCAAGAAGGGCTTATTTTGCCTGTATTTCCAAATGAAGAGCCGAGCTGAACCGATGAGTACCAGAAAAAAAATTCTTGTAATATGCCCGCATCCGGAGAATGTAGCGCCGGGGCAACGATTGAAATATGAACAATATTTTTCGCACTGGAGAGAAAACGGGTATGATATTGATGTGTCTCCTTTTTTCTCTAACCGGATGCAATCTATCCTGTACATTAAAGGAAGGATTCCCGAAAAAATGTACTGGGTGGCATGGGGATATCTGCGGAGGTTGTTTACAGCATTTACCCTAAAGCGTTATGACCTTGTATATGTTTTCCTTTGGGTAACCCCATTTGGGTATCCCCTATACGAACGGATATATGCCGCCTTAAACCCAAACCTGGTTTATGATATTGATGACGCCATTTTTATTAAGGCGAAAAGCCTGGTAAACCGTTCAATGGACTTTCTGCGTGGAATGAATAAGCCGTTTTACCTCATGCGAACGGCAAAACATGTAATTGCCTGTACCCCTTACCTTACCGATACGGCAAGGCTTTATAACAAAAAGGTAACCGATATATCCTCCACTATTAATACCGAAACTTATCAACCGGTAAATCATTATAACAATGAACACAAATTGGTGTTAGGTTGGAGTGGCAGCCACAGTACTTCCCCTTTTCTATACCTGCTGACAGAAGTGCTGAATGAGGTTCAGAAATTAATGCCCTTTAAACTCCTGGTAATGGGAGAGGCGGATTTTAAAATGGAGGGTATCGAAGATCTGGAAGCCATCCCCTGGACCCCCGAAGGAGAGGTGCCTACACTTCAACGTTTTGATATTGGCTTATATCCCTTACCCCTCGATTCGGATTGGGTGCTGGGTAAGAGCGGCTTAAAAGCACTGCAATATATGGCCGTTGGGGTACCGGTTGTGGCCACGGCTATCGGTGCAAACTATCGCATCATGGAGCATGGAAAATCCGGAATGCTGGTGAAAACAAAAGAGGAATGGGTCGCCGCCATAATTACGTTGGCCCAAAACCCGGCTTTGCGAAAACAAATGGGACTTGAAGGATGCAAAAATGTAGAAGCCAATTATTCCATCCATGCCAATGCGCCCGCCTATCTCAGCATCCTTAATGAGGTAAGCAAAAGCGCCCATTAACGAAATCTCTTCACAAATATTGTAAACGGCAATAAGGTTTTTGGGGAGGCGTTTTAGAGAACGACCCTCTCAAAAAATCCAATTGTCTATGGAAAAGACTATTGCCGTTGTGGTTTCCTATAACCGCCAGTCTCTGCTTGCAGAATGCATTGATGCATTACGTAAACAAACCCAAAAACCGGATGCCATCCTGGTGATAAACAACGGAAGTACCGATCGTACTGCCGAATGGCTATCGAAACAAATCGATGTACATTGTATTACACAGGCAAACCTTGGCTCGGCAGGGGGGTTTAATACCGGGATAAAATGGGCCTATGAAAATGGCTACTCCTGGATCTGGTGTATGGACGACGATGGATACCCACACCCGGAAGCCCTCCAAAACCTGCTGGTAAACGAACCATTGCAACATCGGGCGTTGTTAAACTGCGCTGTACTTAATAAAGAAGATAAACGAACCTTCGTTTGGAGAACCGCCGATTACAAAACCATAGATGAGGCAAAAGAAAAACGAATAGAAGGAATTGGACACCCATTTAACGGCACACTCATCCATCGATCCATTGTTGAAAAAGCAGGGCTTCCCAAAGGATCCCTGTTTTTATGGGGCGATGAAACAGAATATTACTATCGCATTACCCGCAAATACCAGTATCCGGTATATACCATCCCTTCAAGTATCCATTACCATCCTGCTGCGGCATTCAGCCTGCGTAAAGATTGGGATTTTCAGCAAACCTGGAAGATGTATTTCTATATCCGAAACAGGCTGCACATTCACCGGGCAAAATTTAAAAACCTGCTGCTTTCTTACCTACACTATTCCTGCTTTCTGGTTGCCCTTACCGGGGTTATCCTTCTATTCCAAAAGACCGACCGGATAAAAAAAATAGGGTTCCTTTTTTGGCCTGTGAAGGACGCTGTTTCCCATAACTACACGGCAACGCCAACCCTGATCATTCAAAAATTAAACCGGCAGGAAAATAGTTGGAAACTTCCCGTTGTTTCCCTTCGCACTAAATGGGAACACCTGATTCATGCCCTACGACTCAGGCCACAACGCGATACAGCAAACCTAACCTGATAATACTTCTTCTGAAATCAACTTTTCCCCGGAATCGTCCCGGGGATTTTTTTTCTTCCTGTTAAGATCCAGGATCAGGAATATGGAAATAAGATAAAAAGGCATGGCAGGAATCTTGTATCGCACCAGGGTTCCAAAATTCAAGGTGGTAGCGCCCACAAACAAGGCAAAAACCAGGGAATAAAAAAAGCAATAGGTTACCATTGGGTCTTTAAAAATGGATCGGAAAAAACGAAAGGGCCGTACCCGGATGAATACATACAATGTAAAAAGCATCAGCGAAAGACTTTCCAGTGATGACAACAGCGTAGATACTTTTTTCGATTCCCAGATAAAAGGCCTGAAAAGAGTCGCCACAATGGCTGCCGGAGCAATCTTGGCCAGGGAAAGTATGCTCCCGTCAAACTCAACACCCAGAGAAAAGTTGGAATCAACCAAATTCGATTGGTTTTGATAATTGGTTTGATAACTTTTGATACTCTGTGTAATACTTTTCTGCGTATAGCCGGCCAACGCTTCCTGGATGGTTGCCATTACACTTACAGACCCTGCCACGGCCCCTACCATAAAAATCAGCAATATGGCCAGCCTGGCAAACTGGTTGCGAACCAGGTTTACATTCTTTAAAATCAGGTATAACACAAAGAATGGCAGATAAGCTACCAGGATATACACTTTTAATACGGCCAACAGATAGCCAAACAGGAGTAAAAGGAAAATGTTTCGGACAATGTTTTTCTTCTTATAAAAAATAGAATACAGGCAATACGTTATCCAACCCAGCGCGCCAATACAAATTGGGTCTTTAAGAATCCCCGCACTCCAAAAAACGAAAGTGGGAAAATAAATAATGGCAATGGCAAACTGGCGATGGAGGTGCGGGTATTGTTCATAAAAAAAGCGATACAACCTGAAGGTTCCCGAAAATGCGATCATGGAAAAAACCAGGTTAATGGCCATAAACTTTCCAAAAGTGAAAAAACTAAATAGGGCTACCAGCCTGCTTACCCAGAAATTACTTTCTTCGGAGAAGTACCCACTATTGGCAATATTCAGCAGCAACGACTCATCAAAATCTGAACCTTTGTGGGTAATTAGTGAAATGCGGGAGGGGTCGTGCAATATCATTTTGGCGATATTCAACCCTTCGGGATAATACAGCCCGTTGGTATCGCCCGGAGAGAGATAAACTACAAAGATGCAATAAGCAAATGTTGCCAGGCACTTAATCCAAAACCCTTGTTTATGATACTTTTTCAGTAAGGGATCTTCCAGCTTTCTACGGCGAAAAGCAAAGATTACATAAAAGATGAACACATAGATGAAGAAAAATATAAAGTCGAGTGCATTCATCTTCAGCAATATCGGGATGCAATTATTTGTTTACGTACCCGGCAAATGTATTTTATTTGCAGCTTAAACTCAGGAATAGCCTTATTTTGTTTCTGTAACAAATTTTATGTGCGGAATTGCAGGTTCAATCAATTTTAAATTATCGGCACCGGTTATCAATAAAGCCATGGGGCATCGCGGCCCCGATGAGCGAAATGCTTTTTCCGATAATAACCTGTGCTTTTACCACCTTCGGCTCTCCATCCTCGATATTTCCGGGGGGGCACAGCCGATGCATTTAGACAACCGGTACAGCATCATTTTTAACGGTGAAATTTATAATCATACCGAGCTCAGAGAGCGTTTTAACCTAAAAGGGAATACCCATTCCGATACAGAAACCCTCCTCCTTCTTTACCGGAAAATGGGCGCCTCCATGCTGAATGAACTGGATGGCATGTTTACATTTTGTATTTATGATAAACAGGAAGGAACAATTTTTCTGGCAAGAGACCGGGCCGGCGTAAAGCCACTTTATATTTACGAGGATGGAGAAAAATTTGTTTTCGCCAGCGAACTAAATTGCCTGAAGGCCTTACTTCCCTTGCAAAAAAAGGAGGATGCATTTTACCATTATTTACGACTTGGCTGCTTTTATCGCACCCACACGCCGTATAAAAATGTTTCCGAAATGCCGGGTGGTACGTATCTGATTGTTCACCTGAACAACCTCGATAAAAAAGAAACCCGCTGGTGGAATATACACCCGTTCTACCTTCAAAATCAAAAGAGAAACCTCCCTATTGAAGAAGCTATTTCACATACCGATCATTTATTGCATACGGCCATTAAGCGAAGGATAGATACCAGCGACCTTGAAGTAGGGTGTTTCCTTAGTGGGGGCATTGACAGCGGGCTGGTTACTTCCATTGCCAATCAGTATAAATCCCAACTAAAGACCTTTACCATTTCTTTCCCGGGGAGTTATGATGAAGCGCCCCTGGCTAAACAAGTTGCGGAAAAATATGGGACAATACACCACGAAATCGGGCTTTCGTTTGACAGCCTCCGGGATGATGTGGAAACGATACTCGCAAATTATGGTGAACCCTTTTTTGATAGTTCGGCTATTCCCTCTTACTATGTGAGCCGGGAAGCTAAAAAGCACCTTACCGTCATATTGAATGGGGATGGGGCTGATGAATTATTTGGAGGGTACCGGCGATATGTACCTTTTGCCAAATATGATTTCTTCAATAAAAGCTCCCTGATGAAAGGGTTAGCCGGTGCCGTTAGTTCCATTTTGCCAAATCCCAAAGACAAAAAATCATCCTACAACTTTATCCACAGGCTGGCATCGCTTGCCTCCAAATCGGGGGTGGAAACCTATTTAACGGCCGGGGTCGATATTTTAGAAGGATTTGAAAAATGGATTATTCCTCCAGCTTTCGATTATTTGTTGCCCGTTAAACAGGACTTTACAAAAATAACCGGTTCTCCCATCAGCGGTTTGGCAAAAATCATGAATATGGATTTTGACTGCAACCTGTTTAGCGATCTGCTGGTAAAAATGGATATTGCCACCATGGCTCACTCGCTGGAAGGAAGGAGTCCCTTCCTGGCAAAAGAACTGCTCGAATTTGCTCCTTCTCTCCCCGATTCGTTCAAAATAAATAACAGAAAGACCAAATACCTGCTCCGGAGGCTTTCCGAAAAATACCTGCCCCATGAATTAGTGAACCAACCCAAACGAGGTTTTGAAGTACCCCTGAAATCCTGGGTAAATAACACGCTCCGGGATATGATCTTCGATTACCTTTCGGATCCTAATGCATTGTATCACGCTTATTTCAGGAAAAAATTTGGATCGCTGCTTTTAGAAAGAAAATTGAAAATGCCCGAAGAAAAAAGGGCCAAAGTAATTTGGATGCTCTTTGCAATGGAAGTATGGAACAAAAAGGTTTATTTGCAGCAATGAAACCGCGCATTGCGATTATCGAAAATAATATCATAGCTACCCTTACCATCAGGGAAAAACTTACCCAAACCCTGATAGAAAAAGGATATGATGTGTTGATTCTGACAACAGGTAAAGAATCGGAACTTGCCGAAGCGGCTACCAGAGGTTACCGGGTTGTTGATGTAAAAGGCAGCACCCAGAACCCCTTAGATATTTTCCACTATTTACGCAACTTGCGTAAAGCGCTAAAGGATGATAAACCTCAAATTTGCCTGACCTTTACTATCCGGCCCGCCATATGGGGAAACCTCGTAACAAGGCGGCTTCAAATCCCGACCATTACCAACATCACCGGGATTGGCCCCTTATTTGAAAGAAACAATTTGGCCTATAGGGCTGCCCGCACCCTGTACAAATTTGTGTTGCAAAAGACCAGCCGCATCTTTTTTCAAAACTTTGACGACCTCGAAATATTTGTTACCAAAAAATTTGTTGACCGGAAAAATGCAAGGCGCATCCCCGGCTCGGGAGTTGACCCTGAAAAGTATCAGCCCCTTCCCAATAAAAGAACATCCCGGCATTTTCAATTCCTGTTTATTAGCCGGCTGGTGAAAGATAAGGGGATTGGGGAATATGTATCGGCAGCAAAAAAACTGAAACCGGCCTATCCCGAAGTGGAATTTGCCGTGTTGGGCCCGCTTTGGAATCAAAACCTGAAAGATAATACCGTTAGCCCGGAGGAATTACAAAACTGGCAGGATGAAGGCATCATTAAATACTTCGGAGAAACAAAAGATGTTCGCCCCTATATTGCTAATGCCAACTGTATTGTTTTGCCTTCTTACCGGGAGGGATCGAGCAATGTACTTTTGGAAGCATCGGCCATGGAGAGACCCTGCATCACCTGCCATACCACAGGCTGTAAAGAGATTGTGGAAGATGGAGTTACCGGGTTTTTGTGCGAAGTAAGGAATGTGGAAGACCTGGCAAACCAGATGAAAAAAATGCTTTCGCTTAGCCCGGAGAGCAGGATGGAAATGGGGAAAAAAGCAAGGCAAAAAGTAATTCGCGAATTTGATAAACAAATTGTGATTGATGCTTATCTTGAAGCCATTCAACAATTAACCCAGCCATCATGAGCTATTGTACCCTTTCCATCGACTGGGAAGATTTTGGCCAGTTGTTGGGCATTTATCATTTTAATAAAGAAACACCCCCGGCCGGTGGCGCCATTGAAAGGCAAACTCAGATCATGCTCGATTTACTGGATGAAACCGGTAATAAAGCCACTTTCTTTATCCTGGGAATGCTTGCAAAATACCGGAAAGGGTTAGTGAAGCAAATTGCTTCCCGTGGGCATGAAATTGCCATCCACGGGCAGAATCATATCGCTATGTATACCATGTCCCCGAAGGAGGCAAAAAAGGATCTGGAAGAATGTATGTCGATTGTTTCAGACATCACGGGGGAAAAAATTTATGGCTACCGGGCACCCTATTTTTCCATTAATGAAACTAACCTCTGGTTATTAGAAATCCTGGCGGAGCTCGGGTTTGAATATGATAGCAGCATTTTTCCTAAAAAAATGCCCCGGTATGGGATTGATTGGTTTAGCAGTGAAAATGCATTATATGATCTCCCCAATGGGAAACAATTGGTTGAGCTTCCACTTACGGTGGTACCGTATTTAGGAAAGCGGTGGCCCGTATCGGGAGGAGGTTACCTGCGTGCCCTTCCCCAACCGGTTATCAATAAAGTTTTCCGCGATCTCAATAAAAGAAATGTGGACGGAATGATTTATATGCACCCTTATGAATTTGATGA
>JAFEAB010000066.1 GCA_018266615.1 Bacteroidota bacterium
ACACCTGCTCAATTTCTTCTTCAGTTTTAGGATTTTGAAAAAAATTTAGGCCCTTTGCTGCCCCCGCCCCGGGGGTAAAAATAGTGCCAGAAAAAATTCGAGCAAAGAAATTTGACTTAAGAATTTTCAATTTTACTTTATCTCTGTTTAGTTTAAAAAAGAGTGGAGAATTTTCAAAAGCCACGAATGCACGAATAAAATGCATTAGCCACGAATGCACGAATAAAAAGCATCAGTCACGAATGCACGAATAATTTCCATTAGCCACGAATGCACGAATAATTTCCATTAGCCACGAATGCACGAATAATTTCCATTAGCCACGAATGCACGAATAAAATACTTCAGTCACGAATGCACGAATAAAATGCATTTGCCACGAATGCACGAATAAAATACTTCAGTCACGAATGCACTAATAAAATGCATTAGCCACGAATGCACGAATAAAATACATTAGCCACGAATGCACGAATAAAAAGCATCAGTCACGAATGCACGAATAAAAAGCACCAGCCACGAATGCACAAATAAAAAGCATCAGCCACGAACTACCCCGCCATTTGCTCTTTTGTTTTTTCAAGGCACCTTTTTATCATTTCAATCGCCCTGTTGATGGTGGCCAGTTTTGTTCGGAAAGAGAGTATCGCCATACGAATTACAAACTTATCCTTTAATAAGGTAGAGCTCAAAAACACAGACCCATCCTCGTGGATATGCTGCATTAGTTGCTTATTGAAATCATTCGTTTTTGATTCAGCAGGATACCAAAAATAACTAACGGATAAATCAGGAACAGGCCCAACTTCAAAACCAAGTTCCACCAGTTTCTCCCTGAAATATTGGGTGAGCAACAATTTCTCTTCGAGGCAGGCCACAAAGGGTTCTATCCCATGCAATCGCAATGGCAACCAGAAGCGAAGTCCCCTGAAATGCTTGGTTAATTCGGGCGAAACATTGGCCGGATCAATTGCCAAATCTTCCAGCACTGCATCCTGCATATAGTTTGCCGCATACCGGTTTGCATGGAGAACCGCATTGGCATCCTTAATTAATACCGCACCAATTCCATAGGGCAGAAACATGCCTTTATGAGGATCCACCACCAGTGAATCGGCCTTTTCAATTCCATTAAACAGTTCTTTTTTGGATGTAAGTACAAAAAAACCACCATAGGCAGCATCTACATGAAACCAAAGATTATTGGTTTTGGCAATTGCAGCCATTTCATCCAAGGGATCGATGGCTCCTACATCCGTGGTTCCGGCAGATGCAATTACCAAAAATGGATGGAGGCCTGCTGCCCGGTCGGCTTGAATTTTGAACTCAAGATCCTGCGGATTTATTTTAAAATCCGCATCTAAATCCACATACCGGATAATTACATCTTCTAATCCAATAATCCGTAAAGATTTCTGAATACAATGATGTGCCTGAGTGCTTAAATAAATTACACTTTTTGTAACCTTTTCATTCTTTACCCCAAATTTATCCCGGGCCGCGGTTAGCGCAATCAGGTTTGATACGGATCCTCCGGAGGCCAGGTTACCCACAGCAGATTTTGGAAATGAAAATACTTCCTTCAACCAATTTAAAACTTCATTCTCGATGGCAACCGCACCGGGTGATGCATAAGCAACGCCGGCATATTCGTTAGATACGGCTGCTAAAAAATCGCCAAGAGCGGCGGCATAAATTCCGCCTCCGGGGATGTAACCCACATGTCCTCCGGAAGCCGCTTTAATTCCAGATTCTGCAACTTCCTGGTTAAAAACTTTCAGGATTTCAGCTATGTTTCCTGGTTGATTAGAAATCTTTAGATTTCCTTTATTTACATCCTTATCTATAAAAGACAAGGCCGTAGGTAAGCTTTCAATAAACTGGTTTGTATATTCTCCAAGCGAGGATAACAATTCCTTCCTATGGACGATGTCAATTTCTAATTGGGCGGAAATTTCTTCCAGATCCCGGATTTGCTTAATAAGTGGCTGCATGGATTGAGATAAATTTTCGTTCGCTTCAGAGAAGGAGGATCTTTACATTTTTTCTGCAATAATAGCGATTGAATTCATGTGTGCCCGGTATTTTTTAAAGGTGTTCCTCATTTCCACGATCCGCCTTCTGGCCTGCCCATTTTTTAATATATTGAACCCAATCTTCAACGACCTGAAAAACCCTTCATCGCCAACAACCCTTTTCGTTTCGAGAAGCAGCATCTGGTTGGTAAAAACTTTCCTGATTACAAACCCTTCCTTTTCCAATAATTCCCGCCATTCAACTTCGGTAAGAGGCCTGGCATTAACCTTTATCGTTAGGGCCAGTTCGCGTTGGATTTCACTTTTTAAATGCTCATCCACATCCCTTAGACCCAACTCATGAATGCCGTACAAGCCGCCCTTCTTAAGTATCCTGTGAGATTCTTTGATTATTTCTGATTTGCGGTGATCGGCGTGCATGGTTAGCATCGCCTCTCCTATCACTTTATCTTTTGAGTTGGATTCAAGCCCCGTATTGGCTGCATTGCTTAACCTAAATTGCACATTATCTCCTTTCAATTGACGTGTCAACAGGCTAATCACATCCGGATCTGCATCTACGCCTATATAAGAATGGGGGTTACCTGCGAGGGCAAGCCTGGCTGTGAAGCCAAGCCCGGGTGCAAATTCAACCATATCATCCTGCGGATTGATGTCAAGTGCGGCAATCAATTTCTGGGTTAGTTCCTTTCCACCCGGCCGTAATACTCTTTTCCCCATTTTTGCCAGTATCCAATGCCCCTGTGCTTTATCCATTTCTTTTGTATTCATAATGATATTGGTTTAAAATTTTCAGGTTTTATATAGTTCCGAAAAATGCTGGAAATTTAACATCGCATGCCACAGCCCTGTTTAAGAATTACTCCAAATGCGCGGTAAAATGGCGTAATAACGGAGATTCGTAGGTGATTTTATAACCACTATATTGTTCTCTTTTCCGGAATACTTCAATAATAATCTCGCAAACATAATCGATATGGCTTTGGGTATAAACCCTCCGGGGTATGGCCAATCGAACCAGTTCCATGGGAGGGGCGATGTGATCTCCGTTTTCATCATATTTTCCAAACATCAACGATCCAATTTCAACCCCCCGTATTCCTCCTTCCAAATAAAGGGCATTCGCCAATGCTACCCCGGGCATTTCCGAAGCAGGAATCTGGGGAAGAAATGCCTTTGCATCCAGGTAAATTGCATGCCCGCCGGTAGGAAGAATCATGGGCACCCCGGCAGCAGAAAGTTTTTCTCCCATGTATTCTATGCTTCGCAGGCGGTATTTCAGGTACTCTTCGTCCAATACTTCCTCAAGCCCCTGCGCCATAGCCTCCAGGTCGCGACCGGCAAGGCCTCCATAAGTGGGAAAGCCTTCTGTAATAATCAACAGGTTTTTAGATTCCAATGCTAATGCATCATCATTAATAGCCAGGAAGCCTCCGATGTTAACCAGGGCGTCTTTTTTTGCACTCATGGTACAACCATCTGCCAGAGAAAATATTTCCTGTGAAATAGCCAGCACGGATTTGTTTTCGAATCCTTTTTCCCGCTTTTTAATAAAATAAGCATTTTCGGCAAAACGGCAGGCATCAATAAAAAATCGAATCCCATACTTTCTGCAAATAGCAGCTGTTTCTCTTAAATTCTGCATGGAAACAGGTTGTCCTCCTCCCGAGTTGTTGGTGATGGTCATTACACACATCGGAATATTTTCCGCTCCCCGGTTCTTTATAAACGCTTCGAGAGCAACGGTATCCATATTACCTTTGAAAGGGGCAATATGTTGAGGAATCTTTCCTTCCTCCGTCAAAAAATCAAGCGCCTCTGCTCCCGAATATTCAATATTTCCACGCGTAGTATCAAAGAACGTATTGCTCACAAATGTTTTTCCTTTTCCACCGAGGATGCTGAAAATAATTTTCTCCGCGGCCCTGCCCTGGTGCGTAGGAATGATATTTTTATACCCGGTAATTTTCTTTGCAACTTCCTGAAACCGGTAAAAACTCTGAGAGCCGGCATAAGATTCATCACCTACCATTATTCCGGCCCATTGCTTCGCACTCATGGCAGAAGTGCCACTATCGGTTAACAGGTCAATTAAAACATGTTCTGCTTTAATCAAAAAAAGGTTATTCTTCGCTTCTTTTAATATCTGCTCCCGTTGGGGACGGGTGGTAAAGGTGAGTGGTTCAACGGATTTAATTCTGAAGGGTTCAATAATTATAGCCATACAATTGATTTTTCCTGATATCGATTATCAAATCGGGCACAAAATTACCTTAATGTTTTAAAGCGTAAAAAACCAACCTCGCATAATAAAGGCAGAAGAAGTTTTTTTTTAAAGAAATTCCACTTCTCGAAAGGCACACAGACAATTCCCGCTATATTTTCCTGACAAAAATCATATTTTCTTTTGCGTCAATAGAATCGGCCTATGCTGCCAATCAAAATCCACTTAAAAGTATCCGTTCCGGTTAATAGAATTAAACATCCTATTAGAAGTAAGGAAAACACAGCATCAATAAAACAGCGTTACTCAGGGTTTCAACAATTCATTTCGAACGTTGGCAGGAAGCAATCCACCACCGGTAGACCATGCAATGTGGGTGATTTTAGATGGATCAATTTTATGATCGGATAGATACGTGGAGCCAAGGATTTTTTCGGGGCCTATTAATCCTGCAGTAGCAGAAGGTTCGATAAAAATATTTTCGGTATCATACAAATTTCTTAATAACTCAAAAAGAGAATTATCGTTAAGCGTATAAATTCCGCTAACCAATTTCTTTATTATTCCTGTAGCAAATGCCGACGGCCTGCCTACAGCCAATCCATCGGCTTCGGTATGGTTATCAATTCCAAAGTCCTGTACACAAACCCGTTCCATTTTCCCGGTAATTAAACCCATCAATACGGAAGGGGAATGAGTGGGTTCTGCAAAAAAGGAATGCACCGCATCACCAAATAAATTTTTCAATCCCCACATGACCCCTCCGGGTGAACCGCCTACCCCGCAGGGGGAATAAACAAACAAGGGGTGATCTTTATTTACCAAAATACCCGCTTCCTGCAATTGGCTTTGAATTTCGTAGGCAGCCAGACTGTAACCTAAAAAAAGCTTTTTACTGTTTTCATCATCCACAAAATACCCATAAGGATTACCGAGCGTTTCGGCCCTGCCTTTGGAAATGGCTACTCCAAAATCTCCCTTTTCTTCAATTACGTTGGCCCCCTTTTGCCTTAGAAGATCTTTCTTCCATTCTTTTGCATCATGGCTCATGTACACATTTACCCTGAAGCCAAGTTTAGCACTTATAATTCCAATACTCAATCCCAGGTTACCGGTAGATCCTACCCCAATACAATATTTTGAAAACAAGGCTTTAAATTTTGGAAGGCTGAAATCGCCTGCCTCCTCCTCTCCTATCAACCCTTCCTTCACTGCCAGCCGGTGAGCGAAACTAAGGACCTCAAAAAATCCTCCCCTTGCCTTAATGGAACCAGCTACCGGTAAGGCATGATCGCACTTTAGAAACAACCGGCCATCCACCGGAGTGTTCGATAAATTATTCCGAAAGTTCCAAAATGTTTTTATTTCCCGAAGCGGGGAAATTATTTTCCCTCCCCCTTCTAAAACTTCGGGAAACGCTTTTTCAAGATAAAAGCTATACCTATCCATAAACCTTCTGCCATCCTCCATGCTGATATTCCCGGGAAGACTTTTCAGTTCCTCTGACATCTTCCACTTTTCCCTATTGATCCAGGTAACGGGTTCGAGGTTAATTACAGGCCCCAATTCGGGAAATTTCTTGATCCATTCGTCCAGGTTTTTAAATGTTGGCATATCCCAAATATTAAAGGTAAAATGGGAGTGAAAGCATTATCTGTCCGTTAAAAGAGATAATAACAAAACGCAGATAACCATAACTCCATTAGCCCAAAAGATATAATAAACAGAACGCAGGTTTGTTCTAAAAGGCAGTAATTTTTCTCAAATTCGAAAACGAAAAGAAATGATCTCTCTAAAAAACATTCCGATCTCAACCAGGTTCGGGTTTACTATTGAATAGAACAGGCAATCGGATTCATTCCCAAATAATCAGTTCGGTGCTTCCGCCTTGCCATACTTGAATTTATATCACAACGGGAAAACATCCCATCCAGTCTAATCTCTAAATGCTGTTATGGGCAAGAGTTCCAGACTTAACAGCCGTAGATTTATTAACGTTAACCTCCTCAAACCGGGCCGTAAAAAACCTCAATTGCCTGGGTTCATACACAAACTTTAATCCTCGAATATTCTCTTTCTGTTTGAATAAATTAATAACTGCATCTGCCACTACATCCATGTGCCGGTAAGTATAAACTCTTCTCGGAATGGTTAACCTTACGGTTTCCAGTTTTGGCACATGGTTTTTACCGGTCACTTTATCCCTTCCTGCTGAAACGATTCCTCTTTCCATACTTCTGACTCCGCTCACCGCATATAATTTGGCAGCCAGCGCCTGCGCTGGAAATTGATCCTGGCTAAGGTGTGGGCAAAATCTTTTCGCATCTAAGAAAACGGCATGGCCACCCACGGGTTCAATAATTGGCACTCCTGCTTCCCGTAGCCTGTCGCCCAAATACCTGACCTGTTTTATGCGATGCTCGATATACTCATATTGCATAGCTTCTTCCAGCCCAATGGCAAGCGCTTCCATATCGCGGCCGGCCATTCCACCATACGAAGGCATTCCTTCATACACAACCACCAGTTCCTTTGCCTGGGTAAAAAGATCATCATCATTCATACATAGAAATCCTCCGATATTGACGATTCCATCCTTTTTCCCGCTCATGGTGCAGCCATCTGCATAGCTAAACATTTCCCGGACAATTTCTTTTATGGATTTATGTTCAAATCCGGGTTCCTGTTCTTTTATGTAGTAGGCATTTTCTACACATCTTGTGGCATCAAAAAATACTTTAATGCCGTGCTGCTGCGTCAGTTCCCTAACGGCACGCATATTTTCCATGGAAACAGGCTGTCCACCAGCCAGGTTCACCGTTACTGCAACACATACATAAGCGATATTTTCTGCCCCCTTTTCATTAATCAGATTCCGGAGTTTATCCAGATCAATATTTCCTTTAAAGGGAACATTCAACCCTGCATCGTGGGCTTCATCACAGATAATATCATAAAAGATACCGCCATTCCGTTCCTGGTGGTAGCGGGTGGTTGTGAAATACATATTTCCCGGAACATATTGGCCGGGGGTTATGGCAATCTGTGAAAGGATATTCTCTGCACCCCTTCCCTGGTGAGTTGGAATCATGTACTTAAAGCCAAAACAATCCTGAATTACACTTTCCAGGTGGAAAAAATTCCGGCTGCCGGCATAGGCCTCATCCCCTTTCATCATGCCCGCCCACTGCGAATCGCTCATGGCATTGGTTCCACTATCGGTAAGTAAATCAATATACACATCCTCAGAAGAAATTAAGAACGTATTGTATCCGGCTTCCTTAATGATCCTTTCCCGGTCATTACAAGAAACCATTTTTACCGGTTCCACCACTTTTATCCGGAATGGTTCGGCCGGGTACTTGAACAAATCCATAGTATAATAAATTATTTCGTTATGTAAAATTTAAACCGTCCAAAGGTATTGGGCTGATAAAAGAAAAAATTTGAGCCAGGTCAGTTTTCAACATTACGAAGGTTAGTTCTTCATTTTCCTCTTTATTTTGCATTATTCTTAACGCCATTTTATGGATGTACAAATTCATCCTTCCTGGAAGCAGGTTTTAAAACAAGAGTTTACCAAACCCTATTTTCTCCAACTCGTAACCTTTATTAAAACGGAAAGGGCGCAGGGAAAAACTATTTTTCCTCCGGGCAGTTTAATTTTCAATGCGTTTAATTCCACCCCTTTTAAAGAAGTTAAAGTGGTAATTCTGGGGCAGGATCCCTATCATGGCGCAGGCCAGGCACAAGGTCTTAGTTTTTCTGTACCGCGTGGAATTCCTCCTCCCCCCTCTCTGGGTAATATTTTTAAAGAGTTACGATCCGATTTGGGAATTGAAATGCCTCCGGGGTATGGCGATCTTACCCATTGGGCAGAACAAGGGGTATTCTTACTCAATGCCATCCTTACCGTAAGGGCTGGAGAGCCGGCCAGCCATGCAAAATATGGTTGGGCCGAATTTACCGATAAGGTTATTGAAACCATATCTGCAGAAACCACCAACACCGTATTTATGTTATGGGGGAAATTTGCTCAGGAAAAACAGGGATTGATAGATGAAAACAAACACCTCGTATTGAAGGCGGCGCACCCCTCTCCATTGGCGGCCAATAACGGTTTCTTTGGATGTAAGCATTTTTCAAAAGCCAATCAATATCTTAGCAAAAACAAAAGAATGCCCATTAACTGGAAGATCCAGGATCCTTTATCATGAAATTATTTAAAAATATATTTGCCCGCTTTTGGGCTTTTTGGGGGTTGATCACTTTTGTAGGAACCTTTTTAATCATTTTTATCCCCTCCATGATCGCTTACCTGATTCCGGGCAGGAAGGGGCAAATTTATTTTTTGCAGGTCGCCAAATGCTGGATGTTTATGTGGCTAACCCTGATCGGATGCCGGTTAAAGATCAGGGGTCGGGAAAATTTCAAAAATGGGAAAACCTATATTGTAATTTACAACCATAATGCCTTTTTGGATGCGCCTATTTCGGCGCCTTATGTGCCTGGCGCCAATAAAACCATTGCAAAAAAGACCTTTACTAAAATTCCCCTCTTTGGTTGGTTCTATGCAAAAGGCTCGGTGCTGGTAGATCGGAAAAATGATAAAAGCAGGTCTTCCAGTTTCGATGAAATGAGAAGAGTGCTTCAAATGGGATACCACATGTGCATTTATCCGGAGGGTACCCGGAACCGTACGAATATGCCATTGAAAACTTTTTACGATGGCGCATTCCGGTTATCGCTGGCAACCGGAAATGAAATAATTCCGGCTGTGATCAGTGGAACAAAAAGGGCCATGCCTATTCATAAAAAATTTTACCTCCTACCCCTTCCGATCGAGTTGCAATACTTCCCGGCCATTTCTCCCATTGGAAAGGATTTAGAAAAATTAAAATCAGAAGCCAGGCAGGTGATGTGGAACGCCTATGTTTCCAATCCGTTGAACGATATTGACCCGTCTGCCATTTCATTTGCTGAATAGGAACTTTTTCTTTTGAAAAAAATCATCGAACGAGTTTCAGGGAGCCCTGCTGCTAAAAAAATATCATACAAAATTCCTCCAGCCTGTTTTCTTTCAAATGGGATATTAATTACAAATCGTAGAAATACCGGGTACGGTTAATTTTCAGATCGCGAAGCATAGAAGACCTGGGGGAAATGTTGATGGTAAAGAACTTATAAGTGGGCGAACGGGAGATATTGATGCTGATCTGCCAGCAATGCAACTCGCGGGTAAGGTACATCGTTATAGTACCCAACTCCTTTGTTTTGATATTATAATAGCCTGTCATCCCCAGTTTCCACCGGGGAGTCAGGTTAGTGGAAGCATTCCAGTTTATATCCTGCGAAAGGGACGTTTTAAATCCTTTCCGGATTGGATCGAAGCCCCGGCTGAAGCGCATTGAATACGTAAGATCAACACTCCAGGGAATGGAAAAATCGGCAAACTCACCGGGGTTGTTTTGTACATAAGCGGCTTCCTGCTGGTATTCATCCAGTGTCATTCCTGCCTGATACAATTGATCCTGGCTTGGAATTGATGTTTCATTAGACAGTTTATTATCTCCCCCTCTGAAAGAACTGGACAGAGATACAGATCCGGAAGTTACCGGGCCCAGAGAAAATTTACCGGCATTCCAGGCATAGGTATTTCTCCTTCGGCCGGTGGTATCGTAATAATATGGATCCAAGGTTGCATAGGCATTAATGTTTATCTTATTCAGGATGTTACTTCGCATGGAAAAATTGAAAGGGCTGAGTTTAAAGGAATCAACCAGGAAGTTATAATTGCCTCTTATACTTAACCCATCCAGTAAGGAAACTTTCTTCAAAGCCGCCTCGCCTGTGTCTTTGTTGCTGCGCACTTTCATACCCAGGATATTATCAATTTCAAAAGTAAGTCCGGCAAATTTACCCGGCGAAAAAGGTTGATTGATATTCCCTTCGAAATAGGATTTACTTTGCCTGTTACCCAGGGTATCAACCTGCACCAGGTAATAATTCCGGCTGGCCAGGTCGGGTTTGTAAGCTAACGAAATGGTGGGCCTTATTTCGTGGCGGATGGCCTGCACCTTACTTGATTTATTAAACCCGAACATCCCGAAAATACGGGTGGTGGCGCTTAAGCTGAAGGACAGATCCCGGCTGGTATAGAATCCTTTTTTAAAAGCCGTATCAAGTTTTTTATCCGTATTATTCCAACTTAATAATTGCTTAGCCTGATACCAACGCTCATTATAGCTGACGCCCGGAGATACCTGAAGTGGCCCTATGGGTGGAAGGGATAACGTGATGGGTACAATATGATCGGCACTCCACCTGAACCTATTGGCAAGTTGTGCGCCAATATTACCGGCTGTATCATAAAAGCTCGACTGGCTTGTAGCGCGTGTATTCAACCCTATTCCTAAATTTTCATACCATTTCTGGGCGCCTACGGGTTCCTTTTTCCGGAAAGGGTAAATGGTATTCAGGTTAAAGTTTACATCAGGGAAATTGATATTAAAAATCCGCAATGCGGTATTCTGATTCTCACTTGCGGTCAATTGAATATTATAGGGCTTATCCTTCCATACCTTGCCATAGGAAATGGTGGATGACATTTGATTGGAAATATTCCGGATGGCGCTATTGGGTACCTGTTCATTAAACTTGCTGCTTGCCAGGTTTACATACGAAGTAAAAGTAACGCCCGGCCTGGCCCTGGTATCGGCACCGTGGTTCCAGGTGAGGCTCATCGAATTGTTTTTCACGAAATCCGGATCGCCTTTAAAATTCTGCTTAAAACTCTGATAACTGAAAGAAAGGGACCCATTATACCGATACCGCTTAAAGTAACGGGGATTAATAGAGGCAGTCCATCCTCCATAGGAATAAATGGTACCCCGGAGCACGGCATCCCAGGAGGGGTTAAATACTTTATAATACCCCAGCCCTTCCAGAGCAAGGCCCTGCTGTTCGTTGGAGGTGAAGGAGGGTGCAATCAGGCCCGAGTGCCGCCCCTGCTGAAGCGGGAAAATACCGAAGGGCAGATAAACCGGAATAGGAACACCTTCAAATTCGGGATGTACCGGGCCGCTAAATGCGGTTTTCTTGCTGATGAATTTTATCTTATTGCTGATAAAAGCAAAATGGGGTGTATCGAGGTCGCAGGTTGTGAATCGGGCGCGTTTTACGTAAAAAACAGAAGGGTCCACTTTTTTAATTTTCTCCCCATAAACATACATTTCGCCCTGTTGGGTGTAGGTACCTTTGGTAAGGCCTTTCCCGGTTTTCATATTAAAAAATATGGTATCACTCTTCGAAGAAAAATCTCCCTGTTTAAACTCAGGGTAATTAATTTCTTCACCGGTACTGTCAATTTTCAGGTAGGCAGTAACCAGGTTATTGGAGTTATTATATTCTATATAGGGAGAGGTGAGCTGGTTATCTTCATAATTAACCTGCGATTTTCGTCCATAAAGCATCAGTTTTTTCCCAGGAACATCCAGCACCATCGAATCATCGGCATGATACGATACCGGTGTAGATAACGAATCGCGGGACACTTTGAAGGATAGGGTATCTGCAAAGGGTATTTTACGTCCTGTACTTGTGTCCATTACCGTTAGATTTGAGGAATCTCTTAATCCATTATTTATTACCCCTGAATCCCCCTGTTCAGTAGCGAGGAATGCCTGCTTTTTGGGTATATTTTTCTCATGAGAAAAAGTATCCCGGTGCAATGTGGGAGGCGGGGAATCCGTTAAACAGATGTGAAATTGAAAACTCCGGTGCGGATCGGCTAAACTAAATACCGTTATTGCCATTAATACAAGGGCGCTAATCAGCAGGGATCCTATTTTTGCGTTACCTTTGGACGTATGGCTCATACCGTAGCAATGCGGCAAAAATAAACATAAAGACAGAATGTATTGGTGAATAATTCCGCTAATGCAAACTGTAAAATTCTAATAACCATGTTAAAAATCAGGCTTGAAGCTATAAGTTTGGCTATAGCTGTGCTTACCTTGTTTTCAGCTCCCCTTCGGGCTCAAACGGGGAAAACCCTGAAAACTATCATTGTGGATGCAGGGCACGGAGGAAAAGATGCAGGTGCGGTGGGCCAATATGAACATTCGCTGGGCTCCAGGGAAAAGGATGTAACCCTGTCTATTTCCATGAAGCTGGTGGCCGAATTAAAAAAACAGCTACCCGATGTAACGGTTGTACCTACCCGCACCACCGATATTTATCAGGACCCAAAAGAAAAGGCGAGAATTGCCAACGAAAATAAAGGCGACCTGTTTATATGTATCCATGCCGATTCGGGGCCTTTAAAAACAGGACGAAGGCAAATTGGTACCCGTACCGTTACCCGGCATAAAATAACCTATAAAGGAAAAGGGAAGAAAAGAAAGAAAATAAGTACTCCCTATCATGTAGTAGAGCCGGTGTACGAATATTTCAAATTGCCCCTTGCCGCAAAAGGAACCACCGTTTATTTGTTTGCCGCTCACAAAACCAGTGATAAGCTTAAGGCCATAATGAATGAAGTGGGAGAATTTGAAGTGGAAGCAGATTCCGATATGGATTCCACTACTTCGGCTTTTGATTTTACCACTCCCGAGGGTAGGATGCTTGCTAAAATTTATATGAGCCGTTACCAGCTCAAGAGCGATAAAATTGGCACCCTGATAAATGATCAAATTGAAGCAACCGGAAGACCTGCCCTGGGTGTAAACCAGCGGCAAAAGGGGATATGGGTGCTTCAAGCCACCAATATGCCTGCCATTTTAATAGAAACCGGTTTTATTAATAACCCCGAAGATGAACGGTATATTAACAGTGAAAAAGGGCAACAGGAGCTGGCAGAAGCTATTACAAAAGCAGTTGTCCTGTATAAAAAGCAATTGGAAGAGGCCAATGCAAAATCAAATTAAAACCTGCGTCTGATTAAAAAGCATATCTCAATTTAATAATATATCGAAGGTTATGTAATTTTATCGGCCAAATCATCCAAATGAAAACCCAGGCAACAACTAATAATTATTAAGCAAACAAGATAACCAGGTGAAAATATCAAATGAGGTAAAAGTGGGCATCATGGCTCTTTTATCAATAGTCCTTCTTATTCTTGGCATTAATTATTTAAAAGGGAAACGTTTATTCAGCAATTCCAAAACACTGGTAGCGCATTTTACGGATGTAAACGGGCTTGCCCCCTCCAACCCGGTGGTAATAAACGGCATGCAGGTGGGAAATGTAGCCAAATTAACCTCCACCAAAGATATGCACGAGATTTTGGTGACCCTTACCATTACAAAAGATATTGATATTCCGGCTAATTCAATTGCCATCATTAACCCCAACCTGTTAAGCACCACCAGCGTGGATATAAAAATGGGGGATTCAAAATCTTATATCCCGAATAATGGCATGATAAATACCGAAGAAAATGAAGGCGCATTAAACGACCTCCTTAAGAAGGTTGATCCCGTGTTATACGAAGTGCGGAATGCCGTAAGTTCTATTGATAAATTAATGGGAAATTTCAACTCCATTGTTGACCCCAAAGCCAAGAATAACATCGCCTCTGCACTCGAGCACCTCAACCAGGTTGCGGCTTCCCTCACCATAAGTGCAGCCAACCTCCAGGTATTGTTAAACACCCAAACCGGAAGCCTTGCCAAAACCCTCAATAATTTTGAATCGGTAAGCGGTAACCTGGCAAAAAACAATGATAAAATTTCAAACGTATTGGGCAATCTCGATAAAACGACTAATAACCTGGCCCAAATGAACCTCAAAAATACCCTCGATACCCTGGATGCTGCCGTTAGCAACCTGAAATTAATTCTCACAAACATGAATCAACCTTCGGGAACCCTGGGTAAATTAATAAATGATCCTTCTCTTTACCAGAACCTTACCTCTACAAGCAATAAACTCAATCTGCTCTTAGATGATATTCGGATTAACCCCAGGCGCTATGTAAATATTTCATTGATTGGAAGGAAAAATACCAGGGAGCCGCTTTCCATTCCACTGCCTGATACCGTTAATTCACCTTACCTCATCCAAAAAGCAAAGCCTTAATGAATAAGGGTATCCTTAACAATATTATTCTCATTTTTGCGAATGAGATACCATTCTAATGCTTAAGGGACCTCTGTTTATATATTTGTTTCTGGCCGCCTGTGCTTTCCTTTTTTGCCAGCCTGTGAATGCGCAGGTAGCCCTAACCGATACCTCTTCTAAAATCATCCAAATAATTGGCGCCAAAAGTTTCAGGCAACAAAAAAATGATACGGCTACACTCATCATGCTGGCTGGAAATGCCAGAGTGCGGCAGGGAAATACCTTTCTGAGCGGAGACAGCATATTATTAAACCAGGAAAGCGGTATTGCCGAAGTTTTTGGGCACGTACATATTAATGATGCAGATACGGTACATACCTATGCCGATTACCTGAAATATTTGGGGAACAGCAAGACGGCTTACCTGAAAAAAAACGTGAAACTTACCGATGGTAAGGCTACCCTTTATACCGATGACCTCGATTACAATATACAAACCGGCATCGCCAATTATACGAAGGGAGGAAAAGTTATAAACGGAAAAACCATCCTAACCAGTACCAATGCCACCTATTATTCTGATACCAAGGATGTATATTTTAAGCAGGCAGTAAACTTAAAAGACCCCAAATACGACATTCGTGCCGACAGTCTCCTATACAACACAGAATTGCAGACCGCCAGTTTTATCTCCCCTACCCGTATTAAAACAACAGATGGCACAATAAATACCAGCTCGGGAACTTATAATTTAAAAACCGGCGAAGCTATTTTCTTAAATCGTACCTCATTTAGCGACAGCACCCACTTTATGAGTGGAGACCGGATTGCTACGGATGAGAAAAGCGGTGTAGTGCAAATTGAAGGAATGGGAAAACTGGTGGATAGCGCGAACAAGGTTACGGTACTGGGGAATATGATCCTGCTCGACAGGAAAAAAAATTCGTTCCTTGCCACCCGGAAACCGGTCATGATAATTTACCGCGAAAATGATTCAACCTATATTTCTGCCGATACCCTCTTCTCCGGCCTCCGGAAATACGACAGTACCCAAAACCACAGCCTGCCCAACTTACACCTCAACAATCCCGATGCAAAAAATGGGAATGACGTAGCAGATTTGGATATGAAAGACCTCAGCCTGAACAGGATAACCGAAGAAAAAAAAACAGATAGCGCCCGAAAGGAAATTAATATATCTAAGCACCCGATTTCAAGGCCAGATACGCTTAACCACATTCAACGCCGGGATTCAGTATTAATGATTCCATCAGAAACAAATCCTACACCCGATACCCTCCTGCCTGCAATTAATAAAGACACAATGGATCAAATAAAATCGGTGGATCTCGCGAAAGACAGTATCCGTTATTTTATTGCATTTCACCATGTAAGGATTTTCAACGACTCCCTCCAGGCCGTGAGTGATAGCCTTCATTATTCCACCGAAGACTCCGTGTTTAAGTTATTTACAAATCCAATCGTTTGGAATGGGAAAACCCAACTAACCGGGGATACTATGTACCTGTTTACCAAGAATCAAAAGCCGGAGAGAATTTATGTTTATTATAATGGTTTACTGATCAACAATCCGGAACCGCAGATCTTTAACCAAATCAGCGGGCGGACCATCAACGGATATTTCAAAGATGGCGTTATAGATTACGCAAGGGTTAAGGGATCTCCGGCAGAAAGTATTTATTACCCACAGGACGAGGATAGCGCCTATATTGGAATGAACCGAAGTAAATCGGATGTGATTGATATTTATTTTGAAAACAGGCAATTAAATAAGGTGAAATTTATTAATGATGTAAATGGCACCATGTACCCACTCCGGCAAATACCCCAGGAACAAAAAACCCTGAGGGGCTTCTTATGGCAGGATAACCGCAGGCCCAAGAACAAACTGGAATTATTTGAATGATTAAGTACTTTCCATACTTTGTTTCCTGCCTTCTATTTTTGGGGCTCGCCTCACAGGCACATGCGCAGCAGGATCCCTTTGCAGGGGAATGGACATTTAATAAATTTCAGCATACCGACAGTGCGGTAATTTTCAAACTTAAAATTGCCGAACCGGAAAAAAATTTACTCTACCCGGCCGAAGCTATACTCCAATCAGGAAATAAAAGTTATACGTTTACCCTTCTTTTTGCAAAAAGGAATATTCGGAAAATTGCAATTGGTAAGCCAATCCTTACGGAGAACGAAGGCGCAAATCCCAGGCTCTTTGAAAACTTTTCGGGTTACCTCGATTTGCACCGGAACCTAAACGGAAATTTTGAAGCAACCTTGCAAAGGCTCCTGCCTCCTGCCTTTTCAAAAGCTCAAAATACAATCTTCACCCCCGAAGAAAAAAGGATATTCCGTGTTTTGCAGGATGATAATTTTTCATTTCAAAAAACCTCAGACCAAAAATGGGTAAGCCCAAAAACTTATGATATCCTGAATGCCAATCCTGATTCTCCCTATTATGGAATACACGACAGTATTTTTGTCAATAATAGAGATATCCTCGCCAACTTTAATTTCAGAAAGAAAACAGGCAATGGTACTTTATCGCTTACCTGCAACGGTATTCCCGTTATAGATCAGGTAAATCTTACCGTTAGCAGGCCGGAGGAAGATATCCGGCTGGATACAGGCATGAATATCCTGATCCTGTTTACGGACCAATTTGGCCGGAAGCCCTCCACTACGGGGAAATTAGAATTAAAAACGGAGAAAGGAATTGCAGAACTCGACCACAAGGATGAAAAAGATGAAAGAGCCAGTTTCATTGCCATACGCGTTTTTTATGAAGCGAAAGATCCAACGCCCGAAGAGAGCATCATCCTGAGAGAATATTACGAAAGATTGAATTCTCCTGACAATATAAGTGCCCATCCGGAATTGCTATCAAGAGATAGTTTGGGAAATTTTATCCCTCCCAGGAACCGGAAACAACCGGATGCTGAATTGCTGAAGAGAAACACCCAACCGGTTGGAAATATCTCCGTAAGAGCAAAAGAAATTACCCTTGCTATATGGGACGATGCAGTAGAAGACGGTGATACCATTTCTTTGCGCATCAACGATAAGTGGGTAGTTCAGGATATGGCAGTGAAAAAAAAGCCGCAGTTTCTCACTGTTCAGGTTAACCCAGGTCCCAATAAAATAACCTTTATTGCAGAAAATCTGGGGGCCATAATTCCAAATACCTCCGTTTTGGAAATTAACGACGGAAGGCAACGTAAGGCCTTTTTTATTGACACCGACCTCAGTACCAATAACCTCGTGAATATTATTTATGACCCCGGGGGTTAAAGAAGTAGGGAGATAATAACCCACTTAAGGTTTCATTTAAATTGATTTATTAAAAGGTATATTCTATAAAAGGGAAAACCTCACTGTCTTGAAAGATTCTAAGTTGAAATAGCCGACACAGGAAAAATTGGTAATAAAACAAATGCCGGACGAAGAAAGGGACTCCTTAAAACGCTTCCCATGCGCCTCTCCCCCGGGGCTATCGCCCCGGTCCCCCTGTAATAAAAATACCAAATAAAAAATTGCATCCCAAAAAACATGACTGATGAATATTTAGTATAAGTTGATCAAAATTCAACCACCTGCTCCATCGCAATCTATTATGCTAAATTCCTTTCACAACAATACCATCGATTCAAATATTCATCACAGCGAGTAATAAAATTGCAATCAAAAGAGATTTTCTCCACTCTTCGGAAATACTGAAATATTTTCAATATTCACTTTTTTAAATTCTCCCCTACCCAGCCCCACATACTTCCATTTCCCGGCCAAATCACATCAAATAACTTCGGATTTAATGAATTTCCGCTTTGTAATTCATGATCACCAATTGTCAATTTAATTTTCAGGAATAAAACCTATTCCGAAATTTTTATTTTCTAACATCAAGGATTTAAATTTATCCTGTGAAAATTTTCAATAACCTGCAGTTTCGGGAATGGGATGCAATCAGCATCCATCACCAGGGCCTCCGCTCTATTGAGCTTATGGAAAGAGCCGCCACCAAACTGTTTGAATGGATCTCCGGGAATTTTGAAAATAAACAACTGTTTTATATTTTTTGCGGTAAGGGGAATAACGGCGGGGATGGTTTGGCTTTGGCCCGGCAGTTAATTATTGCGGGAAAGGAAGTCCGGGTTTTTATTTTGGAAACCGGATCAGGGGGCAGTCCGGATTTTTTTGAAAACCTCCACCGGCTCCATCAATTAACACCCGCTATCGTCTTTTGCCAAAATGCGGAATCCTTTCCCTTCCTTTCAGAAGATGGTATTTTGGTAGATGCTCTATTTGGTACCGGGCTAAACAAGCCATTGGATGGACTGGCACTGGAATTAATCAGGCATCTGCAAAAACACCGGGGAATTACCCTTGCCATCGACCTTCCCTCCGGTCTATTTTCGGATGGGCCTTCTAAGCCCCAGGAGGTACTACCGGCTACGCACACCCTAAGCTTTCAGTCTTATAAGCTGGCCTTGTTAATGGATGATAACGGACTGCTTGTAGGGAATGTCCATATTCTTGACATCGGTCTATCCCAAAATTTTGAAAAAGAAACAGACACGCTCTTCGAAACCATAGAGGAAAGCCTCATTCAAATGATAATCCGGCCCCGGAATCCGTTTGGTCATAAAGGAACATTTGGTAATGCCTGTTTGGTTGCCGGCCAACATGGGATGATGGGGGCCGCCGTGCTCGCAGCCCGCGCCTGTTTGGCTTCCGGCGCAGGAAAAACCACCTTGTGTGTTCCGGAGGAAGAATCCGCCATTCTCCCGGCCGTCATTCCGGAAGCCCTTTGCGAATTTTCGGGTAAAGAAAAATTTGAAAGAACTATACCCTTTAACAAATTCCAATCCGTTGGTATTGGGCCAGGCATCGGAACAGATGAAAAAACCCGGCAGGCACTTCTTCATTCCCTCCCGGGAATTCAGGCCCCCTATTTGCTTGATGCAGACGCATTAAATCTCCTCCAGGTTGCTGATTTCAGGAGCTTTCAGCATAAGGAATGTGTTATTACGCCCCATCCACTGGAATTTGACAGGCTTTTTGGTAAATCTCAAAATGTATTCAATCGGATTAACCTGGCCCAAAATGTATCTATGGATCTCGGCATCTATATTGTACTTAAGGGACATCATACCTGCATTTTCACACCAAAAGGAAAGGTTTATATTAATACAAATGGAAACGACGGAATGGCAAAAGGGGGCTCGGGAGATGTACTCACAGGATTAATAACCGGATTATTGGCCCAGGGGTATCCCTTACCCGAAGCAGCCATATTGGGTGTCTTCCTCCACGGTTCTGCAGGAGACCTGGCCACCGCCAAATACAGCAGGCACAGTATGCAACCTTCACATATTATTGAATGCCTGGCCGAAGTTTGGAAAAAATTAGAATAAGAAAAGGCGCTAAAAAAGCGCCTGAACAAAAAATTAAAAAATCAAACTATTATTGTTGCTGCTGAATCTCCGCATTTGCTTTTTCTTTTAATAGAGGACGTATTTTCCGGGAGTTCACTTTTTCCCGTTCCCGCTGGGAGGATTTCATGCTCGCTTCTTTTTCCTGCGATTTCATTGTTACTTCTTTTGCTTTTTCATCTTTCCTCCTTGCAGCCTCCGGATCGGCATTTCGCTCTTCCTGTTCTCTTTTAATATGGTTCCTTTCTTTCAATCTTTCTTCCTTCACTTGTAATTCATATTCCTTCTTTGACTTTTCATCCTGCCTTGCTGCTTCTTCCTGCTTCTGTTTATCATACGACTGCAACGAACTGGCTTTATCAGACTTCTTTGAAGGAGTGGCAGCAGCAGATTTTTTCGTGTTTTGAGCAACAGAAACCAGAGCAAAAGCGCTTAAAAACAAACTGGTAAAAATAATTTTTTTCATATTTTTTTATCCTCTTGGGTAAATGCAATTTAAAGCAAATATGCTATCCCTCCATCAAAGGTAAGACAGGGAAGGGGCAAAATTTGTACAATTCGGGGGGTATTACCGGTATTTTGGGGTTCTCCGGCTATGAGTTCTGCCTTCTTTACCCTATTTTTGCCGACCAAAATTTTTAGACAAGCATTATGGAAAATTTGATCTATGCCGTTCCCCTCATGGGCTTAGTTGGCCTGCTGTACACCTTTATGAAATCCAGGTGGATTTCCGCCCAGGATGCAGGCACTCCCAGAATGAAGGAGATAAGCACTTACATCGCTGAAGGAGCGATGGCCTTTTTAAAAGCAGAATGGAAAATCCTCGGATATTTTGTTATCATAGTAGGTTTGTTGCTGGCCGTAATGGCAGGCGCCAACCCACACTCCCACTGGTCGATCGCTATTTCATTTGCCATTGGAGCCGTATTGAGTGCTTTCGCCGGATATATTGGGATGAAAGCCGCAACCAAAGCTAATGTTCGCACGGCTCAGGCAGCCAGAACCAGCCTCAGCAAAGCCCTTAATGTATCCTTTACAGGCGGCGCCGTAATGGGAGTGGGTGTGGCCGGACTTGCCGTTTTGGGGCTGGGTGGTTTATATATCATTTTGAAACATTTCTTTGCTCCCGAAGCCGGAATCAATTCGGAAGAAATGTTCCGTACCATTGAGGTTCTTACCGGGTTTTCCCTCGGAGCAGAATCCATCGCACTTTTTGCCCGTGTGGGAGGTGGAATTTATACAAAAGCGGCTGATGTGGGCGCCGATCTGGTAGGTAAAGTGGAAGCCGGTATCCCCGAAGATGATCCGCGCAACCCAGCTACCATTGCCGATAATGTGGGTGATAACGTAGGTGATGTGGCAGGTATGGGAGCCGACCTTTTTGGATCGTATGTAGCCACGGTACTGGCAACCATCGTACTGGGGCAACAAACTATAATTACCAATGGAGGAACCGATGCACTGGGTGGTTTCTCCCCTATCGTTCTCCCCATGGTAATTGCTGGTGTGGGTATTCTATTTTCGATCATCGGTACCTTATTTGTACGGATCAGTGAAAATGCAGGAATTAATACCTCCACTGTTCAAAAAGCATTGAACATGGGAAACTGGGGGTCAATAATACTCACCGCCATTGCATCCGTCATTTTAGTAAACTGGCTGTTGCCCGAACAAATGGAACTCCGTGGCATCCCCTTCACCAAATGGGGCGTTATGGGGGCTATTGGAGTTGGCCTTGCAGTAGGTGCATTAATGAGTATTATAACGGAATATTATACGGCCATGGGCAAACGTCCGGTTTCCAGTATCATCCGCCAATCCTCTACCGGCCATGCAACGAATGTAATTGGTGGCCTTGCCATTGGAATGGAATCTACCTTCCTTCCCATCCTGGTACTGGCTGGAGGTATTTGGGGCTCTTATGAATGTGCCGGGCTTTATGGGGTGGCCATTGCCGCTGCCGGTATGATGGCTACCACCGCCATGCAGTTGGCTATTGATGCATTTGGCCCTATTGCCGATAATGCAGGGGGTATTGCTGAAATGAGCGAGTTGCCTCCGGATGTTCGTGAAAAAACAGATGTATTGGATGCCGTAGGTAACACCACCGCCGCAACTGGTAAAGGATTTGCCATTGCCTCCGCAGCGCTTACAGCCCTGGCATTATTTGCCGCTTTTGTGGGTGTTGCCGGAATTACAGGAATTGATATTTATAAAGCGAACGTCCTGGCATGCCTCTTCGTTGGCGGAATGATTCCATTCCTATTTTCTTCCCTGGCCATTCGGGCTGTAGGAGAAGCCGCCATGGCCATGGTGGAGGAAGTTAGGCGGCAGTTCCGCTCCATTCCGGGTATCATGGAAGGAACCGGGAAACCCGAATATGATAAATGTGTAGCCATTTCTACACAGGCCTCTATCCGTAAAATGATGCTTCCCGGTGCTATTGCAATAGTATCTCCCCTTATTATCGGATTCATGCCCGGCTTAGGTGCAGAAGCCCTGGGTGGCTTCCTGGCCGGTGCTACGGTGAGTGGGGTGCTGATGGGAATGTTTCAAAACAATGCCGGCGGTGCCTGGGATAACGCTAAAAAATCTTTCGAAAAAGGGGTGGAAATTAATGGAGAAGTTCATTTCAAAAAATCAGAACCGCATAAAGCTTCCGTTACGGGCGATACCGTAGGAGACCCATTTAAAGATACTTCCGGACCATCTATGAATATCCTGATTAAATTGATGAGTATTGTTTCATTGGTAATTGCCCCCACCCTGGCTAATATGAGTGGGAAAAATGATACGGTTCCAACCACACCGGCTGCCTCAAAAGAAATAAAGATTGAAAAGCAGGTTTCTCAAAATCAATCCAACAATACCTTTTCATCCGTTTCATTCAACAGCACCGATATCCCAAAAAGATAATTTTGGCCATATATAATTAATTCTTACATTTATATGCCGGGTTCGCCCGGCATTTTCTGTCTTAAGGACGTTCTAGCTTCATTACACTGCGTAGGATTGTAGTTGTACGGTAATGATTGATTAATAATCATCCTAATGAACAGAATCCGTACCATCATATTATCATTTTCCCTGTTGGCCCCTATACTGGCCCAGGCTCAATCTGTTGATTTTAACTTCCAATCAATTGGCGAATCTTTTTGCAGCCCCGCAAGGGTTCAATTCCATAACATGGTATCTGGCACTCCCCAGGGCTTTGTCTGGATTTTTGGCAATTTTGGGAGCAGCAACCTTTCAAATCCTGTTTTTACCTTCAATTCACCGGGTACATTCCAGGTAAAAATGATTGCCATTTATAAAAAGAAGGCCATAACTGTTACAAAAACCATTACCATTCACCAGGGTGTTACTCCTGAAATGGCAATCAGCAGAAAAAAATTATGCCGGCCAGGCCAGGTAGAATTTACCATAAACTCAGGTACAAACGAAAGTTTTACCTGGAATTTTGGCGACAATTCAGCCCCGGTTTATACAACGGCAACCTCTATTACCCACCAATATTCCCAGTTTGGGGAATATACAATCCAGTTAAAGTCGGTTGCCGCTACAGGATGCCTGGGAGAAACTTCCGATAACATATCTATTCAAAAGCCCGTTATAACGGGTACGGTTGATCATTTAAGTGGCTGCATCCCCGTTTCGGCCAATTTTCAATCTCAAATTGAACTCCCGCCAGGTTCGACGGTGAGCCAATATAGTTGGAATTTTGGCGATGGGTATAATTTCAATGGCATGGTCCCCAACCCATCTCATACCTATTCTGCCTCCGGCAATTTTCAACCCAGCCTCTCCATTACCACCCAGGATGGCTGCAGCAATCAGTTTCAATTTTCTCCTGTTGCATTTGGCACCCCACCCACTAATCTAATAGCTCATCCCAGTCTCACCACTTTTTGTGGATCGGCAGCCCCGGCTTTCTATGCAAAGGCCACAAATGCCAACCGGTATGCCTGGGATTTTGGAAACCAGGACACCCTTAGTGTAACCGATACCGTTATTAACCATAAATTTCAGCACATTGGTCTTACTACGGTTACCGTTACGCCCTACTTTAATGACTGCCCCGGTAACCCGGTAAGTTTCCAGGTAAATGTAATTGGCGTCATATCCCGGTTCGGATACCACAACAGTTGCGCAGACAAAAAGACATTTCAATTTACAAACGCCTCCGAAGGGCATCAATCGAACATCACCTGGAGTATAGGTGGCATCCCGATTGCTTCCCAGGATTATGATATAACTCATCTGTTCCCTCAATCCGGTTCGGTGCCGGTATCGCTGATGGTTTCAGATAATATCACCGGTTGCTCCGATCTTTCCTCCGCTATTATTTATACGGCCAACCCCATATTAAGTAACCCCGACCGAAGTATTTGCAAAGGGACAACCACCCAATTCCTGGTAGAAAATAATTATGAAAACCCTTCACTGACTTACGAATGGGATGTACTGGGTTTACAAAAGGGACCCGGTTTAACCGCTAACCCGCAACCAATCATTGCGGATGTGCATGGTCATTTTAATCACAACCTGGTTGTTATAGATAATGGAGTGCATTATTGCAAGGATACCCTCTCCATGCAAAATGAAATTCTGGTACGTGGGCCGGTACTCGACTTTTCTGTACCCACTAATTTTTGCGGAAATATTCCCTGCACCGTTAACAACCATTCCTATCCATTTATTCCGGGTGATAATATTTTAAGCTGGCATTGGGATTTCGGTCCACCTATTGATGAAGCCAACGATACAGCCTATACCCCCCACCCATTTCTATACAATATATATTGGGGGCATAACAATATTTCGCTCATAGCAAAAGATAACCAGGGATGCTCAGACAGCCTTGTGAAATCGGTTGAAGTGTATAAGGTTCCCTTCCTGAAAAAAATTCCGGATGTGGATTCGCTTTGTGCCGGCGATTCCACTACGATTATCGGATTCCATAGCGATCCCATTCATTGGGCTGCAAACGGTATCCTACCCTGCACCACCTGTGATACCCTCTTAGTTAAACCGCCACATACGACCCTCTATAAAGTGAATTCCATCAATCAATGGAATTGCGAATCGAGGGACAGTGTACAAGTAGTGGTTTATGAACCCTTTACTGCAACCGCTTCTCCTCCCTATGTTTCCATCTGCAAAGGTGAAACGGTAACCTTACATATTAGCCCCAAAGACAAAATCATTACCTGGTTGCCTGCAAACCAGGTTTCCGGGGGTGGTTTCAGCCCAACCATTAAACCGGAAGCTTCTCAATCGCTAACCGCCGTTTTAGCTGATTCGGCAGGTTGCTTTTCAAGCAGGGCTGTAGTTCAGATAAATTTAAAACCGTTGCCTTCCATTGAAGCAGGCCCAAACCGGGTGGTGCCATTTAACAGCAGTATTTCTCTTTCCCCAATTTACAGTTCTAATGT
>JAFEAB010000067.1 GCA_018266615.1 Bacteroidota bacterium
ATGCCATGTTTAAAAAAAACTTGACCTCCTACCTCTCACTGGTGGAGAATACCGGAGTCGAACCGATGACCTCTTTCCCGAAGAATTTCGGGACTCTTTCTATGCACCTTTCTCCTTCTCAATTAAATACTCAATAAACTTTCTACTCTTCTTCTTCTTTATCTCCCGTTCCCGTTTCATCGCTGCTTCCCTACTCTCAAATTCTTCTACATATTTTATTTCCCAATCTTTTGCCCGAGATGTATACTTTGATTTCCCTTCCATGTGCTGATCTAGTCTTTGAGCTAAATTTTCAGTTTGACCTATATAGTACCTGTCAAATTCTCCGGAGTAAATAATATAAACAAAATAAACCTTATCCATCTTAAGGGTAGGACTTAAAACAAAAAAAAGGGTTACTGCTGTAACCCCAAATTGATGTGGAGAATACCGGAGTCGAACCGGTGACCTCTTGCATGCCATGCAAGCGCTCTAGCCAACTGAGCTAATTCCCCGTTGATTAAGGAGTGCAAATATAATACTGGAAATCGAATAAAAAAGAAAAGATCCCGCTAAAGCGGGATCCCTATAATATGAACCAAATTAATCGCCCCAAATTTCATCTTTCCCATTCAACCACCTTTTAACCAGGGCGGTGGTTACCGATTTGGGTCTTTCGAGTGGGAAGCCCAGGGCGCGATCCCAGCAAAGGCTGGAGAGCACTCCCAACGATCGGGATACGCCAAACAAAACGGTATAAAATTCATATTCTTTCATCCCATAATGCACCAGCAGTGCCCCCGAATGGGCATCCACATTGGGCCAGGGGTTTTTAATTTTTGCTATTGAACCTAAAATATGAGGCACGGTATCGTAAATATTCCAAACGGTTTGTACCAGGGGGTCGTTTGGCATGTGTTTCTTTCCAAATTCCATTTGGGCAGTAAAGCGGGGATCGGTTTGCCGCAATACGGCATGGCCATATCCCGGCACCACTTTCCCTTCTTTCAGGGTCTGTTGAACATATTCTGATATCTGTTCTTTAGAGGGATTTTCCGAACCAATTTGTTCGCGCAATTCAAAAATCCATTTAATCACTTCCTGATTGGCGAGGCCGTGCAAGGGGCCGGCAAGGCCGTTCATTCCTGCGGCCAGGCTCAGGTAAGGATCACTCAGCGCAGAACCTACCAGGTGGGTAGTGTGTGCAGAAACGTTACCTCCTTCATGATCGGCATGGATGGTCATATACAACCGCATCAGTTCCTGGAACCCTTCATCTTCATATCCCATCATGTGGGCAAAATTCCCCGCCCAATCCAAAAGTCCGTTGGGCTGTATGTGCTCTCCTCCCTTATACTTACGGCGATATATATACGCAGCGATCCGGGGAAGGCGGGCAATAAGATCCATGGCATCATCAAAGGTGGATTCCCAATAATCCTTTTTAGCCATTCCTTTCGCATATTTTTTTGCAAACTGGCTTTCGGTTTGCAAGGCCATAATAGCCACCACAAACTGGGTCATGGGATGGGCCGTAACCGGCAATGCTTCAATGGTGGCAAATACATGATTGGGAACATGGCTGCGGCGTTGCCACACGCTGCTGAGGTGGTGAACATCCTCTTCGGTTGGCAGTTCGCCAACCAGCATCAGGTAAAATAGCCCTTCAGGCAATGGCTCTGTTCCACCCTGTGCCTTTGGGAGTTTTTCTCTTAGTTCCGGAATGGAATATCCCCGAAAACGAATTCCATCCTGTGCATCGAGTAAAGAAGTTTCTGAAACGAGACCGGTTATCCCCCTCATTCCCTGGTAAATTTGACTGAGCGTTACTTCTCCAATTTTCTTAGCACCGTGTTCTTTCAATAAATCTTTGATTTCGGCCGTAGTGGCATCCGACTTTGCTTTAAACCTTTCTTTGATGATACCCATGATTTTTTATATTGAGCGTTTATTTTAACAGAATTACTGGTCTTTCCGGAGAATGCCTTAATACGAAATACAAACGAAAATCAGTACCCGAATGTTTGGTAACCCGTAAAAAAAGAAGAGCCCTTAAAATTACGACCTCCTGCCTTGATGGGCAAAAGTTTTGGCAATTGATTGCGGATAAATTCTATTTTGGAGCCTTCTTATAAAGGTAGGCAGCCAGCATTCCAAAAATGAGGTTGGGTGTCCAGGCGGCCAGCCAGGGAGTGAAATTTCCCTTTGTGGCAAAAACAAGGGAGAAACGGCTAAAGATAATGTAGGATACACTAATTACAACCCCCAACGCCAGGTGAGCGCCACTGCCACCGCGCACTTTCCTTGAGGCCAAGACGGCGCCAATTAGGGTAAGGATAAAAACCGAAACCGGTATGGCATCGCGGTTATACTTTTCCACCAACAGCGTATTCAACATTTCAGATCCCCGGAGGCGTTCCAACTTTATATACTGGTTCAATTCGGAGGTTGGCATCTGATCTTTCAGGTATTCGTCGCGGTTAAGATCCACCGGCTTAAACCCCAGGTTGCGGTTCGTGGTTCCCAATGGCACATTCTGTTCGTTTAGCGTCTGAACCGTACGTTCCATGGCGTTCATCAGCTTCCAATTTTTATATAGGGTATCCCATTTAAAATTGGTTGCCCTCAGGTTATAAACCAACTGCCGGTTTTTAAACCGTTGAATGGACAGGTTGTAGCCCGATTTGGAAATCGTATCATAATTCCGGATGGCGGCATAGGTATTGGAATCTACCCGGAAATAAAGATTTTGTTTGTAGGTTGATTTTTCATTTTCCGACATGTTAAAGTGAATGTACTTCTTATCGAAATCCGCCCATTTCCGGTTGGCCTGCGGCACCACATACTGGTTGGCTGCCCAAAGCATACCCGAAAGTAAAATACCCCCAACGAAATACGGAAACATAAACCGGTTAAAGCTAACTCCCGAACTGAAGATGGCGATAATTTCCGACCTGCCCGCCATTTTGGAGGTAAAGAAAATCACAGCAATAAAAACAAACAAAGGAAAAAGCATGGCATCAATCCGGGGGATAAAGCCAAAATAATAATCCGTCATTATCCGGGACGCACTCAATCCGGATTTTACAAAATCATCTGTCTTTTCGCTGATATCCACCACCACCACAATAACCGTCATCAGCAGGATACAAAAGAAAAAACTGCTGAAAAACTTACCTAATATATAGCGGTCGAGGATATTCATGTACGCAGAATGGCAAATTTATTAAATCGATGTCGATCGTTTGGTTAAAAATGTTAAGGAGCCTTGCTACAGATGGTTTGGGCAGCCAGGTATCCGGAGGTCCAGGCATGTTGAAAATTATATCCTCCCGTTATTCCATCCACATCCATAATTTCTCCGGCAAAAAATAATCCTTCCTGCAGTTTGCTTTGCATGCTGTTGGGATCAATATCCTGCAGGGAAATTCCGCCAGCGGTTACAAACTCTTCTTTAAAAGTAGTTTTTCCTTTCATGGAAAAAACAGAAGAGCATATTACTTTGGCAAGAGAATTTTGTTGCCTGGCAGGCAAATCGGCCCAGCGGATTTCTGCTCCAATACCGGCGCAACCCAACAGGTACTCCCAAAGCCTCGCAGGAAGCCCAAAATTATTTCGATTCCGGATTTTCTGGGATGCATTTTCAGAACGCATCAGGGCGAGTACCGGTAAGAGGGAGGTTTCATTATATTTTGGGCACCAATTCACCAGAACCTCAAAATTATAATCCTTTTCTGCCAGGTACCGGGCACCCCAGGCTGATAGCCTCAATACGGCATGGCCACTCAATCCCCAATGGGTAATAAGGAGGGAGCCCGTTTCAGAAAGTTTGGTGCCTGCGATCTTTACCTGCGCATTGTCAACAGAAACACCCATTAACCGGGTAATGGATTTATCAAGCAGGTTAAACGTAAATAAGGAGGGAAGCGGGCTCACCAACGTATGCCCGGTGGAAAGGAGCCAGTTGAAGTGTTCGGATTTTGTAAATCCACCCGTAGCTATACAAATAAAATCAGCGGCAATTATTCCGTTTGAAGTTTCTACATCCCATTGATGTCCCTTCTTTTTAATCCCTTGCACCCCGGTGTTCATCCTTATCTCCACCGAAAATTTCTCAGCCTCCTCCAGGAGGCAATGGATGATGGTTTGGGATGAGTTGGTAGCGGGGAACATCCTTCCATCTTCCTCAGCCACCAGGCTTACCCCTCTGTTCGAAAACCAGGCGATCGTATCCGCCGTAAAAAAATGGTGAAATGCCTTTTTTAGAAAGCTCCCTCCTCTTGGATAGCACTTAACCATCTCCGTTATGCTATCGCATTGGTGGGTAAGGTTACATCTTCCCCCACCGCTAATCTTTACTTTTGCCAGCAGCTTGGTTGATTTTTCGAGGAGAATGACCCGCAGGGCCGGGTTCATCCTGGCGGCATTTACGGCGCAGAAAAAACCGGCGGCGCCACCTCCCGCCACCACCAGGGTTTTTGTATGCATAAGCAAACTAATTATGGCACCAGGTAAGATAAGGGTTTTCCTTTTCCACCTTTTCGATAGGCGCAAAGGAACTGAGAATATCCGGTTCGCCTTTGGTGATGGCTACATCATGCTCAAAGTGTGCCGAAAATTTCCGGTCGCGGGTGAGTACCGTCCAGCCATCCGATAAAAAATCAATATCCTTGGTTCCCAGGTTTATCATGGGTTCAATTGCCAAAACCATTCCTGGTTTCAATTTTGGGCCCTGGCCTTTTTTACCGTAGTTGGGTACCTGGGGGTCTTCGTGCATTTTACGCCCCAGCCCATGGCCCACCAATTCGCGCACCACGCCAAAACCATTTTGTTTTTCGGTAAACTCCTGGATGGCATTTGAAATATCTCCAATCCGGTTGCCCGAACGAGCCTTCTGAATGCCAAGGTATAACGATTCTTTGGTGATCTTCAGCAATCTTTTAATATCATCATTCACATTACCTAACGCATACGTATAGGCGCTATCTCCATGAAATCCATTCTTATAAATTCCAATATCCAGCGAAATCACATCTCCCTCTTTCAGGATGGTATCGCCGGGGAAACCATGTACCACCGCTTCATTCATGGAGATGCAGGTTGCGTAAGGGTAACCGTTGTAATTTTTAAAGGACGGGATGCCCCCATGATCCAGGATAAAGGTTTCCACGATGTCGTTTATTTGCATCGTACGGATGCCGGGCCTCATTTCTTTGGCTGCGGTGGCATGTGCCTCTCCCACCAACAGGCAGCTATGCCGCATTAATTCAATCTCTTCCGGGGTTTTAATATGAATCATGAAGCGCAAAATTAAAACAAACCCCAACGGTAAACGTCAGGGTTTGCATATCGAAAAGGAAATATTTAAATTTTACATTCCGGATGGAACTGCCTGGCGGCCCTTTAATCTGCCAGACGACATCAGACCGTCGTACTGGCGCATCAGCAATTGGGTTTCAATTTGCTGAAGGGTATCGAGGATTACACCAACCATAATGAGCAAGGAAGTTCCACCATAAAAGGTAGAGAAGGTTTGCGACATACCCGAAAACAATTCTACCAGCCCCGGCAGGATACCAACCAGGGCAAGCATGATGGAACCGGGGAAGGTAATGCGGTCCATGATGGATCCGATAAAATCGGCCGTATCTTTTCCGGGTTTCACACCGGGAATAAACCCATTATTACGTTTCAACTCATCCGACATTTGCTTCGGATTAAAGATAAGCGCGGTATAAAGGAAGGTGAAGGCAATGACCAGCACCGAATAAACAATCATGTAAATAGGGCTGGTTTGTTCCATAAAATGGCGTGCAAACCCTTCGCCGGTAAAACCGCTGAATACGGTGGGTAGGAATATCAGCGCCTGTGCAAAGATGATCGGCATTACCCCGGCGGCATTCACCTTTAAGGGAAGGAAGTTCCGGGATCCGGCCACCTGGCGGTTACCAACAATTTGTTTGGCATAATTAACCGGTACGCGGCGGGTACCCTGCACCAGCATGATGAGGCCCATGATAACGGCAATCAATACCACAATTTCTAGCAGTAAGATCAATAAACCTCCTGCACCGCGGGTGGTACGGGCAGCCCATTCCTGGCCAAGTGCCTGGGGAAGACGGGCAAGGATACCAATCATAATGATGATGGAAATACCATTTCCCAATCCCTTATCGGTAATTTTTTCGCCCAGCCACATAACGAACAGGGTACCTACGGTAAGGATTACTACGGTAGATAACCAGAAGAAACTACTGTACGCGGGGATTAAAGCGCCCTGGTTAGCGGGGCTTTCGAGGTAATTGATGTAAAAGGCGGCCTGGAAAGCGGTAACGATAATGGTGAGGTACCGGGTCCACTGATTAATTTTCTTTTGCCCACTTTCGCCATCCTTTTGGATTTTCGCCATTTGCGGAACCAGGATGGTTACCAACTGCATAAAGATGGAGGCAGAGATATAAGGCATAATACCCAATGCAAAAATAGAGGCCTTAGAAAAAGCGCCTCCTACAAACGCATCCAGTAAGCCCAGCATTCCGTTGGAACTGGTACTTTGATGTAATGCATCTAATTTATTGGGATCCAGCCCGGGAAGCACAATAAAGGATCCCAGCCGGTAAATGAATAAAAGCAGCAGTGTATAAATGATCTTTTTCCTCAGCTCTTCAATGCTCCAGATATTCTTAAGTGTTGTTATGAATTTCTTCACAGAATTAAGTCAGTTTTAAATTAATACCCTTAACGTAAGCAACGCAATTTCAGAAATGCGCCTGTAAAGATCGGTAATTATTTCACTATTTCCACAGAACCGCCTGCGGCTTCAATAGCAGATTTTGCTTTTTCACTCACGGCATCAACCTTAAAGGTGAATTTTCCTTTCAATTC
>JAFEAB010000068.1 GCA_018266615.1 Bacteroidota bacterium
ATTATTTTCCAGATTGTTACTGTTATAATCCTGATTGTGTTTGGAAAATACCTTTATGGGTTTACGTTAGCCAATGGGTTTATTACATTTTTGGAAATGTTGCTGGTCACCATTTTTGGACTGATTGTCTTTATGGGGGCGGGGTTCGTGATAAGCAGTGTGGCCAAAAACCAGAATGTGATTCCAATCTATTCTAATATTTTTATGTTCCCCCAGTATTTTTTGGCCGGTACATTTTTCCCTACATCCGCCTTACCTTCGGGTATCCAGTGGCTGGTGCGGGCATTGCCTTTAACTGCATTGAATGATGCGCTGCGGAAGATATCATTCGAAGGAGCACATATTTATAATTGCGGAAAGGAACTGGGGATTCTAACCATTTGGGGTATTATTGTGTACGCTATTGCCGTTAAAGTCTTTCGCTGGGAATAATATGCGTTATTTAAAATTAATCTTAATTGCGGTCATTATTTTGGGAGGATTATTCACCCTCATTAGCCTGTTGATGCCTTCCCGGGTAATGGTTGCCCGTACCGTATTAATTGATGCAACCCCTGCCCGGGTGTTTTCCAGCATCAACAACCTGAATACCTGGCCCTCCTGGTTTACCCCCTTAAAGGGGTCTGCCGAAAAAACATTTTCCCCTGGTTCGCGATCCATGAAATGGAAGTCGCAGGGGAAAGAAAACCAGCTAATTTTAAAGGATACTACCGCTTTCTTCTCTCATTTGGTTTTACTGCGGGAAGGCCACAACCCATTGGATATTTATTTTTCGACCGATACCATTGAGGTAGTGAGGAGCCTCCAGTTAGAAATGCGGGTGATTAGAAAATTGAAATGGTACCCCTGGGAAAAATTTGCCGCCATTGTGGAAGATAATATGGCAGGCCATGCCTATGAAGAGACCCTTAAAGATTTGAAATCGTATATAGAGAAACGCTAGGTTAGTTTGGAAAACTGATTTTTCCCATTCTTACGGGCAATAACCCGGTTCCTTCAAATACTTCCGGCTCTCCGGCCACGCATTCATTTGCCAATAAGGCAAATAAGGCTGCTTCTTTCGCATCCGGATTTATTCCCAATTCTTGTGTGCTACGGATTTGAATTCCTCCCAGTTCCCGGCTTAAGAGTTGGGTCAGGAACCGGTTATGTATCCCGCCACCGCTAATGAATATCTCAGGTTCCCCGGAAAAATTTTTCAGCCCGGCGATTGCCTTTGCGATGCTCTTTGCGGTAAATACCGTAAGGGTATGGATTAAATCCTTTGGTGAAGGCGTGATGGCCTTTTTCGTCAGTATATTTTCAAGCCACCTGAGGTTGAATAATTCCGGCCCGGTTGATTTGGGAATCGGTAATTGAAAAAAAGGCTCTTCCTGTAATGCATTCAACAAAGGTTCAGAAAGCATTCCCGATCGCGCCATATCGCCCTGGGCATCAAAGGGTACTCCCAATTCTTTCCTGACAACGGCATCAATCAGGGTATTTCCCGGCCCGGTATCTGTAAATAGGATATGGTTTTGCCCGGATGGGATAAAACTCAGATTTGCGATTCCTCCAATATTAATTAATACCCTCGATTTTTGTTGGCTTCGGAATAGCAGCAAATCACCATAGGGTACAAGAGGGGCGCCCTCGCCCCCGCCAGCAATATGTTTTTGCCTGAAATCGGATAGCGTAATGAGGCCGGTATGGGCAGCAATCTCATCCGCATCTCCTAGTTGAAGGGTTGCGGCTTTTTCATTTTTTGAGCCCGGGATATGAAATACCGTTTGTCCGTGGCTGGCAATTAAGTCCACTTCCGCATTCCGGATATTAAACTTTTTAAGAAAGTCATTCACCATGGCACCATGACATTTCCCAATGTCGCGGTGCATTAAAGTGAGTTCCTTTTGAGAAATATATTCTTTCGCAAAAATACCGGATAACCGAAACGCAAAACTTTCATCATACGCCCTGGTTTCAAACTCCTGAATGGTAAGCGAAGTGTCGAATCCTGTGCCGGAGATATTACATAGGGCCAGGTCTAACCCATCTAACGAAGTACCGCTCATTAATCCCAGAATGACACGTGAAGTTTTTTCTGATATTTCAAATAGTTTCTTTGCCGGGTTTTGCATGGAGGAGGAATTGCAGGTTACGTTTTATCCCTTTGAATTTTGATCTTTTTATTGGCGAGTCCTTGAATATTTTTTTAAATTGATCTTCATTCATTTCTTCCCATTGGTTGAAGTTGAAATGCAGGATTTCGCTTCGGGGGGCGAACCCGGGTACAGATTGCGGTTCAGCAAACCGGTTCCAGGGGCATACATCCTGGCAAATATCGCAACCAAACATCCAGTCCTCAAATTTACCCGAATATTCTTCGGGTATCAGCATGTCCTTTAATTCGATGGTGAGATAGGAGATGCAGCGCCGGGCATCTATGTCTTTATTGGGTTGGATGGCTTCTGTGGGACAGTGGTCAATACATTTCGTACAGGTACCACAATAATCCCTCGCAAACGGGTCATCGGGAGGAAGGGCTAAATCGGTAATGAGGGTGGAAAGAAAGAAAAAGGACCCATGTTCTTTGTTGATGAGGTTTCCGTTTTTACCAACCCAGCCCAGCCCGGTTTTTGTGGCCCAGGTTCTTTCCAATACCGGGGCACTATCCACAAACCCGCGACCGTTAATTTCACCGAAATTTTCGCGAAGGCGGAATAAAAACTGATTTAATTTTTCCCTGATTATATCATGGTAATCGTTCCCATATGCATATTTTGAAATTTTGGGGATACCCTTTTCCTGCAAATCAGACGGAAAGTAATTCATCATCAATGTAATTACGGATTTGGCGCCTGGTACCAGTTTGGTGGGATCCACA
>JAFEAB010000069.1 GCA_018266615.1 Bacteroidota bacterium
GATTCTCTGTCTTTGTAAACATCAAAAATGTCGTTCGACAGTTGCATCCATCCTCCCAGTTTAGCGATCAGGTTGTTTTCAATAGCCATTTCCTTTTGGCAGAAAGCAGCGTAATAAAATAATAGAGAGGTTGCTCCCTTTTTTTGAGTTAATTCCAGGAGGTCATCATAACTTAAGTCTCCACTCACTTGTTTTTTACTTTCCAGTTGTGCCTGATATACATCCAGCAGCCGTTGCTTTACCAAAGCCGCTGAAGGAGCAGCTTCTAATGCTTTTTGATAAAACAGGGAGAATAAAATTTCATTGGAACTGCGTTCCGGTTGGATATTATTTTCAATCGCCGATTTGATATTTTCTTCATCCAGAAACTGTTTATCAAAAAAATCATCGAAGAGACCGGTCATGGCTCCCTGGGCGGTACTGCAGCATCGTTCTCTTTCTGTCATTTTTTTGCCGTACAACAAACAAAATGCTTCTCCTAAAATGGCGGGTACTGCCAGTCCATAATAGTTATAAATTTTTTGAATATCCCGGTCATCAAGGGTTCCATCATTTAATTTCATAGAAGATGACGTGATGGGATGAATATGGAGTTGGAGAAAATGCCTTTGAGTATTCAGGTCATTTAGGATATTCTTTAAATCACGAGGAAGTGTAATCGCTCTCTTAAACCGCATTATTCTTTATAAAAATCGATCAGGGAAGAAATATAAATGTCTGTCCATCCATTTGCAATATTTTCAAAATCTTCATCCGGAATATTGGTTTGAGTTATTTCCAGTGAAGTTAATCCTTTCTTATCGGGATGAAGCTTTATCGTTACAACCGATGGAGTTTCCTGGTCGCCAAAGTCCCAATGCTGTACAATTTTTTGGGAAGGGGCAAATTCAATATTAATACCGGTAATACTTCCATCCCAAAGTGAAAAGATGGTTCCTGGTATTTCTTCCATAATAGCCTCTTCGCCTGTCCATAACCGAATTGTATTCGCATTGGTGAGGGCCTGGTATAATATATCCGGTTCGGCAGGTACCCGGTAATATTTTTTGAAATCTTTCATATTGGGAAGATGTTTCCTGAATTAAGACCGCCTTTCATCGGCACTGGGCCCATAAAGGCCCGGTACGGGTATATTGAGTAGCCGCAGGTAAACCGAAAGTTGCCCACGGTGATGGATGATGTGGTGGAGTGTCCAATGCCGGATAGAATTTCTTTTACTATCAGAGGAAACAGGGATATCACCTCTTACCGCTGTCCAGTTACCTTCCAGTTTCTCATCATTCTCAACCGCATTCAGGGCTTTCATGGCATTGGAATAATGCGTTTCAAAAATCTGCAGCAAGTCTTCCAAATCCCTTGCTACGTTGGGTGTAAAATTGGCGGTTGCAAAATCAAATTTATCCGCTTCCAAAATACGGTTGGTCCAAATGGGCAACTCTGCGATATGAGTGGCTAAACGCCCAAAAGTCATCGATTTATCATGCGGCTTCCAATCCACTTTCGAAAAATCAACCCTTTCCAGGATTCTTTTGGTGCTTTTTGATTCCTGTTCAAAATCCGATATTAAATGGGCTTTAGTTGACATTATTTTTTTGTAAAGATAATATATGAAAGAAACCGGGTGTCTTGGTTTTTTGAGAATTATTGAGTTTAAATTCCTGGTTAGTTCACCTGGTATTCTATTAATTGGTAGAAATCAACCGATTGATTCATCGTCAATTTTTAATTTATTTGGAAACATGGACTTGAAAAAGGATGAATTCACTTTTCTTCCAATTTCATTCATCATATCTAAAACCAGGTTTTTTGTTATTTTTAGGAGTGTAAACACGCGCAGTGATAAATATTATTGTGAAATTGCAAAGGGCGGCTTATTTTAAGAAATCCATATTCATGCAATCAAAAAATATCTTCATTTTCTTTCTTACCTGCATTTTTTATCTTTCTTCCTATGCCCAGGGGAGATACAAAGAATTTAAGCTGAACCAAAACGGAGATACCTTAAATGCCATTTGGCCGGATGGAAAGAAGACCGGCAAATGGGTAATTCATGTGGATGAACTTCGGGGGGAGCCGGGGTATGAGGAGGAGGGTGTTTATAAGAAGGGTGAGAAAGACGGGTTCTGGAGGAAGTATAATTTGGAAGGCGACCTTATTGGCGTGGAGCACTTTGTGTTGGGAAGTAAAGACGGGTTACAGCAATATTTTACCTACCTCGGGGATCTGGTGCGCGAAGAAAATTGGAAAGGGTATAATCCGGAGGCACCTTATGATACGGTGGCAATTTATGGTATGGATAACAATGAAATTCTGGAATACAAATTGGTACCTGCAGCACCCTATGCCGTTAAGCATGGAGAATGGCGCTACTACGAACCCGGTTCCGGCAGGTTAATTAGAACAGAACAATGGGATCACAACAACCTGGTAAAACCCAAACCACCAACAAAAGAACCCGAAGTGGCCAGTAATGGTAAAAAGAAGGAAGTGGAGAAGACTCCCGAAATGTTAAAGTGGGAACAAAAAAATAAAAATAAAAAGAAGGCTTTGCGGGATGGACGAACCGGACTTTAAGGTTCGAAATATTCAGAGTCTCGTTCTCCAGTTCAGTTTTCTTCCCTGGATAGGACACTATTAACCGCATCTTTACCTCTTGAAATAAACCGCGAGGTAATTGGATATTAATATTGGTACTGGGAAATTATTTCTAATTGAAGGAACCAACTTAAATAAACTTATCATTCATTTGTTTTTACTCCTGATGAACAATCTGCCCAACGTAATAAATTTCATTAAAATGAAAACGGTTATATGGAGATGCCGGTTAGGCAGTTAAAAAAAGGGGCCACCAATTGGCAGCCCTTTTGTTATTTACAAAAACAAATTACATTTTAATCAGCTTGTTTTTCAGGATTACATTTCCTTCTTCATCCAGAACCTGGATAATATACATTCCTTTCTGTAGCTGATTTGCGTTGATTACCTTACGGTTTGAGCCCCCCGTGAGGTTTACCTGCTGACTGATTACAGTCTTCCCCATATTATCGAAAACCCGGGTATGCAATACCTGACTCCTTGTACTCAGGAAATCGATAGTAATATCATTAATGAATGGATTGGCAAGAACTGTTCCGGTGGTCTTATCGATGGAAACTCGTACCGCAACGGTTGAAGTGAATTTTGAAGTTCCATCAAAATCAACCTGGCGCACTCTGTAATAATTTATTCCCATTTCAGGTTTGGGATCAAAACCATTATAATCGTGCCTTGTAGTACTGTTCCCCTGGCTGTTGACTTTGGCAGCAATAAACCAGGTATGACCGCCATCATTGCTCCGTTCTACCAGGAAATATTTGTTATTGAATTCAAAGGAAGTTGACCAATCCACACTAACTCCGGTACCTTTCTGCCTGGCATCTATTCCCAGGAAGGAAACAGGAAGCGGGCCACCCGAAGGGCAGGTAGCGAAGCGGATATCATCCAGTGCAAAATCATTTCCACAGCCTCCTACAGTAGCAGAACCAATTGTAATCCTAATAGATTGAGGAATGAAATTACCTAATGAAGGCATGGTCAGTACACCGCCCAATTGAACCCAGGTAGGGTCTGCGGATTGAGGAACTTCATTAGTTACATAAGGGGCATTCATGAATTTTACCCAGTTGCCGGAATTATCAAGATATTCGGCTGTTAGGGTGAGGGAGGGGAGCAGCGCAACAGTAGGAGAGCAGGTACCGGGTGTATTTACATTCATCACAAAGGCGCTAAGCCCATAGGTTCCGGCTTGGAACCCATTGGGAGCATTTACCACTACCTGGTAAAAATCCCCACCTGCTCCATTAATTACCATCATCCTTCCATCCACATCTCCGGGTGTATGGTCTTCAGAAGCATGCCATTCAGGTTTTTGCTGCGTATTATCAGCAACCCGGTAGGTTCCGTCCGGTTCCATGATCCCGGTAGCCATATATTCCAGCGGACCATTTTGAATTACATTTGGATTTGAGGAAACCGTAGTACCGGTACCAAAATTTTCAGAAAAATAAACCAGTTCATTTTCACAGAAAGTCTGTGCGGTAGAAGAGATACCGGCAAAAGTGAATGAGGTAGCCAAAACCAGGGTGCCAATGACCAACAGGTTTGATCTCTTTAGTGAAATTCTTTTCATGTCATCAGGTTTGTAGAGTTAAACAAAAAGTCTTAGGGGATACTGATGGTCTCACTAAAAAACATGCATACTGAGGATGCACTTTTAAAGAGATAGCGATATTGGGGAGGATTGGATTACAGAGGATAAGAGGCGGATGCCTAATTAAACAGAGAATAAAAGTATAAAAGAAATTTTAGGAATGCACAATAATTTGGTTGTTTTTTATAGAAAAGGCTGGATTTTTATAAAAATAACACTGTTAATCATGGAGTTACCCGTTGCATGGGATTGGGATTTCCTACTGCGGCTCCCCTGGGAACTGCGAGTTTTTCCTTAAAAAGCTGGAATGAAGATCGGGTGGAAGTGGCAGGCCAAACATTATTTTCCTCATTGATATCCGCGGTTTCACGGTAAGGATCAATCTGGATTGATTTTACTTCTTTTGGTAAAAGGAAATTTTTGGTAACATAATATTCATCCTTCCTCCAAATATAAACCGGGATACGGTCTATTTGTGTGGAATTATCGGTGAATGTCCATTCAATAATAATAGGCATCAGCATTCCACCCTTGTTGGAAAAACTTAGTTCGTACTGGTACGGGTATGCGAAATTATTTATTTCATTGGTGGAGGCGGGTTCAGCGCCACGGCCTGTTTCTGTTTCTTCTATTGGGCTGGTATCTATTTTAACCAGGTTGCGATCATAATACCAGTAAAAATCCCGAAGAGAGGTATCTGCGTTGGTAGCAAAAACTATATTTTTATCCATCCGGTTTCGGAAGGCTGAAATATTATCAATTTGATCCACCATCGGGGGGGCAATTTTAACTTTCCTGGAATGGCTTTGCGGAGAATGAGCCAAATTTGCCGTGTCTATTTTTCCCCATTTAACAGAATCAAGGGATATATCACAGGGCTCGGTACCATAAAACCATCCTCTCCAAAACCAGTCAAGGTCTTCGGCACTGGCATCTTCCATGGTACGGAAAAAGTCGGCGGGCGTGGGATGTTTAAATGCCCAGCGGCGCGCATATTCTTTAAAAGCATAATCGAAAAGATCCCTGCCCATAATGGTTTCGCGAAGGATATTCAATCCTGTAGCAGGTTTTCCGTATGCATTATTTCCAAACTGGTTGATGTCTTCACTATTGGTCATGATTGGTTCCAACTGGTCTTTCGGAAGTTTCATGTAATCTACAATCTTATAGGCTGGCCCCCTGCGGGAAGGAAATTTGTTGTCGAATAATTGTTCGGTGAGAAACTCACAGAAACTGTTCAACCCTTCGTCCATCCAGGTCCACTGGCGTTCGTCGCTGTTCACAATCATAGGGAAGAAATTATGCCCAACCTCATGAATCACCACGCCGATCATTCCGTTTTTGGTGGCTTCACTGTATGTGCCA
>JAFEAB010000006.1 GCA_018266615.1 Bacteroidota bacterium
AAAGATTTCGACCATAATAATGCCAAAGCACTCGAAAATGCAACCAAAGCAACAGAAGCCAATCCAAAAGCTTTCTGGATCTGGTTATACAAGGCACGCCTCCAGGAAGAAATGGGCGACAGGGAAGGGGCGCTTGCCAGTGCTAAAACTTCCCTTGAACTTGCCCGGGAAGCAAAAAATGATGATTATATAAAAATGAATGACGAACTCATTAAGAAGCTAAACCGCAAGTAAGGACTTACCCTAATATATCAGCCGCACTTCACAGTGCGGCTTTTTTATTTTCAACAGGTAAAAACATCTGTATTATCAACCCAAGTATTATCACAGCAATGGCACCAATTACGTTTAACCATAAAAATGAAACCACATCGGCACGGTAAACCAAAATCACAATCAACTCAGAAATAATGGCTGAACTAAAAACTGCTTTCCCTCCTACTCCTTTTATCCAAAAAGCAATCAGAAAGATACCCAGGATAACTCCGTAAAATATGGAGCCCAAAATATTCACCGCTTCAATCAGGGTATTGCCCACATTTTGTGTAAACATGGCCACCGTTATGGAGAAAATCCCCCACCCCAGTGTATACCATTTTGAAACCCCGTATTCATTTTTAAGCTTCCCGCCCTTATTAAAATATTTCAGGTGAAAATCAACCACGGTACAGGCCGCCAGTGAATTGAGCGCTGCAGAAATACTTCCCCAGGCAGAAATGAAAATAACGGCAAACAATAAACCGGTAAGGCCAACCGGAAGGTTCTCTTTTACAAATTTTAAAAAGATGTAGTTGTTGTCGTTAATGTCAATATTTGGCAAAGCTTTCTGAAGCGTAGTCTTGTAGGCCGCTTTATAGGTGGCAGCCTCCTGCCTGTTGCCCGATTGCAACGCCAGGTTGTAGTTATTCTCGATTTTATTCAACGCAGAAGCAAAGGGAGTGGCAAGCGCGAGTTGCCTGTTCGCATCATTAAAATAGACAGGCGCTTTATGGAACTGGTAAAAGCTAAAAATGAGGATACCCAGGAATAGGATAAAAAACTGCATCGGAACTTTTACAAACCCGTTTAACAATAGCCCTATCCTGCTTTCCTTAACTGAGGAGGCTGCAATATACCGGCCAACCTGGCTATGGTCTGTACCAAAATAACTCAGGGCAAGGAAGAATCCTCCAATTAGCCCACTCCAAATATTATACTTATCCTTCCAGTCAAATCCGTTTTCAGTCATGCCGGTGGTGATAATATTCACCCTCCCATTTTTTCCGGCTTCTGAAATGGCTTCCCTGATTCCATTGGATCCGGGTAACAAATGCACCGCCAGATATCCCGTAATAAAAAGCGCAATAAACACCACCAGCATTTGTAACTTTTGGGTATGGGCAATGGCCCTGGCCCCTCCCGATAAAGTATATACAATTAAAACGCCTCCCATTATGAGGTTTGTAAAATATATATTCCAACCCATAATTGAACTAAGCACTAACGAAGGAGCGTAGATGCTGATTCCGGTACTTAGGCCGCGTGAAACCAAAAACAGGAAAGAGGTAAGCGAACGGGTTCTTAAGTCGAACCGATTTTCCAAAAATTCATACGCTGTGATAACTTTCAGCTTATTAAAAATGGGGACAAAAAAGATGGATATTATCACCATTGCCAGGGGAAGTCCGAAATAATATTGCACAAACCGCAAACCATCCGTATAGGCCTGCCCCGGCCCGGTAAGATAGGTAACCGCACTTGCCTGCGTGCCCATAATACCAAAAAGTACAAGGTACCAGGGCATACTCCGGTTATTCAAAAAATATCCCTGGAGGTCTTTTGTAGTACGGCTTTTATAAAATCCATACAGAACAATGAATAAAAGAGTGGCACATAATATGATCCAATCTATAATGCTCATGAAAACAATTGAGTTAACCAGGCAAAAACTAAAATTTCAACCAGCAGGAAAAGTAATACAGCAGCATACCAAATGGTCCAATATTTTCTTTCCTGTTTATTCATTATTTCAATTTAGAATTAGGGTTTGCCAGCAAATTGGCCAACAACCGGTAAGCGCCCGGTACCCCGGCGGGTATCTCCCTGAAGAATACAAGTCCGGTATAAATAAACCGGCCTTTTCCAAAATTGGCGGCAATCAGACTGCCCGTGTTGGGTTCCTGTTTGGGGTCTTTCATTTGAAACAAGGTTCGGTAATGATTGTCTGTTTTTCCAGCCTGGTAAATGCTTCGTTCCTGCACCCAATCTTTAAAGTCGTGTTGTGTAATTTCATTCGGATAATGGAGCAGCGAATCCTTCGGATTGATAAATTCCACTTCAGCCTGTTCATCTGTAATCCTGTCTCTTGAAATTTCAAATGGATAAGGGCCAATTTTTCCCTTTAGAGGCCCCAGGATATTGTTGGTATTGTACTGAACCAGCAGTACGCCTCCGTTTTTCACATACTGCATCAAAACCGGGTAAACATCTCCCAGCCAGGCATTCACATTGTAAGCTCTCACTCCGGTTACAATAGCATCAAAACCCGTAAGGCTACCCTGTCGTATTTGGGCTTCTGAAAGCACCTCCACCTGGTAGCCCATTTGTTCCAACCCAGCCACCATCTTATCGCCTGCCCCCGGGATATAGCCAATCTTCTTACCAACAATACGAATATCTGTATTAAGCAGCTTAACAGTACAATCGGAGTGATAAAATATGTCTGGAATATGATCGTAGCTTATTTTATGCAATTGCTGAATAACCTTTCCACTTTTATCCAGTAAGGGAAGTATTGCGGATCCGCCCAAGGAGACGGAGGAAGGATCAATCATTAAACTAACTGTCCTTTTTCCACCCGGTGGGATACCCTCCGCACCAGACATGAAATTCAATTTATCTTCTTTCCCATTAAGCGTTACCGTTATTCCTTTAAGTGGCGAATGAGCCAGGGAGGAAATTTCAACCTCTACATTTTTCTCTTGAAAATTATGGTTGTTTGCAAGCAATACCGGTGGATCCATTCGGGCAGCTACGGGTTGGGCAAATACCACCGGTTCATACAATTCCCCCTTAACCGGATCTGTATATTTATATTGCACCGGTTTCTGAATGAATGAAACAGTACCATCATCCCACGTTACTTTCCAGGTAGAAACAAGGGAAGGTTTTTGAGGAAGGCCAATATCGGTTTGCAGCGAAATAGTAAAGGCCCCTGTTCCCATCGGCTCCTTAAGCCAGTAAGGTTGAGACAGCCATTGCGAAGGGACTAAAATGCGTACCTGTTTTTGAATCGGTTCGTTGTTAACCATCGGTTTTAACTGCCAAACGGAATCGCCAATCGAAACTTCAATTTCCTTAGCCTGGGTGGAAATGGGGGAAATGGCCAACAAAGTAAACAAAGCCGTATCCCCTACCACATTCACTTGTTCTGCAGCCGTGGCTTCTACATAAGTCTCCGAAAGAGAAATCAGTAATTTATCTACCTGCGCCAATTTGAAACTTTTGGAGATAGAATCCAGGGCAGCAGCAGATATCCGTTTCCTAATTTGTAATAGTGCCGGCACACTTTTATAAGGTGCATGGGGATTGAAACTTCGAATCAGTTGGTCAATTGATGAATCTAACTGGTTTAAGCCATATCTATCCCATCCTTGATTAATATCCTCGAGTATATCGGATTTTGCTTTTTCACCAGCGAGTTGCGAAAAATATTCGAGTATGGATCCCCGTTGGGATGGAACCCCAAAACCCTGGCTTTTATGCTGGCTTCGGCTATGTGCCGAAATTTCGCCATACCATTGCCCCAATAATGGATTATATGCCCCCACATCCATTTTAAGCTGATCTTCCTTTTGTGTATTAACGGATCCAAAACGAAAGGTATTCCAGAAGAGTCGCTCAACCTTCCAGGGTTTTACTCCGTACGCCAACTGTTCTGGGAACCGGGTAGGGTCGGAAGCGGCTTCTACGGCTTCTACTGCCAATATGGCTGAAGCGGTATGATGGCCATGGCCGCCCTCTCCCGTAGTTGGAAACCGGGTTATCACCACATCGGGTTTAAACCTGCGGATAACCCAAACTACATCCGAAAGTATCTTTTGATTACCCCAGATTTCAAGTGTTTCTTCGGGGCTCTTAGAATAACCAAAATCGAATGCTCTGGAAAAAAATTGTTCTGCTCCGTCTATCCGCCTGGCAGCCAACAATTCCTGAGTTCGAATCATGCCCA
>JAFEAB010000070.1 GCA_018266615.1 Bacteroidota bacterium
GGCTATGGCCCTTATTTAGCAAGCTGCCAAAAAAGGACAACCTTTCAATAACCTTATTTTTCATTATCCCTCTTTGTGCCGGCATCCGGAAATTTCTTTCCGATAGAAACGGGTTTTAGGGTGATTAAATTATTTTGAAACCAAATTTTTCTCGGTACTTTCCCTGTAAAGCGACAAATCACTCACTACCATTTCCTTTACGAGTGCAGGCAGGTCGTATTTGGGCGACCATCCGAGTTTGTTTTTCGCTTTACTGGCATCTCCAATCAACAGATCCACCTCAGTGGGTCTGAAATATTCTTTATCAACTGAAACGACCACTTTGCCTTCGGGCAATTGATAAGCAGGGTTTGAGCAGGAAACGATAATTCCCTTTTCATTTATTCCTTCCCCTTCAAAGGAAAGAGTTATACCCACTTCGGCAAAAGCCATTCTTACAAATTCCCGTACATGGGTGGTAACACCGGTGGCAATTACGAAATCCTCAGGTTTCTCCTGTTGCAGGATCAGCCACATCGCTTCAACATAATCCCGGGCATGGCCCCAATCCCGTTCGGCATTCAGGTTACCCAAAAAAAGCGTGTCCTGAATCCCCAAAGCAATAGCGGCAACAGCTCTTGTTATTTTGCGGGTTACAAAGGTTTCTCCACGCAAGGGGCTTTCGTGATTAAAAAGGATCCCGTTGCAGGCAAACATATTATAGGCTTCCCGATAGTTTACTACGATCCAGTAGGCATACAACTTAGCCACGGCATAAGGGCTACGCGGGTAAAAGGGGGTGGTTTCACTTTGCGGAACCGCCTGCACCAACCCGTAAAGTTCGGAGGTAGAAGCCTGGTAAATTTTAGTTTTCTTCTCCATCCCTAAAATCCGGATGGCTTCCATCAGCCGCAGGGCGCCAATACCATCGGCGTTCGCTGTATATTCGGGTGTATCGAAACTCACCTTCACATGGCTCATGGCCGCCAGGTTGTAAATTTCATCGGGTTGGGTTTCCTGAATAATACGGATCAGGTTGGTGCTGTCGGTCATATCGCCATAATGTAATTTCAACCGCGATTTCCCTTCATGGCGGTCCAAATACAGATGGTCGATCCGGTTGGTATTAATTAAGGATGACCTCCTCTTAATACCATGTACCATGTAACCCTTTGCGAGTAAAAATTCGGCGAGGTAAGCGCCATCCTGGCCTGTAATGCCAGTAATTAATGCAGTTTTCATAATAAATTTCTGTGTTTCTTCCTTCGGTTAAACGTGCTGAAGTGATCCTTCTTTTTTTAAAAAGTCCTGGTAAGCAATTTTAATGCCGTCATTCAGGCTGGTTTTATGTCGCCAGCCCAATTCATGCATCCGGGTAACGTCCATTAATTTCCTGGGTGTACCATCGGGGCGGGAACTGTCGAATGCCAATTCGCCATCAAACCCAATAATTTTTGCCGTTAACTCTGCCAGTTCCTTAATGCTGATGTCTTCGCCTACACCAATATTTACAAATTCTCTGCCATCATACTGGTTCATCAAGAATAAACAGCCTTCGGCAAGGTCGTCTGCAAATAGAAACTCACGGCGGGGCGTACCTGAACCCCAAATAACAACCTGGTTTTGGCCACTTATTTTGGCCTCATGGAATTTTCGGATCAAAGCGGGCAATACATGACTGTTTTCCGGGTGATAATTATCATTCAGGCCATACAAATTGGTAGGCATTGCACTGATGAAATTAGCACCATACTGGTCGTAATAACTTTCGCAAAGTTTAATACCTGCAATCTTTGCGATGGCATAGGGTTCGTTCGTGTATTCGAGTGGGCCGGTGAGCAGCGATTCTTCCTTCAATGGCTGTGGCGCCAATTTAGGGTAAATACAGGAGCTGCCGAGGAATAGTAATTTTTTTACCTGGTGATCAAATGCGGCTTTCACCACATTGGTAACGATCATCAGGTTATCATAAATAAAATCAGCCCGGTACGTATTGTTTGCCACAATGCCTCCTACTTTAGCTGCGGCAAGAAAAACAAAATCAGGTTTTTCCGATTTAAAGAATTCCTGGGTAGCTGCCTGGTTTCTGAGGTCGAGTTCTTTCGATCTGCGAAGAACCAGGTTCTGGTACCCGGCAGCTTTTAATGCCCTCACAATGGCAGAACCTACAAGGCCGTTGTGGCCGGCAACAAAAATCTTATCAGTACGTTTCATCATGAATGCGCAAAGGTACTGCTTTGGATGATTGATTCCCGTCCAAAGAGGCTTTCACCTTTCCATTTTGCCACCATATTAAATCCCAGAGAGGGGAGGCTCACTTTAAGGGTATTATTCTTAATCGTAACCATTTTCCCTTCAATTACGTAATTCGAATCCATGCTTTGGCTGGTAATACCCGAAGGGTTAACGCTGATCTTTTCCAACTCCACATCCGGATGGTCGGCTACAAATTCTTTAATTGCGGCAATTTCTTCTTCCTGAATAACCGCAGGTTTACCCAACCAATAGAGGATACTAACCACCCCGTCGGTTTGGGATAATTGTTGAATTTCTTCACTGTTTGCCTGCACAAATACATAAGACGGAAACAACGGCTTATGTACCTTCTTCGTACCAAAGAAAGACATGGTTTCTTCGGCACTCATGGGGCAATAGGTTTCAATTTTTCGTTTGCTGAACGCAACAGCAACTTTCTTTTCATTTTGAGGTTTAGTATAAACCGCGTACCAATTTTTCTGCATAATTTTTTTCTTAATTGTGAAAATTTTGCAGTTTAACTAGGATGGTGCTTGGACCTGTAAGGCTTCGCCTATCTCAATCACAGGATAAATGATATGAGACGTGGTTGTTTTTCATTGATAGTTGATTATAATTGGTATTGGTTTGTCAGGAATTATGATTTTGCTGTTTTGCCATATCCGTATTTACGGTCGCCGTACACATAATTGTAACCATATCCGTAATGGTTACGGAAGATTCCTCTTCTTTTAACGCCGTTGAATACGATGGCAGGGTTATTTATTGGGTTAATTTCTAAATTTTCGTCGATTCGTTTAACCACCATCCTGGGGGTATAATTATGCCGCATCACATACAAGGTGGCATCACACATTTCCGATAAAATATATGCATCGGTAATTAATACAACCGGAGACGTATCAATGATCACCATATCGAAACTGTTATCCAGGTAATCAATCAGTTCGTTTACCTTTCCATTCAGAAGTAATTCCGAAGGATTTTCGGACAGGCTTCCGGAGGGAATGAAAAAGAGGTCTTCGTAACCGGGAAGTTTTTTAATAATTTCTTCCGGGTATTTTTGCCCCCGAAGGTAATCGCTGATACCAAATTCATAGTTTACGCCCCAAATTTTCGATTGGGTGGGCACATTCAGGTCGAGGTCAACCAACACTACCTTTTTCCCGGTGAGAGCAATACTTACCGCAAGGTTCGCTGCAATAAAACTTTTCCCTTCTCCCGATATACTGGAAGTAACCAGGATTTTCCGATGCTGTGATCCTACACCCAGGAACGACAAAGAAGTGCGTAGCTTGCGGAACTCTTCAATAACAAAACTGCGTTTCCCGTGTTTAACCACAATAGGGTCTTTGGTTTTTTCGAACGCCACTTCTGCAATAACAGGTATCGTAGTGAGCTTTTCAATTTCTTTACGGTAAAGAATTTTCCCGGTAAATGTTTCCCGGATGGTGATAAACAGGAAACAGATTCCCATGCCGGCAAATAAGGCGATCACATAAATCAACTTCTTCTTGGGGCTAACCGGGTCCTTATCCGTAACGGCATTATCTACTATCCGGCTGTTGGAAACGGCCGATGCCAGCGACAATTCTGTTTCTTCCTTCTTTTGTAACAGGAAGGTATAAATGCTGCTTTTTATTCCATGTTCCCGGCTGATATCGAGCAGTTCCCTTTCCTTTAACGGAACCGTACTCAACATAGAGCTGTAACTGCTATTGGTTGATTGAAGGCTTTGTTTGGCAGCCAGTAAACTTTTTCGCTGGCTTTCGATATTCTGTTTTATAGCGGGCTGCATTTCCGCAATCTGGTTCCTGAGTTCAACCAGTTTGGGATTATTCTCACCCACCGTAGCTTTCAGTTTGGTGTATTCCAGTTCGGCATTATGTAACCGTTCGAGCATCCCCGAAAGGGTAGGATCGTTCACACCAAAGGTGGAGGGCATTACTCCCGAACTATTGTTGTTATTTATGAAATTATCAACCTGGTCTAAAACAGATAACTGCAAATTGGTTTCTCCCAATTTTTGATCGTTGCTACTCACATTCTGCAGGTACATTTGCCCCTGGGTACTTATATCAACGGCGCCTCTTCCCGATTTATATTGCTGCAACTTCCCTTCTATCTGCCCCAGGTCTTTGGTAACCATATCCAGCCTTTCGTCTACAAAAGCTAAGGTATTCCGTGCAAGGGTATTTTTATCTTCAATGGCGTGCAGTTCGTATTCGTAAATCAATGCATTTAATACATCGGAAGCCCTTTTGGGATTTACATCCTGGTATTGCAGATTTACAACGGTAGATAGTTTGCTGGAAGCGGCTGCGGCCAGGCTTTGCAA
>JAFEAB010000071.1 GCA_018266615.1 Bacteroidota bacterium
ATCACCCTAAAACCCGTTTCTATCGGAAAGAAATTTCCGGATGCCGGCACAAAGAGGGATAATGAAAAATAAGGTTATTGAAAGGTTGTCCTTTTTTGGCAGCTTGCTAAATAAGGGCCATAGCCGAACTGTGAAGGCCAGGAAAAACATCCTGGCTTCCTTCATAATAAGAGGGTGCAATATCGCTATAAGCCTCATACTGGTTCCCCTCACCATTCATTACATCAATCCAAGCCAATATGGGATCTGGCTTACTATGGCTTCAATCATCAGTTGGCTCAGTTTTTTTGATATCGGATTTGGTAATGGTCTCAAGAATAAATTTGCCGAAGCGCTGGCTACCGGAAACCACCAACTCGCCCGGATTTACCTGAGTACCACCTATGCTATTCTGGGTATCATCATGGGTGCGGTATTGCTGATTTTTAATTTTGTAAACCCATTTTTAAATTGGTCTGCCATATTGAATGCCCCTCCCGAAATGGCTGCCCAGCTTAATGTGTTGGCCTTACTGGTATTCAGTTTCTTTTGTATCCAGTTTATCCTGCAACTCATCACTACCATTATTACGGCGAACCAGCAGCCCGCAAAGGCTTCCTTTTTTAATTTATTGGGTAGCGCCATTTCCTTATTGGTCATTTATATTCTTACAAAAACCACCAACGGAAATATCGTTTACCTTGGGCTGGTGCTGGGGCTGGCACCGGTGGTGGTCCTGTTATTGGCAAGCATTTGGTTTTATACCCGCGAATACCGGCTCTATGCCCCATCATTTAAGTATGTCCATTTTTCTTACGCCCGCAACCTGATGAGTCTTGGAGTGAAATTCTTCTTTATCCAAATAGCGGCCATTATTTTTTATGAGACCAGTAATCTGATCATTGCCCAATTATTTGGCCCGGCACAGGTAACGTCTTATAATATTGCCTATAAATATTTTGGCGTGGTGCCCATGGTAATGGGAATCATCATGACCCCATTCTGGAGCGCTTTTACAGAAGCTTGGGTGAAGCAAGATTTACCCTGGATAAAAAGAACCGTGGGGAAGCTTACCAAACTTTGGTTCTTACTGGCCATTTTGTGCGGACTGATGCTGCTCATTGCTACCTGGGTTTACAGGGTATGGGTTGGTGAATCTGTAATTGTACCCTTATCCATTTCGGTTACCATTGCGGCCTATGTGGTTATTAACGGATGGAATAGCATTTATAGTCAGTTTTTGAATGGGGTGGGTAAAGTAAAATTGCAATTATACCTTGCCGTTATAGGAAGCCTGATCAACATTCCGCTGGCAATTTTTTTGGGGAAATCATTGGGAATATATGGCGTGGTATTATCCACCACGCTCATCAGCATAGTTAGTGCTATTGTAACCCCCATTCAATACAGAAAGGTAGTTTCAAACCGGGCGACGGGTATTTGGAATAAATAAAATTTATGGAAAATCATGTAACCATACTGGATTGGGATTCGGATTTTTTCGGGTATCAGATTGGGCGAATAAATGCAAATGCGTTGAACGAAATCCGGCTAAAGGGTTTAATAGAAGAAGCCAAGGCGGATGGATATAAATTGATTTATCTATTTACCTCCCCTTCCGATGAAATTGCAAATGCCGCTGCATCGACTGTTGGCGCTAAACTGGTAGACCAAAAAGTGACTTTCCGGATTTTAAACCCGGAAATGACAGGTGTAAATGAGAAGGAGCATATTGCTGATTATCCATCCGATGAACCCTCCCCCAAATTGATTGAGCTTTCCCTACAGAGCGGAATTTATTCACGGTACAAAATAGACAAAAACTTTAAGCAACATGAATTCGAACGGTTATACCGTGCATGGATTGAAAATTCGGTAAATAAAAAAATTGCCAATCGCAGTTTTGTGTTTGTGGAAGATGGGGAGGAACTGGGGGTGGTAACTGCCATGATAAAGCCTGAAGGGGCACATATCGGTATTATTGCCGTTGATGAGCATGCCCGGGGGAAATCAATTGGGAGCAGGCTGATGAAACACCTCATGTTTGAACTGAAAGATAAAGGGATACCGCTACTTGATGTGGCAACCCAGGTTAATAATGAGAGTGCCTGTAACTTTTATAAAAAACTTGGATTTAAAGAACATACGTTGGATAATATTTATCACATCTGGCTTTAGCAGAATAAATAATTTAAGTTGCTACTAAAGGCTACCGCAGTTCCTGCCCACCCAATTTTAAGATGTATCATTTTATTAATTTTAATATTACCGGCATTTTAATACGATGAACATTTTGATGATTTTCAGAAATAGCCCGTTGGAAACATCCGGTGCTGTAACCCTCGATCTGTTCCACGAATTGGAACAAAGGGGGCATCGGGTACGCATGCTGGTTAATACCTATCACCCTGCTTATCCGCCCGGTGTGGTAAGTATGGAAACTAAAATGGCCCATTGGAAGACCCGGATTCAAAACAAGATTCAACGAATGTTTGGAATGGAGAAACACCTGGTTTCCGACCCTAAATATCACTTCCACGAAGCAGATGAAGCACGGATGTTTTATTCCACCGATGCAATATTGAAAAAAGCCGGAATGAAACCGGATGCCGTACTGGTATTGTTTGCCAAAAATTTTGTGAATGCAAAAAACCTGCGCGAAATTTATGAGCGTACCAATTCACCAATTTATTGGATGATGTATGATACCTCCCCGCTTACCGGAGGGTGCCATTATTCCTGGGATTGTACCGGATTTGAAAAATTGTGCGGTAACTGCCCGGGGCTTTACTCTTCAGATCCCAATGATATTACCTACCGCAATATGCGGTTTAAGAAGGAGCACCTCAGTAAAACAAATATCAGCCTGGTTATCGCTTCAAAATGGCAGGAACTGCAGGCTGCTAAAAGCAGCCTGTTTAAAGATAAACCGGTTCATAAAATTTTTATCGGGATTAACCCCCGGGTATTTTTTCCCGAGCCTCCTGCAATTTGCAGGCCGGCATTAGGTATCCCTGATAATAAAAAAGTCATTTTTTTTGGAGCCTATTTTTTAGGCCACGAAAGGAAGGGGATGACGTATTTATTGGAATCGCTTACCATATTAAAGAAAAAGTTGAATGCTTTTCCGGGATTTTCTGATAAGGTACTCCTGCTGATTGCCGGGATGGAAACAGATAAGATCAAGCCCCTGCTTCCCTTCTCTTTTCTGGATCTTGGGATGTTGAACAATAGTACCGGTGTTGCCTCTGCATATCGGGCTGCCGATTTATTTGTTTGCCCCTCCATTGAAGATGCAGGCCCCAGCATGGTAAACCAAAGTTTAATGAGCGGTACTCCCGTGGTTGCATTCAATCAGGGGGTTGCCATGGACTTGGTCATTACAGGCGAAACAGGGTACAGGGCTAAATTGATGGACGCCGATGACCTGGCAGAAGGAATGTTCCGAATATTAACCCTCAGCACCGATGACCATGAAGATATGAAAACCAAATGTCGGTTATTGGCCATGGACCTCCTGAATCCTGAAAAGTGTACCCGGCAATGGTTGGAAATGCTGGAAAATAACCAGGTGTAGTTCTGCGTTTTATCTCAAATTAAAAAATGTACTTTACAGAAATATTGCTATGATCAACTTTAATAAGCCCTATCTCACCGGAAAAGAGATGCATTATATGTACCAGGCCGTTTACTCCGGAAAAATTTCCGGGAATGGGTTGTTTACCAAAAAATGCCAGGCATTTTTGGAAGAAAAATTCGGCTTTAAGAAAACCCTGCTTACCACTTCCTGTACCGATGCCCTGGAAATGGCTGCCATATTGAGTGAGGTGAAACCGGGAGATGAAGTAATTGTTCCATCCTACACTTTTGTTTCTACTGCGCTTGCCTTTACCCGGCAGGGGGCAAAAATTGTATTTGCCGACAGTAATCCAAGGAATCCGAATATGGATGCGGATAAAATCGAATCGCTCATTACCCCCAAAACGAAAGTGATTGTTCCGGTTCATTATGCAGGCATTGCCTGTGATATGGATAAGATAATGGAGATTGCCAAAAAGTATAACCTGTTGGTAGTGGAAGATGCAGCCCAGGCAATTGATTCATATTACAAAGGAAAATCATTAGGAACCATCGGCCATCTTTCTGCCTTCTCATTTCACGAAACAAAAAACATCAACTCCGGTGAGGGCGGGATGCTGGGTATTAATGATGAACGATTTATTGTAAGAGCCGAGATTATTTGGGAAAAAGGAACAAACCGGAACCAGTTTTTCAGAGGAGAAATTGATAAGTATGGCTGGATTGACACCGGATCCTCCTTTCTTCCATCCGAAATCATTTCCGCCTACCTGTATGCGCAGTTAGAAAACATGGAAGCCATCCAGGCAAGGCGTAAACATATCTGGAACAGGTACAACAACGGGTTAAAGGATTGGTGTAATCAACATCATATTACCATGCCCTATATTCCCGATTATGCCACCAACTGCGCCCACATGTTCTACCTTGTATTTAATAATGTAAGCCAACGATCGGCATTTATTGCGTTTCTCAAAGAAAGAGAGATATCAACGGTCTTTCATTACCTCAGCCTGCATAAAAGCCCCTACTTTAAAAACCAATACGAAGGGGCCGAATTGCCAAACAGTGACAGGTACACCGATTGCCTGGTACGACTTCCGCTTTATTATGAATTGACTGATGCCGATATGGATCATATCATCGGTACCATAAAATCATTCAATCCATAGATGAATAAATTCAATCAGAATTTTTTCCAGGTACTTTACCCCTTCTTCCCAATTTGGGCCTGGTTTTGCCTGAAATTTCTACATTTCCCGGCAGAGAAGATTCTGGTGTTTATGCTGTTACCTTCTATCTTCTATATAATATGGACAATGAAGGTGCGCTTTCCCACCTACCTCGTTTTTTTTTCGTTGTTTACCGTTTTTCATTTCTGGACCATCTTCTATTATGATTTACTTCCCTCCAATACCAATTGGTTTAATTTTTTCTTTTCAGATTATAATGTGTTGGCCCTGGCGTTATTCTTTGTAGTGGAGAACAGCAATTTTGAAGATGATTTTATCCAGCGCATGAATAAGTTCACCCTGGGGATAATTCTTGTTTCCCTGCTGGTGAGTATTATTCAAATAAAAATCCCGACATTCTTTTTTAATAATGATAGCGAAACAAACGATTGGGATTCTATTTACATGGAAGATCAGCGTAATGCGTCCATTTATAGCTGGGTAAGTATGAACTCCGTTGGAGTAACCTTCCCCTTCATCCTGGCCATTATGATCAGCGTTTATGAAATCCGGTCGAAGGCTTTTCCGCTCATAGCATTAAGCGGGATTGTGGTATCTTTTCTCACCCGCGCACGGTATGTAATGATTTCTGCCATCATTGCATTTTCCCAACTGTTTATAGGGAAGCGTATTAGGGCTACCACAAAATTTTACCTGATCATTGGGTTTATTGCCGGGTTGGCCCTCATTATCGGCGCAGCAAATGTGGCGGGATTTGATATACAGGCTGTAATTAATGAGCGGATTCTGGAAAAAGACAGCGATATGGGATCTGCAAAGGCCAGGATCCTTTCTTATGAAGTATTTCTAAAAAAATTCCCGGAACATCCTTATATAGGGGTGGGACCAAAAACACGGGATGATGTGGTTGATTTATTGGGAGGAGAAGCACCCATAATTCATGTGGGGTATTTATCTTACCTCTATTACTATGGAATTTTAGGGGCATCCCTGTTATTTATTTGCCTTATTTTATTACTTTATGATTCCTGGGTTGTAGGGAAACGCTATGGATTTTGGGGTTCGTTTTATGGATTTACCGGCTTTATCCTGGCAAATGCCACTTTTGTGTATTTTAACATGAGTGAGATGGGGATTGTAATGGGACTAATATATATGAGATACTATAAACTGAGGTATGAGCGTTTATACGAATTGAATTCGGAAAACCCCGACGAAGAAGAGGGCCAATTTCCGGGTAAAATCACCACCCCCATCCAGATTGCATAATTATTGATTTAAAAATTACCTGCTTGAAGAACAAATTCCATATTGTTTATCTCGGTTGCTCGGGCTTCCCGTTTGGAATGGCCGAAGTGCAAAAGATGATCCTGATTTCGAAGGGGCTGGTAAAAAGGGGGAATGATGTAAACATTATCAGTAATTGGACGATGTTTAAAGAAGGCGAACACCCCGGCTTCAGCAAAGAAGGTAACATTTGGGGGATTAATTATACTTACACTACAGATTCAGCATATCAGGCAGAAGGAAAGTTTTCCCGAAAATGGCAGCGTTTCCGGGGAGTAATGGCTGAGATGAAGTACTTGTATAAATTAAAGAAAGAAGATAAACTGGATTTCGCCATCCTTTCTACCCATGGATTTAGAACATTAATCCGGTATGTAGTGATGGCGAAAATTTTAGGGTTTAAAACCATTCTGAATTATGTAGAGTTTAATTCGGGTATCCAAAAAAGGAAATCAAACTTCTCTTTTCGGGTAAATGATTATTTATTCGATAAATGGGGGCCAAAACTGGTAAATGCGAATTTGCCAATCAGCGAGTTTTTAATAGAACACCTGAATGCAGTAGCTCCCGGTAAAAAATATTTAAAAATTCCGGTGCTTACAGATTTTGAAAAATTTAGCGGCTTACCTGGAAATTCGGAAAATACCTACTTCCTATATTGCGGCGCTGCACAATATATAAAAGTGGTAAAGTTCATTATCGATTCCTATTCCTCCCTTCAAAACCCGCATCTGCCGCTTCACCTGGTGGTAAATGGATCAGCAGAACAGGTAAATGAAATTAAGGATTATGTGAGCAGATCAAAATATCCAAATAAGATTTCATTTTTTTCGAAACTTTCGGAAGAAGATTTGTTTTGTCAATATAAGAATGCGGCAGCCTTGCTTATTCCTTTACGACCAAATATTCAGGATTTAGCCAGGTTCCCCCATAAAATTGGTGAGTACCTTGCATCCGGGAACCCGGTCATTTCCACCAATTATGGGGAGGTGAAATATTATTTCTCCCACCAGGAGAATATGCTGCTATCTGAACATTATGATGTACAGGAGTACGCAGCACAAATGCAATTTGTTATTGATAACCCTGAAAAATCGAAACAGGTTGGAAAAGCCGGGTTTGATTTTGGCAAGAAGCATTTCGACTACCTGGTTTATGGAGAGTTATTTAGCAATTTCCTGAGCCAGTTATAAAAAGAGCTGTTGACTGCCATACCTTTTTACCATTTTGAAACATGAGGAAAATTTCAATCAAAATATTTATAAGACCCAACGGGAAAATGGGAATAACGCCAGACTATGGTTTATATTCCAATCCCGATGAAAACGGATTTATTTATTGCAATCACAAAGCCGGGATTCGTTCAGGAACCTTTGCCGAAACATAGAAGCGTTGCTGCTTTTTAAGAAATAGCTTAAACAGATTGTTTATTCATGCGGATTTTATTTTTTATAGACCGAATGGCTGCAGGAGGAAAGGAGCGGCGGCTGACCGAACTCATGAAGATGTTGCGGAAGTTTTCTACTGTTGATTTCCAGCTTGCCGTAATGGATCCTGATATTCATTATAAAGAGGTGTTGGAACTGGGGATACCAGTTCATTTTCTCATCCGGAAAACCAAAAAAGATCTTTCTATTTTTAAAAAGTTCTATACACTTTGTAAATCATACAAACCGGATATTGTTCATTGCTGGGATAGTATGACGGCCGTGTATTCTTACCCATCCTGGAAATTGCTGGGCTTTAAATTGGTGAACGGGATGGTGGTGGATACGCCCGCAAACCCGAGTTATTTAAATAAACATTACGCCCGGGCCCGGCTCACTATTCCCATCAGCGATAGGGTGATTGGAAATTCAAAAGCAGGGCTGAAGGCTTATGGAGCCAAAGAACATAAATCGCAGTGTATTTATAATGGAATGGATTTGAACCGGTTTATTAATCTGGGTAACCCGGATGATGTAAGAAGGGAGTTTTTTTTGGAAAATAATTCGAACCTGTTTGTCGTTGGTATGGTGGCTGCATTTGAAGACAGAAAAGATTACCCAACACTCATCAAAGCAGCTATTACACTGGTTAACGAATACCCGGATATCCGGTTTTTGCTTGTTGGGGGCGGTGCGAACCTTGAAAACATGAAATTGACGGTTCCTGAAAATATGAGAAATAAAATCCGGTTTACCGGAAAGCGGGACGATATTGAGCACCTGGTAAATAGTTTGGATGTGGGCGTATTGCTTACCAATGCCGCTGTTCATGGTGAGGGTATATCCAATTCAATAATTGAATACATGGCGCTTTCTAAACCGGTAATTGCAACTACAGGCGGTGGCACAAATGAGGTTGTATTCGATAACGTGAACGGGTATCTGATTAAGGCAAATGACTTCCATGCATTGAAGGAAAAAATAATTCTCCTGAGGAACAACCCGGAACTTCGCGTTAGATTGGGAAGACAAGGAAGGAAATTGGTGGAAGAAAGATTTGAGATTTCAGGGATGGCCCGGCAATATGTATCAATGTATGAAACCCTGTTGGGCAAAAAAAACAGTAAATGAATATTCTAATTACAGGTGCAGCAGGATTTATTGGCTCCCACGCCAGTGAATATTTCCTCAGCAAAGGGAATACCGTTGTGGGGTTAGACAACTTGGATGATTTTTATCCGATTCATTTTAAAGAATTAAACCTGGCGGGATTAAAACAAAATCCCCGCTTTCATTTTTATCAGGCAGATATTCGGGATGAAAAACGGCTCGATGAAATTTTTTCCAAAGAAGATATTCACCTCGTGTTGCACCTGGCAGCAAAAGCCGGGGTACGCCCATCCATTGAGAATATCACGGCCTATTACGATGTAAATGTGAATGGAAGCATCTCCTTGTTAGAGGCAATGCGGAAGCATGATGTAAGAAAGCTATTGTTTGCTTCCTCCTCATCGGTTTACGGCAACAACCCAAAAGTTCCCTTTTCTGAAAGCGATCGGGTGGATGATCCCATTTCTCCGTATGCATCCACCAAGAAAAGCGGGGAACTGCTTTGCCATGTTTACACTCATTTATATGGATTTGATATTACCTGTCTCCGCTTCTTTACCGTATTCGGCCCCAGGCAGCGCCCCGATCTGGCCATTCATAAGTTTACCCGCCTGATTGACCTGGGAGAATCTATTCCATTTTTTGGAGATGGGAATACGGCAAGAGATTATACCTATATCGATGATATTGTAAACGGTATCAGTTGTGCAGCAAATAATATTTCGGGGTATAAAATTTTTAACCTGGGAGAATCACGAACTATTACCTTACAGCATTTGGTTGAAACCATTGAGAAAGCTGTTGGCAAACCCGCTATTCTTTCAAGGCTGCCTATGCAACAGGGAGATGTTAATATAACGTTTGCCGATACCCGTAAAGCAAGGGCTGAAATAGGGTATAACCCACAGTTTGACCTGGAGACCGGGATAAACAATTTTGTTCAATGGTACCAGGATAAAAAATCCTTTTTGTACAAGTAATACTTTTTTCAAATTGAATAAAAGGCTCCGCATTTTAGTGATATCACATGAACTCTCTCCCTTCCAGGGATCAGAATGCGCTATTGGATGGAATCTTACAACGCGCCTTGCTGTTTATCACGATGTTACGGTACTTCATGCGGCAGGAAGCCAGGAAAAACCGGGTGCCTACCGGGAAGCCATAACCGATTTTGAAAGGATAAATGGAAAAATACCCGGGATTACTTTTGTTTCTGTGGAACAGCCTTCTAATACAAGAAAACTTGCCGGATTAAACAAACGCTTTTTATCGCTTGGCCCCACCGGTTTGCCTGTACTGTATTTTATGGGGTACCATTTTTGGGAACGGGAAGCCTATAAGGTGGCAATAGAATTGCACCGGCAAACCCCTTTTGATGCGGTTCACCACCTCACCCTGCTCGCTTTCCGTGAACCCGGATATTGCTGGAAGCTCGGGATACCCTTTTTCTGGGGCCCAACCGGAGGTATTGGCCCACTCCCAAAATCCTTTTATTCTCTGTTGGGTTCCAGGGCCGCATTGATTGAGCGATTACGCGCTTTTTCGAACCAAAAAATATTTAATAGTTCGAAACGGGTTATCCAGGCAAATCGAACCGCGGCGGTAATATATACTTATTCACCGGATGATAAATTGCTATTTGAAAAGCGCGCCGGTGGAAAGGTTAAACTGATGCTTGATGTGGGAACCCAAAGCCATCATAAAATTGATTTTGCTCCCCGGAAGCATGTTGAAGTATTGAAAGGAATTTGGTGTGGACACTTGATTGAACGCAAAGCCCCCGAACTCCTTTTGAAGGCATTGGCCCTATCAGAAACGACTCGAAAGAAAATAAAGTTCACATTTTTAGGTGATGGACCGATGGCGGAAAAGATGAAGGAACTGTCCCTGTCTCTTCAACTGGAGAATATTGAATGGGTTTCGAATGTAAACAGGGAAACAGTTTTTAAGATGATGAGCGAGGCCGATTTATTTGTGCATACCAGCCTGCGCGAAGCAACTTCCAGCGTGATACCGGAGGCCTTATCAACCGGCCTCCCGGTCATTTGCCATGATGCTAATGGAATGAGCCTTGCGGTTAATGAATCCTGCGGGATTAAAATCCCACTCATCAGCCCTCAACAAAGCATCCTGGGTTTTCATGCAGCCATCGAAAAGCTGATTAATAGTCCGCTTCTCCTGGAACAATTGAAAGAAGGCGCCTGGAAACGATCAGAAGAAATTAGCTGGGATAATATGGTGAAAAATATGTCGGATGATTATTTAGAAGCAATAAGAATCAACAGAAATGGATAAAGAAAAAGTATTGATGGTTTCGTGGGCATGGTATCCCTCCGGTGGCGACTGGACCTATGTTCAGAATGTACAGCGGCTCTATGAAAGCCAGGGCTATGAGGTTATTCCATTCAGTACAAACAACTTCCGAAATGTACCAGTAAACGGTCCGGCTTATTTTATTGACGCACCCGATTATAAGGAGTTAAATAAGAATAAGAGCCTGCCGAATGTTATTAAAGCGGTTAAGAATTCAATTGTTTCGAAGAATGCACTGGACGCCATTGATCAGATCTTAACAGAGCACAGGATTCGGATTGCGCATTTGCATAACATCCACCATTATATTACACCGGCTATTGTTCACCGCCTGAAAAAAGCAGGAGTAAAAATTTTATGGTCGCTGCACGATTATCAAATTATATGTCCGGTAAACACGTTTATTTCTCATGGAAAAATTTGTGAGCGATGTATTACCGGGAAGTATTACAATTGTGCCATTCACACCTGTAAACGGGATTCCTTTGGCGCCAGCACCCTGGCCAGCATCGAAGCCTATTATTATCGAAATAAGGGAACTTATAATTTAGTGGATGCTTTCCTCTGCCCGTCCTCCTTTTTGAAAAGCAAATTTTTACAGGCAGGTTTTTCCGAAAACAAATTGTTTGTTTCCAATCTTTGTTATGATGTCCCGGTTATAGATAATTTTATCCGGGAGAATAAATTAAAGAATGTTACGTTAAGTAGTTCTACGAGGGAGAATAACTATATTCTTTACGTAGGCAGGCTGGAAGATGTAAAGGGAATCCGAACCCTGATCCA
>JAFEAB010000072.1 GCA_018266615.1 Bacteroidota bacterium
CAATTGGATTAAATATTTTTTTAGCCCTTTGCTGCCCCCGCCCCGGGGGTAAAAATATACCTGAAAAAAAGTTGAACAAAGAAATTTAACTGAAGATTATTTAGTTTACATGAGATTTGTTTAGCCACGAATGCATCTTCCTGCCATGGTTCGTGCCTCCGAGAAATTTCATTTCCAAATATGTACTATTTCGCTGCGTGAGCTAGGCGCTGGGGTGTTTGGCCGGTTTAGTAATGTTGACCAATTGGATTAAATATTTTTTTAGCCCTTTGCTGCCCCCGCCCCGGGGGTAAAAATATACCTGAAAAAAAGTTGAACAAAGAAATTTAACTGAAGATTATTTAGTTTACGTAGAAATTTGTTTAGCCACGAATGCACGAATAATATGGGCAAGTGTTGGGCACCAGCCTGCCACCGTGCCTAATTATATTTTTCCTGAATGCATCAATGGATAGTTTCATCCTCATTATTGCCCGGATACAATCTGGGATACACTAATAAACACCAGTGATCCTGCGGAACACTGGCGCCAGTAATAATAATAAAAATATCAGGAAAATGTTTCCGGCCGCATCATTGGGAAAAATAATACATCCTGGATGCTTTGTTGGTTAGTGAGCAACATACAGAGCCGGTCAACCCCAAATCCAATTCCACTGGTGGGAGGCATGCCGTATTCGAGAGCACGCAGAAAATCGTAGTCTATGAACATGGCTTCATCATCACCTCGCTCCATCAGCTTTGCCTGATCTTCGAATCTTTCCCGCTGCTCAATCGGATCGTTTAACTCACTGTATGCGTTGGCGATTTCTTTTCCATTAATGATCAGCTCAAATCGTTCTACTAACCCCGGCTTGCTTCTGTGCTTTTTAGTAAGCGGGCTCATTTCTACCGGGTAATCGGTAATGAATGTAGGTTGGATAAAATTCGCTTCACACTTTTCGCTAAAAATTTCATCAATCAGTTTTCCTTTACCCCACTTTACATCTGCGTGTATTCCTAACTGGTGGCATACATCGCGGATGCCCGCTTCGTCCATTTGACTGATGTCGAACCCGGTATATTCTTTAATTGCCTCGTACATCGATATGCGTTTGTACGGAGCCTTGAAAGAAATTTCCTTATCTGCAATCTTAACTACCGGGCTTCCATTCACTGCCACAGCCGTTTTTTCCAGCAGGGCTTCGGTAGTTTCCATCATCCACAGGTAATCCTTATAAGCCACATAAAATTCCAGAATGGTAAATTCGGGATTATGGGTACGATCCATGCCCTCGTTGCGAAAGTTTCGGCTGAATTCGTACACCCACTCAAATCCGCCAACCAAAAGTCGTTTAAGGTATAATTCGTTGGCGATACGCAAATACATAGGTACATCCAGCGCATTATGGTGCGTAATGAATGGCCTCGCAGCGGCACCTCCAGGGATGCTTTGCAAAACAGGAGTATCTACTTCGAGGGCGCCCTGTTCATTTAAAAAGCTGCGGATGGCATTTACCATCCGGGTCCGTTTTATAAACTGTTCTTTTACCCCGGGGTTTACTATCAGGTCGGCATAGCGTTGCCGGTATCTGAATTCGGGATCGGTTACCTCATCAAAGGCTTCTCCGTCTTTTTCTTTCACCACGGGCAGGGGCCTTAATGCTTTAGCCAGCAGCGTAAATTCTTTCACATGGATGGAAGTTTCACCCGTCTTGGTGGTGAAGACATATCCTTTCACGCCAATAAAGTCGCCAATGTCAATCAGTTTTTTCCAAACAGTTTGAAATAACGATTTATCTTCTCCCGGACAGATATCGTCCTGTTTAATATATAATTGAATTTTCCCGGTTTCATCCTGAATCACGGCAAAGTTTGCTTTACCCATGTCCCGGATGCTCATAATGCGGCCGGCCACGCATACATCGGTAAAGTCTTCTTTATTTTCTTCTCCCCGGTAGGTATTCTTTATTTTTGCCGCGGCGGTATTAATGGGATAAAGTGCTGCAGGATAAGGATTGATCCCTATTTTTTCTAATTCCTGAAGTTTTTCCCTACGAATAATTTCCTGTTCCGAAAGTTGGGGCTTACTCATGTTCGTTCTTTAATAGGCGGCAAAGGTATATCTTCATTTTTAGGGCAACAAACAGGAGCCTTTGAAAACATCAAATATTATACAATGAAAAAGCTTTTTATTCTATTTTCAGTTTGTTTCGTGTTTACTTCCTGCGAGGTATTGAACCAGGTACCGGCTGGTACATCTACTCAAAGTGGATCCGTTACCGAATCGGAAGCAGCAACGGGAATAAAAGAAGCCTTATCACAAGGCTTAGCCAAAGCGGTGCTTCAATTAAATACTCCGGATGGTTTTTTTAAAAGTAATTTTTACAAAATCCTCCTTCCCCCGGATGCGCAAAAAGTGGAGAAAACATTGCGGTCGGTGGGAATGGGAGGTATGGTAGATAAGGCCATTCTTCAAATTAACCGGGGCGCCGAAGATGCAGCCGGATATGCGAAGCCCATTTTTGCGGATGCGATTAAGCACATGACGCTTAACGATGCTATTGGAGTAGTTAAAAACGGGGACAGCAGCATTACCCACTTTTTCCGTGAAAAAACCACCGATCAACTTATTGCTGCATTTAAACCGGTTATTAAATCATCATTGGATAAAGTGAGTGCTACAAAATATTATTCCGACCTGATTAATACGTACAACGATTTACCAACTACGTTTAAGAAACTTAATCCCGATCTAACTTCTTTTGTAACCCTTAAGGCTACCGATGCGTTGTTCGATTTGGTATCAAAAGAAGAAAAAAATATCAGGGAGAACCCGGTTGCACGCACCACTGAGATTTTAAAACAGGTATTTGGAAATATGCGATAGTTTTATTCCCATCCCATTTTTATACGAATATGAATTTTGAAAATACCGGTATTTCCCTCGATGGTATCCCTTCTGCCGAAGAAGTGCAATGGCGGCCGGTAGAGCCGGGCCTGAAAAAAGTTAAACTTTATGGGTGGGCTATATGGTGGGTTATAATATTTATGGTTTCGGCAGCTGTAATGTTTTTTATTCCGGGGTTGATGCAAATCAATATTGGAATGGCTGTATTTGCAGTGCTTGCTACCCTTTGCTGGTTTCACTCCTTTTCTATTGGAAAATCTTTGATGTACAAGGCATTCTCCATTCGGGAGCATGATATACTTTATCGTACCGGTTGGATTTTCAGATCCATAAAGGCCATCCCCTTTAACCGGGTTCAGCATTGCAGCGTTTCGGCAGGGGTATTGGGAAGGAAATTCGAAGTGCGGAGTATCCGGCTGTTTACTTCGGGTGGATTTGCTGCTGATGTTCTAATCCCTGGCCTGAATCCACAAACTGCAACTGATTTACAGGAATGGATTTTGAATAAAATACACCAGGATGGAAGAGCAGATTGATTTTTCAAAACCTCAACGACAGCCCATACAAGCTATTGTACAGGCCCTGTTAAAGAGCTTTGCCTCTGCATTAAAAAGTATTTGGCCCTTTGCGCTGGCCTATATCTTCAACCTGAAAAGCCAGGATAACCCAAGGAAGAATACAGTATGGTTGATTTTAATGCTGGGGCTTTCGGCTTTCATCGTGGGCTATACCCTGATTGAATTTTTTTATCTCCGGTTTATGATCCGGGATAAGGAATTAGTTATTAAAAAGGGATTTTTTATTAAACGGGAACTGGTTATTCCGTTTGAAAAAATTCAGGCAATACACCTCGATCGGGACTGGCTTCAACGGTTGCTGGGGATTGCAAAAGTTTCCATTGATACACCCGGTACAACGCATACGGAGGAGCGATTCTTTTTAACCAATAGTATGGCTAAGGCGTTGCGTGATGCCATATTAAATCAGCCAATATCCCATACCGTTAGTGAATCTGCTGAAGAAGCACATTTGCCGGTAATAAATCTTTCGGGGAAGGATTTATTTAAATTGGGGATCTCAGCCAATTTCTTAAAAGCAATGCTGGTATTACTGGGGTTTGCAATAGCCCGGGCCGATGATTTAAGTGGTATTACCGGCAAAACTTCCTGGGATTGGGTGGAGTGGATAGAAGAAAAAACTGCGGGAGGTACAGTGCTGTTAATTGCTTCTGGAATTACTATTATTTTGGTTGTATCCATATTAATTTCTTTCGGATTAGTTATATTAAAGTATGGGAACTTCAGCATGTTGCAAACCACAAAGGGGTTTCATATTCGTTCGGGGCTGATTAATGTGCGTGAAAAATTGGTTCCGTTTAAGAAAGTTCAATTTATTTCATGGGAGGCAAATTGGATACGCCGTCATATACCCTATTACCTTTTTCATTTTCATATTATTGGCGATCATGAGATATCAGATAAGTGGCGGATTGCGGTGCCGGTTACACGCCCTGCTTTTTTTCCCTTGTTGTTTCAACATTACCATCCGGAACTTCCCAAGGGAACGCCCTTTTTAACCATGTCGGGTGCTTATGTGGGAAGGAATATCCTCTATGCAGCCGTATTTTCAATTGCTGCTATTTTAATTTCATGGTTGTTAGGATGGGAGCAGGCTTTGTGGCTGGGAGTTATTTTCCCGTTATGGGTAATAAGGTCCATAATCCATCGTAAAAACTTTAAAGCGGCAATATCCACTGAGGCGATACAGATCAATCATTCTATCTTCAGTAAATCGCATTCGTTGCTGCGTTGGGATAAGGTGGTTTCCGTTTTGGTAAAACAGAATATCTTTCAAAGGCATAGACGCCTGGCAACGCTGGTGCTGTTCACGGGAGGTGGAAAGGTTGAACTACCCTACATTCAACTTTCGGATGCAAACCGGCTAAGGGATTATGCATTGTATAAAGTGGAAGATTAATTTACAAGAGTAGGGTTGCCATCAGTTGGAATTTACTTTTATCCCACAGCAAGCAGTACCTGCCATGCTGCAGAAACCTTTCCTTCATCCAGGAGTTTGGCTGCAAGGCAATGCAGTTCTTTATCCATGTCCTCGGGATTGCTGGCGTAATACTGAAATATTTGTTTTAAGGCTTCGTCCTCAAAAGAAGGATCAATTTTCGGAAACTCGTGCACATTCCCCAATTTCCCTAAATGGTTACCGGTAAGTATTTTACTATTTCGGATGGAATGCGGAAGGGCATCGATACCGATGCCAAGCAATACATTTGGTTTTTCTACTTCAAACAAATTGGATTTATCAACCTTACAATACCAATTCCCTCCCAGGCGGGCTATGTGTTGAATTTTTGTCTGGTCAATCATTTGTTTTTCATCCAGGATGCATTCATCAATATGCATCATCAATACTTCAGCAAATATTAAATTTCCCGCCCCTCCTTTATCACCCAGGTGTTTCACTTCAAAAACACGGCATTCCAGGTTGATCTTGCTTTCCTTTACCCTGGGCGGTTTTACAAGCGAAGATTCAAGCGGGGTAAACCCGGCCTTTTCAAATTCATTTACTCCGGCAGGATACTCGCAGCTTGCCAGGGATACCTGCTGCACCATATCATAGTCAGCAATATTTATCACCACCTCGGGTACTTCTAAAATATTTTCGAGGGTGTGTTTTGTTGTATTATTTCGTACCCTCCTTGCCGGAGAAAAGATGATAACCGGGGGGTTGGATGAAAACAGGTTAAAGAAACTAAATGGACTCAGGTTTACCTCCCCATTTTTGTTGAGGGTGGAGGCAAAGCAGATAGGCCTTGGGGCAATTGCATGCTGGAGATAGTTCTGAACCACCGAAATGGGTTGCTCTCTCAGGTCAACTTTCATGCGTCGTTTTTTTCTTTAAAGCCAAAAGAGACAAATCCGAATCTTCTTTCGTAATGCTGTTTTTTAAAATACCCAGACCGGTGATTTCCATTTCTATCGTATCATTTTCTTTGAGCCATTGTTCCGGGTAATTGGGGTCATTTAATTTTCCGGTCCCATTAAGTTCCAGGAAACAACCCGTACCAACAGTACCACTGCCAATTACATCGCCAGCAAAAATATTTGCCCCATAACTGCAGCGCTCAATAATTTCAGCGAAGGTCCAATCCATATCTGCGAGATTACCCTGGCTTACCAGAACTCCATTTACCTTACAGGTCATATCTAAATTCCAGGCTTTCCCCGTATGGCCGGGTTTACAGGGGACTTCATATTCGGCCAGTTCATCGAGGGTAACCAGCATAGGACCTATGGCGGTTGAAAAATCCTTTCCTTTTGCGGGACCGAGATTGAGTTTCATTTCTTCCATTTGAAGCGTTCTTGCACTCAGGTCATTCATGATCATCAATCCGGCAATATAGTCATCGGCTTCATCGGCAGGAATATTTCTGCCAAATCGGTTGATAACTATTGAAGCTTCCAGTTCAAAATCCAGTTTTTCAAAATGATCGGGCATACATAAAACCTCACCGGGGCCCTGGATCCCATTATGATTGGTAAAATAAAATATCGGGTATTCATCAAATTCAGGAATCATTTCTACCTTCCGGTTTCGCCTTGCTGCGGCTACGTGTTGCCGAAAGGCATAGCCATCGCGGCAACTGGTGGGGTGAGGCACCGGGGCCAATAGGGTTGCCTCATTAAATGGAAGGGTGGGGATTGCCCTGGAAGTACCCGACTTTACACTTTGTTCCGCTGCTTTTGCCAACGGGAAAAAATCGTCCCAATAGTTTAGGAACATAGTCATGCTTACCGGAAGATCCGGATGGAGCCGATCCATATTGTAAAGCATATGGTTAATGCACAGAGCCAGTTGTTCGTGTTCGTTGTTCCAATAAGAAACGAGTTTCATGAATTAAGGTTTAATTAGGATTGCAAAGGTATGGCCTCCGGAGGCAGATTTTTATCAATTCGTATATTTGCAGAATAGATTTACGTTATGAAATTCGATAAAATTCATAATAAGGGCCAGGCGCGAATTTTTAAAAATCATTATCTCGAGTACCTTACGAAAACCCATCCGCTGGTTATCTGGGGTATGTATACGCCCGTTTTTGTTCTTCTCCCGTATTATTCAGGCAACAAATTGGGTATGAGCGGGTTGAATGTGGCATTAATTTTTTTTAGTGGAATTTTCTTCTGGACTTTCACCGAATATATGTTGCACCGTTTTGCCTTCCACTACGATGCCGGATCGCCCACAGGCCGGAGGATAAGTTATATCATGCACGGAAACCACCATGAATTTCCCCGGGACAGGCAACGGCTCTTTATGCCACCAGTCCCCAGCCTGATTATGGCTTCCCTTATTTTTTTACTGATGTATTTGGTACTGGGAAAGTATGTTTTCCCATTTTTCCCGGGATTTATGTTTGGCTACCTCCTTTATGGAAGTATGCATTATGCCATTCATGCCTGGAACCCGCCGTTTAAGTGGATGAAGGCGCTTTGGCGCAACCATCACCTGCATCATTATAAAGATGAAAAAAAAGGATTCGGAGTAAGTAGCACCTTATGGGACCATGTATTTGGCACCGGCTTCGATTTAAAAAAAGAAGTGGAAGACAAGCAAAAGGTACAAGCCTTGATGTTTACCAAAAAGCATTAATTACCACCGTTCTTCATCACTTTCCTTGTTTTGCTGTTTCAATTTTTTTCGAGTTTCGGCTTTCTCCTGTTCTCTTTCCAAAATCATTTTGGCAATAAGGTCTCCTGCATCCTCCTGCGCATGGGTTGCCAGCATTTGCTTAATTTTTTTCTCCTCAATATCAATCCGGTAAAGGATGCGGATCAGGCCATCAAAATCACAAATAATCAGGTTGTTTATCTTTTCTGAAAGAGATTTAAAAAATTCTTCCTCTGATTCCTGGGTTTCAGGAAGAGAGAATAAGGTGGTAATAGTATATGATTGGAAGGCTGCTCCCATTACTATTATTTGAATGCGGTTGTGAAAGGTACTCAATCTGAGAATAAAAGAGAATGATATTCAACAGCCTGAAGAATTGAATAAGGAATGAATGATAGCAATTCAGGCATTACCCCGTGAATTATCAATATTGTTCATGAATACCCATTGCGAAAAGTGCAAAGTCGTATTTCACCGGGTCGGCCGGATCCAGTTCCTTTAAAGTTTCGGTGAGTTCAAGCGCGGTAATCCAGTCGTTTTGTTTGCGGCTTATCAAATTTAATGATCTGGCTACCCTGGCTACATGAACATCTACCGGAATGATGAGTTGACTTTGATTGATGTTTTTCCAGATGCCAAAGTCAACTCCGCCTTTATCCTTTCTTACCATCCACCGCAGGTACATATTTAAACGCTTACAGGCTGATTTTCGTTCGGGTGTGGCGATATGTTTTCTGGTTCTTTCCGGGATATAGGGGAGCGAAAAGAAGGTTCGGTAAAACCCGGCTAACCCCCGTTCTATGTTCTTTTCTTTCGGGTCCCAATCCTTTATAAACGCGTCCTCCAGGGAATGATGCTGTGCATAATGTTGTTTAAGAAAATCGAGGAAATAAAAGAGGTCGGTACTGTAGAAGGTGCGATGTTTAAAATGAACCAAGTGTTTCCGGTCTTTTTCCTGGTGTTGCGTGCAAAATGAATAAGGGGCATTATCCATCAACCGCATTAACTCCAGCGATTTATTGATGATTGTTTTTCTATTTCCCCACGCAAACAAGGCCGAAAAGAAACCCGCTATCTCACGGTCTGGGTTATTCGAAAACTGATGCGGTACGAAAATGGGGTCCACCTCTATAAAATCCGGACGGTTATATTCTTCAACCTTTTTATTCAGGAATTGGATTAATTTTTCATTCATGTCCCATCAGGATAGCGCCTGTGCCAGGTCGTTGATGAGATCATCCGCATCTTCAATTCCCACACTTAAACGGATTAACCCGTCTGAGAGGCCGTTTTTAAGGCGTTCTTCCCGGGGGATGCTGGCATGCGTCATACTGGCCGGGTGGTTAATCAAAGACTCCACTCCGCCCAGACTTTCGGCCAGTGAAAATATTTTGGTGGAAGTGAGTACCTTTTTGGCCGCTTCTGCTCTGTCATCTTTTAATGTGAACGACATCATCCCGCCAAAACCATGCATTTGTTTTTTTGCAATTGTGTAGTTGGGATGGTCTTCAAAACCACACCAATATACTTTTGATACCGCAGGATGTTTCCGCAAAAACTGAGCTACCTTTTCACCGTTCTCGCAATGGGCGCGCATACGCACATGCAGGGTTTTAATTCCGCGGAGTACAAGGAAGCAATCCATTGGCCCCGGTACGGCACCGCAGCTTTTCTGGATAAAATATAATTGGTCTCGCAGGGTTTCATCGTTCATAATTAAGGCTCCCTGAATTACATCGCTGTGGCCCCCGAGGTATTTAGTGGCTGAGTGCATTACAATATCGGCGCCAAGAACCAACGGGTTTTGCAGGTGGGGCGATGCAAACGTATTATCTACACAAAGGATCAGGTTATACTTTTTGGAGATGGACGCCACCGCTTCTATATCGGTGATGTTCATCAAAGGATTCGTTGGGGTTTCAATCCAAATTAATTTGCTGTCTTTTGAAATTGCCGCTTCTACATTATTTACGTTGGTGGTATCCACATAGGTAAAGCGGATACCAAATTTTTCAAATATTTTAGAAAACAGCCGGTAGGTACCCCCATACATATCGCTGGCAGCAATCACTTCATCTCCTGGTTTCAAAAGCTTCATCACGGCATCTGTAGCGGCTACTCCGCTGCTAAAAGCAAGCCCATATTTTCCATGTTCAATAACGGCGAGTGCCGATTCCAGCGCAAAACGGGTAGGGTTTTGGGAGCGGGCATATTCAAACCCTTTATTTACACCGGGCGCCTCCTGAACAAAAGTTGAGGTCTGGTAAATGGGAGTCATGATGGCGCCGGTAGAAGGATCGGGCTCTGCCCCTGCGTGAATATATAAGGTTGCCGGTTTTTTATTCTTTAGCGAATCGTTATTAGACATGAATTAAAAATTTGTATGCAAAATTAAGGATTCGCAGGCGGTCTTTGTTGAAGGAATTCAGCCGCATTCAGGTAACGCCACTCGTAATTGTCGCCGTCGTGAACATGGTAATTGCCTGATTTACCGGATAAAGCCTGTGGCCGAAGGATATGTTCTTTTACCAGGTAGGATTTGCTATCCCGGAGAAGTTCCTGCATTCTTGCATTTTCCATCCATTCTTTTTGCGGCGGCTCGAAGCCTACTTTGTCGGTTCTCCAAGCAATTTCAGGTGGGAGCTTATTTTCTATTGTCTTTCGGAGGATATATTTTGTAAATCCATGATTTATTTTCATATCGGAAGAAAGAGAAAATACAAATTTCACTAATTCGTGAAAGAGGAAGGGTAAACGCACTTCCACGCCATGGGCCATACTATTCCGGTCGGCATAACGTAGTAATTCCTCCAGCCCAAATTGCATAGTGTTGAAATAAAGGATGTCATTAAGTTTGGTGACCACGGGTTTATGGATGCCTTCCCATTCCTTTCCTTTAATGGCTAAAAGGAATTCTTTATTTAAATCGGGATGCTGTACAATCTTGTTAAATTCTTTTTTTTCGAGAGCAATGGATACGTGGGAGGGTAGCCAGGCAGCAATGATATTTTTATACCCCCATTTATAAACAATTTTATTTTGTGAGAAATATTTCTGCTCCGATTTGAATTTTGAAAACCGGTATCGATTTATCACTTCCTGTAAATACCAGTGAATATATTTGGGATATCCGGCCATAATTTCATCGGCTCCCTGGCCATCGAGTAATACCCGGATATTGTTTTGGGCTGCCGATTCAAACACTTTGTATTGGGCATAAATACTGGAAGAGGGGAAAGGCTCCTCCTGGTGGTAGCAAAGCCGGCTAAAATCATCGGCAAGTTGACTGGCACTGGGTGAAACGGAAGTGTTTTGGATATTCCAATGTTGTGAAAGTTGTTGTACAAACCGACTTTCGTCTTTTTCGAAACCGGGGAATAAGGCCGAGAACGTTTGGATTGATTCTCCGGATTTTTGAAGCTCTTTAATATAGGCAAGCACAGTGGAGCTGTCTAATCCGCCGCTTAAACTGGTTCCAACAGGGACGTCGCTACGCAATCTGCGTGATATAGATACCTGGAGCAATTGATCTAATTTTTCGGCTGCCCTTGTTTCAGAGATATTGATCTGACTTTGTTTATCCAGAAACCAGTATGGATGGATAGACAGGCTATTATCTTGCACTTTATAGATCAGGTAATGGGCCCCGGGCAACATAAATATTTGTTCGAAAAAGGTTTGGCGTTTGTTTTCGGGGTTTTGTACATGGCCGAGGCAGATGTAATTCAGCAACATTTTTTGGTTGATGTTTTTTGGAATACCCGCTGCCCATAACGCTTTCATTTCACTTGCGAAATAGAATGAAAAATGATCATTAAAAAAATAAAATGGTTTTTCGCCAAAGCGGTCGCGGGCAGCAAAAAGGCTTTGCATTTTTTCATCCCAGATGGAAAATGCAAACATGCCATCGAAATGCGAGAGGCATTTTTCTCCATAACAATCGTATGCAGCAAGGATCACTTCGGTGTCTGATTGTGTATTAAAGTGGTATCCGGCTTTTATTAATTCCCGGCGCAGTTCCGTGTAATTATAAATTTCGCCGTTGTAAACGATAGAATACCGGGATGCATAATGCATGGGTTGCGCTGCGGCAGGGCTTAGATCGATGATGGCTAAACGGCGGTGTGCGAAACCGGCATTTCCTCCGGGGTTAATGTAAAACCCTTCGCCATCGGGGCCACGGTGCGCAATGGATACTGCCATACGTTTTAACACCGGAAGCGCAACCTGTTGCGTATTTTTAGAGATGATTCCCGCTATTCCACACATATTGTAAAGTTCTTAATTGCGGGTGGTGACACAAAATATAATACTAAAAATTGATGGGCACTTTCACTTTAACGGTATCCCAAACAATGTAAAGGCTTGCCCCTGTTGCCGAAGGTTCAAAGAATATCGTCAGTTCTTCCACCGGGGGCAACTGCTCTATAACGGGTTCGGTTACACGCAGAACATCTTTTTGGGGATCCATGTGGAGCCCCCAGGTGAAAAGGTTGGCATTAAATACAATAGTCCAGCTCTTCTCGGTAGGAATACAGTAAAGAATATATCTCCCTTTAGAAAGTGGATGTCCGCTTATTTTTACATTTTTAAAGAATTCAATTTCCGTGGCTTCGTTGGCTCCCATCCTCCATTCCTTACCATATTGCACCAGGTTTTTCTCGCTATTTCCAAAAATGGATCTTCCTTTTCTTTGCGGGCGACTATAAATTACTCTGGCAATTAGATCCGTTTCACCGGCGCCATTCATTCGCAGGATGGGGAAGTCTTTGGGAAAATAACTCATATCCATCGGGCTCTTATCAATGGCTACATAAGGATTAACCCCTTCCTTTGTTACGCTGGGTTGCAGCCGTATCTCAGGGTTTGGCTTAGACTGGTTGCAGGATAAAAATGGGACTACCGCCGCTGCCAAAATCAGAAATTTTATTTTGATGGTCATATTATAAGCTTATGGGAAGTGATACCCGAATGTTATCCCACATGATAATGAGGCCAAAGCCCGAATCCATTTTTTGAAAGAATATGGAGAGAGGCTCGGTAATGCTTTCCGTTTTTTCAACCGGTACAGCAACCCGTATTATATCCTTGGTACTATCGTAACGGAATGCACCCCATAAATCGGTTACCTGGTTAAGGATGATCGTCCATTTCTCCTTTTCGGGTATTGCAAAAAGCGAATACCTCCCCTTGTTGATTTTAGTATTGTTAATCTTTACATTTTGAAAAAATTCAATCTCTGTATTTTCGTTAGCACCCAACCGCCATACTTTACCATAATTTACCAGGTCGCCAAAAATTACCCGGTTGTTCTTTTCTGGCCTGCTGTATATCACCCGGGCAATAGGAGGCCCCGAAATCCTGTCCTGGGTTTTCAGAAGCGGATAATTTTCCGGGAAATAACTGAAATCAAGCGGAGATTTATCTATGGAGGGCGGCTTTGATTGACCAAATCCGGAAGTTGCAGAAAGTGCCATCACCAAAAAAAGGATTGCCAGGCGCTTCATAAAATGATTTTTCCAAAGATAACAAAATCAGGTTTCTATTGCATCATGAAACAACTGCTGTGCTTCGTGTTGCAGATAAGGAAAGAAATTTTCATAATGCCTTTGTAAAATAGCCAGATTGTCTGTGAATAATCTGAATGCCGGCTGGTGGTTTGTCATGTATTTTGATCTTTTCACCAGCCCCGCAAGGCTTCTCTCAATAGCCCATTCAAATTGGTAATTGTACAACCAGTTGTATTCCTGCATTTTTGAAAAACTATTCCTGAATTTTTCGGGGCATTCATTTATGTAGGGGCTAACCTGGGAATAACAATTCAGGGAAAAGGAAAGCAGGGACGATTGGGAAGCGAATCGGGTTCTATCGTTGGCAAGAAAAAAATCCAAACAAACATCCGTAATGGCGGAAGCATATAGCCCGTATGCCGGTCTGAACAGGTTTTTAGCCTTCGTTATTTCGGGATGCGTATCGGTAATGCGGTCAATATCCCGGTGAAGGCTGATTCCTTTTTGTATGCCCGGGCGGTAGCTATACCTGGCCTTCCCTTTTACAAAATCGCTGATGAGATTGCCGGTAAGCACCTGCGGATCGTTAAACGAAAGAAATGCATGGGCCAGGAAATTCATGAATTGAACTCTTAAGTATATAAATATACTCCACATTGAAGAATTCAGGTTTTGGACGAATATCTATCCAACTTATTGATTTAATTTTTTGGCAACCGATTCATATTTTGCTTCCCCATAAATGAATTTTCCAAAAACGGTTTAACATACCCAGGAAATGAAATTTTTTTCCTTCTTTTTAAATTATGCCCCTACTCATAAAATGAAGGGCACAGAATTATTAATATTGAGTAAATCCTTATTAAGTAAAAATTGTTCGGTATGAAAAAGCAGATCCTTTGTTATATTATTTTATCGGGACTATTACTTTCCTGTCAGCAGGATGATCCCCCGCCCTCCGTTACGCCCAATAATGTATCCTCTACGGTGTCGTCTGGCACATGGCGGATTACTTATTATTACGATTCGGACCATGAGGAAACAAGCTCCTTTACAGGATACAATTTGACGTTTAATTCGAGCGGGTCGGTAGTTGCCGTAAAAAATACGTCCGAAGTTTCAGGCACCTGGGCAACAGGCACGGATGATAGCCAGGTAAAATTGATTTTTGCATTCCCCGCAGGTACTGAGTTTACCGAATTATCGGATGACTGGCATGTTTTGGAGCGATCCGACACACGAATTGGCCTTCGGGATATTAGCGGAGGGAATGGTGGTACCGATTATTTGACATTGGAAAAGAATTAACCGGATTTTTTGGGATAATAAAGAGGGAAAGTTTTATAAGCTTTCCTTTTTTTGTTTTTGGTAAGGCCGGATCCCGGTTTGCGTTGGGAGTATTTTTTACCGAAATGCCTCCTTAAATTTCTTACATTTAGGTAAAATACCTGCTATGTTCCGGATAGCAATCTTCCTTATTTCAGGACTTATTATTTCCCATACCGCATCTGCACAAACCTATAAACAGGGCGAATACAAAACCAGCGATGGAAAATCTTTTTTGAATGCAGAGGAAGCACGCAGGCACCAAAATTCCATAGATGCCGGTACGATCCAACAATCCATAATTGGCAAGTCGCAGGAGGCGGCCGCTGAAAAAGAAAAACAAAAAATGAAGCAGGCAAAGAATGATGCCGATGCCGCTTCATTTCGGCAGGAGCAAAGGCAGGATAATAGCAATACGGCAAGCCGGGAATTTAATAAGGCAAGGAATAATCAACCTCTCGATCTGGGAGCAGCCGGGAAACTGAGTACCGCATTTCCTGAATATGCGGGTAGTTCCGATTATTTAAAAGCCATTTATGTTCTTAGTCTTGTAAAACCATTGGCGCTACCCTCAGATTTTAACGATGTAGTAAACCGGGGAGGGCTCTTTTCCTCCTCCTTAAAAGAAGAGGAAGTACAGCTAATCATAAAGGGGATACTAAAGAACACAGAATCGGTTCAAATTTTTGGTGTTACAGATGAAGGGGCTGAAAAAGTATTTCAACATTACCAGGAAGAAAACACCCCGTTTTGCAATGAAATGCTTCCCCGGTTAATGGCCTATCTTAAGCGGAGATCACAGGATTATTCCTATAAAGCCGGCGCCGGCAAGGTGAAGTGCCCTGCCGGAATTAAATGGCTAAAAGACAATGGAATTTCTACAGAGCACAATGCCTTTGCTGCATTGAAAGAAGAAATTAAGGGCACCCTGAAAATAAACGATGGAATATCAGAATATGGCATTGAGAAGCCCAAAAGGGTCTTAGATCAAATCGAAAAAAGCGGTTATACCCTTGGCAGCGATCCGGAAATGGAATTATTAAGAGGGATTGCATTGTATAGAATGAGGAAGTACCCAGAAGCGGGGAAAGCATTTGGAATGGGATGGCCCTTTTACCAGGAACATCAATCGGAACTATCCTTAACCTTTCCCATTACAGCCATGAGATGCCTGGGTTTTGATGCAAAGTTTAATTATGCGGCAGAGGCATACAAAACCTATTTTAATGTATATCCCGAATGGAATACCCTTGCTGGCTATGTGAGTATGCTCATATTAGATGGTCAGGAAAATAAAGCGGAGGAGGAATTTGATCGGGGTAGCCTGGTTTTGAAATCCAAATCAGAAAAATCATCATACAGCATGGGGACGAAAAAAGATACCCGCGAACTTATGGATGCCTGTATCTACTTCTATAATAAAAAATACAAGAAGGCGGCGAATATATTTAAGGAAAATAAGTGGCTGGAAGCAGAAAATTATTTTTATTGGATCATGTATCGTATTAGTGCCAGGGTGATTAATGATAAGGCCCCAATTTTGATGGTGGATGCCAGGGATTGTACCAGGCCCGCCTGGATAGAGCAGGAGACATGGGATTTGGGAAGAAATGATTAAAGGAATTTTGCCCGGAAAGCAGGTAGTAAATACCTGTTAGAGGCTTGTGGTGTATTGGTTAGGATTCTTTTGAATTAGAATTTCATAATCTCAATATTAACACGATGAGAATAATAGCAATCCTTCTAATGCTGTCGCTGCCTTTTATGTCCTGCCGGGAAACAAGCCAGCCCGGACAGGCTACTTCAAATACCACTACTTCGCCGGATTCTATTTATGAGATTAAAACCGGTGGAAATAAATTAATCCGGGTTGATGGGAAGTATAATGTATGGACGAAAAAAATTGGGGATGGTAAGATTAAAGTCCTTTTATTACACGGAGGCCCGGGTTTTACCCACGATTATTTTGAATGCTTTGAAGACTTCCTGCCAAAGGAAGGAGTTGAATTTTTTTATTACGACCAACTGGGCTGTGGTAATTCTGATATCCCCAACGATACCTCCTTATGGAATATTCCTCGCTTTGTAGAAGAAGTGGAACAGGTTAGAAAAGGGTTGGGGTTAGATTCATTTTACCTGCTGGGGCACTCCTGGGGCGGCATGCTGGCTATGGAGTATTTGCAGAAATATCAAAGTCATGTAAAAGCGGCGGTTCTTTCTAACATGACCGCCGGAATGAAAAGTTATATATCCTATTCAAAGCAGTTAAAGGAAAAATATTTTAGTAAGGAGGATACCAGAATTTTCGATTCTCTCGATAAATTGAAACAATACGGTTCACCTCAATACCAGGATTTGCTAATGAATAAATTATACACGCAAGTCATTTGCCGGATACCGCTTGAAAACTGGCCGGAGCCCATACTCCGGGTGTTTAAAAAGGCAAACCAAAACATTTATATTCATATGCAAGGGGTGGATGAATTTCATGTGACCGGGAATTTTAAAGACTGGGAAATGTGGGACAGGCTTCCGAATATAAAGGTGCCTACCCTGGTTTTGGGCGGGATGTACGATGAGATGAATCCGGAAGACATGAAGCGGGAAGGTAAACTGATCCCCAACAGCCGCACCTATTTGTGCCCCAATGGAAGCCACCTGAGTATGTACGACGATCAGGTGAACTACTTCAAAAATCTGCTTGCATTTTTAAAGGATGTGGATGCAGGCCGGTTTGTTGCCGATAAGAAAGCAGGTTAGAAATTGAGAGATCGATTGATACTACTTCTGTTTTTTTGCGGATTTATTTTTGGGTGGTGGATTTTGAATTTTATAACCAACTATATTTTATGCGTGTTTCCCTATTCTTTAACCTCTTTATTTTAATTCTTATTTTACCTGTTTGGGTAAATGGACTTGCGCAGCAGCCAGATTCTTCCGGTAATGAAATGGATTGTATTGACCGCTTTTTTTCTTCCTGCAAGCCCATTGGCAAATCGGATAGAACTAAACTTATTTTAAAGAATAAAAAAACCGTTTCACTAAAGCAATTTATAAAGGATTTTAATCCGGATGCGATGCGTGGCAATATTGAAATGTCTGCCATCTATGAACATGCCGGGTTTAAAGATTTGGATAGTAGTGGGAGCCCCGAATTGGTGATATATAACTTTACCGGTGGCGCTCATTGCTGCGATGAGTTTTATTTTTTTAAAAATACGGCTCCGGGAATATTTCAATTTACCGCCAAAATGTATGCCGGAGATGTATGCCCTACCCAGAAGAATGAGTTCGAATATGGGTTCAGCCAGATGTTTGGTTATTTTTTCACTTGTTTCGCCTGTTCTATTTGGGAAGACAGCACTGTAACCGGACTGCAATATTCCGGAAGCATAAAACTCAGATACAAGATGGGCAGGTTGGAAGTGGTGCCCGGAAGGGCGGACGATTTAGCAAGGATTAAAACCAATCTCGGCATTCTAAAAAAGCAACCTTACGTAAAGATGGAGGATGATTACGACCAGGATAACGGGCTTCGCAAAGAGTTTGCTTACAACCTGGCGGCGTATTATTATTCTTTTGGAAAAAGCAGAGCTGAAACCCGAAAGCTCTTTGATGCCTATTATCATTTCCCCGATGCCGCTAAAGTTTGGAAAGAATTTGTACAAACCCTGGATGCGGTAAAAGAAGCCAATGATTTTTAATTGGGTTTAGGTTGAAATGAAATACCCCTACAGTAAGGCCTTATCTTAATTGAAACTTTTGCCATTCCTATGGATACAAGTTATTTGTGGCTTACCGGAAAACCAGCTTCCTTCCATGCCTTAATCCCTCCATCGAGGTGTGCAATATTGGTAAATCCCATTTGCTTTAAAGTTTGTACTGCCAGGGCAGAACGGCCTCCCGAAGCGCAGTGCAGAATAATTTTTTTAGATTTATCAAATTCCGGTTTATGATAGGGTAGGGTTTCATCGGCATAAAATTCGATCATGCCCCGGGGCGCATGAACCGCTCCCTCTATTTTTCCGCTTTGCAGTAGTTCATCCGCTTCCCGGATATCAATTATCGAAACGTTTCCATTTTCCATTTCCTGTTTTACCTCCTGGGCTGTAAGGTTTACGATACCCTGTTTTGCCTCCTTAACCATTTCGGTTGCAGATTGATGTGCCATACATATTGATTTAAGATTTAAAAATAATTTATTTTATGCCAGTTGGTTAAGCATTCACTCCCGGATAATTTTTATTTTCTTTTCGTTCCAAATTAATCGAAAGCAAATGATGAAGAAACGATGTTAACATCGGCATATTCCCACGCCCCATCAAACTTTCTCTTTGTGCTATCCGCCTCTTTTAATTTTTGTTGCAATTGGAGGGA
>JAFEAB010000073.1 GCA_018266615.1 Bacteroidota bacterium
CCGGTGGCTATGCGGATGGGTGAAATTAAAAAACTTGCTGAACAAATTAAGGCCCCCGTTATTCCCTGCGATGTAACGAATGCCGAGGATATAAATAACCTTATCGATAAATCGATGGAGCATTTTGGTGGCGGCTTCGATTTTATACTTCATTCTATTGGGATGAGTGTGAATGTGCGAAAAGGGTTTCCTTATACCGACATCAATTACGATTTTAATTCGAAGACGCTGGATGTTTCGGCGATGAGCCTGCACCGCGTTTTGGCTGCCTGCATGAAAAAAGACGCCCTTCGAGAGTGGGGCAGCGTGGTGGCCCTCACCTACATTGCGGCCCAGCGCGTGTTTCCCGATTATAATGAAATGGCAGATGCAAAGGCCCTGCTCGAAAGTGTGTCGCGTTCCTTCGGTTATCATTACGGTATTAAAAAGCATGTCCGGGTTAATACCATTTCCCAATCGCCTACCCGCACAACGGCCGGAAGCGGCGTAAAAGGGTTTGAGGTATTTATCAAATATGCCGAAAAAATGAGCCCCCTGGGAAATGCCTCTGCAGAACAATGTGCCAATTATATTGTAAGCCTTTTTAGCGACCTTACCAAAATGGTTACCATGCAAAACCTGTTTCATGATGGAGGCTTTTCTTTCACCGGAGTTACAGGTGAAGTAATTGAACAAATGGAAAAATAATTTCCATGGAATGGATTGATGTGGTAGGACATGTAGGATCTGTATTAAGCAGCATCACCTTTATGCCACAGGTATATCAAACCTGGAAAACGCGCAGCGTAGGCGATTTGAGTATGATGATGTTGCTCATTGTTTGCAGCAGTACGGTGGTTTGGTTGGTGTATGGAATTGGAAGGATGTTATGGCCGGTTATTATTTGTAATGCGGTGATATGTTTCCTTTCGCTCCTGCTGATTTGGTTTAAAATAAAGTTTAGCACCCCGAAACAGCCCTAAGGTTAATACCTATGTTCAGGCACACCGGCAAAACAAGAACCTTAAAACATAACCTTCGCATTGCCTCGTTGCTATCACTGGTGGCAGGTATCGTAAATGTGGTGGGATTCTTTTCGGTAAACAGGCTTACCACCAATGTTACCGGCCATTTTGCGTATCTCATAGATGAAGTGTATCGCCTGAACTTCCTGAATGCCCTCGCTTTTTTCCTTTATATTTTCTTTTTCTTTCTGGGTTCCTTTTTTTCCGGTTTCCTGGTTGAATTTATTTCAAGAAAAAGCGAAAGGAATATTTATGTGATCCCTGCATTTATAGAAGCTCTCATCTTGCTTGTTATTGTTATGGTGGAAGCAGGTATGGAGCAAAATAATCCCGATTTCATTGCTTGCAGCCTGCTGTTTGCCATGGGGCTCCAAAACTCGCTCGTTACCTCCATCTCAAATGCCATTGTTCGTACCACCCACCTTACCGGTTTGTTCACCGATCTGGGCATTGAGTTGTCTCAATTGTTTTTTTATCGGACACCCGAACAGAAGAAAAAATTAAACGCATCCATCCGGCTTAGGCTTACCATTATTACCTGCTTTTTCCTCGGAGGGATCCTGGGCGGTATTTTGTTTGCGAAAATGCAAATCCGTGCCCTGGTTGTTCCCGCATGTATGCTGCTGCTGGGGATTGTGTACGACCATTTAAAGTTCAGAGTCCTTCTACTAAAAAAGAAGCTTACCTCCGCTAACTAAACATTTACCGATGATAAATTATCTTGCAGTATGATTGTAACCATTGCCATCTGGTTGGGATATTTAGCCTCACTCTGCCTGATAATTTCCCTGATTGTAACCACCGACATTAAATTTCGATTTTACAACCTTCTGGGATGCCTGTTTTTTGTGATTTATGCCTTGCTGCTATCTGCCTGGCCGGTATTTATCACCAATGCCATCCTGCTTTGCATTAATATTTATTACCTGTATCAGATCAATACCCGGCAGGAAAAATTCGATATCATCGAGTTTGGAGCAGGAAATCCTCTTGCACAAAAATTCCTGGATTATTATAAGGAAGACATTGCTACCTATTATCCCGGTTTTAACCCCTCCCAGCTCAATGGGAGCATCAATTTTATTATCCTGCGCGATTTAACCGTAGCTAACATTTTCAGCGCGGGGCTTCAACAAAATGGAGAGGCCACCGTTTACCTGAATTATACCGCCAAACCCTACCGCGATTTTAAAGTGGGAACCTTTTTGTTTAACAAGGAGAAGAATTTCCTGGTTTCGAAGGGCGTATCTAAACTTCTTTATAAATCAATGGAACACAGGGGGCATATCCGGTTTTTAGAAAGGATGGGATTTTCCCGGATTGCCAACGATACCCTTCAGGGATATGAACTTAACCTCCAACGCTGATTTTTCTCTCTAAAATTCAGTTAAAGGCTTTGTAATAACCGGATTTCTTTCTATTTTTGCGCCGCTAAACGCTTTGGCAGCAATTTTTCGGAGCCGAACGATTTGGCATATTATGAGAGCATAGCAAATATTACACAATCCCCCAGCCGGTTTTACCGGGAATTACAGGGGGAGCAAATGCCCTTTCATGCCGCAGGTTGCGGTATTTCATCAAATTCAATCTAAACAAAAGAAAAAATGGGAGACTTACGTTTTCAACGCAATTTTGGAATTGCTGCCCACATCGATGCCGGTAAAACAACTACCACCGAGCGCATCCTTTATTACACCGGTGTAAACCATAAACTCGGGGAAGTACACGAAGGTGCTGCCACCATGGACTGGATGGCACAGGAGCAGGAAAGAGGGATCACCATCACCTCTGCCGCTACCACCTGCTATTGGAACTTTCCTACCGTGCAGGGGCAAAAAACACCTGCATCCAAACAATATAAATTCAACATTATTGATACACCCGGTCACGTTGACTTTACCGTAGAGGTAGAACGTTCCCTGCGTGTACTCGATGGGTTATTGTCGCTCTTCTGCGCCGTATCCGGTGTTGAACCACAGTCTGAAACCGTTTGGCGTCAGGCAAACAAGTATAAGGTTCCGCGTATTGGTTTTGTAAATAAAATGGACCGTGCCGGGGCCGATTTTCTTAACGTGGTAAAACAGGTAAAAGAAATGCTTGGCGCAAAAGCCGTGCCCCTTCAATTGCCAATTGGTGCCGAAGAAAATTTTAAAGGCGTGGTTGATCTGATTACCATGAAAGGTATTATCTGGGAAGATGCAACCCAGGGGATGACCTACAAAGAAGTGGAAATCCCTGCTGAGATGGTGGATGAAGTGAACGAATGGCGTCAGCATCTGGTGGAGGCCGTTGCCGAATATGATGATAAGTTGCTGGAGAAATTCTTCGAAGATCCCAATACCATAACCGAAGATGAAATGCATGAGGCAATACGGAAGGCGGTGATCGATCTGTCGATCATCCCCATGATGTGCGGTTCATCCTTTAAGAACAAAGGGGTTCAAAAGGCGCTGGATGCGATTTGCCGTTATTTGCCGGGTCCGGCCGATATTGAAGCCATCAAAGGAACCAACCCCGATAATGGCAATGAAGAAATTCGCCATGCAGATCCCAAAGATCCATTTGCAGCACTGGCATTTAAAATCATGACCGATCCTTTCGTTGGTCGTCTGGCCTTCTTCCGGGTTTATAGCGGCCACCTCGACGCAGGTTCTTATGTGCTGAATACCCGAACCGGTAAAAAAGAGCGCATCAGCCGTATCATGCAAATGCACGCCAACAAACAGAACCCGCTCGATTTTATCGAAGCCGGTGATATTGGCGCGGGAGTAGGTTTTAAGGATATTAAAACCGGGGATACTCTTTGTTCCGAAGATCATCCGATCGTGCTGGAATC
>JAFEAB010000074.1 GCA_018266615.1 Bacteroidota bacterium
ACGATGCCCCAGGCTAGAAATAGAATTACAATAGTTCTGATTGCCGTGGCTACATTTCCGTTTACGTTCTTCATGCCTGCCTTGGCCAATACGGCGGTAGCTCCTGCAAAGAGGGCAGATAAAAGGGCATATAATTTCCACATATTATCGGTATTGAAGTCAAATTATTTAATCCTTCATCTAAAAAACTATATTATTATTGTATCTCAAAAGGTAAGAAATTAATGGGAATCAATCCTTTCTCCCGGCGATTTAAATTGACAGGCTGGTTGTTGTTAGTTTACATTTTTATTGGATTCCTCACACGGTGCATTCTTCTTTTTTCCACCCATTCCACCCAAATATCAGCTCCCCAGGTTGCAGGGGCTTTTTCTTTGGGATTGATTTACGATTTGACTACCGGCGGTTGTATCCTCATTCCTTTTATTCTCCTCCTTTGGTTCGAAAATGAATGGGTTTATAAGAAGGAAAGAAAATGGATTATTGCTACAACCCTGATTTTAATTTTTCTCCTTGCCATTTATTTAAAATGGATTCCCAAAGAGTTTAATTCCGATTTATACAAAGTCATTTTGATCTATATATGGTCAAGGATTGGAATTTTTGTTTTGTTGGGAATTTTGGGAAAATCTGCCAGACAATTTTGGCGTAAGGCCGTATTGTATTTTATACTCGGACTTACTCTCTTTCTTCTATTGTTTAATATGTTTAGTGAGTATTTCTTTTGGCAGGAGTTTTCGGCAAGGTATAATTTTATTGCAGTTGATTATTTGGTTTATACAAATGAAGTACTGGGAAATATTCGCGAGTCGTACCCGGTTGGCTGGATTATTGGCTTGTGTTTAGGAATTGCCCTGGTAATTTGTTTTATCCTTCGGAGAAAAGTTCAGGAATCAATTGATTCAACAGAAAGCTTTTTACAAAGGTCGATGTATGCGCTAATATTAATAGCCGTTCCGCTGATACTATTATTCTTGCTTAAATCCACCACGCTCAATTTTAGCAGGAACGAATACGCCAATGAACTTTCAGGAAATGGAATTTACCAGTTTGTGTACGCATTCAGGCACAACGAACTGGATTACCAGAAGTATTATCCTACCATCAACAAGGAGCTTGCGTTTTCGACGGTTAGAAAAGTTTTGGGAGTGGAGAATACCGCTAATTATAGCCAATTACCTATTACTCGGGAAGTTGTGGCAGAAGGCCCGCCTCATCCTTACAATATTGTTTTGATTTCTGTGGAAAGCCTCAGTGCTTCCTTTATGAAAGCTTTTGGCAATACAGGAAATATTACGCCACAATTGGACTCCCTGGCACAGAAGTCCTGGTTCTTTACCCGTTTATATGCCACGGGTACCCGAACAGTAAGAGGGCTGGAAGCGCTTTCTATGGGAGTTCCTCCCACGCCAGGGCAAAGTATTTTAAAAAGGGAAGGCAATAAGGGATTATTCACCCTGGGAAATGTGTTACGCAGTAAAGGATATACCACCCAATATCTGTATGGAGGATATAGTTATTTCGATAATATGAAGGATTTTTTCTCGAATAACGGATATGATGTTATTGACCGGACTAGCATCCCGCAGCAGGATATCCATTATCAAAATATTTGGGGAGTGGCTGATGAGGATCTTTTTACACTGGCCTTAAAAACATTCGATCGGAATGAAAGTTTGGGAAAACCCTTTTTCTCCCAAATAATGACGGTTTCAAACCACCGTCCCTATACGTTTCCGGAGAATCGAATTGATATATCCCCTAAAATTCATAGTAGGGAGGGGGCTGTAAAATATACGGATTATGCAATAGGGAAATTTATCCGCCAGGCGAAAAATCATTCCTGGTTTGATAACACCATTTTCGTAATTGTTGCTGATCATTGTGCGAGCAGTGCGGGTAATGTGGAACTGCCTGTTACGGGCTACCACATCCCCATGCTAATTTTTGCACCCTCCATTATACCGGCTCGTACCGAAAATACCCTTGTTTCTCAAATTGATATTCCGCCTACTTTATTAGGATTATTGAATCTCTCGTATCAGTCGAAGTTTTTTGGAGTGGACATCCGAAGAGCCGACTCCACAAACCGAAGAGCTTTTATTAGTACCTATCAGGGGTTGGGATATTTGAGAAATGATACCCTCGCGATACTATCACCCGTCAGACAAAAAAGATGTTATAAACCCGATATGAAGACGGGTGAGGCGGTTCTTCTGCCTGAAAATCCAGGACTTCTAAATGAAGCTATATCCTTTTATGAAACGGCTGCCATAGCATATAAAGCCGGGTTGATGAAGTTTAAGAATTGATATTTCAATTCATGAACCCATTGATTAATTCATAATTGGAAGCATATTTTAAATATTGATAGGATATCCCCTGGTAGGTGAATAAATTTTCCCAATAATTCTTTATCGAATTTTGATAAGATATTGTCCCAATTTTTTTTGGAAATACCTTTTATTTTGAACAAATCAATTACCTTTTTTGTATGTTAAATATTCATAATTAAATTTTTCGCCGTGGCAACAAAGAAAATTCAAGGGCCTCAAAAGTTAGGGCCATTAACTCCATTAGTTGGAGAATGGGAAGGGAATGTAGGTGTAGATCTGTCCTATCATAATAAGGATGACATAACCTCGCGTACCACTTATTTTGAAAAGGCCTGGTTTAGACCTATCCCTATCCAGGAAAACGGAAAACAATCCATGGAGGGATTAACTTACCAGTCGAAGGCATGGAGGCATGGAGAAGAAGCCATGGATCCCTTTCATGATGAAGTAGGTTATCTGTTGTGGGATAAAGAGCGTGAACAGGTTATTCGTTCTGTTGTTTTTGGAAGAGGGATTGCCATACAGGCAGGAGGCAATGCAAAGCTGCATGATAAAATGTTTCATTTTAAAGCTAAGGCAGGGGATTCCTGTTATGGAATTTTGCAGAATAAATATTTGCTTGAACGGGCCGAGTTAAAAAGTTTCGAAAGTACATTTAAATTTAATCCAGATGGTACTTTTACCCATTCATCGGATATCGTACTTAAATTGGCCGCACTTGGAGGAAAATTAATGCATCACACAGATAAAAATACCCTTCACTTGGTAAAAAGGTACCACCCCAGCATTCAATATTTGTAGGTGATTTGGAAATTAATTGGAGGGAATACTATTGAATGTGCAGAAAAGGCCTGATTGTGTCAATTTTGTAAGCTGCACATTGAAGCAATTCTTTTGCCGGGGGTAGTTGCATCAGGGCTTTCGGTGGTTTGGGATTGTTATTATTTTCTTTTTGAATTGATCGTTGGAAGTGAAATTGCATGGATTTTGATTTATACAAAATCGACAATTCAAAAAGAAGTACTTAGAAAAAGTTTAAACAGTTGAATAAACATTTGATTTGGCAGGTATATCTGCCAATTCTGACTTTTTAATGCCAAATCAAATAGGTTCATGTAAAAGGAAAGGTGGCAATGGTACTGGAGAAACAGATTAGGGTAAACCTTTTCTTCCGACAGAATTTTTTAAACCTGGTTTTAAATTAATATTTGGTTGTTGGAGGCAATATGCTTGTTTGCCATGCTGGAAAGTAAGCCGGAAAGATAAATGCTGTTGAGATGATGGGAATAGACGATTTTTTTACTTTATAAAGTTCGCTAAATGGCACGTCATTTTTCCATTTGAAATTTTAATAGATTTTTTTTGTTTGCGAAAGCAAATCATACAAACATTGGCTTGATTCAGTTTCATTGTGAGTGAATTGAAGAAAACTAAATCCAAACAAAATTTTATTTGGTCTTGGATTTTGGCGCTTATTTTTAAAATTGATATTTTTAATTTAGGGGGAACGGGGCGTAGCCCCGGGGAAGGATAGGAAAATTTGGTGGGTTTAAAATCTAAAATGGGATATAAATTGAAAAGGGATAATTTTTAAAGGAGTAAAATTTAGAGATAAGGAAGAATTAGAAGAAAGGCATAAAATTTAGAGGTAAAAAAAATTATAAGGAGGGGATAGTTTGTAGGCTCCCCCAAAAACAGTACGTTTTAAAAGTAGACAAATTAATTAACTTTAAAAACGTAAAACATGAAAAAGAGTCAATTCACCCCCACCCAGATTGCCAGCATACTCAAGGAGTTTGATGGCGGCAAAACAGCAGAAGAAATCCACCGTGAACACGGCGTCAGCAAAGCTTCATTGTATAAATGGCGACAGCGCTATGGCGGCATGGAAGCCTCAGAACTGAAACGGATTAAAGAGCTGGAAGAAGAAAATTCCCGGTTGAAAAAGATGTACGCCAACCTTGCCATGGAATTAGATGTCGCTAAATACCTGATAGAAAAAAAGCTCTAAAGCCTTGCGATAAAAGAAGAGCTATCGAGGAAATGCGTACTGAGCGACGCAAAGACATCGGCAAGGCGTGTCGTTTATTAAAATTAAGCAGGAGCAGCTTGCACTACCAGTCCATCAAAGACGATAATGCCATTATAAGCAAACTGCAACAGCTTGCTGTAACAAACCCCGTAGAAGGTTTTTGGAAATGCTATGGTCGTTTGCGAAACGAAGGCAACATTATTAACCATAAAAGATTACACAGGGTGTATAAGCAAATAGGGATGCCGCTTAGGCGTAAAGTAAAAAAACGGATAACAGCAAGGGTAAAAGAGCCTTTAGAAGTGCCTGAGGCTTTTACACACACCTGGAGTATTGACTTTATGAGTGATGCGTTGAGCAACGGGACAAAATTCAGGTCGTTTAATGTGATTGATGATTATAACCGGGAAGTATTGTTTATTGAAACAGATTATTCATTAAAAAGCAGCCGGGTAATATGGGTGTTGAAACATTTAATCAATCGTTATGGCAAACCAAAGAAAATAAGAATGGATAACGGTCCTGAATTTGTGGCAAAGCTGGCGCAGCAGTGGAGTGCCGGAAACGAAATTGAGTTTAAGTATATACAACCGGGCAAACCCACGCAGAATGCCTATGTGGAACGGTTTAATAAATCGTACAGGGGTGGTGTTCTGGATGCCTATCTGTTTGATGGTATTGATGAAGTAAGAGAAGTAACGCAGCAATGGGTTGATGATTATAACAATGCAAGGCCCCATGATGCATTAGGAGGGGTGCCGCCCATAAAGTACCGGGAATTAAACAGCCCGCCTGTTGGGCTCCGTTACGCTCCGGCTACGCCTCCGCTTCACTACGCCCAACAGGCGGATACATTAAACGGATTGAAATGAATAAAATATTCTACTTTTAAACTGTACTAAAAAGGGGGAGCCTACAAGTTGAAGGGGATAAAAAGCGAAATTATTTTCTTCCAATGCCTTTATTTTGAACAGGTAGTCGCGGATAAAAGATCAGTTGCAAATTAGATGCGACTTCAATTTCAATCCAGTACAAGGGTTTACTTGAATTAGTCAAGACTTAATCTGACAATTGGGATTAATTTTAAGTAACGACACTTAAATTAATTAACCCCAAAACGTCAGATTATGAATCAAGAATCGAAATTAATCAAAACCAAATTAGGATTACTGAATTTAGCAGAACATTTGGGCAATGTATCCAAGGCCTGTAAATTAATGGGCTACAGCCGTGATAGTTTTTACCGGATAAAAGAATTGTACGATACTGGCGGTGAAACAGCCCTGTTTGAAATAAGCCGCAGTAAACCCAATCCCAAAAACAGAGTAGATGAATCCGTTGAGACAGCGGTAGTAAGATTTGCTACCGACCAGCCTTCCTGGGGGCAGCAACGATTAAGTAACGAGCTTCGCAAACAAGGAGTTTTTGTAAGTGGCGGAGGCATCCGTTCTATCTGGCTCCGGCATGGATTAGAGACCTTTAAAAAGCGTTTAACAGCATTGGAAGCTATCGTTGCAGCAGACGGTATTATTCTTACCGAAGCACAGGTATCAGCCCTGGAAAAGAAGAAAGAAGAGCAGGAAGCTTTTGGTGAAATTGAAACAGAACATCCCGGTTATCTGGTAGCACAAGACACTTACTATGTAGGCAACATCAAGGGTGTAGGCCGCATTTACCAGCAGACAGTTATTGACACTTATACCCGGGTGGCCTTTACCAAACTCTACGATAACAAGCATGCCATTACTGCCGCTGATACACTTAACGATAGAGTGTTGCCATTTTTTGAACAACAACAGATCCCAGTGCTTCGTATGCTAACCGATCGGGGAACTGAATATAATGGCAAGGTGGAATATGGCCATGATTATGAACTCTATTTAACCATTGAAGGTATTGATCACAGCCGCACTAAGGTTCGCCATCCTCAAAGTAATGGCATCTGCGAACGGTTCCACAGAACTATCCAGGAAGAGTTTTATGCGATTGCTTTTAGAAAGAAAATCTATAACACTTTAGAAGCCTTACAAAATGACCTGGATGAGTGGATCAGATACTACAATCAAGAGCGCCACACAGTGGCAGATACTGCTACGGAAAAACGCCAATGCAAACTTTTGAAGAATCTTTACCTTTAGCAAAACAAAAGCTGTTGAACTGTGGTACAGTAGCTTAAAGTATTATTAATCTGTAACCCTATAAAACTAAAAACTAAAATTACTCGGTTGTCAGATTAAGTATTAACTATTACATTTTAATCCAGTGCAAGGGTTTGATTCTTTCGCATTTTTTATCCATTTTCCGGAATTGGGTTCAATTGAAAGCTAAAGCATACTAATTTTCTTCTTTCACACTTTAAGAAAATATCTCTTTAGCCCCAATACTTAATCTCTCCCCAAAAAATAGATAAGTCCGGCAATTTTTTTTATATTATGCCTGTCTTTTAGGGTTTATAAATGGGTGCGGTTTACGTATTGGAGATGGGGGGATTTTTACCACTGAAGTTCAATCGAAGAACAGAAGTTGAATTTTGCACTTCCGTTGTTACGAAGCCGTTCAGACCGCCTATTACCAATACGATGTTGTACCATCGCCCTTCTTTTTCATTTGTGTTTTGTTGCGTCAAACTGTTTCAAATTCTTTCGGGTAAATAACCGTTCCCGATATATTTTTCAGTCCGTCTTTTACTAACTCAATTGCCATAAAAACATTAGAAGGTACATCAAACGGTGCTTTAATATTCCACTTGTCGGCTGGTTCAAATCCAAATTTTGGGTAATAATGTTCGTGCCCTAAAACGATTACCGATTTAAAGCCTAATTCTTCTGCTACTTTAAGTCCTTGTTGAATGAGTTGTCCGCCAATTCCACTTTTTTGAAATTCAGGTCTAACTGCCATTGGTGCAAGTCCTAAACTTTCATTTATGTTTCCGTTGTCGTCTATGATTGTGATCTTAGTAAATAAGATATGTCCAACGATTTTATTGTTTTCAGTTGCAACAAGCGAGAGTTCTGGAATAAATACTGTCTGATTGCGTCTTAAAGCATCAACCAATTTTGCTTCGTTGACCTGTCCAAATGCGATATGATTGACTTCAAAAATCTCTTTAAAGTCGTCCTGTGTTTCTTGTCTTATTGATATCTGTTCTGTCATTCTGTTTCTGTTCGCTGTGACGCTTTTAGGGTGAAGTATAAAAAATATTGTTGCCGAATATTCCAATATCTAAACTAGGTATTTTTTCTTTACCCAAAAAAGCTACCCCTATTTGTATAGGCTATAATTTCTATTTTTAAAAATAGTTTTCCCGATTGGTGGCAACTTGGAATTGGAGAAGAAAAATGCTTTTTCTTCCCCGCTTGGAAAAACTACAAGATTTTGGAAGAATTTTCCTTTTAGTACTTGAGATTTTGTACGGTGAAGAGTGGGCGGTCTTTTTCAGTTTTGTGTTTATGAATGAAAGGCTTCTACAATATATCTGGCAGCAACAATTATTTAATAAAGATTCCCTGGTAACATTAAAGGGAGAACCCCTGCAAATTATTCATCCGGGCGTTTTAAACCGGAATCAGGGACCCGATTTTTTACAGGCATCTATTCGCATTGGAAGTACCCGTTGGGTTGGCAATATTGAGCTGCATGTGCTTAGCTCCCATTGGGTTTCTCATGGCCACGAAAAGGATGAATTTTACAATAATGTTATTCTTCATGTAGTTTGGCAGGCAGATAAGGACATTGTTTTGAGATTTCCAACGCTCATGTTAAGCAATCGGGTGTCAATGTCTCTGTTAAATCGCTACGATCAGTTATCTGCCTCAACCGGGTTTATTCCTTGTGCAAATCAAATTTCCGGGGTACCAGCAATTATTAAGGAAAATTTTTTTGAACGTTGCTTTGCAGAACGCCTCGAGGCTAAAGCCAGACAGATCGCCGCTTTGTTGCCCCAAACCAATGGTTCCTGGGATGAGGTTTCGTGGTTGATGTTGGCAAAACAGTTTGGCCAACCGGTAAATGAACTCGCTTTTGGTGAACTTGCCGCGTCTTTAAGTTGGAAAACTATAGCCCGCCACCGGTTTAATCCGATTCAAATAGAAGCATTGCTCTTTGGCCAAACGCGACTGCTTCAGATTAAATCCTCCCAGGATTATATTATGCTCCTTCAAAAGGAATACCGGTTTCTTCGAAAGAAAATAAAGCTTTTCCCTATTCATTTCCCACTTAAGTTTATGCGAATGCGGCCCGCTAACTTTCCTTCGGTACGTTTGGCGCAACTGGCTGCGCTTATTGCAAGGGAACCATCCTTATTTAACCGCATCATTCAATTAAAAAACAGGTCCGAAGTATATGCATTTTTTAATCTGGAAATCAGCCCCTACTGGCAATACCATTATCGCCCGGGAGATAAAGAGAAATTTAGGCCAAAACATCCGGGAAAATCATTTTGCCATCACCTCATCATCAACCTAATTGCACCCTTAAAATTTTGTCATGGCCTTATGTTGAACGATGATACGGAAAAAGCGGGTGCTATCAATCTTTTATGCCAACTTCCACCAGAAGACAATTGCATATCCAGAAATTTTATCCGTATCGGGGTAAAGCCGGTATCTGCCGCTGACACCCAGGCACTGATTCATTTAAAACATCATTATTGCAATCAGTTAAAATGCCTGCAATGTGCCATCGGTCATTCCATCATCAAATCTTCTTAGAATTCCCAATGATACGTTATTTGTGTTTCCAAATCGGGGTGAAGGCTTCTCTTAACCGGGCAGGTATCTCCAATTTTTTGTAGAATTTCTCTGGTATGCGTATCCGGAACAGGCATTGCTTTCAGGCTCAGGTTAACTTCTATTTTTCCTATACGCCTTGGATCCGAAAGCATAAATTTGGTAACCTCTATCCGGGTCCCGGCCAAATCAATATCCATATCCGCCGCACGAATACCCATTGTGGTAATAATGCAGGTACCCAGGGCTACACAAACTGTATCTGTTGGACTAAAACGTTCTCCCTTTCCCCGGTTATCGGTTGGGGCATCGGTTTCTATCACTGAGCCGCTTTGCAGGTGTTCGCAGGAGCATCTTAATTTGCCCTCATATAAAATCTTTGCCGTCATTTTCTTATTATTTTGTTATAACAATCTTGAATTCACATATTTGCAAGGGAGCCAGTCCCTTCGTTTGAATTTATTTTTGCTAAATTTACTTAGTAATTACGGTCAATGAAGAAATTTTTCCTCGCCTTAGTTTTTGTTTTGCCTGCCTTGGCAACATTTGCACAAGATTCTGCAAAGCTTTCACGCAAAGAAATGAGAAGGCAAAAAATAAATGCCATCATTAAACAGGAAGAGGAGGGCGTTATTACCTATAAAAAGCATACTGCCTTTGGCGTTAAACTTCTGACTGATGGGTATGGTGGCTTTTTTGAAATTGGAAGGGGGAGGTCAGTAAAAAAATCAATGTTGTTCCAGTTGGATATCTCGGAACGTAAGCATCAAAAAGAAGAAAAGGTTCAATTCAATAATTACAATTCCACTCCTGTTATATATAAGAAATTGAATTTCTTTTATCCGGTGAAACTGGGAGTATCAGAGCAATTTCTTTTGGGAAATAAAAGCAACACCAAAGGAGTAAGTGTTACCGCCAATATTGGCGGAGGGCTTATTGCCGGGCTACTAAGACCCTATATGATCGAAGTGGCGGGTTCATCGGGCAGGGAATTTGTAAAATATGATCCCGGTGATACTGCCAGCCTGTTTCTTCAGCCAGGTACTTATTTGGGCGGTCCGGGAATAGGCAAAGGCTGGAAATATATGAAGGTGACTCCAGGTATTTATCTTAAGCCTGCTTTCCGCTTCGATTATGGCAGGTATAACGAACTTGTTTCTGCCCTGGAGGTTGGCCTAACGGCAGAATATTATACTAAAAAGATTCCCCAAATGCTTGCCCTTAAAGAAAAGAACCTGTTTTTTTCGGGTTACGTGGCGATTATGTTTGGAAAGCGAAAGTAGCCCGATTTCCTCCCTGAGCGAATGTTAGTACATTTGCATATCTGTATTTAAAACTGATTAAAAATGTCTTGTGGATCTCCGGAAGAGGTAAAATATAAAAAGCCCGACTGGCTTCGTGTTCGGCTTCCTATTGGCGAAGAATATAAACATGTTAGAGGCCTGGTTGACAAACATAAACTGCATACGATCTGTGAAAGCGGAAATTGCCCTAATATGGGCGAATGTTGGGGAGAAGGTACGGCAACATTTATGATTTTGGGAAACATTTGTACCCGTAGCTGTGGCTTTTGCGCCGTAGCTACCGGACGGCCTAACCCGGTTGATTGGGATGAGCCCCAGCGGGTGGCAGAGGCCATTCACCTCATGAAGGTTAAACATGCGGTGGTTACATCTGTTGACCGGGATGACTTAAAAGATGGTGGCAGCATTATTTGGGAGAATACCATTAAGGCTATTAAAGCGTTAAACCCCAATACCACGCTCGAAACGCTGATACCCGACTTTAAAGCAGAAAGAGAAAATATACAGCGGATCATTGATGCAGCACCCGAGGTGGTCAGTCATAATATTGAAACTACGGAGAGGCTTACCCGAAAGGTTAGGATCCAGGCTAAATACAACCGAAGTATGGAAACGCTGAAGATCCTAAAAGAAGCAGGGATGCGAACTAAAAGTGGTATCATGCTTGGCCTGGGCGAAACCAAAGAGGAAGTTATTCAAACACTTAAAGATTTATATGCCTCCCGGGTAGATGTTATTACAATCGGGCAATACCTTCAACCTACGAAAAAGCATTTGGAGGTAGAACGCTTTATTCATCCGGATGAATTTAAAGAATATCGTGAAATTGGGTATGAACTCGGCTTTGATTATGTAGAAAGCGGCCCCCTGGTACGATCCTCCTACCATAGCGAAAAGCATGTAATCCCCGGATGGGGACGTACCCATTGGCTGGCAGAAAAATTGGGTAAACTGAGTTAATTATTCCGTTCCATCGTTCCAGTTGATTTTCCCTCATCAACTTTTTCCTTATTACCAATATACACGTTGGAATGCCTTTGTGCGCATCGATATAATGAATCCAATAAAGTATTTTTTTATTACCTGTTGTGGAATATAGAAAGGGAAGAAGATTTTATTGAACTGATTTGAAGGCAATTCTATTCCCAAACCAATGCGCTGGCCCCCAAAATGGCAGCATCCGATTCTTTAAGCTGGCTGAAAATTAATTTCACTTTGTCTTTAAAGATGGGGAGTAGGTTCGCTTCCATGTGCCTGCGGGTGGGGTTTAGCAAAAGGTTTCCGGCTTTGGTGAGTCCACCGAATAAAACAATGGCGGAAGGTGACGAAAACATGATAAAATTAGCTAACGATTCCCCCAAAATCTGCCCGGTAAATTCAAAAATTTCGTTGGCTACGGTATCGCCCTGCATAGCACAATTATACACCGTTTCGCTGGTTAGTTCATTGATGCTGTAATCGCGCAGGAGACTCGGTTGTTCCGGGTATTTGGTAAGAAGTTCAATGGCTGTGTCTCTTACTCCGGTGGCAGAGGCATAGGCTTCAAGAGATCCCCGAAGCCCGGTAGTTTTATGCAGTCTTCCCCCTGGCCTGATGATGGTATGCCCCAATTCGCCTGCAAACCCATCATGTCCTAAAACAATCTTTCCATCAATTATAATTCCACTACCTACACCGGTACCGAGGGTTATCGTAATAAAGTGTTTATTCCCTTTACAGGCTCCGTACATCATCTCGCCCATAGCGGCCGCATTGGAATCGTTTGTAATACTGGTGACAATTCCGAATTTTTCTTTCATCAGTCTTGCCACAGGGATTATGCCCTTCCACCGTAAATTGGGTGCATGTTCAATGGTTCCCGAGTAAAAATTTGCATTGGGTGCGCCCATCCCGATCCCAACCATATTTTTTATTCCACCAACATTATCTATCATGGGCGAAAGCATCGAGTGTAGGTGGTCAATGAAATCTCCTACATATTCATGCTCGTTGCTGGGAATCCTTGCCTGTTCCAGGATTTCTCCGCTTTTATTTACAATTCCAAATTTGGTGGTGGTTCCACCCACATCAATTCCCACTGCAAATTTTTCCTTCATAGCAAATTCAAATATTTACTTTTAAATTAATGGCCTCCGCCTGCGCTTGCCGATTCGTAATCAATTCCTTGTTTTTTAAGAATTCCTCTTACAGCATAAGCAAAGAAGGCGAGGTACGCATAGCAAAGTACAGGAATAATAAAGGAATGATGGATGCCGAGGATATCAGATAATTTTCCCTGGATAGGAGGTATAATACCGCCTCCCAGAATCATCATAATCAGGAAAGCAGAACCCTGGGTTGTATATTTTCCTAAGCCGGTTATAGCCAGTGCAAAAATACTGGGCCACATAATGGAACAACAAAGCCCACCGCTTAAAAAGGCATAAACCGCAACCTGGCCGGTTGATAATAACCCAATGGCCATAGACAGGATACCAAGCAAGCTGAAAATGAGCAGGGTTCTTGCCGGTTTTTCATCGCTGATAAAAAAGGCAATGATCTGGACGAGTACACAAAGGATATACCATTTAAGGGGAGTGATATCTTTTCCTGCGATATAGTTTACGCCCAGGACTATTCCCAGGGCAATTAAAGGGACAAAAAAGGTGAGGATATTCCGGGTTTGCTTTTTAATGTTGAAGGCCGAAATGGATCCAACCCAACGGCCAATCATAAGGCTGCCCCAATACATGGAAATAAAGGGGGCAATTTGAGACGTCTTATATCCTCCGAATTCCTTTTGCTTTAATAATTCGCCAAGATTACTGCCTATAGCCACTTCTACGCCCACGTATACAAAAATACCCAGCATCCCCAAAACAAGCTGCGGATACTTCATGGCACCCCAACCTGCTGGTTTGGAGGAGGCAATTTTATTGGATGACAGGAGTCCGATCACTACCACCGCAAGGGCTCCAAATAACCAATACATCCTGTATTTTTCAAGCGGTACCTTAATGGATTCAATCTCATCCGTCTGGGATTTAATGCTTGCATGCAGGGAGGCAACTTTTGCATCGTTTGCAGACAGGTCTTCCACACTAAGTTTTGCTGTTATGTTACTGAGGGAATCGATCTGTTGGGTAACAGGAGCGATTTCCTTACTTATGGTTTCAATTTTTTTGGCATCATCGCCCCGGTAACTGCTGAATACAGGTACAAACATGATAATTAACAAACCCGTAATGAGGAGGAGAGAAGTAAGGGCTTTCTTTTCCGATTCTGTTTTTTCTTCGTTAATACCGGATGGCACTTTCTTTGAAAATCCAAACAAACTGGCAGCGGCTATAAAAAGTAATCCCACGCACACATATAGAATCACCACCTTACTTAAGCTAAGGGAAGCAATTTTGTCATCCGTAATGTCTTTTGCTGAGCCAAATAAGGCAAAGGCAACAATTAAGGGCCCAATCATGGTTCCGAAGGAATTAATACCTCCGCCCAGGTTTACTCTGCTGGAGCCGGTGGCAGGGTCGCCCAGTGCAAAAGCGAAGGGTTGTGCTGCGGTTTGCTGTAGCGAAAATCCAAGGGC
>JAFEAB010000075.1 GCA_018266615.1 Bacteroidota bacterium
AGCGCCTAGCTCACGCAGCGAAATAGTACATGTTTAGAAATGAAATTTCTCGGAGGCAAGAACCATTGTCTGAACATGCATCCCTGCCTAAACACATCTCATGTAAACTAAATAATCTTCAGTTAAATTTCTTTGTTCAACTTTTTTTCAGGTATATTTTTACCCCCGGGGCGGGGGCAGCAAAGGGCTAAAAAAATATTTAATCCAATTGGTCAGCATTACTAAACCGGCCAAACACCCCAGCGCCTAGCTCACGCATCGAAATAGTTCATATTTAAAAATGAAATTTCTCGGAGGCACGAATCATGGCAGGAAGATGCATTCGTGGCTACATTAAACCAATTCTATTTTTGAAAGAATTTATCCATCAATAAACAAATCAGGATAAAGTTTTGCTCCTTGTACCACCGCATACCTGGAGAGGTCGGTAATCCCTGCATCACGCAAAATGTCTTCATCAAGGCAACTGTTCCCGGAAAAATCGACTGGTCTTTTAAATATTTCAAATGCTGCATCTGCCATTATCTCCGGTTTCCGGCTCATGTTGGCTAATGCCTCACCGCCCAGCAGGTTTTGAACAGCCGCAGTAGCAATGGTTGTTTTAGGCCATAAGGTATTGCAGGCAATTCCAAATTCTTTTAACTCGGCTGAAAGGCCAAGGGCTATCAGCGTCATATCGTATTTACTAATCGTATATGCTAAATGGTTTTCAAACCATCGCAGGTTCATATTCAAAGGCGGAGAAAGATTAAGGATATGTGCACTGGCCGATTTTTTAAGATGGGGAATGCAGGCACGGCTTACCATAAAGGTGCCCCGCACATTAATATCAAACATCAGGTCATACCGCTTAGGCTCAAGCGCCGTTGTATTTTGTAGGCTGATGGCGGAAGCGTTGTTTACCAGAATATCAATCCCTCCAAATTCTTGAACAGACAGTTCAACGGCATGTTGCACCTGATCTTCGAAGCGGATATCGCATTGAACGGGCAGTACATTCCCGCCTGCTTTTCGCATCTCTTCGGCAGCCGAATAAATTGTTCCGCCCAGTTTGGGGTTTTCTTCCACACTTTTGGAGGCAATAACAATATTGGCCCCTTCCGAAGCAAGTTTTAACCCGATTGCTTTTCCTATTCCACGCGATGCGCCGGAAATAAAAATAGTCTTCCCTTTAAACAACATAAAAAAAACCGGGGTTAGCCCCGGTGGCATTTTTTAACTCATTAC
>JAFEAB010000076.1 GCA_018266615.1 Bacteroidota bacterium
AATATCACGGAATCCATCACCTGGAATGCTACCGATTCTACCGCCGAAATGATGCAGAAGGCCAAAGCCATGTGTGTCGGGTTCTGGGATGAACAGGACAGGTCGGCCCTTACCCTCGATTTATGGACAAAAAATATGATGGTTGATGAAATGGCCGATTTTTTTCACCAAATGATGATGGCTATGGCCCAGACATTTCAACGGGCAACCCAACAACAGGAACTGAGTACCGACATGAAGACGTTTGCGAATAATTTCATTAAAAAGTTTCATGCCTTGCAATTGAAAGAACAGAAATAATAACCTTTAAAATTTTCTAATATGTCGCTTGAAAAGAAAATCATGGATTCCATGAAGGAGGCCATGAAAGCGAAAGATGAAGCCAGCCTGAGAGGGTTAAGGGCTATAAAAGCTGAAATTATTAAAGCCAAAACAGAACCGGGTGCCGGGGGTGAGATTGATGAGGCGACGGAATTAAAGTTCTTGCAAAAGATGATGAAACAACGCCGCGATTCCTTGGATATTTTTGAAAAACAGGGACGTGAAGACCTGGCAAAAAAGGAAAGGGAAGAGATGTTGGTAATTGAACAGTTCCTTCCCAAGCAGTTGTCGGAGGAAGAGATCAGGAATGCCCTGAAAGAAATAATTTCACAAACAGGCGCTGCCACCGCTTCCGATATGGGAAAAGTAATGGGCATTGCATCGAAGCAATTAGCCGGGAAAGCGGATGGAAAAACCATAAGCGGGATTGTTAAGGAACTTTTAGCATAAAGCATGTTGATTGACCTTCTCCTGGTCGTTTCCTGGATTCTGGCAATCATCAAAGGTTTTCGCCAGGGGATCATCCTTGCAGTATTTTCTTTGGCGGGGTTTATTATTGGGATAGCCGCTGCTATGGCCCTGTCGGCAAAAGTTGCTCAACAAATTTCAACATCCGGTCACATTAATGGCAGGTGGCTGCCAGCCATTTCATTTTTCATCGTCTTTCTTGCGGTGACAATTTTTCTTTCCCTGTTTGCCCGCATGATTTCGCGTACCCTGGATTTGGCCATGCTGGGTTGGGCAAACCGGATTGCGGGTGCGGGCATTTATGCATTGGTCGTCTCTGTCATTTGGAGTGTATTGTTATTTTACCTGCGGAACCTCCAAATAATTTCAGAAAATACATGTGAAAAATCAGTTTTTTATCCTTCGATAGCCTCTCTTGCTCCGCTAATTTTGGATAAACTGGGGGAATTTATACCGTTTTTGGGGAACCTTTTTGGGGACCTGAGAAAGTTTTTTGAAGATGCCGGAAACAAAATAAATTATTGATGAAAGCATTCGTATTATTTGCTGTAATTTTAGACGATTCAGGAGTTGCCTGAGCATATTCTTTATCATAGGTTTAGCATAAATGAGCTACGAAATAAAACAAGACGGGAAATTCAAGTTTATCGAG
>JAFEAB010000077.1 GCA_018266615.1 Bacteroidota bacterium
AGCCCCGTAGGGGCTCTTTTTACCAAAATTCCGCCCCGATGGGGCGATATGTTTTAAATCGGTACGATTCAAATTTTATTGGGTATTCGCATAATTTGAAATCCATTTTGCATTGCAGGCCGGAACGTCCGAAATTTTGGGTTGACAACCACATTAAAATGCATCCTGCATTACAGGCCGGTACGGCCGATACCGCGGTACCCAATTTTTGCAACGGGCATCCAGCCCCGTAGGGGCGATATTTTTATTCCGTATTAAATTCAAAGAGATATTTTTTATTAAATTCTACATCAAAATCATTTAACATTTGTAAATATTCTCGTTGAAAAGTTTTAACCCTATGATGTTCCTCTTGCCGCATTATATATTTGATGACATTTTTCCTTTGGCTTTTGGAATATGAGAATGCGCCATAACCAGATTGCCATTGGAATTTTCCCTTTACAAACCCTTGTTCATTTATCCATTTGCTACTACTGGCTTTAATAACGGACATAAAATCAGCAATACATGTGGTGACAGGCATCCCAAAAAATATATGCACGTGATCCGTCCAGCCTCCAACTGCTAAAGGTTTGGCATTATTACCTATAATAATGCCGGTTAAATATTTATGTAAATCATTTCGCCAGTTTTCGGAAATCAGATTTTCCCTTCCTTTTACTGCAAATACTGCCTGAATTGAAATTTGGGAATATGTATTCGGCATTTTTTATTTTTTATTTTATCTCTTCTGGGCTTATGGTAAAATTCTAATTTTCTCCTTTAGGATGTGGGTATAATGGAGTGAAGTAATTTTAGTAATCAACTAATTTATTTTTATGTACGCTATTTTACATGTTTGGAAGAAGATTCATTAGTTATCCTTTTTTGCGATGTTTCCGCAAATGGGCATTTTTGGAATAATTGTATTAGGGGCATCGCTCTTTCACCAACATATCGCCCCGCTGGGGCTACCAAAATTCCGCCCCGATGGGGCGATATGTTTTAAATCGGTACGATTCAAATTTATTGGGGTAATCGCATAATTTGAAATGCATTTGGCATTGCAGGCCGGTACG
>JAFEAB010000078.1 GCA_018266615.1 Bacteroidota bacterium
AGAAATGCGCCTGTAAAGATCGGTAATTATTTCACTATTTCCACAGAACCGCCTGCGGCTTCAATAGCAGATTTTGCTTTTTCACTCACGGCATCAACCTTAAAGGTGAATTTTCCTTTCAATTCGCCATTGCCCAGCACTTTAACCCGGTCGGTTTGGCTAATCAGGCTGTTGCTGTACAAGGTTAAGTGATTGATTTCGGTGAACCCGTATTTTTCAGCCAACTGATCGAATTGGCCCAGGTTAAACACTTTGTACTCGATGCGACCGGGGTTTTTAAATCCGCGTTTTGGAATACGGCGTTGAATTGGCATCTGGCCACCTTCGTGTCCTTTCTTGCTCTTGTAACCGGCCCGGCTTTGTCCGCCCTTGTTCCCTTTGGTGGAGGTTCCACCCTTTCCGCTCGCTTCTCCACGGCCAAGGCGTTTTGTTTTGTGCGTTGATCCTTTGGCTGGTTTTAAATTGTGTAATTGCATGATCAAAATTTGATTTTTTACTTTCGGGGAATCACCCCTCGCTTATAATAAATGATAAAGAGGAAAATTAAATATTCTCCACTTTAACCAAATGATTCACTTTGGTTACCATGCCCAGGATCTGGGGGGTGGCCTCCACTTCAACAGAGGCGTTCAGTTTACGGAGCCCCAGCGCATGCATGGTGCGCTTCTGGCGTTCCGGCCTGTCGATTGTACTTTTAACCTGGGTTACTTTTATCTTTTTCATATCTTTTCGTTGATGGCTTACCGGTAATAAAATAATTACTAACGGTAAAGATTACCCGTGAAATACTTTTTTCAGCGATACATTCCTGGTTTTAGCCACACCCACCGGTTCGCGCAGGGTAGCCAGGGCTTTGATGGTGGCTTTTACCACGTTGTGCGGGTTAGCAGATCCGAGGTTCTTGGTAAGTACGTCGGTAATTCCTGCCGATTCCAGCACCGCGCGCATACTACCTCCGGCAATTACACCGGTACCCAGCGAAGCGGGTTTCAGCAATACTTTGGCAGCTCCCGATTTGGTAAGCTGATCGTGCGGGATAGTGCCATGCATAATAGGAACTTTAATGAGGTTCTTCTTTGCATCTTCAATTCCTTTGGTGATGGCTTCCTGTACTTCCTTTGCCTTTCCCAGTCCGTGACCCACCACGCCCGATTCATTTCCAACCACTACCAGGGCAGAGAAGCTGAATGCACGGCCCCCTTTGGTTGTTTTAACCACGCGGTTAATGGCAACCACTTTCTCTTTCAATTCGAGTTCGCCGGGCTTCACTTTGTTTGCAGTAACTTTTGACATTATATGCTGTATTACGATGTTTATTTATTAAAAATCAAGACCGGCCTGGCGGGCTCCTTCGGCAACGGCTTTCACCCGGCCATGGTAGAGGTAACCTCCGCGGTCGAACACTACCTTCTTTAATCCCAGTTCCGAAGCCTTGCGGGCAATGGCCTCTCCCACCATTTTACTCTTTTCAATTTTGGGCGCTTTTTGGGCAGCGATATCTTTTTGTTTTGAAGAGGCAGCAGCCAGGGTTTGCCCATTGCTGTCATCAATTAGTTGAACATAGATATCGGAATTGCTCCTGAATACGCTCAAACGCGGAACGCTGTTGCTTCCAATCACCTTCTTGCGAATACGATAGCGGATTTTTTGTCTGGCGTTTGTTTTATTGTTACTCATTTTATGTTATTTAATTCCTGATACTGCCAGGAATGATAAAGCTTTATTTAATTATTTACCGGCCGATTTACCTGCTTTGCGGCGAAGCACTTCACCTACAAATTTCACCCCTTTTCCTTTGTAAGGTTCAGGCTTACGCAGGCTGCGGATCTTAGCGCATACCTGGCCAATCAGTTGTTTATCGGCGCTGGTAAACGTGATAACCGGGTTCTTCCCTTTTTCCTGTTCTGTTTTTACAGTCAATTCTTTGGGCACATCAAAAATGATGTTGTGTGAATACCCTAAAGAAAGATCGAGGCTATTACCCTGGTTGGAGGCTTTATAACCTACCCCTACCAGTTCGAGTTGTTTGGTAAACCCTTCTGTAACCCCGGTAACCATATTGCTTACCAGAGCACGGTATAAACCATGCAGGGCTTTATGCCGGATCTGATCGGTAGGGCGGCTCAGGTCCAGGTTGCCATCCTTCACTTCTACCTTGATATCTCTGTCGATCGCTTCTTTCAATTCCCCCTTAGGTCCTTTTACGGTTACGGTATTGTCTTTCCCAACGGTGATGGTTACCCCGTTTGGCACATTGATTGTTTTTTTCCCTATCCGGCTCATTGTACTTTATTTGATCAGTTTAAAAATTTTCAGGAACGATTGCGGTCAGCTATGTACATAAAGCTTAAGGCATCTATTACGGCATGTTCCCCTGCCGGATTATTTAGAATATGTTGCAAAGCACCTCGCCACCTACATTTTGTGCTTTGGCTTCTTTATCTGTCATCACCCCTTTTGAAGTGGAGATGATAGAAATTCCCAGTCCGTTCCGCACGCGGCGGAAGTCCTGTGGTTTGGAATAAGAACGCAAACCCGGGCGGCTCACCCTTTCGAGGCTGTGGATTGCCGGCAGTTTAGTAGCCGGATCATATTTCAGCGCAATCTTGATGATACCCTGCTTGCTGTCGTCTTCAAATTTATATTTCAGGATATACCCTTTTTCGTAAAGTATTTCCGTGATGCGTTTCTTCAGGTTGCTTCCGGGGATTTCCACAATGCGATGGTTAGCCATTTGTGCGTTGCGAATCCGGGTAAGATAATCTGCTATTGGATCAGTAACCATTGTGTATTTGGGTTAAATGATTTTAATAATTGTTTTACAATGCGATATCCAAAAAATAATGGATGCCGTTGGGTTATTACCAACTGGCTTTTTTCACGCCAGGGATTTTTCCGGCCAGGGCCATATCCCTGAACATGACACGGCATACTCCAAAATGACGCATGTATCCACGCGGCCTGCCCGAGAGCTGGCAACGGTTCTTCAACCGAACGGGCGAAGCGTTTTTGGGGATCAGATCGAGCGCTGCATAATCACCGGCTGCTTTTAATGCGGCTCTTTTAGCAGCATATTTTTCAACGGCTTTCTCGCGCTTTTCCTGCCTGGCTATTATTGATTTCTTTGCCATATTTTAATTTTCAGATTTTTTATTAGCGTTCTTAAAGGGCATACCCAGTTCTTTCAGCAGTTCGAAGGCTTCTTCGTTGCTGTTGGCCGAGGTAACAAACGTGATATCAAGACCGGTAATTTTATTCACTTTATCGATATCAATTTCAGGGAAAATGATTTGTTCGGTTACACCCAGCGTATAGTTACCCCTGCCATCAAAGGATTTGTCGTTGATTCCTTTAAAGTCGCGAACACGCGGAAGGGAAACCGATACCAGCCTGTCCAGAAATTCGAACATTTTCACACCGCGCAGGGTAACACGGGCGCCAATGGGCATGTTCTTACGCAGTTTAAAGTTTGAAATATCTTTTTTAGAATGGGTAGCTACGGCTTTCTGACCGGTGATGCTGGATAGTTCTTCAATAGCCACATCAATCAGCTTTTTATCGGTAACAGCTCCGTTTACGCCGCGGTTCAGGCATATCTTTTTCAACTTCGGCGTTTGCATTACCGTAGTATAGCTGAATTTTTTCATCAATGCAGGTACAACTTCCTTTTTGTACTTTTCTGCTAACCTGGGTTTGTTTGTTGTAGTACTCATTATTTGATTACCTCCCCTGATTTTTTAGCGGTTCTGATTAATTTACCATCCTTACGGGTACGGCTGATTTTAGACGGGCCACCGGATTTTGCATCCCACAGCATCACGTTACTGATAGCAATAGGCGCTTCTACCTTCTGGATACCACCCTTGGTATTCTGAGCAGTGGGCTTGGTGTGTTTGGTAACAATATTTACCCCTTTCACCAGCACCCGGGCTTCATCAACCAGCACTTCCAGCACCTGGTGCGGTTTCTTCAGGTCTTTGTCATCACCGGCAATCACTACTACTGAGTCGCCTTTCTTGATGCTGAATTTGGGTTTAAATCTTTTGTTCATTTTATTTCTGCTTTATAGCTGTTCAATAATTTTTTGTGCTTCCCTTATTAAAGCACTTCCGGTGCAAGCGAGATGATTTTCATATACCCCTTATCCCTCAGTTCGCGGGCAACCGGCCCAAAGATGCGGGTACCACGGGGTTCATCCGAATTGTTTAACAACACCACGGCGTTGTCGTCGAAACGGATATACGACCCGTCTTTCCGGCGCAGCTTATTGGTAGTGCGAACAATAACGGCTTTGCTTACGGTTCCTTTTTTGATACCGCCGGCAGGCATTGCATCTTTGACGGTAACCACAATTTTGTCGCCAATTTTTGCATAATCCTGGCCGCTGTTACCCAGTACACGAATACAAAGTACTTCCTTTGCACCGCTGTTATCTGCTACATTTAGTCTGCTCTCTTGCTGAATCATTTCTTTATTTTTTTCGCCCGCCAGCCGGGCCATGGTATGTAAAGTTTATCCGGGAACAATCCCGTATCAATTATTTTACTTTTTCAATTATTTCAACCAGCCTCCAGCGTTTTGTTTTGCTGAGCGGGCGTGCTTCCATAATTTTAACGGTATCGCCAATGCTGCACTCGTTCTTTTCATCGTGCGCATGAAACTTGGTTGTCTTCTTAAGGAATTTACCATACAGCGGATGCTTCACTTTACGTTCCACATTAACCGTAATGGTTTTATCCATTTTATTGCTGGATACCACTCCAATCCTGGTTTTCCTTAAATTCCGGGCAACGCTTGTTGTGTTGTTTACTGATTCCATTATTATTTATTTACAGTTCCTGTTACCAGGCCTGGTTATGCACCAATTTGAATTTTTTTCAATGCGGTTTTCATACGGGCAATGTCCCTGCGCAAAAACTTAATGCTCTGCGGATTTTCCAGCGGCGTTACCGCATGGGCAAACCGGAGTTTTTTCAAACGCAATTCATCCTCCTGAATTTTTGCAGACAGGTCTTCTGCGCTAATCCCTTTCAGGCTGGTTAGGAAATTTATTCTCTTTGACATCGTATATAATTTTTACTTGAAGGACGGAGCAAAAATCCGGCCTGTCAAATGGTTTATGCTTGGTAATCGTGACGAACAACAAATTTGGTTAAGATCGGCAGTTTCTGAGCGGCCAGGGCCATGGCTTCTTTAGCTACCTGCACCGGAACGCCATCCGCTTCAAAAATGATCCTTCCCGGTTGTACGATGGCTGCCCAACCTTCGGGGTTACCTTTCCCTTTACCCATCCTCACTTCGGCGGGTTTGGCCGTAATGGGTTTATCCGGAAATACCCGAATCCAAACATTCCCTTCCCTTTTCATGTGGCGGGTCATGGCCTGGCGGGCACTTTCAATCTGGCGGCTGGTAAGCCAAACACTATCCAAAGCCTTTAACCCGAAACTTCCAAAAGCCAGGGTAGCTCCGCGTTTGGTATCCCCTTTCATTCTTCCTTTTTGGGTTTTCCTGTGTTTGGTTCTTTTTGGTGATAACATCTTATCTTATTTTTTCTATCGGGCCACGGCCCAAAACAATTTTAAAAAATGAATTAACGGTTACCGCGTCCTCCACCCCGGCGGTCGCCACCACGGCGGTCATCCCGGCGGTCGTCGCGGCGATGATGGTGATCAAATCCACCTCTTTCGCCATCGGCTTTTCCTCCGGCAAAAACATTCGGATTCAGATCGCGCTTACCCAATACTTCGCCTTTACAAATCCAAACTTTAATTCCGATTTTACCATACACCGTAAGGGCAAACGTGCTGGCATAATCGATATCCATACGGAACGTATGCAAGGGGGTGCGGCCCTGCTTAATTTCTTCGCTGCGTGCAATTTCAGCACCGCCCAAACGGCCGCCCACTTTTACTTTAATCCCTTCGGCACCCATACGAAGGGCTGAAGCGATCGACATTTTAATGGCGCGTTTGTAGTTAATACGATTCTCAATCTGACGGGCAATGGTATCCGCTACAATATTAGCATCCAGCTCGGGCCTGCGGATTTCGAGGATGTTGATTTGCACATCATCCTTTCCGCAAAGCTTCTTCAGCTCTTCCTTAATTCTATCCACTTCGCCACCACCTTTACCAATGATGATACCGGGTTTAGAAGTATGGATGGTTACAATCAGTTTATTTAAAGTACGTTCAATAACGATTTTAGAAATCCCTCCTTTGTTGATGCGGGCATTAAGATAATTCCTGATCTTATCGTCTTCAATAAGCTTACCGGCATAATCTTTCTTTCCGGCAAACCAATTACTGTCCCATCCACGGATTATTCCTAATCTGGCACCTGTTGGATTTGTTTTCTGACCCATATTTGGTTTTTAGTTATTTTCTTTTTTGGTTGCGGCTTTCTTTTTAGGAGCGGTAGCTTTTTTGGTGGCAGGCTTCTTTGCTTTCACTTCAGTTTCTTCAGCAACCACAGGGGCCGTCTTAACCGCCTTGTTGGTTTTCGTATCCACAATTACCGTTACGTGGTTACTGCGTTTGCGAACGCGGTATCCACGGCCTTGGGGTGCAGGGCGCATCCGCTTAATTACGCGGGCACCATCCACAAAAATTGTTTTTACCAACAATTCCGTTTCATCCTCCCCTTCATTTTTCGCTTTCCAGTTGCTGATGGCCGAAAGTACCAGTTTACGCAGGGGAACTGCGGGGTGCTTCGGATTATGATCCAGCACGGCGAGGGCTTTATCAACCTTCATGCCGCGAATCAGATCGGCGAGCAACCGCATTTTGCGCGGCGAGGTAGGATAATTATTAAGTTTTGCTACTGCTTCCATTATTTCCATTTTTTTACCGGTTTAGGCCGCTGTTACCTGGCCGCCGGAATACAGATGATTATACCTTTTTACTTGAATGTCCTTTAAAGTTCCGGGTAGGAGCAAATTCACCGAGTTTGTGCCCAACCATAAATTCAGTTACATAAACCGGGATGAATTTATTTCCGTTATGCACCGCAAAAGTTACGCCCACAAAATCGGGGGTGATGGTACTGCGGCGGCTCCAGGTTTTAATTACACCCTTTTTGGTTTTACCCTCATTCATCGAAAGCACTTTGCGATCGAGCTTGGTTTCAACATAAGGGCCTTTTTTTAACGAACGTGCCATATTTTGTTCTCTGTTTATTTTCCCGCAGGGCGGGATATTTTAACGGTTTACTTTTTATTTATTTGTTGGGTAATTTCTTACCATTCCGGCGTTGGATAATCAGTTTATCCGAACCCTTTCCGCGGGTACGGGTTATTTCGCCCTTAGCATATTTACCGGTACGGCTGCGCGGGTGTCCACCCGAAGCCTTTCCTTCGCCACCACCCATGGGGTGATCTACGGGGTTCATGGCTACGGCGCGGGTGCGGGGGCGGATCCCTTTCCAACGATTCCGGCCGGCTTTACCCATGCTTTGCAGGTTGTGGTCGGTATTGCTGGTTACCCCCACGGTAGCATAGCAGTTGATAAGTACCTTGCGCAATTCGCCGCTTGGCATTTTCAACACCGCATATTTTTCTTCCTTGTTGCTCAACTGGGCAGAGGTACCGGCACTGCGCACCAGGATACCACCCTGGCCGGGTTGCATTTCCACATTGTGCACATTGGTACCAAGCGGCATATTCTTAAGCATCAGGGCATTCCCTAATTCAGGAGCTACCGCATCACCGCTAATAATAGTTTGCCCTACCTGTAACCCTACGGGCGCCAGGATGTAACGTTTCTCCCCATCTGCATAATTCAGCAGGGCAATAAATGCGGTCCGGTTGGGATCGTATTCGATGGTTTTAACCGTAGCAGGAATATCCTTCTTGTTGCGTTTAAAATCAATTTTACGATACTGGTTTTTATTACCACCACCCATATAACGCATCGAGCGGCGACCCTGGGCATTACGCCCGGCCGTGCTGTGCTTTTTTTCGAGCAACGATTTTTCCGGGGTATCGCAGGTAATTTCTGCATACGCATTCCCAATCTTCCAACGGGTTCCTGCGGTTACCGGTTTGTATTTTTTAAGTGCCATTTTCTTCTTTATTTATTTGTCAAAACTTTGCGGTGCTGACCACCATTCCTTATAATGCTTAAACGCTTTCGCTGTACAGGTCGATGGTTTCTCCTTCGGCCACTGTAACAATTGCTTTTTTCTTAGCCGGTTTACGGCCTACGATAAACCCGGCTTTGGTATATTTTGCCTTTTGTTTGGAAGGCATCACCAGGGTATTCACATCCTGAACCTGAACGCCGTAAAATTTTTCAACGGCCTTCTTAATTTCCAGTTTGTTCGCTTTCCTGTCCACATAAAAAGCATAACGATTAGCCTTTTCGGCCTGCTTATTTGCCTTTTCGGAGAGGATGGGTTTTATTAAAACATCAGACGCTTTCATGTCGTTCTTAATTTGAAGGTTTTAGTTTAAGCCGCCACTTCTTCGGCTGATTCTGAAAACATTTTTGCAGCGCTTTCTGTAAGCACGAGCACATTCGCATTCAGGATATCGTAGGTGTTCATATCGCTGAGCAAAGAACCCTGCACGCCCTGTACATTACGGAGGCTGAGGTAGAAATTGCCATCATATTCAGGAATTACCACCAGGGCTTTTTTACCCGCAATGTTGAGGTTTTTAAGCATCGAGGTGAATTCGCTGGTTTTAGGCGCTTCCAGTTTCATATCTTCCAAAACCACAATGGCATTATCTTTTGCCTTGTAAGCAAGCGCGCTCATCTTGGCGAGATCCTTCACCTTGCGGTTAAGTTTCATGTCATAACCATGGGGTTTGGGCCCGAAGATGGTACCACCACCCTTGTACAACGGGTTACGGAGGTTACCTTTACGGGCGCCGCCGGTACCTTTTTGTTTATGCAGTTTTTTAGACGAGCCATGCACTTCCATCCGGGTTTTCACCTTATGGGTACCCTGGCGTTGTGCGGCCTGGTACTGCTTTACAGCCAGGTAAATCACGTGGTCGTTCGGCTCAATACCGAAAATGTCTTCCGGCAGGCTGATGGTACGGCCTGTTTTCTGGCCTTTGCTATTTACTATATCGAGTTGCATAATTACTTATGGATTAAAACGATGGAACCATTATGGCCCGGAACCGAACCACTTATTAATATGTAATTTTTCTCAGGGAAAATTTTCACCACTTTCAGGCCTTTCATTTTAACCTGATCGCCACCCATGCGGCCGGCCATGCGCATTCCCTTAAAAACACGGCTGGCATCCGACGAGTTACCGATAGAACCCGGAGCCCGCTGGCGGTCGTGCTGACCGTGGGACTGCTCGCCCACGCCGGAGAACCCATGGCGTTTAACTACACCCTGGAAACCCTTTCCTTTGGATGTACCTACAACGGCCACCTGGTCGCCTTCGGCAAAAATGTCAACAGTGATGCTTTCACCTACATTCTTGTCAATTTCGCTATCGCGTATTTCTTTAACTACTTTTTTGGGGGAGGTATTTGCTTTTGCAAAGTGGTTTGTTTCCGCTTTGTTGGCGTGTTTCTCTTTCTTATCGCCGAATGCGATCTGGAGGGCATTATAACCGTCGGTATCTACGGTTTTCTTTTGAGTAACCACGCAGGGGCCTGCTTCAATGATGGTAACGGCGGTTTGCTTACCGGCGGCATCAAAGATACTGGTCATGCCAATCTTCTTTCCAATAATACTTTTCATTGTATCTGTATTTTACCCAGCGCTCCGGTTTTGCAGGAGATGGGTGTTCAAATTTTTTCTTTTTAAGAACTTACCTGTTGCCTATTCCGGCCCTCCTTACAATATGCAGGAGGCGGGAGGTTCATCAGGCCTTGATCTCAACATCCACACCACTTGGCAAATCAAGCTTACTCAGTGCATCCACGGTGCGGCTGCTGCTGGTGTAAATGTCTAACAAACGTTTATGTGTACACAACTGAAACTGCTCCCGCGCTTTCTTGTTTACGTGGGGCGACCGCAGTACGGTGAAAATCTTTTTGTGCGTGGGAAGAGGAATAGGCCCTGTTACCACGGCGCCTGTACTGCGTACAGTTTTTACGATTTTTTCGGCCGACTTATCAACCAGATTGTGGTCGTAAGACTGCAATTTGATTCGGATGCGTTGTGACATATACAAAGAACTTTAAAATCCGTTTTTTTAATTTGGAGTGCAAAGGTAAGGGGATGATTCTAATTTGCAAAAAGATTTACGCTATTTTTCGGGTATTCCGCAGGATTCAACAGAAAGAATGAAAAAATGCCTGTTTTCCACCTGATTTTTCATTTTTCGGGGCTTTCGGCCCGGGTACATTTCCAGGCAGCCGTTCCGGCCATTCGCTTGTACACGGTACCGCTCCTGTCCGGCAGCCCCCGGGCAAAAGAATAGCCATCAACTACAAAAGTTTTGAAAGGTTTGGGAAAATGGGGTGAAATGGCGGGAGTGTCCCAACCATAGATTTTTTAGCTTATTCTTCCTACTACAACCTAAAATGCCGTTAAAGATTGCAGTGTCCAAACAATAGACTTTTTAGGGCATTCTTCCTGCCCCGCCCCGGGGGTAAAAATAGAAATGAAAAAAATTCGGGCAAAGGATTTTGGCGGAAGAAAATTCAGTTAGGCTTTAAATTTATTTCGTGGGCTAACCGGGGAATTGGTTATAGCCACGAATGCACGAATGAAATGCATCAGCCACGAATGCACGAATGAAATACCTAAGCCACGAATGCACGAATGAAATACCTAAGCCACGAATGCACGAATGAAACACCTAAGCCACGAATGCACGAATGAAATACCTAAGCCACGAATGCACGAATGAAATACCTAAGCCACGAATGCACGAATGAAATACCTTAGCCACGAATGCACGAATGAAATACCTAAGCCACGAATGCACAAATAAAACACCTAAGCCACGAATGCACGAATGAAATACCTTAGCCACGAATGCACGAATGAAATACCTTAGCCACGAATGCACGAATAAAATACCTAAGCCACGAATGCACAACTAAAACACCTAACCCACGAATGCACGAATGAAATACCTAAGCCACGAATGCACAAATAAAACACCTAAGCCACGAATGCACGAATAAAATACCTAAGCCACGAATGCACGAATATTACACCTAAGCCACGAATGCACAAATAAAACACCTAAGCCACGAATGCACGAATGAAATACCTTAGCCACGAATGCACGAATGAAATTACTCTGATCCTTACGAACAAATGAGAAGGAGCCCTTTGGATATTTTGAAAAATAACCGCTTCGATAAAAATGCAGCATAAGATTGGCCACTTTGCTGCCCCCGCCCCGGGGGTAAAAATACAGGACAGAAAAAATCAAACCAAACAGGGGAGCATAAGTATATTCAGTGCGACTAACTTTTTTTTATTTGACCTTCCCCCCTTTATTTATCTCTCCCCCTTTTTAAACCCAAATTTCATTTCCAACCCAACATTTTATGGTATTGGCCCCTTTGTTAACAACCCATTACTCCCCCTACCCATTATCTTTGCCGCAATATGACGGAAAAGATCATCATCTACGATTTTGGCTCACAATACACCCAGTTGATTGCCCGGGTGGTAAGAGAACTCAATGTGTATTGCGAAATCCTCCCCTTTAACCGCCAGCCTCAATCTGAAGAAGGTATTAAAGGTGTCATCCTGTCTGGCTCCCCCTTTTCGGTAAACCAGCCAGAAGCACCCTTTATAAACATAAAAGCCCTTCAAAAGCAATACCCGGTATTAGGTGTCTGCTATGGCGCCCAGCTCATGGCGAAAGAATATGGCGGCGAAGTAGCCAAAAGTAATAAACGGGAATATGGCCGAGCCAGCCTCCAAATCGTTGGCTCCTCCCCGCTTTTCTCATCCATCCCCGCTTCCTCCCCGGTATGGATGAGCCATAGCGATACCATCCAAAAACTTCCGGAAGGATTTTCGGTTTTGGCCACCACCGAAAGCATTCCGGTGGCCGCCTATTCCAATGAAAATGGTCCCCATCCCCTGTATGGCCTGCAATTCCACCCCGAAGTGTATCATTCCGAACAGGGGAAACAGATCCTCAAGAATTTCCTTTTTACAAGCTGTGGCTGTACCGGCAACTGGACTCCCGCCCATTATATTTCAGAAACAGTGGAAGTCCTTCGCCGGCAAATTGGCGATAAAAAAGTGGTAATGGGGCTAAGCGGAGGCGTAGATAGTACCGTGGCCGCTACCCTCATCCATAAAGCCATAGGAAATAACCTCTTCGGCATCTTTGTAGATAATGGCCTCCTTCGAAAAAATGAATTCGAAAGCGTTTTAGACAGCTATCATCAATTGGGACTAAACGTAAAAGGCGTAAATGCCCGCAATCATTTCTATACCAAACTGGCCGGTAAAACCCTGCCCGAAGAAAAACGGAAAGCCATCGGCACCGCCTTTATCGATATTTTTGATGAGGAGGCCCATAAATTATCGGAAATCGATTTCCTGGGGCAGGGCACTATCTACCCCGATGTAATTGAATCGGTATCGGTTCACGGACCATCGGTAACCATCAAATCCCACCACAATGTGGGCGGGCTGCCCGCTAAGATGAAACTGAAACTCGTTGAGCCCCTCCGCTCGCTGTTTAAAGATGAAGTGCGCCGCATCGGGGCCGAACTAAACATCCCGGCCGATATGCTGGGGCGCCATCCCTTCCCCGGGCCCGGACTGGCTATCCGCATCCTCGGCGAAGTAACCGAAGAAAAGGTACAATTATTGCAGGAGGCCGATCATATTTTTATTTCCTCCTTAAAAACAGCAGGATTGTATAACCAGGTTTGGCAGGCAGGCGCCATCCTGCTCCCGGTAAAAAGTGTTGGAGTAATGGGCGATGAAAGGACCTACGAATTCACCATCGCACTGCGCGCCGTGAGTTCCGTAGATGGCATGACGGCCGACTGGTGCCACCTGCCCTACGAGTTCCTGGCAGGGGTTTCCAATAATATCATCAACCAGGTAAAAGGAATCAACCGGGTGGTTTACGATATCAGCTCCAAGCCGCCTGCTACCATTGAATGGGAATAGAAACACCGGAATACTAAGATGAAGAAAATTATCAGCTCCATATCCCTTTGCACGCTTTTATGCATCGGCTTTCTTTCGAAGGGCCTGGCACAAACCACCCCTACAAACAGCCCGACGCAATTTAAGGTGGCCCTCATTGCTCCCCTATACCTCGATTCGCTATTTTCGGGTAATAATTACCGTTATGGAAAGAAATTTCCCCGCTTTGTTGTGCCGGGCATTGAATTTATCCAGGGCGCTATGGTGGCATTGGATAGTATGCCCAACCCTGCCCAGCCGGTAGAAGTGTCCGTCTTCGATTGTGGCTCTGACGCTCAATCTGTAGATTCGCTGATCCTGACAAAAAAACTCAATCAGTACCAGCTCATTATTGGCGCCGTGCGGGATCAGGACTATCTCCAACTGGCCCATTTCTCCGGCAACACCCAAATTCCCTTTATATCCGTTAGTTATCCCAACGATGGAGGCATCCAATCCAATCCTTTCCTTGTCATATTAAACAGTACCCTGCGCGCCCACTGCGAAGCCATCTTTGGTTATATCTTACAAAACCACGAATCAGCAAACATTTTACTGTGCCGCCAACCCGGCAGCCAGGAAGACAGGGTTCAGGGGTATTTTAATGAAATAAACCAGCCGGATGGCGCCCCTCTATTGCACCTGAAATCGTTACGCATCGCCGACAGTAACTTTAACCAGATTAAATCGAGGCTCGACAGTACCAAACAAAATATAGTGATTGCCGGAAGCCTCGATGAATATTTTGCTTCCGGATTGGCTTCTGCATGCAACGCCATTTCAAAAACGTACCGGATAACGCTCATTGGAATGCCCAATTGGGAAGGTTTTAAATCCCTGCAGAAAAATAATGCATTGAAGGGCTTTCCCATCTATTTCACCTCCCCTTATTACAACCCCCGAACCAATAACCTGAGTAATTCTCTCAAAGAATTGTACCTGGCTAAATACAAGGGCTACCCTACCGATTTCAGCTATAAGGGTTTTGAAGCAGCATACCTTTTCATCCCCCTTCTGCTTAAACATCCCTACGATTTCACCAGTCACCTCAACGATTTTCAACAGAAAGTGTTTTCAGATTTTATCTTTAAACCGGTAATAAACTCCCATACCGGCCTTCCCGATTATTTTGAAAACAAACATCTTTACTTCCTGAAAATAGTAGACGGGAATATTAGTAAAGCATGGTAAAGCAACTTGCTTTGAAAGCATCTTTTCCTTTCTGAAAACTCAATCCACCCATCTCTAAATAGCGCCATTCCGAATTTTAAGGATTTAGTATCAAAACAAAAATTTAATAGACCATTTGCTGCCCCCGCCCCGGGGGTAAAAATAAGCTGCTGAAAAATTTGAACAAAGAGATTTTACTTAAGATTATTTAGTTCAGTTGAAAATTATTAAAGCCACGAATGCACGAATGAAACACCTAAGCCACGAATGCACGAATAAAACACCCAAGCCACGAATGCACGAATAAAATACCTAAGCCACGAATGCACGAATGAAATACCTATGCCACGAATGCACGAATAAAATACGCAAGCCACGAATGCACGAATGAAATACCTATGCCACGAATGCACAAATGAAATACCTAAGCCACGAATGCACGAATAAAATACGCAAGCCACGAATGCACAAATGAAATACCTAAGCCACGAATGCACGAATAAAACACATGGGCCACGAATGCACGAATAAAACACATGAGCCACGAATGCACGAATAAAATACGCAAGCCACGAATGCACGAATAAAATACCTAAGCCACGAATGCACGAATAAAACAACGAAGCCACGAATGCACGAATAAAATACCTAAGCCACGAATGCACGAATAAAATACCTAAGCCACGAATGCACGAATAAAATACCTAAGCCACGAATGCACGAATAAAATACCTAAGCCACGAATGCACGAATAAAA
>JAFEAB010000079.1 GCA_018266615.1 Bacteroidota bacterium
ATCCAGATACCGGGCAAATGGATCTTAGCCTCCTCGAAACCTTCCTCCACGATGAAACCGAATTAAAAAATGGGGCTACCGTGCTTAAAAGGGATGGAAAACGGGTGGCTGCTATCTTGCCGGTTCACGTTTTAGGCAACATCTGCGATATGGATAAGTTGCTTGAACTTGCAAAAAAACACCACCTAATTGTAATAGAAGACAGTACGGAAGCGTTAGGTAGTTATTACAAGGGCCGCCATGCCGGTAGTATCGGATTATTGGGAACTTTTAGTTACAATGGCAACAAAATAATCACTACCGGGGGTGGTGGCATGATTGTAACGAACGATGAAGCATTGGCTAAAAGGGCCAAGCACCTTACCACCCAGGCAAAAAGCGACCCTTTTGAGTATATACACGATGAAATTGGGTATAACTACAGGCTGGTAAATGTAGCTGCTGCTATGGGAGTGGCACAAATGGAGCAATTGCCCTTGTTTATTGAAAGAAAAAGGCAGATTATTGCTTTTTATAAACAGGAATTGGAAGAGGTGGGCGACATTCGGTTTCAGGAAGTAAAAGAGGAAGTGAATCCCAACTGGTGGATGCCTACCATAAAAACCAGCCGCCAGCGAGAACTTTTGAAAACACTAAATGAAAATAAACTGCAGAGCCGGCCTTTCTGGGTTCCCATGAACCAATTGAAAATGTTCAGAGATAATCTCTATTTTCACAGAAATAATTGCTCCGATTTCGTTTATAAACATTGTCTTAGTATTCCGTGTTCTACGAATATTACTGAAGCGGAACTGGAAAATGTAGTTAAAACCATTAAATCCGTGTTTTAACCCCATGATAGAAACCGAAGAAATAAAAGTGATAAAAGCCCTGCCACAGGCACTATCCGAAATTCAGGCGGAGGAGAATACGGGCGCATATCCCTTTATAAAAAGGGCCATGGATATTACCATTGCCCTGGTTGCATTGCTGATACTTTCGCCTTTATTTCTGCTTGTAATGGTTATATTATGGATTTCGGGAGAACATGAAGTGTTTTATCGCCAAAAGCGGATTGGTTATAGAAATGACCCGTTTTTTATTTGGAAGTTCGCCACCATGGTAAAAAACAGCCCGAATATGGGTACGGGAGAAATTACTCTCCGCAACGACCCCCGGGTTACCCCGGTTGGAAAGTTTCTTCGTAAAAGTAAAATCAACGAACTGCCACAAATATTCAACGTACTTAATGGCGATATGAGCATTGTAGGACCCAGGCCACTTATGGAAATTAGTTTCAAGCTTTATTCTCCCCAGGTTCAGGAATCTATTTACCAGACCCGCCCGGGCATTACGGGAATTGCCTCCATCGTATTCCGTGATGAAGAAAAAATGCTTTCCGAAGCCAAAGACGCCCGCAGTGCCTATGCTGCTATTTATCCCTATAAAGCGAAATTAGAAATGTGGTATCAGGAAAATATTTCCTTCGCCACCGACATAAAAATAATCCTGCTCACCGCAGCATCTATCCTATTCCCCGCTGCTAACTGGGTTGATAAGACTTTCAAGAATCTCCCTTCCCGCCCAATCCAGCGTAACCCAAAAGCCTGATCTTTTAGTTTTCCGGATTTTCCCAATTCAGTCAGTTTGCCATAATGGCAAATATTTAGGTATCCTTTCCTCAATAAAAATTACTATTCCTTCAAATTTTGTCAGGCCCTCCATTTGCCCCTTTATAAATGTTTCGAGATTAGGAAAAATTATAAGCCCGCTTGTCAGGCTTTTCCAAATATTTTTAGGCAAACACCCCGAACCCTCGTCTTAAAATTATATAAGTTGCAACTAATTGATTTTAATATATATATATTTATTTTAAAACCTAAAAAAAGGTAATATACCTCATTTTTATTATGGCTTCTGACCCATTTTAGGGTTAAACAGAAATGGACTTTGTGTCAGGTTCGAAACAACTGGCAGGGAAATCGATGTTTCCACATCCAGTTGAATTTGAGTAACTTTATTATCTCACCTTTTAAACAAGTTCTTATGTCAAAATATGATTTCAATCAACTC
>JAFEAB010000007.1 GCA_018266615.1 Bacteroidota bacterium
GCTTAACCGATTTTATATTGGTTGTACCAGGAAGATGGAGGAGAGGATACAGCAACACCTTACCCATTTTTTTGGGGAAGATGCATTTACTGCAAAGGCAGATGATTGGGTTTTGAAGTTGCAGTTGGCATGCAAAGATGAGAGGCAGGCAAAATCTGTAGAGCAGCACATTAAGAAAATGAAGAGTAGTAAGTACATTAACAACCTTATTCAGTTTACTGAGATGCAGGAGAGGCTATTATCACGGTTTTGAGAGTTAATCAGAGCCCCGATAGCTATCGGGGTGGTTCAAGTCCAGCAGGGGGAGCAGGAAAATAATAAGTCGTTACGGTAAAACTCGTAACGATTTTTTATTTATTTGAAAGACTCTTTATCACGTCATTGAATTTTTGGGGTCCTGTATAACGAGAAAATTCCCGGAATTTCAATTCTAGAAATGTTTCTCTTTTCTGTGGTAAGCCTCCACCTAGCACTTTTCCTTCAAATTGCCGGGAGGAGAGGAGGGGAATTATATTTAATTTCCTGTGGTTCTTATCTTAAAAAGTTTTGTTCCGGAATTATCATTCAACCTCCAACAGGATAAATTAATTGGCCTGGCTGGGTTATGGAAGCCGGATCAAATTTTGTACAATACGAAAACTAAACTGGCTGATTTTACAATTAATTTAAAGAAGTGGGTTTAGTTTAATAATTTATTTTTCCTGAACAATTTGCTGCCCCCGCCCCGGGGGTAAAAATAGAAGGTAAAAAAAATTAAAACAAAATTCTCTCCAAATGAATTTTCAGTTTGGCTTAATTTCCTTCAGCATAAACTATCCATTTTCGGATAAAGTAGATTGAAAAATGATTCCTTTCTGTCGCAAGTGTTCCGAAGAATCACCTGATGCCTTTCTATGCGGCTCCAATTAAATCGGAGGATAGAAAAAATATATACTCAAGGGAAACCGGATATCCAAAACAAACCTTTTGTAGACCAGGCAATTTTGTCGAGAATTTTAAATAAAAATTTTGCTGTTCTGTTCTCTGATATCCAGATCTACCCAGCCAACAACCGAAAATATAATAAAATGCATCCAGGGATAATCACTTACTATGGATTTTGAAGACCTCAAAATACAGAATTAGTTTGGGGAATATTTTCACTTTTTGCATTTCTAATCCCTGATTCCAGCAGGGCAAAACTAAATAGTAGTAGTGTAGGGCTATTGCTGAACACTTGCGCCGGTAGTCGAAGTATAACCTGCTATTGAAGTGGCTTCCTGGATTGCAGAAACGCTGGATATTACTTTAGATTATCTGACCGGCTACCGTAAAAAATTATAATCCGCTATATTATATCCATGTTCCTACGACTTGGTTTTTCGCCTATAAAGGTATTTGGAAAAGTAATTTTGGGTGCATATTCTTAAATAATATTCCAAACCCTCAATTTATGGGCAGCAGGTTCAATTGAATATGAGGTGAATGCAAATTAGATAAAATAGTCCTTAAAGCAGGTACCCCATCCATGTAAAATCAACCGCTTCTTTTTCATCTAAAATGCAGGGCTGTTCCTCGGTGATGGTTTTGAAGCAAAGCTTATTGTCTTCAAATTTTTCGTAATTATTGAAGATCACATTGAGGGTAATGAAATTGAGCACATAGGCCCGGGTTTCGGAGGGCACATATTTTTCAATATCCCAATAGTTGGCATCTTTTTTCCCGGTACGCTGGATGGCATTCCACACATTGCCCACACCCCAGTTATAACTTGCTGCAATCAGCAGCCAGTCGTTGCCCAGGTTGCGGATGCGGTCCTGTAAATAACGGGCGGCTACATGCGTTGATCGTACAAAATCACTTCGTTGATCGTGTGCCTGTTTATTTTTCCCGGCATGTTTACCATTTAATTTTTTTGCAGATTTTTCTTTTGTCGTATGATTACCGGATATCTTTAATCCATATTCCTTGGCCACCTCATCCATCAATTGCCAGTACCCATAAGCGCCTGCCCTGGATAAGGCTTTGGGGTTAAACCCACTCTCCAGTGCGAGCAAAACACTAAATTCCTGTGGCACATTATACTTACTTAAAATCTGGTTTGCTTTGGGAAAGAATTTTTTCCCCCGATGGTAGGTTCTTATCAAATATGACCTTCTGGCGTTTGAAAATTTCTCTATATAAGAAACCGTCTTTTCCTCATTACCTCGTAACATTTCCGGGTACACCACATTGGCCTGTTGAAGAATTACGGTTTGGGTTGAAATAATAGGCGGGTTCCACAACTTTAATAGACTATCTTCCGGATTGTTAGCCGCTCTCACCGAAGTACAGGCGAGCAACAGTACAAGGCATTGCAATGGTTTCTTCATCAGGATAGCGTGGTTAGCAAAAACGAAACGATTCTTCAAAAAACCAGGTATTAAACGAATTTACAATAGCATTATTGCCCATTGAAGGTTTTGGAGCAACTTTGCGAAGCAACAGCACCCCATGCGCTTTATCTGTATTTTACTCTTGTTGGCTTCCGGAAATGTATGGTCCCAGGAATTTTCCACAGCTCAAATTGCATCCTTCGAAAAACAGAATTATGCCAGACTCAACGGGAGCGCAAATATAAGCCAGGCATCCACTAACATCGATGTTAAAAAATACCGGTGCGAATGGACGATAGATCCGGCCTTTAGATATATTTCCGGTTCTGTAGTTATATTATTTCAGGCACTTACAAATACAGATAATATAATATTGGATTTAAAATCGGTGCTTTCTGCCGATAGTGTTAAAACGGGTAATTCCGGATTATTTTTCCAGCACCAAAACGATGCCCTGAATATTCAGCTTGGGCATGAGGTGCTGCAAGGAGAAATGGATTCAGTTAGGATTTGGTATCATGGGGTACCCGCTCAAACCGGGTTCGGATCTTTTATCCAAACCTCGCATTTAGGCGTCCCTGTTATATGGACGTTAAGTGAACCGTATGGTGCCAGCGACTGGTGGCCTTGTAAGAACGACCTGACCGATAAGGCAGATACCCTGGAGGTGACCCTGCATATTCCCGAAGGGAACCGGGGCGTTTCCAATGGTTTGTTATGGGAAGAGTATTCTGATGGAATTACCCGTACGATGAAATGGAGATCGAATTACCCTATTGCCAGTTATCTGGTATGCCTTGCCGTTACGAATTTCCATGAGTTTAACCGATCGGTAACATTGGGCGATGTGGTAATGCCAATGCAAACATTCTGTTATCCGGAAGCGGCCTCCGTTTTTGAAGCCAATACCCAAAAAACCATTGATGCCTTGCAACTTTTTCACCGGTATTTTGGCCCGTACCCTTTTTTGGATGAAAAATACGGCCATGTTCAATTTAGTTGGGGCGGAGGAATGGAGCATCAGACCAACAGCTTTGTGGTTAATATCGGAGAAACCCTTACCAGTCACGAATTGGCACACCAATGGTTTGGCGATAAAATCACCACCGCAAGTTGGGAAGGGGCCTGGCTGAATGAAGGCTTTGCCACCTTCCTGGCCCGGTTTTATATGGAGAATAAATATCCGCAGAATATGCTGAATGCGCGTAGGGTGGTGGTTGGTAATATCACCTCGCAGCCCGGCGGTTCGGTGCGGGTAAATGATACAGCCAACCTAAGCCGGATTTTTGATAACCGGCTGAGTTACGACAAAGGATCTTATCTTTTACAGATGCTTCGCTTTTCGCTTGGCGATTCGGTTTTCTTTGCCGGTATGAGGCGATATGTTTCTGACCCGTTACTGGCGTATGGTTTTGCCCGTACAGCCGATTTTCAACGGAATATGGAAGCTGCATCCGGGAAAGATTTGAATAATTTCTTTACTGAATGGTATTACGGGGAGGGATACCCGATGTTTACTATAAAATGGGCAAACCTGGGCAGTACCCGGGTAAAGTTTCAGGTGAACCAGCAAACCTCACATCCAACGGTCCCATTTTTTCACATCCCGGTCCCGCTAACCTTCAGGAAGGGAGCGCTTTCTCAAACGATTGTAGTTGCACCAAGGTATAGTGGAGAATTATTTGAAAGGGAGGTTGGGTTTAGTCCCGATACGGTTTTGGTGGATCAAAATCTGGACCTTATAAGCGCCTATAATTCGGTTGAAAAAGTGAATTTCCCCATCGAGGGGGATCCCAAAATAGAGATTTTCCCAAATCCGGTGGGCAGTGTAAACCCGGTTATTCAACTTTCAAATTTTAGTAATTCATCCCTTCACCTTCAATTGTTCAATTCAACGGGTCAGTTGTTAATTGAAAAGGAATTACAATTAATTAACGGTGCTGAACAAACAACCCTTCCTGTTATATCCTTTCCAAAGGGAGTATATTTTCTGAAGTGTAAATATGGTAACCATTTTATGATTAGAAAGCTGCTGCGGTAAAATGGCAAAGAAGAAAAGAAAACAGAAAAGGCGGAGGGTTGCGCAGAAGGTATTCTTGTACCTTTCCCTGTTTGCGCTGGTATTAGTTGCCGGTTGGTACTTCAGCGACTATTTTGAAAAACCTCCTTTTGTAAGTTATCCCGAGTTTGGAATCATGTTACCATCCGGGTTTCGTATCCATGGGATTGATGTGAGCAAATACCAGTCGGCAATTGGTTGGCCCCAGGTGGCGGAAATGAGGGTGGATAAAGTTAAAATCGGTTTTGTATTTATTAAAGCCACAGAAGGGATTGGGAATATAGATCCCTATTTCAAGCGAAACTGGCGGGGGGCAAAACAGGCAGGTTTAGTTTGCGGGGCGTACCATTTTTTCATTCCTACCCGGAGTGGAAAAGCGCAAGCCCAACATTTTATTGAGATGACGCAATTAACAAACGGCGATCTTCGGCCGGTTTTGGATGTGGAACATACCTATGGTACGCCAAAAGCCATTTTGCAGCAAAGAGTAGCCGATTGGCTGGAAGCCGTTGAAAAAGAATACGGGGTTAAGCCGATAATTTATACGAATATCAATTTTTACCTTAATTTCCTTACCGGAAGGTTTGACGGTTACCCGCTTTGGGTTGCCCATTATTTTGCGGATAACAGACCCCGGATCACCCGTGAATGGAGTTTTTGGCAACATAGTGAAAAAGGAAAAGTGAACGGAATCAGGGGAAGTGTTGATTTCAATGTATTCAAAGGCGACAGTGCCGATTTTAATAAATATTTAATCCCCTGATATGGAAGGCGATAAAGAAATGATTGAACATTTTAGAAAAATTATCAATACCGTTACCGTGGTGGTGGTCTTTTTGTTTATTGGAGTTACAGTAGGCATTTACCTGGGGTATGCCTTTTTTGAAAAGACACCTACCTGGAAGAATATTGTATTCTACATCGTTTATGCCTTACTGTTTGTAATAGCGCTCAGGCGGGTACGTAAAATCTGGAAATTTTGATCAACTGCTGTGGTCAGCCACAATAACCCATTTGCCGTTAATCTTTTTTATCAGAAGGGAGAAATGCCCTTCCAGGTTGCCTGCAGCACGGGTGAGTTTCCATTTGCCCACCACGAAGAAAAATACTTCCGAAAGTCGTTTTACTTCCACCAGGCCAAATTGTAGTTTACCCATGGAAACCGTATCCGGATATGCTTTCTCGTAATTGCTCCGGGTTTTCTGCCATCCGTAAACCACTCCCTTTTTACCTATAAATAAAAGCGAATCGGAATGCCAATAGGATTCCATATAGGCACTGAGATCCCCTTTATTCCATGCCTCCGACTGATCCTGCAAAATTTTTCTAACCTCTTCTTCAGCTTTAGTTTGGGCCCGGGCAGCAATTGAAAGTAGAAGCATCAAAAAAATCGCAGGCAAAAGTCGCATTGTGCTGAATTTACTACAAGGTAAGTTTCTAATGCTTATGATGCGGAGAACTGCATTTGAATTTATTGCAGGTCTTATAATTTAAAAGGTGGCCGTAAATGATTAGCAGAACCGCTGGAATGAGCAGAAATACTTCGTAGGAATGGAAAACCTGCTTCAACACCAGGAATAAAAATCCCCCGGAGAAAATAAGAATCGGAAGGCTGGTACGGTGATGAACAAAATATCCATGAAGCAGGGAATAGGCCCCAACCGAAAAGGCGAGGGCAATCATCCCCCATTCAAATGCCGCATTATGAATAATATTAATTCCAAAAAGGGGAAGTGAAGTAAGCGCTAAAGGAAGAATAGCGCAATGTATGGCGCAAGCCAGGGAGGTGGCTATTCCAAAACTGTCCCAATTTATTTTTACGGCCATAAAGAGGCAAAGGTATTAAATTTGCAATGTTGTTGCAAATATTATTTTTACCCTTCTATTTCAAACTTTTGGCCCGGCGAAGAGGTTGTACCTTTGCGAAAGATTATGTTTAAGAATAAAAAGCTCATTTTAATTTATACCGGATTTTTCCTGGCTTTAATCCTGGCGTTCTATTTTTTTGCGTTTAGAAATTATAACTTTTCTAATTCAAAGCTTGCCGTAATAAATCCTACCATTCCGGATTTTAGTTTTATTGATCAGAATGGAGATACGATTACGGATGCCCTTACAAAAGATAAGGTTTATGTGGCCGAGTATTTTTTTACCACCTGCAAAGGTATTTGCCCCAAAATGAATGCGAATATGCGCAGGGTGTATGATACGTATAAAACGAATAAGGATTTTCTGATCCTTTCCCATACCTGCATGCCCGAAACCGATAGTGTACCGGTACTTAAGGCGTATGAACAAAAAATGATTGGAGGCACTTTGGAAAAAAAATCGGGAGGTGGTTATAAAGTGGATGCACCTGCAAAACCGGTTGTCATTGCCAATTCAAATTGGTATTTCCTCACCGGCCCCAAGGAGGAATTATACAAGATGGCTCGGGTGGGTTATATGATTGATAACGGAAAACCAGACAGTTCCCAGCGAATTCAGGATCAGTTTATTCATACCCAGTTTTTTGCCCTGGTTGACCGGAACGGAAGGGTAAGAGGAATTTATGATGGCCTGGAAGAAAACGAAATACAAAAGATGATTGGGGATATTGCCGACCTGCTTAAGGAGAAAGGGAACTCATCCCGTTTTTTAGGGAGCTTTTCAAATAACCCCGGATAAATCGTATGCCAGATAAGTACAACATACTAAAGAAAAATTCACTTAGTGTTACAGAAGGTCGAAAACAAATACTCAACCTGTTTCTGGAGTCAGAAGGGGCTTTGGCACATGCTGATATTGAAAAGAAGACAGACGCGGCATTTGATCGCGTAACGGTGTACCGTACGCTGCAAACCTTTGTGGAAAAGGGAATTATTCACCAAATTCCTACTACGGATAATTCCATTATGTATGCCCTTTGCCGGCACGAATGCGAAGAGGGGCACCATCACGATAATCATGTACACTTTGTTTGTTCTTCCTGCGGTAAGACAATTTGCCTGGATGAAGTAACCGTTCCTTCGGTTCAGTTGCCAAAAGGGTTTAAACCGCAGCATGCAGCCATGGTGGTTTCGGGGCTTTGTGCCGAATGCCGCAATAATTAAATCAGGTTGTTTGCAGTTTTTCCATTTCCCGGCTAACGAAATCCATAAGCGTTTTGATTCTTTCCGGCGAAAAATCGAAAGTAAGTCCGGCGGTTTTATAAAGTTCAGGAAGGGTCTTAGTTCCCCCCAGTTTCAGGGCTTCGCAATAATTGGTCAGTGCCTGGTTTTTGTTTTCTTTATACTGCATCCACATCCCAATGGCGCCTAATTGTGCGATGCCATATTCTATATAATATAAGGGAACTTCAAATAGATGTAACTGGCGTTGCCAGGAATTAGCCCGGTATCCTTCCAGTCCAGAATAATCAATCACCTTGTCTTCAAATTCGGCAAGAATCAATTTCCAGGCCCCGGTCCGCTCCTCCTCTGTGTGTTTAGGATGGCTATACAACCAATGTTGAAACTTATCGATAATGGCGATCCATGGAAAAATAGTGATCACCCTTTCCAACTGGTGGACCTTGGCCCGACGCAGGTCTTCCGGATTATCAAAAAATTTATCCCAATAATCCATGGTAAATAACTCCATTGCCATACTGGCCACTTCGGCTATTTCCATGGGGTATTCTTTAAAACCACTCAACTCAAGCGGATGTGCCAGGAAAGAATGCACGGCGTGTCCGCCTTCGTGCACCATGGTGGTAACATCATGCATCTGCCCGGCGGCATTCATAAAAATGAAAGGTGCCCCACTTTCCGCCAGCGGACAATTATATCCTCCCGGTGCTTTTCCTTTCCGGCTTTCCAGGTCGAGGTGATGCATACTGTCCATCCGGGAAAGGCAGTTCCCGAAAAACGGGTCAAGTGCTTCAAAACAGGCAATGGACTTTTGTAATAACTCTTTGCCTTCATTAAACGGATGCAGTGGGCTGGTGCCAGCCGGCTCTGCCTCAAGGTCCCAGGGACGAAGCGATTCCAGCCCCAATTGTTTTTTCTTTCTTTCATAAACCTGGTTAACGAGTGGCAGCACATGTTGCTTTACAGCATCATGAAACTGGAAGCAGTCGTTTGGGTCATAATCGAACCTGCCAAGTTCCTTAAACCGATATTCGGTGTAGGTTGCAAAACCTGCATTTACCGCCAGGTTATTTCTTAATTCGATTAATTTATTAAACAGACCGTTTAACTTTTCTTTATCCAGGATCCTTCTTTCCTGTATTTTTCGATATACAGATTCGCGCAGGTTCCGGTCTTCATTTTCCAGGAATTTTCCGGCCTGTTGTAGCGTATATTCGTTACCGTTCACTTCAACGGACATCTCACCCACCACTTGTCCGTATTGTTGTTGCAGTACGGAAATCTCCGCCTGGAGTGGAATATTCTCTTCTCTGAAAAGGTCAATACTTTTCTGGATATTTCTCAGGTAGGTAAAATAGGTCTGATGGTCTAATTCTTTTGTGAGCGGATGGTTCACCAGTTTTTTATTTAGGGCATCGGCATAGGGCTGTATTTTGGGCTGTATTTCGAGGCAGAAAAAGTTATAGGCCTCCTCCAATGCTTTATTTGTTGTGTCGCGGGTCATGTTAATCTGCCTCCAGCAGGCGTCTTCGTTAACCACGGCTTCCAACTCACTCTGGTCTCTCAACCATTGCTGCAATTCTTCGCTGGTGCCAATTGGGCGTAGGAGCAATTCTTTAAAGTAGGGTTCCAGGGAATCCCAATCTTTAACCTGGAAATTTACCGGCACAAAATGGCGCGGCAGTTTTTGAATATCTGCTGAATAATTCATGCGTAAAAAGTATGAAATGTTACACCCGGTCGTTAGGTGGCTTATGCCATCCGGCGGGGTGTGTTAATTTTTTTTGCAGGCGCCGATTTTACGGTTGCTGCTTTTGTTGGTGCTGCCTTGGCATTTTCTTTGATTGTCTTTTTTTCGCTTTCGGCAAGGCCTTCCGAAGCGTCTGCTTCCGGTGTATGGATTTCGATATTATTTTTTTGAAGGATGGAAAACCACTTTACCATCTTTTTCATATCACTGCTGTAAACCCTGGAGAAATCCATATCCGGGAAAACTGTTTCAAAATATGCCTGAATGGTTTTAGCATCTGCTTTTGCATCGGGCAAAGGTTCGTTTCCCGATTTCATGGCTAAAAATACCTCCGACAGGTTCACATTATCTTTCACCGTGTAAACCTCAATCGTTTCGAGATGGGAAAAATTGTGAATGCGGGAGCTTACAAATTTCTTGCTATTATCTTCCAAAGAACGAACCACCCCACCATCTGATTTTGAAGAAACAAGCTCATATAATCCGCCAAGACCGGTTACGGCCACAATCCTGTTATATTCCATAATTTCTTTTTTGAAGGCTGCAATATATTGTAAAATGCTAATTGTCAGGGTTTCTAAAATGATAAATCTCGCGGATAAAATTTTTTCCAGGCCGAAGGATACGAACCGGTATGTCGTCATACGCTATGGAAAAATATACATTACATGAAGAAAACTTTCTTTCTGGCATTTTTAATGTTGGGAATATTTCAGGCAGCAAAAGCACAAAATGGACGAATTGAAGGGTCTTTAATGGATCAGGGAGACAGTAGCTCCATCCGCTCGGCAACCGTTAGCCTCTTGTTACAGTCAGATAGTTCAATAGTTACTAATACCGTTTCTGGAAATAAGGGGGTATTTTCTTTTAGTAACCTGGCACCGGGAAATTATATAGTACAGGTTAATGCCCTTGATTATCAGGAATATCTGTCGTTTATTAGCCTTTCAACTACGTCCCCAAATAAAAACCTGGGCCGGCTTCCGCTGGTGAAAAAGGGGAAAGACCTTGCAGTGGTTACGATTATTGCCAAGGCGCCAGCCGTAACTCAAAAGGGGGATACCTCTCAATTTAGCGCCAGCGAATACAAGGTTAACCCGGATGCCACCACCGAAGACCTGATAAAAAAAATGCCGGGGATTACTGTGGCTAAAGATGGTACCGTTACTGCGCAAGGCGACCAGGTAAAGAAGGTAACCATTGATGGGAAGGATTTTTTTGGCGACGATGCTTCTGCTGCCTTGCGAAATCTTCCTTCCGAAGTAGTAGATAAGATCCAGGTTTTCGACAGGCTGAGCGACCAGGCCCAGCTAACTGGTATTGATGATGGAAATAGCGTGAAAGCAATTAACGTGGTAACTAAAACCGGAGTTAAAAACGGGCAGTTTGGACGTATATATGGTGGGTATGGCACTGATAACCGGTACATGGCTGGTGGAAATGTGAGTTTTTTTAATAATAACAGGCGTATTTCTTTGGTAGGAAATTTTAATAATGTGAATCAACAGAATTTTGGTTCACAAGATCTTCTTGGCCTGACCAGTTCCGGAGGAAGAGGAGGAGGTGGTGGCGGATTCCGCGGTGGCGGCAATAATTTCCTGGTAGGTCAGCAAAATGGAATTAGTAGCACAAATGCTTTTGGAATTAACTACAACGACCTGTGGGGCAAAAAACTTAAAGTAAGCGGAAGCTATTTTTTTAATAACAGCCATAATAATAACGAGTCGCTGGTAAAAACAGAAACGGTTGGAGATTATAAGCAATTTATCACCCAGGATGGAAATACCACCACAAATAATAACAATCACCGGTTGAATATGCGATTGGAGTACAATATTGACTCCAGCAATACGTTGATCATGGTTCCCAGTATCAGTTTTCAAAGTAACAACTCGTATGGCAATTCCTCTTTGCAGACCTTGAACGGACTTTCCGATTCGGTGAACAATTCGCTGGTTCGGTCTGATGCAGACCGGAATGGATACAACATCAGCAATAACCTGTATTTCAGGCATGCTTTTCCAAAGAAGGGGAGAAGTATTAACCTTGGGTTTAATCTCAACCTTACCAAAAATGATGGTGATTATATTACGGATGGCCGTTACCGGTATTATGATAACAGTGGAGGCTTTTTGAGTGATTCTACACAGAACCAGCATACCAACAGCAATTCGAACAGCCGGAGTTTTGGAGGTAGCATCGATTACACCGAACCATTAAGCAAAAATAGTTTACTCCAGTTTGAATATCGCCCGTCGGTTCAATATAGCAAAGCCGATCAGGAAGCGTACTTATATGATGGTTCCAAGTATTCCCTTTTTGATTCTACGCTATCGAACCTCTTTAATAATACCATCACCACCCACCGCGGTGGGATTACGTACCGGTATTCCAAAGGCAGAGATGTGATGTTTTTTGCGGGATTGAATTATCAGCAATCGAGATTGGAAAGTGATCGCACTTTCCCAACGGCCACCAATGTGGATCAGAAGTTTTCAAATTTTCTTCCTATTGCCATGTACCGGAAGAAAATATCTGCGTATAGCAATATCCGTTTGTTTTATCGTGCCAGCGTAAATTTTCCTTCTGTAACCCAGTTGCAGGATGTATTAAATCTGTCGAACCCTTTAAGTGTAAGCAGCGGTAACCCGCAATTGAAACAATCGTACAATCATTTTCTAATGGCCCGGTATTCCTTTACAAATACTAAAACCAACAAAAGTTTATTTGCTAATATTTATCTCCAGGCGGCTAACAATTATATATCCAATGCGGTGTATATCGCCACCGCCGATTCAACGATCCAGCATGGGGTAGTCCTGAAAAAGGGGTCTCAGTTAACCAAACCGGTTAACCTTAACGGGTATCAGAGTCTGCGCTCATTTTTCACTTACAGCATGCCCATCAAACCGATTAAAACTACCCTTAACCTGAATGCCGGGTTTAGTTATTCGCGTTTGCCGGGTCAGGTAAATTATATGCCAACTACTACCAACAACTATGTGTACAATGCAGGGGTTGTGCTTGCGTCTAATATCAGCCAGTATGTTGATTTTAACCTGTCTTACAATGTGAACTTTAATAACGCTCAAACCAAATCCATCCTGGCAACCAATAGCAATTATGTTAACCAGGTGGCAGGTTTACAGGTAAACCTGTTAAGTAAAAACGGATGGTTTATTCAGAACGATGTTTCTAATCAAACCAATAGTGGGCTGGCAAGTGGTTTGAATCAAAATTTCTGGTTATGGAATGCAGGAATTGGCAAGAAGTTCCTGAAAAAACAGGCGGGTGAATTGAAGTTGTCGGTGTTTGATTTACTGGGCCAAAACCAAAGCATCTCAAGGTCGGTAACAGAATCCTATATTCAGGATACCCGGAGTACGGTATTGCAGCGTTATTTTATGCTAACCTTTACGTATAGCCTGAGAAATTTTGGAAAAGGGAAAGCAAGTGGTGGAAATCAGGGGGGATTTTATCCTGGTGGAGGACATGGTGGCCCCGGTCCGGGCCCCGGAGGTATGGGAGGGCATGGGTTTTAGTATATTCGGTGAATAATTAGCGCCGATTGTTAGAAAACCAGGAATTAATTGCCCGCCTTAAGAATGGGAATGAAGCTGCATTTTATGAAGTGGTGCAAAGCACGCAAAAGCTTGTATATAATGCCGCATTGAATGTGGTACAAAATGCGGCAGATGCAGAAGATATTACCCAGGATGTGTATTTGAAACTCTTTGAAAAAATTGATGGCTTTAAAGGGGATTCTACGCTTAGCACCTGGCTGTACAGAATAACCATTAGGCAGGCGCTTGATTATGAGAAGAAAAAAAAGCGGAAGCGGCATGGAGGAGGGTTGCAACGCATTTGGATGCGGGATGAAATGGAAGATATTGCGGAGCCGGATAACCCCGGGATATTGCTTCACCATAAAGAACAGGCGGCATATCTTTTCGCAGCCATTAAAAAGCTTCCGGAACCCCAACGAATTGCATTTACACTCCAGCAGCTCGAAGGGTTGAAAGTGGGCGAGGTGGCAGAGATTATGAAACGTTCAGAAGCCGGAATTGAATCGTTGCTGGTTAGAGCAAAAACGAATTTAAGGAAGACACTTAAAAACTATTACGAACAGTATCTGTCATGAAAAGAAAATTGAATTGTGAAGACTGGATTCACGAGGCCATGCATTCCCTGGATCCACAGGAAAAGCAGGAGGCCCCCCCTTACCTGCTTACCCGCCTGCGCGCAAAGCTTAGGGCCGAAGAAGAAATTGGTTTTTGGGGAAAATTCATCCTCACATTCAGCAAGCCATCCACTGTTTTATCCATATTGCTGGTTATCCTTGCGGTGAATGGGTTTATTATAATTTCAAAGTTTTATAAAGAAAAGCAAGCGGCTCCTGTTACAGCCACCACGCATTACCGTGACGATTTTTCGTCCACCCTGGTATCTGTTTACGATTACGAAAACGCCGAACCATGATGAGTACGCAATCCAGGCCTAAATGGCTTTTGTTATTAGTGGCAATTTTAATTATTACCAATGCCGCCTCCCTATATTTTTTATTTTACAGGCAGCCATCTTCCTCCCATACACAGGAAAGGCGCTCGGCCATTCTTAGTTTTTTGAAGTCGGATGTGGGCTTTACCGATGTGCAGCTTCATCAGTTTGATTCGTTAAGTAACCTGCACCGGGAAAGTTCGAAACCCTTGTATGATAAATCGGCTGGCGTAAAAATCAATATCCTGTTGAAGGCAGCGTCGCAAAGTTTCTCAGATTCCGCCATTAACCTGGCGGCGCAGTCTATTTCAGAGGAACAGGATAAGTTTGAAACCCTGATGCTGCAACATCTTCGGAATATCCGGGCCCTGTGTACCCCGGAACAATTGCCCAGGTTTGATAGCGGGTTTTATAAACTTATCGTGAAGCGTAAACGAAGCGCCGGAAATAACGCAAACAATAAATAACATCATATGAAAAGGATTATTTTATGTGTATGCTTCCTGATTGGCATGGCACAATGGGGCACCGCCCAGGAACAACGGCGTTTCAAATCAGCAGACGAAAGAACCACGGACGCAATGGCACAAATGCAAACCTTAAAATTGGATGATTCTGCCACCCTGAAAGTTACAGCGGTATTTAAGGACTTTTATACCCGGCAGCAAGAGGTCATGCGTACCTACCGTAATGCAGAAAACCCCAACAGAGAAGCAGCTTTGGAATCCATTCGGAAATTGGGAGAGGAGAGGGATGGTAAGTTGCAAACCCTGTTAAATGCAGACCAATATAAAAAGTACCTATCCGACATTCAGCCGCAATTGAGCATGCGCCGGAACAGGGGCGGGGGGTCTTAGTAGCGAAAAACAGGTGTGTTCCGAATTCCGGTGAGACATCGCAATTTGTGATGTATGAAATAGGGAAGGATGTTTATCTGCCACCGATACATTCAAATTAGTAACGGTAGCAGGTGTACGTATGACTTTTTATTTCCCGCAAATTTTCCCTGTTTTCAACAACCTCAATTTTTTAACTGATGCAAAAATCAGGAATCGGATAATTCCGAAAGAATGGCATTTAACCTATGTTTTATTTCTGTTAGCGGGGTATATCCGCGTGCCACGAGGTAAAATTGACTTTCAGAAGCTTGCAACAATACGGCAGGGAAGGCCGTGACCTGCAACTGCCGGCACATGGCAAATTCCTGCCGTGAAAAATCCCGGTATATTTCGGAGTGTAACTTTTCAAAGAAACTTTTTTCGTCCAGTTGGTATTTATTTAGCAGGTGGCGGTAGGCTTCATCATCATCCAGATCACGGCCTTCTACATTCAGGGCATGCTGCAAATCGGAGGCAAAATTTAATTGTTCGGCAGGGTATAATTCTTTTAGAATACAAAGTGCAATGGCCGGCTTTTCAGAATTCATTACCCAATCACTCTCATTGGGATGATGGGCATGCCAAAGAAAATCATTTCCAAATTTTACCCCAGCCAGTTCCTCTACCCTTTGATACTCATTCAATATAACAGGCGCTATTTTGTTGATGGGAGCAATGTACTCATCAATGAGCATGCCCCCGCTAAGCACTTCTATATCCAGTTTTCCCGCATACTGGCGCGCAATCTCTTTCATAACCGGGCTAAATCCAAAACACCAGCCACAATACGCATCGTAACAATATATTAATATAGGTTTCATGTTATCAATGGGCTTCAAGCCAGTTTTTCCCATGGCCGGTTTCTGCAATTACAGGGACCTCATTCGGGAGTGTCAGAGCCTGTTGCATACCCGAAATAATGACCGGTTTAATTCTTTCAAATTCCGATTTATGAACATCAAATACCAATTCATCATGTACCTGGAGCAGCATTTTAGATTTAAATTTCCCGGCAATTAAATCCTGGTGAATTTTTATCATGGCCAGTTTGATCATGTCGGCTGCCGTTCCCTGAATGGGTGAGTTGATGGCATTCCTTTCAGCAAAACTCCGGACTGTAAAGTTAGCCGAATTGATATCGCGGAGCCAGCGTTTCCGGCCCATCAGCGTTTGTACATAACCATTCTTCTTTGCAAATTGGATGGTATGGTCCATGTATTTTTGAATATCCGGATATTGCAGTTTATAATTTTCGATTATTTCTTTCGCCTCTGTTCTGGAAATACCCAGGTTCTCTGCCAATCCAAATGCGCCTTGCCCGTAGATGATCCCAAAGTTTACGCTCTTCGCTTTATACCGCATTTCTTTTGTTACCTCTGCTTCATCTACGCTGAACACCTTCGCGGCCGTAGCAGTATGGATATCTTTTCCCTCCCGGAATGCATCACACATGTGCTTGTCGCCACTTATGGCAGCTACGATGCGCAATTCAATTTGCGAATAATCGGCTGATACCAGGATGTGATTTTCGTCTCGGGGGATAAACGCTTTTCTTATTTCTTTTCCTTTATCGGTACGAACCGGGATGTTTTGGAGGTTGGGGTTGTTGCTGCTTAATCTTCCGGTAACTGCCACTGCCTGGGCATAACTGGTATGTACTCTTCCGGTTTTGGAATTCACCAGTAAGGGCAATGCATCCACATAGGTAGAACGTAATTTTGTCAACTCCCGAAAATTGAGAATGTCGCTGCAAATTTGGTGTTGAGGTGCCAGCTTTAGCAACACATCTTCGCCGGTGGCATATTGGCCGGTACGCGTCTTTTTTGCATTGCTAACCAGGTTAAGTTTTTCAAACAATACTTCACCCAGTTGTTTTGGGGAAGCCAGGTTAAACCGTACCCCTGCCTGTAAGTATACGGCTTCTTCGGCCTCTTTTGCATCGCGGGCAAGTTCTTTTGAATATTCTTTTAAAAAACTTTCATCAATACGAATCCCTTCAAATTCCATGTCTGTAAGCACTTTCACCAAAGGGTTTTCAACTTCATAAAAGACCTTTTCCACTTCCCGGCTTTTTAAAAAGGGGAGGTAAGCGGATTTTAATTGCAGGGTGATATCTGCATCTTCCACGGCATATTCCTTAATTTCTTCTAATTCCACATCGCGCATATTTCCCTGGGATTTTCCTTTCTTTCCAATCAGCGATTCGATGGGAACAGGCTCGTATCCGAGGTATTGCATACTGCTATCGTCCATGCCTCTTTTTCCGTCCGGGTCTATTACATAATTTGCCAGCATGGTATCAAATACCGGCCCCGCAATTTCCATCCCATACCATTTCAACATCAACAAATCGAATTTGATATTTTGGCCCACCCAGGAAATCGATTTGTTCAGAAATAGGGGACCGAAAAGTTTCAGGATCTTCAGACAATCATTCCGATTGGGAGGACAGGGTACATAATATCCCTTTCCTGTTTCAATCGAAAAACTCATACCCACCAATTCGGCCAGATTGGGGTCGATTCCTGTGGTTTCGGTATCAAACGAAATTTCCTTTTTTGCCGACAAGGCAGATATCAGGTTTTTTATTTCCTTTTCGCCGGTAACGGCAATATATTCATGCGTTGTATTGTAAATATTCTTTATTCCCGGATTGGGGGTATCTATCTGAGATGGAGTATCAAATGTTTCCATAGCATCAGCCTGGTCAAATAATGAAATCTGTCCTTTTTCATTTTTTGAAACCTTTGAGGCGGCTGGAATATTCAGTTCTTCTCCTAATATTCTTTTTCCGAGGGTACGAAATTCAAGGTGTTCAAAAACTTCTTTCAATTTCTCTTTATCCGGGGCTTTGACCAGGAAATTCTCTTCATGAAATTCGATGGGGGCATTCGTGATGATAGTTGCCAGCTTTTTACTGAGGATTGCATCTTCTTTCCCGGCCCGAATTTTTTCTCCCATAGATCCCTTAATTGAATCCGAATTTGCGAGTACATTTTCGAGACTACCATATTCTCCCAGGAGCTTAGCTGCTGTTTTTTCCCCGACTCCTTTTATACCCGGAATATTATCTACTGCATCTCCCATCAGCCCCAGCAGATCAATCACCTGGTCCACTTTTTCTACGTTCCATTTCGAACATACTTCTGCGGGCCCCATGATTTCCACTTTTCCTCCCTGGTACCCGGGTTTATAAATTTTAATATTTTGCGATACAAGCTGTCCGTAATCTTTATCCGGAGTAACCATGAAAACTTCATATCCTAGAATTTCAGCCTGCTTGGCGAGGGTGCCAATCACATCGTCGGCTTCAAATCCATCTACGGCAATTACCGGAATATTCAGGGCTTTAATTAAATTAATAATATCGGGAACGGCCGCCGAAATATCTTCTGGTGTTTCCTGCCGGTTGGCCTTATAATCCGCAAAATCTGTATGCCTGTCTGTGGGAGCAGCCGTGTCGAAACATACGGCCATGTGGGTAGGCTGCTGATTATTCAGAAGTTCGAGGATGGTGTTGGTAAATCCGAATTGCGCATTTGTATTTTTTCCACTGCTGGTAATTCGGGGACTCCTGATTAACGCATAATAGGCGCGGAATATCAGGGCAAAAGCATCCAGAAGAAATAGTTTTTTCTGCATTTGGTAAAAATACTCCAAATGAGAAACCTGAGCAAAGAGGCGGTATAAAATGGCTAAAGCCGGTCCTATGCTGAACCGGCTTTTGTGGTTTCAATAACCTTAATTAAGTTTTTATCAGGGTGCCTGGAGAGGCATTTATATAAACAACAAAAAACAATTTTTATTGTGCATAATATTTTATACCAGTTTGTCGTTATATCGAATACATGTTTCTCCCAAAGCCGTAAAACCCTTACCAGCACGGCATTACAGCGAATGAATACGCAAATCACGGTAAAAATACTAAGGCCTGATTCGCGTTGCAGTTTAAAGGCTAAAACTGAAATTGTAAAAAGAAATCCACAATTTTTGATTTTGGCAAGGTTGTTGAAATTGCGTGGCAAATTCTGAAGATCCAATATCCATTATTACATCTTCATTTTTAGTCATTCGAGGCATTTCGCAAACAATTTGTTTTACTGCTCTTCCATATCCTGGAGCAGGCGAACGACACATATTGAAAAACCATTGCTGATGAGAAACCACAAAACAATTATTGATCCGGTATCATTACAGTCCGTAGGCAACGCCAATTATTTCCTCTCCCTGCGTTACCTGTTTCTCCGCATTGCTTTTTTAAATAAAGAACCATTAAAACCGATGGCTAATAACCGTCCTTAAATATTTTTTCGGCTAACCAATAACCTTTTCAACACCAAAAAAACCAAAATCCAATGAAAAATTCTCTACTAGTAGCATGCTTATGCCTGGTTGGTCTTTTTTCACAGGCAGCACCAAGAACATTTTATGTTTCGCCAACAGGGAGCGATAACAATGCGGGCTCAATTTCTGCACCATTTGCCACCTGGGGAAAGCTTTCCAGCGTGATGGTGGCGGGAGATATCGCCTATATCCGGGGAGGTACATACCGTACCAAGGCGGGTGCAGGAGCTTCTCAGCACTGCCTTTGGCAAAACCTTCAGGGAACGGCGGCAGCACCCATTACCATAATGGCCTATCCCGGTGAATTTCCAATTTTTAACCTGGACAATATCACTACAACCAATTCCGATCCCACGGCGGTAATCATTCGGAATTGTAATTACCTGCATATTAAAGGACTTCGGGTAACCGGACTAAAGCAAATTCCTTCGGGTGTGGGGGTATCACGAGGTATCGATCTTCAAAATTCATCCAATAATACCATTGAGTTTATTGAGCTTGACCATATTGGCGGATATGGATATATCCTCTCTGATGGTTCAAACAATAACCTGTTCCTGAATTGCGACGCCCACCATATGGACGACCGCTTTACAACAGATGGCGGGGCCTGGGGAAATGCCAATGGCTTCCAGTGCACCGGCGGTTCTACGGCAACCAATAATACCTTTGAAGGATGCCGTGCCTGGTGGATAAGTGATGATGGTTTCGATCTGTATGGCGTAGATGGTGTATTCACCTTCAAAAATTGCTGGTCGTTTTGGAATGGATATGAACCCGGTACTTTCACTTCCCGGGGAGATGGAGATGGATTTAAATTAGGCCCTGATAATTCAGGTACTGTACACAACACGCTATTACGTACCGTGTCTAATTGCCTGGCATTTGAAAATAAAAGTTCGGGTTTCGATCAGAACAATGGGGATATGAAATACAAGTTGTTAAACAATACTTCGTACCGAAATGGCAGTTATGGGTACATGTTTGATTATATTTCACCGGCCCCCACTCAGGATTTCAGGAATAACCTTTCTTATAGCGATATGGCTGCCCGACGGGGTAATGAAACCACCGGTTCTTATAACTCATGGAATGGCGGAATAACGGTTACGAATAACGACTTTTTAAGTGTGAGTTCTGTAGGGATGGATGCGCCTCGTAACCCCGATGGAAGCCTTCCTGTTCAAACTTTCTTGCGGTTGAATGCGAATTCCTCGCTGGTTAATTCCGGCACTAACGTAGGCCTGCCCTATGTAGGCGCTGCCCCGGATAAAGGCGCATTTGAAGCCGGTGACGGAACCTTACCCGTAAAATTGAATTACTTTACCGGTACCGGCCTTCAGGGCAAAAGCCTGTTGAAATGGTCCACTTTATCTGAATTGAATACCAGCCTTTTTGAAGTGCAAAGGAGTGCGGATGGCTCTAACTTTGAACTTCTTGCCAGGGTGAGTGCAGTAGGTAATTCCAACACGGAACAACAATATGATTATACCGATGCCAATCCGATAGAAGGAATGAATTATTACCGCTTGCGGATTGTTGACGAAGACGGGCAGTTTGAATACAGCAATATTGTGAGGATAGCATTTAAAGTTAACTCTTACGATCAGATTGGGGTGCTCTCTTCGGGCGTGGTTTGGAATAAACTGAACCTGGTGATATCCAGCCCGGTAACCCAAACCGCAAGTATCAACCTGTTTGATGCTTCGGGAAGAATGCTGATGTCTACCAAAGCCGATTTACAAGCCGGCATAACCACTATTAACCGGAATGTAACCATGGCTAATGGGGTATATTATTGCAGGATTATTACAAGCAATGGCTCCCTTACGGTGCCGCTTGCAAATCGTCAATAAGGTTAGCGTAACAATAAGAAAATTTAAGGATGGCATTTGCCATCCTTTTTTTATTTTCTACAATCGGAAGAAACAAACAGATACCGATTTCACCTCATGGCAGGCAGAGGCATAGGACCCTTATCATCCAAGACTATTTAAATTATTAGGTTATACCTCCTGCAAAATTTTAATATATTTTTTACTACATAAAATTGGAAAAAGGTACTACACTCAAAAAGGCAGGATGGCCTGAATTTTGCAAAATTATTTAGCCTGCAAAGCAAAAAATATTATCCGATCGAAAAACCGCTTTGCAGGCACACTTTAGAATCCAATATCTATTTTCATTCTTAACCAGGTTACCTGGTTATTTTTTTCTTTAAAATTTATATTCCAGGTAAGCGGGTAGCATAGCCCGCCAGGTTGGCCAGTCGTGCTTCCACTCTGCTCCCCAGATATCCAATTCGTGCGGGATACTTTTTTGGTTTAATACCTGGGAGAAATTTCTTGATGCCTGGGGATCTTCATAGTCGCCGCTGCCGGTAGCGATATGGATATGGTTGCTATTGCGGATATGGGAGAGATACCAGTCGTCGGTGAGATTAGGGATATAATGTTGCGGGGAATTAAAATATACCTGGTCGTCCCAAAATCCCTTCGTGTACTCGGTAAGGTCATACACTCCGCTCATGGCAATAACGCCATTAATAAGGTCGGGGCGCTTTAAAAAAAGATTCATGCTGTGCAAGGCCCCGAAGGAGGCACCGCAGGTAATGATGGGGGTTTCTGATGAGGTATTGGTTTTAATAAAGGGAACCAGTTCGTCAAATACATAATTGTTAAACTGGTTTTGCCTGATAGCCTTGTGCTCACCCTGCATTTCATTATTGAGCCAGCTTTCGTTATTGATACTATTTACTGAAAATACCTTCACCTTTCCCGAATCGATAAAAGGGGCGAGGTGATCCATAAGCTGAAACCTTTCATATTCGAGGTAATCAGCGGCGGCAGTGGGAACCAAAAGGAGGGCAAACCCGTAATCGCCATATACCGCTACCGGCATATCTTTTTGGAGCGATGGGCTAAACCAGGATGTAGTTTCTTTTTTCATGAAATTTCTTTTTGCAAGGACTGTAAATATAGAAACATATTTTATTATTCCTTTTTAGGTCGGTAAAGGATAAGCGACCTGTCACTTAAATGATGAAAACCGCAACGGCAGGCTTTAAAATGATCCAGGTGAATTCAGGCCCCGGATTCATAGGGGCGGCCTTACTGAAATTTTAAAAGGAAGGGTAAATTTCAATTATTCTTCTGCACATTAGTAGCGAGACTGTATTTTTTGTTAAGAGTTAAAAAAGCTGTGTTCAGCCAAAAATTAAATGTATTTTTAAGCCCTAAATTTTTAGAATGAGAGTAGCAACCTTACCGGTTTTAGCTTTTGGAATCCTTATCGTATCCCTGGTTTCCTGCCAGAAAGAAACCAGCGAAGAAAACGGTTTATTGCCCGGCCAGGCTATCAATACTTCCAATTGCAAAGCCTGCGCCTATTTTCCCTGGTGCGATCAAAGCGTGTACACCTTTAGCGATACCATTACCGGGGCTGGCGTATCTACATCCGTAAAAGTGCTTACCGTAAGTGGCGACACCCTGATTGCCGGAACAACATATGATGTATCAAATTTTGGAAGCACCGGTACCGTTTTTCATAATTGTGCTGCCGGAGTTACTTCCAATTTAACGCCTACCCCTGTTGGACAAACCCAGGATATTCCCCTGAAGGAGAGTGCGGCTGTAGGAGAAGAGTGGTCGGTTATTCAAACCATTGCAGGGGTTTCTACCACCTATAAATATTCCATGGTGGCCAAAGGAATATCGCGTACGGTTGCCGGCGTCATTTTTCCGGATGTGATACAGATCCATAAAATAACCCAAACCGTGGTGGCGGGCGTGCCTTTCACCACTTTTGTGGAAGATTTATTTTACGGCCGTGCAGTTGGGCTCATTGAGCATATTACCTACGATGGGGTATCCGGTTCTCAGGTTGCTCATAGTGTACTTGTAAACTATAATGTTCCTTAATGGAGGATTAATGAATTGTTGAGCTGCCTTTTTTGGCAGCTTTTTTTTATCCATGAATTATTATAGGTGTTAAGCCGATGTGATTATTTTTTCATGTTTTCCAGGGATGCCTGCAAACGAAACATTTCATCACGCAACCTTGCTGCTTCCATAAAATCCAGATCCCTTGCCGCCTGCTGCATTTCTCTTTTAACTTTGTTAACAGCCTTTTCAAGTTGGGGGATGGTTTTATAGACTTCCTGCTCCTCCGCGGCCGAAGGAACCAGCTCTTCATCCGGCTGCAAGGCATAAGTATTACTTGGGTCATATCCCTTTACATCCAGCACGCTGCCCTGTGCCATGACCTGCTCAACCGATTTCCGAATAGTTTTAGGAGTGATGCCGTTTGCTATATTGTAAGCCAGTTGTTTTTCTCTCCTCCGCTGGGTCTCATCCATGGTCTTTTGCATGCTTTGGGTTATTTTGTCGGCATAGAAAATAACCAGCCCATCCGCATTACGGGCAGCCCTACCCGCAGTTTGAGTCAGGCTGCGCTCATTTCTCAAAAACCCTTCTTTATCTGCATCCATTATGGCAACAAGCGAAACCTCGGGAAGGTCGAGCCCCTCTCTCAGGAGATTGACTCCCACCAGCACATCTATGGTGCCCAGCCGTAATTCCCTTAATATTTCCACCCGTTCCAGGGTATCTACCTCACTGTGTATGTATTTCGATTTGATATTAATACGGCTGAGGTATTTATTCATTTCTTCAGCCATCCGTTTGGTGAGGGTGGTAATTAAAACGCGGTCGCCTTTGGTGACTCTTTTATCAATTTCATCTAATAGGTCATCTATCTGGTTCAGGGAAGGCCTTACTTCAATCAGGGGGTCCAATAACCCGGTGGGTCTCACCACCTGCTCCACAATTACACCACCGCATTTCTCCAGTTCGTAATCGCCGGGAGTAGCCGAAACAAAAACAGTTTGATTGCTAAGGTTTTCAAATTCATGGAAGTTTTGTGGACGGTTATCCATGGCAGAAGGCAGGCGGAATCCATAATCAACAAGCACCAGTTTACGGCTGCGGTCGCCTCCGTACATCCCGCTTACCTGGGGTATGGTTTGGTGGCTTTCATCAATAATGGTGAGATAATCTTTTGGGAAATAATCGAGCAGGCAAAAAGGCCTGGCCCCCGGTTGTCTGCGGTCGAAAAATCTGGAATAGTTTTCAATGCCCGTACAATAACCGAGTTCACGAATCATTTCCAGGTCGTAGTTAACCCGTTCACTTATTCTCTGGGCTTCAATGTATTTTCCGCTCTTTTTAAAATAATCTACCTGAGCCGAGCATTCATCCTGTATTTCATTAATGATCTGCCCCAGCATATTTTTGGGTGCCAGGTACAGATTTGCGGGAAAAATGGCTGCATTTTCCACGGAAGAAATTCTTTTTCCGCTACTCAGTTCCAGCGTTTCAATGCTTTCAATTTCATCCCCAAAAAAACTAATACGGTAACCAAAATCCACATAGGGCAGGTTAATATCTACCGTATCGCCCTTTACCCTAAAAGTACCCCTGCTGAACTCGGCCTGGCTTCGGTTGTATAAAGAATTGACCAGGGAGTGAAGAAATCCCTGCCTGGAAATTACCTGTCCTTTCTGTATCCTGATGATCCCGTTTTCATATTCAATGGGGTTACCCATACCATAAATGCAACTAACGCTGGCAACCACCACGATATCCCTTCTTCCGCTTAATAACTGGGCCGTTGCCTGAAGCCGAAGTTTGTCTAATTCCTCATTGATACTCAGGTCTTTTTCTATATAGGTATTCGTAACGGGCATATAGGCCTCGGGCTGATAATAATCGTAGTAGGAAACAAAATATCCGATTGCATTTTCAGGAAAGAATTGTTTGAATTCTCCGTAAAGTTGGGCTACTAAGGTTTTGTTATGCGTTAATACTAAGGTTGGCCGTTGCACATTTTGAATTACATTGGCCATGGTGAAAGTTTTTCCACTTCCGGTTACACCCAATAAGGTTTGAAATTTTTCTCCACGCAAAATTCCGGATGTAAGTTCCTTTATTGCGGATGGCTGATCCCCGGCGGGAGTATAGGTGGAGTGTAATTTAAACTGCATAAAATTGGGACATTAAAATTAAGGGAATACCCGTATCAGGGTATGCTGGTAATATTTTTTCAGGAATTTCGCTTGGGTAAAATATTAATTTTCCCCTCAAAAAGGATCTTGTACATAAACCGTTAAAATATCCTGCCCCGTCAACAAATACAGGCCGGATTTAGTTTTAATATCGGATCAGGGATTGGGCAAAAGGATTCTCAATCCTGGTTTTATTGAATATTTTATCCGGTTTTTAAGGTTTGATTTAGGATTTCATTCAGGGTTATAAACCATTTGTATTGGGTGCGTTGAATTGATCATAATATAAGTTAGTTTTTGAATGAGAGAGTTTTACATTTTTTTTTATTAGTTAATTCAATAACAGTGCATTATTATGAAAAAGGGGTATAAAAAGTGGGCTTACCTGGGAATGATCCCGATATTTATTTGGGTATATTTTTCAGGATGTGCCGCAAAAACACAAAGCGCTATTAGTTCAACGCCGGATACGATTACTTACCAGACTTTTTATGACGACCTGACACCTTATGGAACCTGGATCGATTATCCCGGATATTCGCATGTTTGGTGCCCGGCGGTGGGTGTAGACTTCAGGCCTTATTCTACGAACGGGCATTGGGTATATTCCTATGAGGGCTGGACCTGGGTATCGGGTTATAATTGGGGTTGGGCTCCTTTCCATTTTGGCCGGTGGCTTTATGATGATATGTATGGATGGCTTTGGGTTCCAGGTTACGAATGGTCCCCCGCCTGGGTTACCTGGGGGTATGTAGATGATTATTATTGCTGGGCCCCCTTGATGCCGGGTGTAAATGTTGGCCTGTCGTTTAATTCCTGGCGGCCTCATGATGTTTACTGGAATTATTGCAACCGTTCCAATATATACAAGACTCATTTGAGCCAGTATATTGAAAGGCCACAGAATGTGACCAATATATCAAACCGCATTACCATCATTAATAATTTCAATACCACCAATGTGCATAAAGACTATTATTCCAAGGGGCCGGATGTACGGGAGGTAGAAAAATATACTAAAGAAACCATTGCTCCGGTAACCTTAGAATCAGTTGACAGGATACCTCATGCAATTTTCAGGGAACAAAGAATTGATGCTAAGAATGCCAGTGCAACCAATACGGTTACTCCTGATAAGAGGGATGTGCATGTGGCCCACAATCAGCCCAATGAAGCCGTCAATAATATTCTTCCCAACAATGCGGTGCTCCCGGTTTACAGGCCGAGGGTTATTCAACCAGCAGAAGGTAATAAGGAAGAAAGGCCAGAACCCAGGGCATTTTCACGGATTGAAAATAATAATGTCCGCCCCGTCATTCAAATGAATGAAAGGCCGCAGGAGCAAAGACTCCAGCAAATTGATAATGTACAAAGGCTGCAGCGGGTAATGCCTTCAGAATATATATCAAGGCCGGAAAGAAGAAGAGGTTAATGCTAACCGATGAAGAAACCCCCATCAAATAAAAAAGGGCAGCTACGGGCTGCCCTTATATTTCTCTTAGAACTAAATCAGCCATGTTTCACTAATACAAACTCAAATGCGGGATACCCTCTCTCGCCATTTTGGGTCATGGAAGTGAATCTTAATTTATAATAATTATTTCCTGAATCTTTAATAATATAAAACCGGTCTGTTTTTACGGCAGGTTGAGAGGTTGGCCCTCCACCGCTGCGCCAGTCGGATCCTATGGCATTTTGGTTTCCAGAAAAAGTTAATCCCGTAAGATTTGCTTCTGCAAAGTTTTCATAACTAATGGCAGAAGTTAGCACCTTAGCTGATTGTACACCCCGGTTCAGGGAAATAAAATCCTGGAACAGATAGGGGAATTCCCCAAATCCAAAATTTGCCACATTCGAGAAATACGACCAGGCAAAATCCCATTTGTCCGATTCGGGATCTAC
>JAFEAB010000080.1 GCA_018266615.1 Bacteroidota bacterium
AATAAGCTTTGTAATGATGACCCGTTGCTCATAGGTCAGCCTTGTAAAACGTGATTTCATACGCAAATTTTAAATTCTTTTGTGAATAAAAAGTTGCGTTAGTAATTGGAACCCGCTTTATTATTGCTGCCAACGGTTAAGGCTTGTAGCAGTACGGGTAATTGGAACTCGTCAGCCCGTAGCCGGACTTGAAGATAAGCAGAATTTTGAGTTTCTAAAGTGCCTGCGTAAATTGGGCGAAGCCTTCGCAGGCACTGACCAATGCCGATTGAGCAGCTGTCAACCTACAACCGAAGATCAATAGAATTACCCCTGTTGAAGTATGCCTTTCAGCCCGTATTGCTACAAGCCTATGTTGGCAGAAGTATTAAATTCAATTCTGAAATCTTGATAATTTGCGAAAAATAATACAAGACTAAAATGAGATTCTTAATTTGTATTTTAAATAATTATGTTTTAGTTTAAAATAAATATAAACTAACAAGTATTATAAAGCAACCATTCAATATCGTTTGAAATATTAAATTTTTAAATTCCGTTCTTGAATAGTTAATTTTTTTAGTTTTGGCCATGTAAATTAATTCTAAAAGAAGTAATAGATTTATCATAAACAGAACAAGTGGAATCCATAAATATTTATCATTGTCAATGAATCGCTTGGTTGCTGAAAATATTATATAAAAGATTACTGTGGACACTGCAGTAATTTGTAAGACTTTTGATATAAATATGTCAGAAAATTTGGAATTAAATTTCATAGTCAAAAAAAATATTTGCATTTTAAAAATGTGAAATACAATCAATAAAATCCCAAACCATCCAAGCTACTCCAAGGTAGCTTAAATATCGCTTTCCCACCCATTTTAAAATTCCAATTGCAGTAGAGACTGTAGGTGCGGTTACTAAAGTTGTTGCAAGATGCTTAATACCAGCTAGGCCCAATGCAACACCGACACAATCTTTTATTATGTCAACAGAAATGCCCTCTTTTAAAGCCTGTTGTTCTAGGTCAGGGTTCGAAATTGTGTATATGAAAGATAATTGGGCTAGTTGAATATTGTTTACATATACAATTGAATTTCTCTCTTCATCAGACAAAGAATCCCATTCTTTTGATTCAGTAACATTATAAACAAGTTCATTATGTAAAATTTTTCCATTTTCTATAAGTGGAGCAAGTGCATACTCAATTATATTTGGGTCTTCCAGAAATTTACCTTCCTTATCTTTTAAATTTTCAGCTACAGAAAGTAATGTTGAAAATGATAGAAATGGGGTCTGTAGTGTAAGTTCATTTGATGAACTCCTTGAATATAATTGGTTGGTTTCTAGCGCTTTATTTATTTGTTCAGATAAAGTATTCTTTTTACAAGAAGAAAAGGTAGTTAAAATTATAAATACTAAGACAAAGCAAAAAGAGGCGTTTTTAATAATCATTTTTTTTATTTAAAATTGTCAATGAGAGAATACCGGTATCGTTATTTAAATTCTGCTTCCAATATTTTATTCAATAATGAATTGTCATTTTCAATTTGTAATAGAATAATGTTCAACATTCATTTTCTTTTGGGTCAAATATTAGGGATTCCTTTCCCTATTTTGATTGTAATAAACAGTCAAATTTACAATATTTCTGCCAACGGTTTCGGGCTTTGCGTTCGGGCGGGTTTCGGAGCACAAAGTTTCAATTTATTACTAAAGTTTATTAGAGGCACAAAACTCCAAGTTTGCACGTCACCCCGCCTGACGCAAACCCGTGTTAGGTGCATACCCTTTTTTGTCTGTTTACTTTTTTACTTTTTTCAATGCGTCAAGATATTTTTTCTTTACTCCGTTATCTTCTTCCTTGTCGCAAAGTGTCTCAATTTTCGGTAACAACTTTTTATTAGTGTCTTTTTTTAGTTTCAGTATTTCTGCCAATGCGTAGGCTGTTGCCCAACGAACAACTGTTCCCGTATTTTCAGTATTTGAAAGTAGATTGCTAACTGTCTTGTCAAGATGAGTTGGAAAAAGTTTCGCAATGCTTCCGATGACTTTTGCACTTTCCCATTTTACTCTTGGTTCATCTTCTTTCAAGGCTTTTGTTACATAAACCAACAAATTTTCGTCAGCAATAGTCGGCAACTTTTTTGTGGCGTATTCAACCGCTTCAATGCAAGTTGCTTTGTCGGTGGCTTTTTGCTTTTCTGCATAAGTTACTAATTCGTCAATAGGCAATTCTCCGTTGATTAGCCATTCTCCAATTATTAAAACTTTCCCTTTTGCTTTAATTGTCTTATCTTGAAATACTTGTTCTATTGTCATACTAATGATACTTTGTATTTTGTGTAATGTTTTTCAATATAGTTTATTGCTTGTTCTTGTGTTAGTATTGCAAAATCTTTATAGCGATTATGAACGTCAATAATTTCGTCTAAGGCTTGTAACACAAGTTCATTGTTGTCCCACGATTTAAGATGTTCAATGACTGTTTCAAGACAACCTTTTTTATACGCAATTTGTCCTAAAACGTGAACCAAAGTTTTTTTAACTCTTGCTGTCTTGTCAAATTGAAGCTCTTTGAGCAATGGTAGAATGTCCTGCGGGTGTGTCCGTCCCCGAAGTTCAATGCCGTGACAGATTTCTCTACGAATTTCTTTGTCTGAATGGTGCAAATAATTTCTCGCCCACTTCAAAATAGGTTTAGGGTTTTTCTTGCCCATTTTTTTAATTGAACCAATAACTGCATTTCTAACGATGTGATGTTCGTCAAAAAGTCCATTATCAAAAAAGTGTTCAACGCAGTCAAATTCTTTAATGCCAATTTCGCCTGCCGCATTGATAGTAGCTTGTCTTATTTTTTCTTTGTCTGACTTAAAAAGTTTGTCAAGTAGTTTTAAAATATTTGGTTGTAGGGTTGAGTTTCCTTTCCATATTTTTCCTATCGCCAAATATGCTGTTTTTCGTATGTATGTATCTTCGTCTGAAAAATAATTTGTAATACTGTTGTTCTTTTCCTTTTGAACGTCCGCAAGAATGTCCTTGTTGATTTCGTCAACAAGTTGAAGTCGTTGCTCTTTATTTAGGTCGTAAAATCCCATTATTTATTTTTTCGTTCAAGTCAGTATGTTTGTGTCTGCACGGTCGTCCATAGGGTTGCACCTAACGTTTTCGGGCTTGGCGAAGGTGGCGATTTTCACCACAAATGTTGATGCGGAGAACTGAACTTTCTGTAACCACAAATGTGTCTGCGGAGCACTGAACCGCCACTTTTGCCAAACCCGTGTTACCGGGTCGTTGTTCTTCTTTCAAGCTCATTTAGTTCGTTTGTTAATAGTCGCTTTGCTTCATTGATACTGTCCTTTTTTAATGGAATACCTATTATTAAAACTGTATTTGTTACTTCGTTAATTCCGTTCTTATATTTTATAGCTTTCAATTCTAACTGGTCTGATGGATAACAAAGAAACCCATATTTAAAGTCTGTCTTACTGAAAGAAATATAAGCCATAATCTGGTGTAAATCATGTCTGTGGTCGTCTTTCAGAGTTTCGCTGTTGTCGAACTTGTTATAAAGGTTTGATTTGTATTTAGCGTCTATGAATACTAAGAGGTTTTCCTTTTGATATATAGCGTCTGGTTCAATGTGTTTTAGTTCCCACGAATAGTGCTTAGAAGTTCGTGAGTGGAACTTGAAATTTGCAAATAATTTTCCTCCGGTCTCTTTAGCAACTGCTTTAAAAATGTGTTGAACGAATTTTTCAAAAACATCTGAGAAGTCTACTCTCCATGCTGTGCTGTCAACCAAATTAAAGTTAAGAATTTTATTAGCTTGTTCTTTACACGTTTTTACTGTTGGGCTGTCAGATGATTTAGCAATAATATTATTTGTCGCTTTAGGCTTATGGTGATACAACTTTTCTTCAATGAAACTAAGCTTTACACGGATTGTGTTTTTTATTCTTTGTGGCGTATTAGAAGAAAGTAATTCATTCTTACAAATGTCAAATACATATCGTATTTCGGCATATTCGCTATGAAACTCACTTAAAATATTTTTCTTAGTTGGAAACTTCAAACGATTTTCAATTTTATATTCGTTGTTGATGTATTTGGTCCAATTGATTTGTCCAGAAGGTTGGCTAGATATTTTTTCAATATTATCAAACTTACGCCAAGGTCTTGATAGTAATGCTTCGAGAGAAGCAATGAATTTAACTGCTTCTAAATATAACGGTGGTCGGAAGTTTTTACCAGAAGCAAGAGGCAAGCTGTCAATAACTTCTGGACTTATTTCTGTTCCAAGCAAATTCAGAATTTCAATGTAATCTTCAAAACGGTCTCGACCAGTAAACCTTGGCATTACGACAAAGTCACCTATTTGCTTTCCTGTGTCAGATGCTCTTAAAGGAATTGTACCAATAAAACTGGAAGAACGAAAAGACAAAGATGTATTTTGGTCAGAGCCAATAATAAATGGCTGAACGCCTATGAACTTGAATTGCGATGAGTTGTAGTCTATAAACTTCTGAAGGTACTGGCCTATAATTCTTTTGTCAGCCGATTTAAACCATTTTTTTTGCAAAGCAATTCCACTTAACTGTCTTGATTGTTCAGTTAAGCAAGGCACTTCACAAAAAACATCTAATGGCTTGCTCATTCAAAAAGTGATTTGTTTATTCGAATAGTGAAATAATTATTGAATTCTTCTTTGGCATTTCTAATCAACCCTTCTTGTATATATTCTTTTATCAATGGGAATATTTCGTACTTGATACGATTTGTCATTTCTTCTTCGCTGTCTGCAATAAAATAGCCTTGTCCAGGTTGCAGCGATAATTCATTGCTTGAGGCGTACCAATCAAATATCTCTTGAATTCTTGCAAAATCCTCTTTGAAAAATTGGTTCGATTTAATTGCCTTTGGTTTTAATGTATACCAAGCAAATCGTCTACGCAATGCAAAGTCCACTACCGCCAAGCTTCTGTCAGCTGTATTCATAGTTGCGATTACAGAAAAATTATCTGGGAGTTTGTTAATCTTGAAACCAGGAGAAATTTCAATTTCAACATTCGATTTATCCATCTTGTGTTCAAACAAATAGAAAATGGGACCTAAAACATTCGAAAGATTTGCTCTGTTTATTTCGTCAATTATCAAAAGGACTTTTTCATTCTCATGGTCTTTCGCATACTTCAAAGCCTCGGTAAAACTCCCCAAGTTTTCTTTGTAGCTAAGTTCTTTATTGTTTAAGTCTGGGCGAATACCAAAAATAAAGTCTGAAAAACTTGTCTCTGCGTGGAACTGGGTAAAAAATGTTTTGGCTTTAATTTTTTCTGCAACTTCTTTTGCTGTTCTTGTTTTGCCAGTACCCGGAGGCCCTTGAAGTACAATATATTTTCTTTCGTTCAATAGATTTTTTATTTCTTCTGCTTCATCAATTGTCTCTGCTTTAAGGAAAGGTTCCAAAGCTTCTGAAATAGCTTTCCGGTGGTCTTTGTTCGAAGGCCAGTCTCTAAGTTTTGCATAACCTGCTACAAATGCTGAAATTGTTTTCTTGCCTTCTTCACTTTCAGGGTCATCAACAATTTGGCAAGCTGGTAAAACTTTTGTGTAAGTTTTTATTGTATTTTTTATGTGTTGTAAATCTATGCTGCCAGTGATGGACTTTGGCAAACTTGTTTCTATGTCAGAAAAGTCCGATTTACAAAATCCCTTTTCGTTTATAAGTTTAGAAAATAGTCGTCTTAGCCCGGGATAGGTTGCAAGTTCATAGTCATTTTTAAAACCACTAGAACCAATACCCAAACAAGCTAACCAAGGTTGGTTTTGGTCATTTGGAAATATGGTTAATGAAAAGTCGTGGAATGGTCCCGAAGCTTCTTCTTCTGGATGAATAAAACCAAAATATGCTCCGTTGTCTTTTAAAGCCTCTTGTCCAGTGTTGTTTCGCTCAACATAAGGTTTATTAAATTCGTTGTCTGTCTTGGCACCGAACTGTTCCGCTTTCTCTTTGATGAATTTTCTAATATTTTCTATGTTCATATTTTCTGTCTGAATGTCGTTTTACAATGCCCGGTAACGGTTAAGGCTTGTAGCAGTACGGGTAATTGGAACTCGTCAGCCCGGAGCCGGACTTGAAGATAAGCAGAATTTTGAGTTTATAAAGTGCCTGCGTAAATTGGGGGAAGCCTTCGCAGGCACTGACCAATGGCAGTTGAGGAACTGTCAACCTACAACCGAAGATCCATAGAATTACCCCGATTGATGTATGCCTTTCAGCCCGTATTGCTAACAAGCCCTTTGTTATAGGCTGGCCGTAGTCGTTTCCGCCGTTAAGTTGGTTGATGCTTTAGCACAGAGTAAAAGAGATGCTTGCATGAACAGAAGGCAGGCTTGTGTTACTCTGTCCGCAATTATGGAGTCCCATGATGGTTAATTGTCCTGTTGCAAAATGAGAACAATACTACACAAGCCGGTCATGATATGCATAGCCTGCCTATTTTGAAAATGACTGTCACCCCAGGTATAGCATAGTGCCTTGCCCAAATTCCACTGTCAGCCGTTAAGAAGCGACAATTTTGGAAGTCCCACAAAACATTAAGTCAAGGTACGATTTGGGCAAGAGTGAGAGAGAAGGAAGTTCCTGGTAAGTCCTGGCAGGCTATGTCCACATGCAAAAGGGAAAAATGGTCAATATGCAAACTGGGAAAGAGCCGCAGATTTGTTCATTGAGCTGCACCGAAACCTGGCCATTTAAAAATGACAGTCTTCTGT
>JAFEAB010000081.1 GCA_018266615.1 Bacteroidota bacterium
AAATGTCCCACACTTTATCGTAGTCCTTCTGTATGTCTGCACGCCTTATTTCCATTTTAAATTTTATCTACTCTTTTCTATTTTTTTTTGATTCGTAATGGTTTGTCTAAACTTACCGCTAACGGTTTCGGGCTTTGCGTTCGGGCGGGTTTCAGAGCACAAAGTTTCAATTTATTACTAAAGTTCATTAAAAGCACAAAGCCCCAAGTTTGCACGTTAGCCCGCCTGACGCAAAACCCATGTTAGCAGCATTTTTATTTTTTTTTGGTTATTTGTTTCTCAATTAAAGTAACCACGCTTTCTGTCTTTTCTCCAAACATATTTTTTGCCCAAGTCTTGGGTGTTGTAAATTTGTCAAGGACAAGAAATAATGCCAATCCTTCATCTTGAGACCAATGATTTTTACCCCTTCTTATTCCTTTTATTGCTACTTCTTTTTTAACGTTTCCACCTTTGGGGCTTATTAACCACAAGTACATAGAATACTGACCTAATCCTTCCATTGTAAGAAAAAAGTTGTCAATTTGTTGTAAATACTTATACTTTTCAATAAAATATCGTTGCTGTCTTTTTTCCATTACTGCTAAACCTTTCCTTAGTATTTCTTTATTTAAGGATTTGCCTTGAACAGAGGCGTAAAAATAATTCACTTCTTTTTTGTACAATTTCACATAAGTAGTGTCTTTTTCAAAAATGTCCTGAACTATATCATCGCTAAGTGCAATGTCATATTCTTTTTCAAATTGAGTTATTTTTTCACCAAATCCTTGCATTTGTTGTGAGTGCGAAAATTCATGTAAAAAAACGCCAGTTATAAGTTTGTCTAATCCTAATTCTTTGCTTGTTATTCCCTTTTGCTCCCAATAACTGGGTAATGGCATAATAAAAAAGGATTCGTTTGTGTCATTAGAAATTGGTGAAGCAAAGCTCATTAATTTGACAGATACAACTGAACTGTCCGGCAAGGTAAGCGAGTCTGAATGTAATGCTTTTTCCCAATTTAAATTTAGGTTCATTAGGTTAGGACCTTTTATTGGTGTGCCTTTTTTGATAGTCACATTAGAAGTAGAATAAACATATTTATCGTCAAAAAAGACGAATTCAACCCGGGAAAGTTTTTTTATTTTATAGATGTCTTTGCTGACTAATTCCCAAGCAGAGAACCAATTTTTAGTTGCGCTATAAAATTCCGACTCACTTTGTTGGTTGTTAGTTTTATTTTGTCCGCAAGCTGTCAAACAAGTAATAAGTAAAATAAAAGTGTAAAATATTTTTGTCATATGTAGTTTGTCTTATAGGCGGTTTCTAGTTTCTATTGCAACTGAATGTAAATGTAGTTATAATTTAATTTACCCATCGCTTTGTCGCCTTTCTCTAAGATGAGAGAGGCGAGTCGCTCTGGGTAAATTGAATGAATTAG
>JAFEAB010000082.1 GCA_018266615.1 Bacteroidota bacterium
GCCTGCGTACGCTTCGCTTAATTTACGCAGGCACTTTATTAAACTCAAAATTCTGTTTACCTTCAAGTCCGGCTCCGGGCTGACGAGTTCCAATTACCCGTACTGCTACAAGCCTTAACCGTTGGTGGCAATTTGCAGACGAAATAATTTGCTTTCAGAACTTTTTCAAAAAAATAAAACATAACACAGCACATGAGAAAATTCATTACACCCTTTTTCCTTTTAATCTTACTTGCTTCATGCGGACATGGTGTGGGCTCTTTGTCAGGAAATGTTTTTTGGAAATATAATAATTATGTTGGCAACAAACCAGACGCAGGCAGTTCTATTCATCTTTATCCCTATGAAAAAAAATCAAAACCGCTTGAGGCAACCGCTGATGTTCAAGGTAACTTTCGGTTTGACAAAGTAAGCAGCGGCGATTACCTTTTAATAGTTGTTTCAGAAAACACAACAGCAAGTCCAGACGACATTTACCGAGAACTTTTTTATAGTTCGAGATATTTGAAAGACGTTTTTGACTTTGACTTTTCAACAGTTAAGCCTGACAAACAAAAAGAATTTCAACTTCAAGACAGCTTAAATAGGAATTCACTTACTAATGAAAGTGTTGACTTTTCAAATTCAACTTCAAGCGACAAACTTCTAAAGGATATTGAAGACAGACAAAAAAAGGAAAAACAATTGCGAGACATCGCTCAAGAAATCATAAAGGCAATTCCATCTGACGTTTCAAGCAAATTGGGAATTTTGATTAATAAGGTTAAGCTCAGAAGAGTGACAATTGAAAAAGATAAAACAACGACCGAAGTGATTGACTTTGGCATAACGTACATATAGACAAAACTGCCACCAACAAAAGGTTTGGCAATAGGCTGGCTGAAGGAATAACAATCGGCTGTAGTTCGCTATCAGCAACAGTTCCAGCAGACGAACAAATATCAGCTTTTTGTATTTACCTTCGGCTGTAGTTTTTCAATCGGCTGACGTTCGGGCGAGACGTTCGTTGAATACCAGCCCATCGCCAAGCCTTAAACGTTACCTGCAACCCTATTGAACAACCTGCAAACATCGGCAGACAGACAAAACGAAATGACAATTACCAAATTATTCAAAGAATTTTTTGAAAGTGAAAAAGCAGGCGGGCTGATTTTAATTGGTTGTACAATTTTGTCGTTGACACTTGCCAACTCAAATTTTGGAACAGACTACCATCATTTTTGGCAAACTCAATTTTCTGGACACAGTATTGAACATTGGGTGAATGATGGCTTAATGACGATTTTCTTTTTGCTAATTGGCTTAGAATTAGAACGGGAAATTTATAAAGGTGAGCTTTCAAATTTCAAAGAAGCTTTATTGCCAATTTTTGGAGCATTGGGTGGCATCATAATTCCAGCAGGACTTTTTATGCTGTTCAACTTTGGTACTGCGACACAGTCAGGTGCAGGTATTCCTATGGCAACAGACATTGCGTTTGCTTTGGGGATTTTATCACTATTAGGCAGCAGAGTTCCTACTTCCTTAAAAGTATTCTTGACAGCATTAGCCGTTATTGACGACTTAGGCGCAATTTTAATCATTGCAATATTTTATACAACAACTCTTCTTTGGACAAACCTTTTCATTGCTTTAGGAATTTTTTCTGTGCTTATAGTTTTCAATAGATTAAAAATTAGAAACTTAATTCCCTATTTGATTGGCGGCGTTGCTATGTGGTACTTCATGCTTAATTCAGGTGTTCATGCCACCATCACAGGTGTGCTTTTAGCCTTTGCAATTCCATTTGGCAACGGAGACGAAAAATCAACTTCCTACATTTTGCAACACTTCTTACACAAGCCAGTTGCTTTTATAATTTTACCAATTTTCGCATTAGCTAATACAGCTATTCTTTTGAGTGGCGACATTGGACAGACACTAACACAGAATTACAGTATAGGAATTGCAGTCGGACTTATTGTAGGAAAACCATTGGGCATTTTCTTATTGACATTTTTGGCAGTAACATTCGGACTTTGCAAACTTCCAGACGACATAAATTGGAAATCAATTTTAGGGGTTGGGTTTTTAGGCGGCATAGGGTTTACAATGTCAATCTTTATAACACTTCTTGCTTTTGACAATGAAACCATAATCAATAATGCAAAGTTTGTGATTTTAATTTCATCATTGGTAGCAGGACTAATTGGATTTATAAGTTTAAAGCTAATATTAAAATCAGCAACAGATGACAACAAGTGACAGAAGGGTATGCAGGTAACATTGGTATTGCCAATAGTGGGGCTTGACATTGGAGCAATCAGCAGCAGTAATTCTATTGTGCTGTGGTTCGGGGCTTGACGAATAAAGCCCAGCCTTAGTTCTTATTATTTATCTTTAGCAAAAAGCCAGGCAGCGTTTCCGGCGGACGGGAATTCTATTTCCCCACCATCGGCAATACCTGTCCGTTGGTAGCAATTTTGTTTGACAGCTTCTAAATGAAAAAACTTTATTATCTATTTTCAATCCTTTTAATTGTTTCTTGTGACAATCAAAGCGAGAAACAATTATATAATTATTACAAATTTAAAAGACAGTTGTCGCCAAGTGGAAAATTTGTTATTTATGATTATGCAAGATATGGAGCTATGTCATTTAGTTCAGACATTTCAGGAACAGAAGTGTTTGACATTAATGACAAATTTGAAGAAGGCAAAGGACAAAAAATAAATGGAGCAATAAGTGAGTGGATTACAGACGATACGTTACTGGTTTATAGCTTTAAATCAAATATAGACCAGCCCAAAGACACATTTCCTGTAAAGACCGAACACTATAAAGTTGGAGATTTTAATATTAAGCTGATTTATTATGGTGCTGCAAACTTTGGTGGAAGAAACAGCTTCGAATTTGATTCGGTTAAAATTTACAATAATTCTATTTGGTTAAGGCTTGTTGACAATAAAAAAATAAAAAGAACAAATTCATTTCCTCTTGGAGCAGTAACTATAAAAACAAAAGAAGATACTATAATTCATATTGAAGTGGACAATCGGTTATCAAAGAATATGGATTTTGTTTATAAAAATAAAGATGGCTCTATATCAACAGGACTCCCAGGAATAGGGACAACTGTATATGACTTTACTCCTACTAAAACTATTTTAAAGCAAGGACTTAATACAAAGAAAATATTCTGGGAGTAGAAAAAACTGCTACCAACAGGTGCATTTGCAATAGCATGGCTGACGGAATAAACTTCGGCTGCAAATCATTGTTCAGCTTTTGTTCGGGCGGACAGTACACTATTCAACATTTGTGCTTATCTTCAACTGTAGTTCTTTAATTTGGCATTTGTTCCGGGCAAACAATTCGCTATTGCCATGCCATCGCAAATGCTTAACCGTTGGTAGCAATTTTACCAAAACACTGCATAACTTATAAACAATGAGAAATACAATATTAATCTTTTCATCACTTCTTATATTTCTAACTTCTTGTGGGCAAACAAAGAAGGACAGTAAGAAAGCATTTGACTTTTATAGTTTAGTTAATAAACAAATTGCTTTTGGCAGACCAGCCCAACAGAACTTTATTGACAAATTAACCTCATCTCTTTTAGCTGTTAAAGACAACAAAAATGCCGTAGTAGACACAAAAGAATTAGAATTATTATTTGACGTTGCCAAGACAAAAAATATTGAACGACAAAGCAGCCTTGGCAAGATTGTAGAGTTTGACAATGATATAAATTACAAAGGTGCGACTATGGAATACTTCAAATCTTACAATACGCTTTATGAAGATGAAATACCAAAAGCAATTTCAATTTTTGGAGAAAAGAGTGAAGACCGTTTTGAAAGAATTGGAAATCTATTAATGCCAAAACTTGCGATAACCAAACAGAAAGAACTTGCTTTAAAACAAGCCCAAAAAAATTTTGAAGCCAAATACGAAAGAACTGTAAAGCCTAATTCAATTAGAACAAACGGAGACTATGAATATGTGAAACTCAAACACTTGAAATATAAATTGACTGATATTAAGGATGGAACTAAAATTGAACTCATGTCATTTTCAGGTGGAGATTCTAAAAATGGAGAAGACAGAATTTACTACAAACAATTTATTGGTATAAATCAATCAAATGGCGACACTGTAAGAATATTGGCTTTAGCAGCTATGCAAGATTATGATTTTGAAAAAGCTCAAAGGATAGGAACTTTTAAAAATTTCCGCCCGAACGGAAACGAAATTGTGACAAGTGAAAATGAATTTATAATTTTTAACAGGAACCAAGCAAGAGTTGAAAATGGAAATTATAAGATTGCTTTCGGACTTTTAGAATTTGCAGAATAAAAAAACTGCTACCAACATTCGCATTTATGCAAGCCTGGCTGAACTGCTAACAATGAGCAGTGGTGCATCTTTCAGCAGTAGTCCGGGCTGAAAAAACTTTATTGGGCGATAGTATTAGCAATGAACTTTTAGTTATAAATTTGGCAACGGTTACGGGCTGACGGAATTCTAATTCCAGTCCTGCATAAATGCGTGGCCGTTAGTTGCAAACCAAAATTGCTGGTGTAACGATCAGAAGTTTTCTTGACAATTTTCTGGAAGAAATACAATATCAGTTTTTTATATTGTATTGGTAAAAGCCAGCAATTTTCTTAAAAACATTACCCTTTTTCCGGCTTGACAGAAGGGCGCTTTTCCCTTTTCGCTGCCATAGCCTGCCATGGGTAGGACTACCCGCAATCTTTGCTTGTCTCCCACCCTTGCCCACAAATTGTACCAGGACATTGTGTTATGCCGGACATGGGAAGGTTTCTCCCTTTCTGATCCATTTTGATATTTGGGCAAGGCATTCTGTTACGGGTGAGGCAGACAATTTTCAATCTATTCCTTAACCCTTGCCCAAATTGTATCAGGACATTATGTTTTGCCGGACGTGGGCAGTTTTAGCCATTTATGAGCCTTTGTGCTGTTTGGGCAAGGCATTTTTCATGGGGAAAGTTCGAATCCTTTTATTGCCAGGGGTGGCAGGCTATCTTATTATTCGCCTTGTGCAGAGGGTACTTCTATTTGTTGATTGTCTAAATTTGAAAGACAATTCCATTTAATAATCCCTAATGGAAGCACAAGGCTAAGCTGTTCGTCGGCCAAGCCTATCTGTGGAATAACCAAATACTCACCATCCTTTAAAATAAACTTTGACCTGGTCAGCAACTAACATGGGCTTGTAGCAATACGGGCTGAATGGCATACATCAACCGGGGTAATTCTATGGATCTTCGGTTGTAGGTTGACCGCTGCTCAACTGGCATTGGTCAGTGCCTGCGTACGCTTCGCTTAATTTACGCAGCCACTTTATAAACTAAAAATTCTGCTTATCTTCAAGTCCGGCTCCGGGCTGACGAGTTCCAATTACCCGTACTGCTACAAGCCTTAACCGTTAGCTGCCATTTACAGAGACTATGCCGTATAATCCATTTGACAAAAATATTACAGAAATAGTTGAACAAGATTTGGCTCAACTAATAGACAGACAAATATCTGAAGGATGGTATATTGAATACAAAAAGGAAATTCCAACAACAAGTTTAGGCAAACTTGACAGTTTAAAAATTTCAAAATCTGTTTCTTCATTTGCAAACACAAAAGGAGGTTGGATTTTTTGGGGAATAACAACAGATAATAGAAATAATCCTATTTCCATTGACGGAATTAGTATATCAGAATATAAAAACATTGAAGACCAAATATCACAGACTATTAATTCTAATATAAGCCCAAATCCAATATATCACTTAAAAAAAATTGAATTAATCAATAATAATTATTTATTTATTATTCAAGTTGAAGAAAGTCCAACACCACCATATATTACAAGTCAAGGAATAATTTATCAAAGAGAAAACAATGAAAGTAAACCAATAAAAGACAGATACATTATTGAGAAACTTAATGAAAAAACTACTTCATACTACGACTCAATAGAGAGATTTTGTTCACTTGATTTTACTGAAACTAAAGGGCAAGCAGATTGGAATCAAACCTATTTAGAATTATACCTTTTCCCTTTGCCATTTGATAGCTTCAGTTTTTCAAAATTTTATTCAAGTGACTTTTTTAAAGAAGTAGCAGTAAGATTTTATCAGAGTGTTGAAGTAAACCTGCAAAAGGGAAATGAAGAATTTAAGCAAACAACACAAATTGACCTTAATTTAGGTTTTAACAGCATTTATAGTTCAGAGAGTTCTCTAATAATTAGACCACTTAATGAAAAGAATTTAATATACAAATCAACAACAGTTGAACTTTTTGAAAATGGAAACTTAAAGTTCTTAATTCCACTATATGAATTCAACAGTGAAAATATTCCCAAACATTATTTGAACTCAAATATTATTAACTATCTTCTTGAAAAATATAGCCCGTATGAAACAGTCAAACAAAACAGTTATCTTCCTTATGGCGGAAATAGTGACTTCAAATTACCTGATATAACAAGGAGAAGTACAACCGATTTTGTTAATCATATAAAATTTATTGACGGAACAGAATTAATATTTACAATCCTAATTATTCTTTCAAAATACAAGGCAGTACTATCTGACAACAACTTTGATATGAAGTCTAAATTAGGTTTCAGAGCTCGGATTACTGACTGTTGGAGAAAGTTTGTTTTTTTTGACAATGATGATTATCTAGAAAAAATCAAACTATACAATATTCCTTTATCTCCAAAAAACGAAATTGAAATTCCAGAATTTAAAAATGGTAAGGCTTACAAAGTTGATTTATCTGACGATTATGCTTACTTCCAAATAGCAAGATTTATTTTGGAAGGAATTGGGCTACCAGACTCACATTCAATAACATTCAGTGATATTATAACAAATGCACTTGAACGCATTAAAAAACAAAACGGCAGCTAACAAGGTATTGGCAAAAGCACGGCAGACGTACATAATTCAACATTAGTAATTCTAATGTACATTTGTATAAATGTTGAGCAGACGATTTTCAAAGCCGTGCCTTCGCCAATACCCAAACCGTTAGCAGTAATAGTATGACCGACCAACAAGCCATAGAACTTATAGAACAAGAATTCAAGGAAAAGACACTTGGAGTGACAGAACAGTACCTTGAAATTCACAGTCCAATCTATGCCGACAACATATTAAAAGTTGACCGTATTGACCGTGACAGTAAGGACGAAATGATTATAGCGTACTTACCAGTGCTTGATGAAAGATTTTATTTTGCAGTTTACATTGACACAAAGACAAATGAAATAACTGGAGTTGGAACAGAAGCATATCACAGAGTTTACTTTAGGGCGACATCGGAAACTTTAACTGTGGACGATATAAAAGCAATGACACATTTGACGCCAACTGAATTTTGGAACAAAGGAGACTTGAGACCAAATGGAAAATCAAATCATTCGTTTAGCAGTTTTAAAATTCTACCTAATCCTGAACCGGATGAGTTTGAAGACAAACTAAAAAAACTACTTGACTTTTTGGAACAAGATAAAGAAGGAATAAAAAAACTTGCTGAAAAAGCAGAAGGTTATATTCAGGTTGCAATGGACATTCATAACGCAAATGGAATGATAGGTGGACACAACATTGACACAGACGACATAAGAAGAATGAACGACTTGAAACTATCAATAAATTTTGAGCTTTATGTGGGTGGAAAAAGCTTTAAGGAATAGAACTACTACTGCTAACATGGGTTTTGCGTCAGGCGGGCTGAAGTGCAAAATTCAACAGCAGTTTTTCAATTGAACTTTAGTAATAAATTGAGCTTTTGTGCTTCGATTGCTCGCCCGAACGCAAAGCCCTGAAACGTTATAGCCAATGGTAAGACGACACTCCGAACATTGAACAGACGACCAAAACATAAACAGAAAGCAAACCATTTTGACAATTATACAACGAGCAAGCCAATCCCGAATGCTTTCGGGACCGACCCTTCTGTATTTTTTATTTTTCCCAACGCACTTTTTTTAATTCAAATAAGCGAAGCGATTCACGAACACCGCTGAAAGAAAAATTAAGCAAATGAGTAATTTTATTCCCACCTCTCAAGTGGCACATTTGGTTTTGTCCGACACATAAGCCAACACTTCACAAAACCAAAAGAGCCACTTTTTTTCCACTCACAGGATTGAGTAAACAGTAAATCAAAACTTTTTTTGAATTTTATTTGCCCAATAAAAAATTAGTTTCTATTTTTGCGAGTGAATACTAACTAACATAAAAATAAATTAGACAAGTATGCAAGAATTTACAGACAGACAAATAGAAATAATGGAAGCGGCTACCAACCGTATTTCAAAATATGGTATTCAGAATCTGACAATTAAGACATTGGCAGAAGATATAGGTTTGTCCGAGCCTGCATTGTACAGACATTTCAAAAGCAAAAATGAAATTTTATTGAGCTTGCTGGAATATTTTAAAAAAGAAATGAAAAATCGTATTCAGTCTATTTCATTTAAACCGACTGATACAAGTGCTGATGAATTAAGAGCAATTTTTAATTCCCAGCTACAAACTTTTACAAACAAACCGGCAATAGTGAGTGTTATTTTTGCAGAAAGCATTTTCCATTTTGATGAAAGTTTGAGTAATAAAGTAGCTGAAATTATGGATATGATGCAAGATTATGTTTCTAAAAACATCAAACAAGGGCAAGAACAAGGTCAATACAATAAATTGATTGGAGCTTCTACCTTGACCACCATAATTATTGGAGGAATGAGAATGACCGTGCTGAAATGGAAATTATCAGGACATAAATCAAATCTTGTCAAGGACGGGAAAACGGTCTTAGATGGAATATTGAAAATGATTGAAAAAAATTAAAAATTACGAATTAAAAATTAGAAATATGAAGAAAGTTTTTGTTTTAGGAATTAGCATTTTGTTTTTGTGGAGTTGTAATAATACCACCGAAAAATCAACGGAAAAGCAGGCAACAGAAAACCACGAAGAACATCAACACGATGAAAGTTCTGAAGCTATTGAACTCAACAATGGGGAGAAATGGTTGGTGAATGAAGAAATGAAGCCATTTGTGATGAAAGGCGAAGAATTGGTAAATGCTTATATCCAAAATAATCACACAGATTATAAAGCATTAGCTCAACAGGTAAAAGACCAAAACAGCCAGCTCATAAAAAGCTGCACAATGGACGGTAAGAGCCACGATGAATTACACAAATGGTTGCATCCACATCTTGAAATTGTCAAATCATTGGAAGATGAAGCAGATGCTTCAAAAGCGAATGAAATTGTTTTACAACTTCAAATTTCGTATCAGGAATATCATCATTATTTTAATTGAAAATTGTAATTTTGTATCCATGAAGCGTACCATTGCCATATTCTTTTTATTCACCTTTCTTTCTGCAAACACCATGTTTGGAGAGGTGATAAAATTGCCGGCATTGATACAACATTATTTGGAGCATGAGGACTTGCAAGGCGATATTTCTTTCATTAATTTTTTAAAAGAACACTATACCAATCCAAGCTCTCATCCCGATATTCCGCATCACCATCACGATAATCTTCCTTTAAAAACACTCACAGCTCATTCAACATCGCTTGTAGTACCTATTCCAACTTTTAATGTAGTTAGTACAGCTTTTATTGAAAGTATTCAATCTGCAATTCCTCTTTATCAGGAAGGGAATTTTATCAATAACTATCTCAGCCAGATCTGGCAACCACCCCGCTTGGGTTAATCATTTTATTGGATGAAAGACGCACATTGTCTTTCTATAACTATGTCTGAAATTCAGGCTAATTAAAAAATAATTTAATGATTAATTCAAGAATATGCTTAATAAAATCATCGAGTTTTCCGTAAGGAATAAACTCATCATAGGGCTGTTTACGGCTGCCCTTGTCATTTTTGGTGTGTATGAAACCACCAAACTGCCTATTGATGCCGTTCCCGATATTACCAATAATCAGGTACAAGTCATCACCGTAGCTCCGGCTTTAGGGGCTACCGACATTGAGCGATTGGTTACATTCCCTATTGAACAAGCGAGCAGTAATATTGCCGGTATTCACGAAATCAGGAGTTTTTCTCGCTTTGGCTTGTCCTTAGTTACTATTGTTTTTGACGACAATATCGATGTGTATTGGGCAAGGCAACAGGTAAGCGAAAGATTGCAATCCGTAAAAGATGAAATTCCGGAAGGTGTCGGCACACCAGAATTGGGCCCTATTTCTACCGGATTAGGTGAAATTTATCAATATGTGGTTCGTGCAAAATCTGGTTTTGAAAATAAATATGATGTGACTGAACTACGCACGATTCAGGATTGGATTGTAAGAAGACAATTATTGGGGGTAAAAGGCGTGGCAGAAGTCAGCAGTTTTGGTGGCAAGCTAAAGCAATATGAAATTGCGGTGAATGCTCAAAAGTTACAATCCTTTAATCTCACTATCAATGATATTTTTCAGGCTTTGGAAAACAACAATCAAAATACAGGAGGAGCTTATATTGAAAAAGGTCCGACTGTTTTATTTATCCGAAGCGAGGGGTTGATTGGAAACAAAGAGGATATTGAAAATATTGCCGTAAAATCTACTTCAGATGGGATTCCTGTTTTGCTGAAAGATGTAGCTACATTGAATATCGGCTATGCTACTCGTTTTGGAGCAATGACCTATAACGATGAAGGCGAAGTAGCCGGAGCCATAGTAATGATGTTGAAAGGAGCGAATAGCAATGATGTCATCAAAAATGTGAAAGAAAGAATTGCACTCATCGAAAAAACATTGCCCGAAGGTGTCGTGATAGAACCTTTTTTAGACAGAACTAAAATGGTCAACAATGCCATTCGGACTATTGAAACCAATTTGGTAGAAGGTGCTTTGATAGTCATTTTTGTGCTGGTGTTGTTCTTGGGTAATTTAAGAGCCGGATTGTTGGTAGCATCTGTTATTCCTCTTTCTATGCTCTTTGCCATCATTATGATGAATGTTTTTGGCGTGAGCGGCAATTTGATGAGCTTGGGAGCTTTGGATTTCGGTTTGATTGTAGATGGTGCAGTGATTATTGTCGAAGCCGTTTTGCATCAGTTGCATCACGGTAAAAAATATGAAATCTTGCCCAAAATCAGTCAATCGGAAATGAACAAAGAAGTTCAAAGTTCAGCATCTAAAATGGTGAATAGTGCTGTATTCGGTCAGATAATTATTTTGATTGTTTACTTGCCTATTTTCAGTTTACAAGGTATCGAGGGTAAAATGTTTAAACCGATGGCGCAAACAGTTTCTTTTGCGTTGATTGGGGCTTTTATTCTTTCGCTCACTTATATTCCGATGATGAGCTCTTTGGTATTGAGTAAAAAACTGAAACACAAACCCAATCTGTCGGACAGAGTGATGGATAAAATTGCCAACGCACATCAAAGGTTGTTGAGAAAGGTAATTCATTTTCCCAAAACAGTCATTGCTTCAGTTGCTGTACTTTTTGTAATTGCAGTATTTATCCTTTCAAGATTGGGCGGTGAATTTATTCCCTCATTGGAAGAAGGTGATTTTGCAGTGGACACAAGAGTTTTAACAGGTAGTAATTTAAACACCACTATTGAATACACTCAAAAAGCTGCTCATATTTTAAAATCAGAATATCCGGAAGTGGAAAAAGTAGTTACAAAAATCGGAAGTGGAGAAGTTCCCACCGACCCAATGCCGATGGAAGCCAGCGATATGATGGTCATTTTAAAAAACAAAAAAGAATGGACTTCCGCTAAAACATTCCCCGAATTGGCAGAGAAAATGGGTAAATCTTTAGAAGCTGTACCCGGCATCAGCACAGGTTTTCAGTATCCCGTACAAATGCGTTTTAATGAATTAATGACCGGTGCACGACAAGATGTGGTTTGTAAGATTTTTGGAGAAGACTTAGACAGCCTCGCACATTATGCCACACAATTAGGCACTATCATCAAAACCGTAAAAGGTGCAGAGGATTTGTACATAGAACCTGTAACCGGAATGTCGCAGGTGGTAGTCAAGTACAACCGAGCCGAAATGGCACAGTTTGGACTGAATATTAAAGAGGTCAATAAAGTGGTGAACACTGCTTTTGCAGGACAAAGTACAGGTAAAGTTTATGAAGGGGAAAAACGGTTTGATTTGGTCGTTCGGTTGGACGAAAAACAAAGAGAAAACCTGAATGACATTCGCAATCTGCTTGTACCAACGCCCAAAGGCACTCAAATACCTTTGTATCAAGTAGCGGAGGTGGACATCATCACCGGTCCGGCTCAGATACAGAGAGAAGATGCCAAACGAAGAATCGTCATCGGTTTTAATATACGGGGTAGAGATGTACAAAGCATCGTGAATGAATTGAGTAAAAAAGCAGAGCAGCAACTACAATTTTCACCTGGGTATTACATCACTTATGGAGGAGCTTTTGAAAATTTAAATCAAGCAAAAGACCGCTTAATGATTGCCGTACCGGTATCCTTGGCTTTGATTTTCATATTGTTGTTTTTTGCGTTCCATTCCATTAAAGAAAGTTTATTGATTTATACTGCTATTCCGCTTTCTGCCATTGGTGGTATTTTTCTGCTGGCACTGCGAGGAATGCCTTTCAGCATCAGTGCCGGCATTGGATTTATTGCTTTGTTTGGCGTTGCAGTTTTAAATGGAATTGTGTTGATAGCAGAATTTAATCGCCTTAAAAAATCAGGAGAACAAGATTTAGAAAAAGTAGTTCTAAACGGCACAAAAACCAGATTACGACCGGTATTGATGACCGCCTTTGTGGCATCATTAGGTTTTTTACCAATGGCATTGAGTAAAGGTGCTGGAGCCGAAGTGCAAAAACCTTTGGCAACGGTGGTGATTGGCGGATTGTTGATTGCTACTTTCCTAACGCTGTTCGTTTTGCCTACCCTATTTATTCAGTTTGAAAAAATCAATTTCAAGAAAATTAAAATGTCTAAAAAATCAATTGCAACGCTCATTGTTTTGTTGTTCCAAATTCCACTTTTTGCACAAAATATTTCATTAGAGCAGGCTTTGGAAATGGCAGATAAAAACAATCTTTCCATCAAAAGTAAGGAGCTGTTAGAAAGCTATCAGGATAAGAAGAAAGCATCTTATCTCAATATTCCGCAAACCAATCTCACAACAGAATTAGGTCAAATTAACACGGCTACATTTGATAATAAATTTGGGCTTACACAAAATATCAATTTTCCTACGGTTTACAGCAATCAAAAAAAGGTTTTGGAACAGGAATGGCAAAAAGCAATTACTCAGACAAAGCTTTCCAAAATAGAAACAAGAAAATTGGTTACACAGGTTTTTTATCAGATTTTATTGCTAAATGAACAGAAGACTATTCTTAGCAGAACCGATACGCTCTATGCGGAATTTTTAGAAAAAAGCAAATTGCGGTTTGAAAAAGGGGCTGGAAATATCTTGGAAAAAACGACTGCCGAAATTCAATTTGAGAATATTTCCAATCAATTAAAATGGTTAGAAAATGAAATTGATTTAGCGAAAATTCAGTTGCAATGGTTGTTACATTCAGATATTAAATACAACCCGATGGCAGCTGATTTTATCATTGATTTGGGGCTATTGACCAATGAAATTTTTATTGAAAATCATCCTATAATTCAACTGTCAAATCAAGAAATAGAACAATCAAAACTTCAGGTACGATTGGAAAAATCGAAACTTCTGCCCGATTTATCGCTTTCTTATTACAACCAAAGTTTTAGAGATATTGACGCACACCGTTATAATGTGGTTGCCATTGGCATTGGCATTCCCATTTTTGCAAGCGGACAAAAAGCCAACATAAAAGCCGAACAACAAAAAATTGCATTTTACGAAAACGAGCAACAGGTCAAAAAGGCACAGTTAGAAACGGAATATCGGTCGGCTTTGAATGCCTATCAAACCCAAAAATCCATTGTTGAGAATTTTCAAAACAAGCAACTGCCACAAGCGGAACAGATTTTCAAAACGGCAAAAGAGCAATTTGCCAATGGAGAAATCAACTATTTGGATTGGGTGCTTTTGAATAATCAGGCGTCACAAATTCAAACCAACTATTATCAGGCTGTAGCCCAGTTAAATCAAACAGCCATCACTATTCTTTATCTCATTTCAAAATAAAATAACAATGAAAAATATAATTATCGTTCTATTGAGTTTAGTTGTTTTTGGGTGTAAAAACAGCCAACAAGAACAAGAAAAACAGCCCAATTCAGTCAATGAAAATCTCATTTCATTGACCAAAGAGCAACTTCAAAATTTTCAATTAAGTACCACGGAGTTGCAAGAAAAAAATATCCATCACACGCTGAAACTGAATGGCACCATAGATGTGCCACCACAAAATTTAGTTTCTGTCAGCAGTGCTTTAGGAGGCAGGGTACAATCCACCAAACTATTGCCCGGGATGCATTTTAGAAAAGGCGAAATATTGGTCACATTAGAAGACAATCAGTATATCCAGTTGCAACAGGATTATCTGACCACGAAAGCACAATTGCAAAATGCAAGAGAAGAATACAACCGTCAAAAGGAGCTTAATCAAAGCAAAGCCAGCAGCGATAAGGTTTTCCAACAAGCACAGGCAGATTATCGGATTTTGGAAGCTTCACTGGCTGCGTTGGAACAAAAACTACAACTCATTCATATCAATCCCAATCAGATAAGCGTCAATAATATCAAGCGAACATCTAATATTTACGCCCCTTTTGATGGATATGTAACCAAAGTAATGGTCAATATTGGTAAGTATGTGAGTCCCTCAGATGTGTTATTTGAATTGGTAGATCCAAGAGATATTCATTTGAATTTGAAAGTTTTTGAAAAAGATTGGGATAAAATTCAAATCGGAATGCCGGTGGTGAGTTACACCAATAACCAACCCGATAAAAAGTATTCCGGAAAAATTATTCTTATTGGTAAAAATATATCAGAAGACAGAGCTGTTGAGGTGCACGCCCATTTTGACAACTATGATGCTCGTTTAATTCCGGGAATGTATATGAATGCGGAAATCGAAATTCCTGAAACACAAAATTTAGCACTGCCCGATGAATGTATCGTTTCTTTTGAAGGGAAGCATTTCGTTTTTAAACAAAAAGATACTGCCAACTTTGAAATGATAGCGGTAGAAGTGGGAAGCAGCGGAGACGGTTTTACAGAAATCCTCAATGCCGATAATTTGAAAAACAGCAAAATCGTTCAACAAGGAGCCTATACCCTATTGATGGCGATGAAAAATAAGGGAGAAGAATAAGCAATAAATATTCAAGTAATTCATCTTAAAAATTCAAAATAATGAAAAAGTCAATTTTAAAAAAAGCTACGATTATGGTAATCGTTCTTTTGGTAGCTATCCAATTCTTTAAAACCAAAGAAAACAAAAGCATTCAGGTATCTGAAAACGCTATTACACAGCATTATGATGTGCCTGAAAATATTCAAAACATTTTAAAAACAAGTTGTTACGATTGTCATTCCAATAACACCAATTATCCTTGGTACAATAAAATTCAACCTATTAATTGGTGGTTGGCAGACCATATAAACGAAGGAAAAGAAGAGTTGAATTTTGATGAGTTCAACGCTTATTCCACCAAAAAGAAATTGCATAAATTAGATGAGGTAATTGAAACCATCAAAGACAACGAAATGCCATTGAAATCTTATACGATCATTCATAGCAATGCAAAGCTTTCTGATAGTGATAAACAAGAAATTGAGGCTTGGGTAAAAAAGATTAAAAGCGAAATTCAATAGCGTTCGATATTAATTCTAAGTCATGAAGTATAATTTCCCCAACCATTTGAAAGGACTTAATAATGATGAAGTACTTACTTCCCAAAAGCTATATGGCTATAACTCAATAAAAGCAAATCATAAAAATTCATGGTACACGCTGTTATTTGACATTCTGAAAGAACCAATGCTGCTTTTGCTAATTGCCGTTTCGGTGATTTATGTTATAGTGGGCAATTATTCCGAAGCGCTGTTTATGCTTGGGGCTATCATAGCTGTTTCTGGAATATCCTTTTATCAGGATAATCGCAGTAAAAAAGCGTTGGAAGCATTTGAAAAACTGAATGAACCACTCAGTACGGTGATTAGAAATTCTAACGCAATACAAATCCCTACGCACGAAATTGCAGTGGGTGATTTGTGCATTATTGAGGAAGGAAAAATGGTTAATGCCGATGGGAAAATTGTACACAGCAACGATTTTTCGGTGAATGAAGCATCACTTACAGGAGAAAGTTTTTCGATATTTAAAAATTCTGAAACAGACGACAATAAGGTTTACAGTGGCACTTTGGTAGTTTCTGGATTGGCTGTATTTGAAGTGGAAAATATCGGTGCGAAAACAAAACTCGGAAAGATTGGTCAGTCCACCCAAAACATTAAAGAAGAAATTTCGCCCTTGCAATTACAAATTACAAAGTTTGTGAAATGGATGGCAGTGATTGGTATTGCAGTTTTCTTAATGGTGTGGGCTTATAGCTTTTGGCAATCAAGAGATATTGTTCAAAGTTTATTGGCGGGATTAACGCTGGCAATGTCCATTATACCCGAAGAAATTCCGGTTGCCTTTACCACTTTTATGGCTTTGGGTTCCTGGAAATTAATGAAACAAGGTGTTATCATCAAACGAAGCAGTATTGTAGAAACTTTAGGAAGTACCACTGTAATCTGCACCGACAAAACCGGTACGATTACCGAAAATTCAATGAAGCTGAAAGCCTTGTTTGACTTTAAATCCAATCAGGTTTTTGATGATAAAAGTTTTGATAAATCGGAACTTTCTCAACTCATTCAATTTGCTATGTGGAGCAGTGAACCCGTTCCTTTTGACCCAATGGAAAAAACTTTGCATAAGGTATATGAGGAAACACAAACTTCTGACCAAAGAAAAGATTTTCAGATGATACACGAATATCCGTTAGAGGGCAAACCACCGATGATGACCCATATTTTTGAAAACAATTCAGGTGAACGAATTATCGCTGCCAAAGGTGCACCGGAAGCTATTCTTGCGGTTTCTCAACTTGCAGAAAATGAAAAAGAAAACTTGGGTCAACAAATTCAGGAATTTGGACAACAAGGTTACCGGGTATTGGGCGTTGCCAAATGCGATTTTAAAGGAAATAATTTTCCTGAAAAACAACAGGAGTTTAACTACGATTTTCTTGGGTTTACTGTGTTTTACGACCCACCAAAACAAAACATTCAACAGGTTTTCAATAAAATATACGATGCCGGAATAAAAGTAAAAGTAATTACCGGTGACAATGCCGATACTACAAATGCCATTGCCCAACAAGCCGGTGTCAAAAATAATAGCCCTGCTGTAAATGGTTCTGAAATAACGCATCAATCAGAAGCCGAACTGATGGCACTTTCAAACGAAACCACCTTATTTACCCGTATGTTTCCCGAGGCTAAACTGTCTGTGGTGAATGCCTTAAAACAATCGGGAGAAGTTGTGGCAATGTTGGGAGATGGTGTGAATGATGCTCCGGCACTCAAAGCCGCTCATATTGGCGTGGCAATGGGCAATAAAGGAACAGAAATAGCCAAAGCAGCAGCAGCTTTGGTCATTACCAACGATGATTTGGACAAACTCATTCTAGGAATAGAAGCAGGCAGAAGAATTTATACCAATATCAAAAAAGCCATTCAGTATATTATTTCCATTCATATTCCAATCATCTTGACAGTTTCTCTGCCTTTGTTTTTAGGTTGGATTTATCCCAATATTTTCACACCGGTACATGTGATATTTTTAGAATTAATAATGGGTCCAACATGCTCAATCGTCTATGAAAATGAACCGATAGAAAAGAATGCCATGCAGCAAAAGCCACGAAAGATGACAGAAACCTTTTTGAATTGGAGTGAATTAAGCATTAGCATCATTCAAGGATTGATGATAACTGCTGGCGTATTGTTCGCCTATCAATTGGCTGTTCAAAATGGAGCAAGCGAAGAAACGACAAGAGCGATGGTTTTCACCACACTCATCTTTTCCAATGTGTTTTTAAGTCTAACCAACCGTTCTTTTACTTATAGTCTTTTTGAAAGTTTTAAAAACAAAAACATCTTGTTTCCATTGATAATAGGAGCAACTTTAGTTTTGCTATTTGCCATTTTATACATACCGGTCTTTTCAAAATTCTTTCATATAAGCAGTTTAAATTTAAAGGATTTAGGGATTGCAATTTTGATAGCAATGGTATCGGTATTGTGGTTTGAAGGATATAAATGGTTAAAAAGAAGGAGATAATTAAACTTGCTTCAAAAACTATTTGCACAATCAAAATAATAATTTTACTTTTGTGAGTGAATACTAACTAACTTAATTATAATAGTATGGCAACATTTGAGAAAGAGATAATATTCAATCTGGAAAATTCAATTGAATACACAGATGGAGGTGTTATCAGCAAACAGATAACTAAAAGCAAAGGTGGAAATTTAACCTTGTTTTCTTTTGACAAAGAACAAGGTTTATCAGAGCATAAAACACCTTACGATGCCATTGTGCAGATTTTGGATGGCGAAGCAGAAATAACGATTGGAGGTAATTTACATAATTTGAAAAAAGGTGATTGTATCATTATGCCTGCAAACATTCCACACGCATTGAAAGCAGTTGAACGCTTTAAAATGTTGTTGACAATGATAAAAGAAGAATAATCTAAATACTATTACTATGAACGGTAAAAATAACATCGCAATAGGATTTCTGACAATGGGCTTTTTTATGCTCTATGGATTCCTTTTAATTTATCTCCGTGATTTTGCACCGAACGCTAAAGAATGGGCAGAGTCATACAGCATAGGAAAACATTTTGAGACAAGACTTGCTCATGTACACGGCAACTTATTTGCATTTTTAAATATTTTGATTGGCTACTTATTAATTCAATTTAGAAATAAACTGAAACACGTAAAAGTGATTTCAGGATTAGCTCTTGCTGGATTACTTATGCCAATAGGAATATTATTGGAAGTGTATTTAGGATTACCTCCAATTTTTGTATTGATAGGTGCGATGTCAATGACTGCATCTGTAATTTGGTTGGGTATTTCATTTTTAAAAACTGATAAAATAGTTAACTTATGAAAAAGTATATCCCATTTCTATCTTCTCTTATTTTAGCAGGCTTCGGTTTACTAACGCTATTCCTTAGTTCTTCCGTAATTTTTGATTGGTTTGGAATACGAGCCAAAGAAGGAAACTATGTTTTGTTTATTGTTTGGGCAAATTTTATCAGTAGTTTGCTTTATCTTATTTCAGCTTATGGTTTTCTGAAAATAAAAAGTTGGACTTTTAAAGCCTTATCGGTAGCAACCGTCATTTTGGTAGTCGCATTGATAGGCTTGTTTATTCATATTTATTCTGGTGGTATCTACGAAACAAAAACTGTTTTCGCAATGCTATTCAGAATTAGTGTTACCATAGCTTTTACGGTTATTGCCTATTTTTCAATCAATAAAAAGAAATAAAAAAATTTATCTCATTATGTTAGTGAATACTCGCAAACTTATACTTAGCTTGATAGTTTTATCAGGCTGGAATGTAGCCCAAGCTCAAGAGGCTTGGACATTAAAACAGTGTATTGATACAGCACAAGTTCATAATAAGACTTTGCAAATCAATCGTAACAATATATCCATCAGTGAACAACGAAAAAAAGAAGCACGAGCTAACCTCATTCCAAAAGTTACTGCCAATGCCGATTACAAGTATTTTATGGAATTACCTACACAGCTAATGCCGATGAATGCACTCAATCCGCAAGCACCCGAAGGGCAATTCAGGGATTTGCAATTTGGTGTTCCGCACAACATCAACGCCAATGTGCAGTTGGCTATGCCTTTGTATAATCCACAGGTTTATGGGGCGATACAAAGCACTCAAATTGTCAAAGAACTTACAGAATTGCAATTCCAAAAGTCGGAAGAACAGGTTTTGTTTGACATCACCACGCTGTATTACAATGCTCAAATTATCGCACATCAATTGGCTTTTTTGGACAGCAATATTGCGAATACCGAAAAGCTACTCAAGAATATGCAACTCTTGAAAGACCAACTTTTGGCAAAAGGTAGCGATGTGAGCAAAGTAAAACTACAAGCCGAGCAACTCAACATTCAAAGGCAAAATGTAAACAACAAACTTATTCAGGTTTTGAATGCCCTAAAATTGAATATGGGAATTTCATTGGAGCAGAATATTACTGTTGTTTCTGAAATCCAGCAAGAAGTTTCTTTAGAAAGTAATACAAGAAATGTATTAGAACTGAAAATTATTCAAAAGCAAAATCAACTGCTTCGTAGTGATTTAAAAACATTGAACCAATCAAGATTTTTGCCTTCGCTCAACTTAGTTGCTTCCTACGGAACAACTGGTTTTGGTTATGACAAAAAGCCTAACAATTTTCTGAAATTCTATCCGATTGGTTTTGCAGGAATACAACTAAGCTACCCTCTTTTTAATGGAACGGTTACACAGCGAAAAATCAATCAAAAGAAATTGGAGATTACCAACAATGAGTTGCAATCAAAATTGATTACGGAAAAGAATGATATGGAAGTTGAAAGTGCTATCCGACAAAAAACAATTGCACAATCCACCATCACGAATACCGAAAGTCAAATTGCTTTAGCCAAAACGATTTATGATCAAACTGTTTTGCAACAAAAACAAGGTACAGCAAGCCTTACAGATGTTTTGTTAGCAGACAATGCACTTCGTGAAGCACAACAAAATTACCTGAATGCAGTCATTGATTTTCTGAAAGCAGATTTAGAACTTAAAAAGCTAACGGGGTCAATTACTTCAATTAAAAATTAAAAATAGAGAAAATGAAAAAAATAATTTGGATAATAGCAGGAGTTGCCATTGTTGGATTGGTAATTTTTAAATTAGTGAGCAACAAAAAAACAACGGAAAACAGAGTATATCAATACGATAAAGAAAAGCCAATTTCGGTAAGTGTTGATACAATCCGATTACAAAATATTGTAGATGCAAGTAACTATACAGGCACTTTTGAACCGAGTAAGGAAACAAAAATAAGTGCAGACATACAGGGAAAAATCAATGCGGTATTGGTAGATATGGGAAGCTATGTTTCCAAAGGGCAAACACTTATTCAGTTGGATAATTCACTATTGAAACTACAACTACAAACGGTTGAAGTCCAAATTGAGGGATTGGAAGATGATGTAAAACGATACACCATTTTAACGGAAGCCGATGCCGTTCAAGGCGTACAATTGGAAAAGGCAAAATTGGGTTTAAAAACCGCAAAAGTCCAGAGAGCAACTTTGTTAGAGCAAATCAACAAAACTTCTGTTAAAGCTCCTTTCAACGGTGTAGTAACTGCTAAACTCAATGAAGAAGGCGGTTTTGCAGCTCCGGGAGTTCCTTTGTTGCAAATAACGGATATAAGTACTTTACGCTTTACCATCAATATTCCCGAAAGTGATTTGGTTCAATTTCAAAGCAATCAATCCTACAAAATTAGTACTGATGTTTTTCCTGACATTTCCCTTTCGGGCAAAATATCAATGATAGGAAGCAAAGCCAATATGGGAAATAGCTTTCCAATTCAATTTCAAGTCGCAAACACCAAAAATCTAAGTATCAAATCGGGAATGTTTGGCAAAGTTAATCTTTCTGAAAGCGAACAAGTTCAAGGTATTCTTATTCCAACATCTGCCATTACCGAAGAAAACGGGATAGCAAAAGTATATGTCATAAAAAACGGAAAAGCCGTATTGCAAGCTATTACAACTTCAAAAACTATTGGGAACAAAACGCTTGTTTCAAGTGGCTTGAATGAAAACGATATCATCGTTACGAACGGATTTATCAATCTTTTTGACGGAGCAAATATCATTACTAAATAAAATCAGCGTGCTATGAACATTACAGAAATATCAATCAAACGCCCTTCGCTGATAATTGTTCTTTTCAGCGTGTTTACCCTGTTGGGAATTATCGGCTACAAAAATTTGAGTTACGAATTAATGCCCGATTTTAACCAGCCTGTTGTGGTAATTAAAACAGTTTATCCCGGAGCAGAACCCAATGAAGTAGAAACTTCTGTTTCCCGAAAAATTGAAGATGCACTTTCCAATTTAGAGGGTGTAGATTATCTGGTAACGAAATCATTGCCCAATGCTTCAATCATTATTGCCAATCTAAAATATGGGACAGATTTGGACAAAACAATGCAGGATGCTCAACGCTACATTGACAATATCAAAAAGGATTTACCAAAAGATATTCAAAATCCGGTAATGAGCAAGGTTTCGCCAAACGATTTACCGATAATGTCAGTAAGTGCTACAAGCGATTTAAATCCGACTGAATTTTATCAAAAAATGAAGGATGATTATCTTCCTCAAATTCAGAAACTAAAAGGAGTAGCAGAAATTACCATCCTTGGTGGAGAAGAACGGGAAATTCAAGTAAAGGTGGACAAAGATAAATTGAAACTTTATAAGATTTCTTTGTATCAGGTTGTAGAAGCCATTAACCGTTCGGGAATTGATTTACCTGCCGGAAAAGTTCAAACCGACCAAGAAAACAGTTCGGTGCGGTTAGTGGGGAAATTCAATGACCTTAGTAGTATTCAAAATGTGCAAGTCGCAATGCCAATGCCAGGTAGTCCTGTTTATGTAAAAGACATTGCAAATGTTGTGGACGGCATTAAAGAAACAAGTTCTATTAGTAGATATAACGGTAAAAATGGCATCGGGCTTTTAATCAAAAAACAAAGCGATGGTAATGCTGTTGATGTTTCCAAATTAATCAAAGCACAATTTCAAATCATTGAAAAAAGCAATGCTTCTAAGAATGTAAAATTTGTAGTTACAGACGACAGTACGGACAATACCATTGCTGCCGTAAATTCGGTGGTATTCGATTTAATTCTTGCTGTTATTTTGGTTTCTATCGTAATGCTTTTGTTTTTAAGAAGCTACCGAAATTCTTTGATTGTGGCTGTTGCCATTCCTACTTCGCTCATCACTGCTTTTGGAACAATGTGGTTATTGGGTTACACGCTTAATTTGATGACGCTTCTTGCAATGTCTTTAGTTATCGGTGTTTTGGTGGACGATGCCACGGTAGTTTTAGAAAATATCCAACGCCATTTAGATATGGGGAAAGACAAGCGAAAAGCCGCAATGGACGGACGAATGGAAATTGGCTATTCTGCTTTGTCTATCACTTTGGTTGATGTGGTTGTTTTTGTACCTATCTTATTTCTACAGGTTTTTGTTGCCGATATGCTCAAACAATTTTCGGTAGTAATTATTGTAACGGTATTGACGAGTTTATTAGTTGGGTTTACACTTACACCTTGGCTGGCTTCCCGAATTGGAGAGAAAGAAAACCTACAACCTACCAACTTTTTCAACCGTTTTTTACTTTGGTTTGAACATCAGTTGGATAAATTTATTGCTTGGTATGGCGGTAAATTAGATTGGGTTTTAAAACATAAACTCATTTTTACAGGCTTCGTGATTTTTCTTTTTATTGGAACTGCCGTAATGATGAAGCAGGGAATTATCGGTAAAGAACTCATTGCAACGGGTGACCAAGGGAAGTTTCGTTTAGGATTAGAATTTGATAAAAATACTTCCGTTCAGCAAAACAATTTGATTTCAGAAAAAATAGAAACCTACATATTACAACAACCCGAAGTAGCCACTTTGTTCAGTAATGTTGGCGGACCGAGCACAGGGATTGGGAGTTTGGGAGTTGGTTCTGTAAATAAATCTGAATTTACTATTCAATTAAAACCTAAAAAAGAAATCAATCATCTTTCCACCGAAAAGTTTATGACTGATTTGCGTAGGGATTTACAAGAAAAATTCTCAGGTATTAATTATTCGATAAGTGGTTTGGGTTTAATTCCAAAAACAGCACCCATTGAAATTACATTGAGTGGTTCAGAGCTAAATCAGGTAATGCAAACGGCACAAAATTTAAAATCAGTAATTGAAAAAATCCCCGGTGCAGATAATGTTCGCTTATCGGTTGAAGCAGGAAGTCCGGAGTTAAAAATAATACCCGACAGGGATAAAATGCAACGCTTAGGTTTAAATACCGCTTATGTGGGAATGAATTTGCGAACTGCATTTTCGGGGAATGATGATGCAAGTCTAACTGAAAATGGAACAGAATATCCTGTACGAATTTGGTTAGATAAATTCAGCCGTCAAAATTATGATGATATAAATAATTTGAATATTGTCAATCCAATGGGTGTACCGATTGAAGTTTCGCAATTCGCCAATATTGAAAGAGATAATTCGCCCTCATTATTAGAACGAAAAGACCGACAACCAGCCGTTACACTCACTGCCGATGCTTTGGGTCGTCCATCAGGTACGGTTGCCGATGATGTTGTAGCATATATTAAAAACAATCCGCTCCCGAATGGAATTGAAATGACTTGGGGTAGCGATATTAAAAGGCAAAACGACAGTTTCGGAGCGTTGGGTTCTGTTCTTATAATATCATTTATTCTGATTTATCTCATTATGGTAGCGTTGTATGATAGCTATATCTATCCATTTGTAGCCTTATTTGCTATTCCGGTTGCGGCTATCGGTGCGTTTTTAGCCTTGAATTTATCGTTAAGTCATTTAAGTTTATTTGCGTTATTAGGTTTGATTATGTTAATGGGATTAGTAACCAAAAACTCGATTTTAATTGTTGATTTTACCAATCAATTAAAAGCCGAAGGAAAGCCTTATCGCCAAGCCATCATCGAAGCAAGTAAAGGCAGAATGCGACCCATTTTAATGACCACTTTATCAATGGCAATCGGAATGTTGCCGATAGCATTAGCCACTGGAACATCAGCCGAATGGAAAAACGGATTGGCGTGGGTAATTATCGGAGGCTTACTTTCTTCATTGGTATTGACGATATTCTTAGTGCCGATGGTGTATTACGGAGTAGATAGAGTGAAGGAGAAATTCAGTAATAAAAAATCAATTTAAAATGAAACAAATACTTATCCTGTTTTCCGTATTTTCAATCTTGTTTCTTTCATCATTTTCGAAAACAAAAGAAGAATACAGTTTGACGATTGTCGTAGAAAACTTGCGAAATTCAAAAGGTGTTTTACAAGTAGCACTATATAACAAAGACGGCTCAATTCCCGATGAACAGTACAAAAACTATTACAAAATTCAGACTACAAATATTGAGAGCGGAAATGCCGAGATTACTATTAAAAATCTACCGAAAGGAAAATACGCTATAAACATTTTGCACGATGAAAACAAAAATGGCAAAATTGATAAAGGCTTAATTTTACCCAAAGAAGGAATTGGATTTTCAAACTATTCTTCAATCGGTTTAACCAACCGCCCAAATTTTAAAAAAGCAAGTTTTGATTTGTTTCAAGACAAAGAAATTAAGGTAAAAGTGATTTATATGTAAGCCAATCATAGGTGGAAACACATTTGCAAGCCGCACAAGTCCAAGTACATACCATAGCTTACAAAAGAGTTTCCACCTTTCCAACGCTGACAAAAATTGAATAAAAAAATCCTTCCCTTCAAAAATAAAAAATACGCAACCGCACAACCTGACACGACAAAGACAGAGAAACGTAGTATTGACAATGGTTTACAAGGACAAACAGACAGAACCACTGGCTATAACACGGTATTGCCAAAATGGCGGCAGAAGTGCTACTATGAAACAGTTGTACAAGGCTCAACAGCAGTAATTATATTGAACATTTGTGCTAATAATCCGCCACTTCGGCAATACCCGAAACGTTAGTTGCAAACCAAAATTGCTGGTGTAACGATCAGAAGTTTTTTTGACAATTTGCTGGAAGAACTACAATATCAGTTTTTTATATTGTATTGGTAAAAGCCAGCAATTTTCTTA
>JAFEAB010000083.1 GCA_018266615.1 Bacteroidota bacterium
CCTATGTTATGCGCTGACTTTGTTTCATACGATTATTTAAGATTCGAAGTTTTTAGATAAGTAAATAGATAGGTTTGCAAGATCTGAATGACGGCTTGTGTGTCTCTGTCCAATGAAAAGGAGCTAGATTTTGGGTAATAGTCCCTGAGGTAATTTTGGAAAGTACAACACAAGCCGGTCACAAGAAGCATAGCCTGCCTATTTTGAAAAGGATGGTCATGCAGTGTATAGTAAACAGCCTTGCCCAAATTCCACTTTCAGTCGTTTAGAAGCGTCAGATTTGAATATCCACAAAACACCATTCAGGGTACGATTTGGGCAAGAATTGAAAAGCGGGAAGTTCCCCTACAATTATTGAAAAGCTCTTTCCATCTTTGAATGGCATACCACCTTGCCCAAATTCCACTTTCAGTCGTTTAGAATTGTCAGATTTGAATATCCACAAAACACCATTCAAGGTACGATTTGGGCAAGAGTGGGAGAGAAGGAAGTCACCCCGTAGTCCTGGCAGGCTATGCCACTGCCAAAAGAAAACTGTTTATCATTTGCAAACCGAAAAAGTGTCAAGATATAAAAACTGCACCGCCTAAGGGAATGGGTCAAAATAGTTACAATGCAAAATATTCATGAAAGTAGCCAATAAGAAAACTGATCGAAATGCGGTGCAGAAAGTTTGCGCATAACGGACAGGTATTGCCGATGGTGGGGAATTAGAATTCCGTCCGCCGGAACCGCTGCCTGGCCTTTTGATAAAGTTAAATATTAAGAACTAAAGCTGGGCTTTATTCGTCGAGCCCCGAACCGCAGTACAGCAGAATTACCGCTGCTGATTGCTCCAATGTCCAGCCCCACTATTGGCAATACCAATGTTGTACGTTCGTTTTTCCGACTATTCTTGTTCAATATCATCGAGCAATTCGTCAAAGCTTACATTGTATTCTGTAAACAAAGCTTTAAGTTTTGACAAATCTTGAAAATTAAGTTTAATTAAATTTAGTTTATTGGTTTTTTTAAGGAATCTAATAAAAACATTATTTATATGTTTTGCCATTATATCATTTTCATCTTTATCAGTTATTCTTTTTAGGTATTCTCCCATTTTGACAATCTCGTCATTTGTTAACTGAATGTGGAATTTTTCAACAAATAATATTTTTTCATACAAATAGCAATGGGTCGAAAAAGCTCTGGCTTGAAACTCTTCTCTATTTTCAATTAGATTAATTAGGATTTTTTCACCTTCTTGGAAATATTTTTTTGCTATCACTATATTATCAAGTGAATTTGCTTGTTTTAAAAAATTTCGTCCAATCGCATTTTGCACCATATAAGAAGTTGGCCTAAGTGCCTCAGCTTGCTTAAAATGATTTAAGGCTTTTTCAAAATCCTTTTCTCTTTGCTCTGCTATGCCTAACTGAATCCAGAAATTAAAGTTGTCTGAATAATAATTTCTGATTCGATAAAGCAGTTGCTTTATTTCGTGACTATTAAGGCTTAATACTTTCCGTAAAGTTTTTTCTTTAGTAAGGGAAGCATGAATTTCATTCCAATATGAATGGTTCTTGTCATCTACTTGAGATGCAATGACAACAAGCATATCTTCGACCATCAAGATAATTTTCTTTTTTGCTACTGAACGGAAAATATTTGTTGTAAAAAATCCACTCCTTAATTGCAAACTATTTTGTGATGTTGTTTTTGTAAAAGCATCAACTTTTTTCATGTATTCTTTTGCCCTTCCATTTGTTAAGTGGCTTACTAATTCAATTGGAAAGTGGGGCAATTCAATTTTATTAAATATTGCTAATGACAATAATAAGTCTCTTGTAGAGTCATCTTTTTCTAAGTGAGGTTGTAAATCTTTATTTAGTCTTTTGATAAATCCTTTTCCAAAAGTTAACGAAAATAATAGCGACATTAAGTCGTTATTTGAAGTAACTACGCTAACTCTTTCTTCAACTGTTTTTAAATTCTTTAGCTCTCCTAAATACCCTTTTTCTTCTAATCTTAAAACAATATTTTTAGCATATTCAGAACTAATTGTAGGGTCAATAAGATATTCAAAAAAGAATTCCCCGACAAAATTATAACGCCATTTAAAATGAAAGAAGGGTCGTGAAGATGTTACTACAATCAATTTTTTCCCATTGGGTATCAATTTCATTAATTGTTTTAATGGGCCATAATAGTAACTTGCGTTATCCATTACTATTGCAAAATTAAAATTATTTGAGTTTCTCATGAACTGAAGAAACGGATAATAGTTAAAATTTCTACCTTCAAAATGATAGGTTTCATAGCCCTCTTTTCTTAGTTCATTTCCTATTCTTCTGATAAAAACACTTTTTCCTATGTAGGGCTTTCCATAAATAGATAAGACAGCTGACTTTTGGTTTGCACTTGTCTTCAAAAACTTATTAAGTTGCTGTGTTATCCTATTATCTATAAAGTCCCATTCTGCAAAAATGTCTTCCCAACATGGTTCATAGCCTAAATACAATTGGCTGTCATAATTTTGAGTATTCTTAAAGGAGTCCTTTATAAAATCTATGTTTATGTAGCCGAGCTTTGTAATATCCTTTTCCAAATCATATTTTGAAATACTCGTCTTTGTGCTTGAAAAGGATTCAAGAAACTCTAAAAATTGTTCAGTTGTCCATTCAAGTAATATGCCTTGAACTCTTTCAATTTTACTTTTTAATAAAATTGACGGAGCAGGATTAATAAAATATAATTTACCTCTTGTTGAAGCATATCCGGTGTTTTCGTAAAGTCTTAAATAATAATCTAAGTTTATTTCATCAAAATTACTTCCAACAAAAATGAAATTTTCGGAATGCATATCAGAAGAAAGACTGCTAAATCTGAAGTCTTTTGAATGCACCATTGAATCTACATATTCATCTGTACTAAAGACGTAACCTTCAGAAGGATTGTTTACACTTCCGTGTAGCTTATAATATTCAGTTGCGCTGTCCTTTTTATGTGTAAACTTTCGAACATATTGTTGAACTACAAGGTCTTTTTGATTATGTTCAAATACTTTCTCAACTAAATCGTCAATATTGGTTGAGTAAATCTTTTTCCAATAATAACTAGTAAGCTTCGTGTGGAAGGGTGCCGGTCTAGTATTTGAGAAAAAATCAGTTAAAAAATCAATTAAATAATGCGGTGATTGCTTATTTGAACAATATTGACAGACTTGTGATAACGGATAATTTGTAAGTTCACCATATTCTGATGATGATTTACTCAGTTTCAAAAATTCTGTAAGAATAATCTCTTTTAATTCGTTTGCCTTAGGAATATCTCTACCTGATTTTGTTTTTCCACCTAAGGAAAAACCAGCTCCTAAAAATAAAATGGGCGAATCATGCAATAGGGTGCTTTTGAGTTTTTCTAAATGTTCTTGAATCATGGTTCGAGATGGGTTTTAAAATGACGTACAACGTTCGAGTATTTGCGAAGGCAGGGAATTCATTGATTGTCCAGCCCGGCACAAATGCCCGTTTGAAAATATGTTGTTGAAGTTAAGAACTAAAGCTGAACATTGAACGTCGAGCCCGAACCGCTGCTGATGCTTGCACATAGCTGATGTTGCATTGTCCAGCCCTGCTTTTGCAAATACTTTTGTTGTAAGCATACCCTTCTTCTGTCAATTAAAAAAGGGCAGCAGAAAATCCGATGCTGCCCTTTATGTTGAAAAATATTTAATGCAATATGTTATAGCTGCTCCAACTGCTACCGTCATAAACTCTCAAATAGTAGTTGCCACTTGGATAACCATAATACATACTGATTGATGTTGAAGTTACATTCCCATACGAATAGTCCTGATAATAATATTGCTGTCCTGTGGATGCTAGTAATAGTTCTACTTTCCTAATAAAAGTACTACCAATACAGCTTGAAGCTACGTTAATGTTAACATAGTATGGAGCTGGGTTTGGAGAAACAATAAAACAAGGATTTGTAGTATTGCAAGCACTTGAAGAATAAGCAACAAATGCAGATTTCGTAATTGTAGCACCGCATGGCTCGATAAAAGTACAAGTAACTGAACCAGTAGGTGGATATGTTGTTGTAGGTGCGTTTAATACACACAAATACCCACTGATATAATTCGGTGTCCATCCTGATGGATATGTCCATTGGTAGTTACTGCCACCCCCACCACCACTTATTGCGAAAGCATACGTTTTGCCGGGACACCAATAAACAGGACCTCCATTTCCTGTTATGGAATAGTCAGAACTGCTATATCCGCCAATATGTATTTGCTTCGTTAATGGAAGAGTACCGCATCTATTTGCAAATGTTAAATTGGCTGTGAGAGTAATTGTACCGGTAGATACAAATGTTACTACCCCGTTTGTAGAAACAGTTGCAATTGAAGGATTGGATGATTGCCACGAAGCAATTGTCGCATTAGCAGGAAGATTAAGTACTGTAAATGTAGATGATGAACAAACAGGTTCGTTACCCGAAATAGAAAAGTTATTTGGTGTAGCCCTTGTTAATGCCGCACAAGCATTAACCCTCCCAAATCCAAGTTCTGTAGACCAACCATTCGCATCATAAAAATAGCCGCCAACCCTTTCTGCGGTTTGAGTAATAATATTAAACACCTGTTGTTGGGTAAGGTTATTGTTTACTGATAATAGTAATGCTGCAACTCCAGCCACTTCGGGACATGCAGCAGAGGTGCCGCCCATCCGAGATGTATATGATAAATTGTTTGCCCCAAAATTTGGCATTACTTCTCCAAATGCCGGTGCAACTATCGGAAAATTTGCATCATTCCATTGATTATATCCTGCGTTACCAGGAATATCTATACTCCAAATTTCAAAACCTTCTCCGGGAATACCGCCAACTTCTGGAAAATATGCTTCCGGCGGATAGGCTCTATGAGATGGCGCAACGACATCTATAATTTGATTATTTGGACTTCCAGCGTTGCTTGTAGGGCTATAATCTGCCTGCATATCAAATCTATCAGATGCACCGACTGTGAGTACTCCATTAATTTGGACGTTTGAAGGAAATCTCACTTGTCCATTTGCGCCCCAGTTGTGGGTGGCTGAATTGCTCGCCGAAAATGTCACTACACATCCTAATCCGCCTCTCCCTTGTGTTACCGCTCTATTTATCGCAGCAACAATTGCTGGCGAAAAATTTGGATTATCAGAGCCAGTACCCCAGCTATTTGAAATTACACTAGCACCATTACCCCATGCAAAATCTATTGCAGCAGCAAACCCCTCCATGCTTGTGCCTCCTCCACCAAACGCCACTTTTATTGGCATTATTCTTACATTTGGAGCTATCCCGCTAATACCCTCATTGTTTCCTTGAGTAGCAGCAATTATTCCTGCACAAGCGTTCCCGTGGTTATTATTACCGTCAGGGGTAGGGTCGTTTGCATTTTGCCCGGGTGCAAAATTTGAACCGTTAAGCCTTACTTGTCTTGCGTTCGGTAAGTCAGGATGGTTACCCGTAACACCTTGGTCAATTACTGCCACAACGACTGCATTATTACCTAGTGTGGTATTCCATGCAAAAGCAGCATTTAGGTCGGCATTGGGAGTGCCTGCATGATTTTCTACGGGATTAAATACTTGTCCGGTATTACGCAGATAATACTGATTGTTAAAATAGGTATCATTTGGTATTACCTGATGTGTTTCAGTGTTCATGAAAAAATCAGGATGTGAGTAACTTACTAAACCTGTTTCCTGTATTTGGTTAGCAATTTCTAATGCATCAATTGTTGGTGATACTTTAACTACGGAGTAAAATTTCTTGCTAACTATTTCAACTTTGTTCGTTAAGCTTAGCTTGGAAACAATGTCACTGATTTTCTTACCCGGCAAAGTTTCAACAATTATTTCATCGGCGTAGTACAATTCAGCTTTGCCGGTTTTGTAACATGGTTTGGTAAAATGAATCCTTGAACCTGAATTTTTTATAGTAGCATTAAACAAATTTGCATCTTCAGTTTCTACAATCAGGCAATTCCCTTTCTGCCTAATAATATCCTTGGCTAGTTTGCCATTACCATCCCTTAAAGTTGATGCTAAAAATTCTACATCAGCAGCAGAATTTGCTTTTATCAAGAACTTATTGGGTACTTCTGTTAAAAATATCTTTTCTGAAAATGCGTAGTAAAATTTACTGTTTTCCGGACTTTCTTGAGCGGTTAATAAAATATACATAAAGGATGCCATAGCGAATGCTATCGCAGTCAAAAATAACTTTCTCATAATTTGTTTTTTTTATTGCTTAGAAATGCATGAAACAAAAATCTCCCGGCCCCTTACTGCTGCATCATAATATGCCGTATTTACCATCCCCGAGCAAACAATAACAGTTTTTTCACTAGCTGAAGGAACCTTATATTTAAAAGTTATTTTAAATAAATCTTGCACTTCTGGTCTAAAAAGATACGATGAGTATGAGCCGTCAATGTATTCAGGTTTGAAAGTAAAAATACCTTCCGGTATTTGATATGTTACGACTGTATCCTTTGAGGTTGTTTTATCCAATTCAAGTACAAAACCAGCACCATATGTTTTATTTGCTTGTACAAAATGAGCACATGGGTCGTAACCAATAATCCGCCCTTTTCCGTTTTCTGAATAACATTTTTGAGATTTATCTTTTTTGCATCCAAAAAAAGTAAGCGTAGCAATCAGGAAGAAAAATATCTGTTTCATAATAATTGTGTTTAAAAATATGACAATAGATGTCTGAGTTTTGTTGCATCGGTGTTCAAGGCGGGCTGTGCAATCTTATCAGTATTTTCAATTTTCTTTTCATGTCCGTTGTTTGAATGTTGTCATACCCTCGAATTATGGGAGGGTGTCCAACAGGGTTGCTTACAACGGTTAAGGCTTGTAGCAGTACGGGCCTTTGAACCCGTCCGCCTGGAGCCGGACTTGAAGATAAGCAGAATTTTGAGTTTATAAAGTGGCTGCGTAAATTAAGCGAAGCGTACGCATCCA
>JAFEAB010000084.1 GCA_018266615.1 Bacteroidota bacterium
AACGTTCAAGCATTTGCGTCAGTTGGGGCATTTGTTACTGTGTCCGCCGGGTGCAGATGCTCATTAAAGGAACGAATTTTTATTTTTACCACCAAACCGAGCCAGCGGCACTACGAGCGTATGCAAACTGCCGCTGGCGGATTAGTTAACGGTCTGCCGATGACTAAAGATTGGTAGCGATTTGAAGCCGATTGCACTTCCGTCCGCCCCAATTGCGCAAATGCTTTTGTTGGCTGCTGTAAATTCTTTAGTTTGTATACTTGAGTTTAATTTTATTAACTTTTAGATTAAAATTATTGCTACTTCCAATATCCTGAATTACTATTTCTGTTGGGTAATTCTTGCTATTGTATTGATAGTCGAATTTATAGTGCGTAGTACTTGGCAGGCTAGTGTTAGTAATTTCTATAACATTGTTTTTTTGTTCATAAAAAGTGGGGTCTGCATCTGTATCACCTATTTTCATATCAAAAAAGACAGAGGATAAATAACTGCTTGTCCCAGGTCTTGAAAACGGATTTGATTTTGTGTCGTATGTACAAATAAAACTATTGGAAGAACCCCAAGCATCGTCTTGCTGATTGACAATATTATTATTTTGTGTGATAAAATTATAAGTGAACACATCTGAGTTCGTAAAAATATTATTTTGATAATTCGCAATATTTCTTGAAAGAGAATTATTTATACGGGAATATTTTTCAGCGAAAGTAAAGAGGTCCGTACTCTGAGGTTGGATAGTTCTTTCTATTGTAGAGTCATAAATTAGTGTAGAAGTTCCGGTAACGTATTGATAATAGCTTGTGTCAACCCATTTGCTGGAAGTTTCCTTAAACCATGCTATTTGTTTGTATGGTATTGTATCATTGCCATTATATATTTTAGTTGCTAGTAAACAATACGCCGAATCTACAATTCCGGTGTTGTTATATGTCAAATATGAATAGGAAATAACTCTTTTCAAATTATCATATCCATAAGTAGCTATATAAACTGTGTCTAATGGAGCAACTTTAGATGTGTCTAATGCGATAACTTTACTAATGTAAATACTATCATCTGTTGTAGGCGTTGGAGTTGTTTCATTTTCAACACTAATTTCTTTCTGGCAAGAAATTATAAACGCTGTCAAAGTTGCAAAGATTAAAATGTGTTTTTTCATTGTAAATATTTTAGGGCCTGTTTTATAGCAGCCAACGGTAGGGCTTGCTGCTGCGCTGGCATTCAATGTACTTTCAGCCCGAACGTCAGCCCAATAGCGAACCCGAAGCCGAAGATAACTACAAAAGTTGAACAATGAATTTTCAGCCGGAACTACAGATGAACAGCGAACAAAAGCCGATGTTTATTCCTTCAGCCAGCGATAGCAGCAAACCCCATGTAAGCGGTTCGTGCCTATTGTGTTTGAAGTTTTTTTCTTTTTTTGTTAGCCTTTGTTCGTAAAGGTTTCAACTTGCGATTTTTTAAAAAGTCGCTAAATGCTTTATCATCCTTTTTACTCAAAGGTTTGCTGACAAAAACAAAGTCCTTGTCATCCATTTTTTTGAAATCTATCATAACTTAAAGTCTTTAAAATATTTTGTTGTCAGAATATATGCTTCCTTGGTATCAATAAACATTCTGTTGCCACCAAATAGTTTGGCCCCTAAAGTCTTTGAGTAATGGTCAATTAACTGGGTCTTGGCAACAAATGATACAACTCCAGCATAACCTTTCTCAAAAGATGTTTTACAAGCAAAGGCAACAAGATTACCAGCAACTCCCCTATATAATTTTTTCTTTCCCTTGTTGAATTTGGCGCTTTCTATCAAATCCATAAAAATATGGTCGCCTTTGTCTGTTAAACTAATAAGTCCATGTATTATGTCAGGATTATTTATTGTCGTCAACTTAAAAACTGATTTGGTACTGTCTTTTATTTCAGTTTGCCAGTTAAAAACCCACTCAATTTTCTTAACCTGTTTCGTTTCATTCATTTGTTCAATTAACGTATCAAAAACTTCACCGGAAACAGCGTTCTCAATAGAGTTGGTTAACTTGTCAACCTCAAAACCCAGACCTATTTCTTTTCGTTTTTTCACTCTACGAATTTACAAAAAGTCTATCTCTCGGGCAAGTTTAAAAGAGGGTAGTAGTTGTCTTTGTGGCATGACCGCTTACGGTACGCATTGGCGATGGCAGGGGATTCAATGCTTTTCCAGCCCGAACCAAAGCTCAATAAAAAAACTAAAAGTACAGAATATGAACAAAAGAACAACAAATAATTTTCAGCCGGAACCGCAGCCAAGGAGCGAACAAAAAGCTGATGAAATGCACGTCAGCCCTGCTATTGCCAATGCGAATGTTATATGCCGTTCTCAGCTTGATTATCGCTCAAATCCTTTTCATCATTACCTGTCTTTAATTGGTCTTGAAAAGATTTTATTACATAATTGTGCATTACAGAACCTGACTGATAATACTCCTTTGCAGATTGATGAAAGGATTGATTGTCTGTCTGCCAAATCAAATGAGCTTGCGGTGCATAATGTTTCTGAATATCCGTCTGCTTTAAAGAGTTGTAGCCTAAAACTTGAGCCATCTCTGAAAGCAAATCTGTTCTTAAACGTTCCCAAGTCTCAAGCTGATTTACTTGATTATTTTGATTTAATGAATTGTATAGGTTTGTCCACGCCGTCAATACTTTTTGGTCGTCTTGAAAAACAATATCTATTTGGTTTAGACCACTTACGAAGTCGTAATGTGTCGGGTTACCCCGAAGTGAAAAAAGTGTCAAAAAAAGGTCTCGTTTGGCATTATATTTATTTTGTTCGTTGTCAAGTTTACGACCTATTTCAACCGCCTTTACTGGACTGGTTTTTATCCAGTAAACGGTTACTCCTAAAATTAAAAGGCTTACTAACCAATAAAAAATTTCAAAATAATCTATGGTTGTCATTATGTGTTAGTTTTATTTTTAATGGCATATAACGGGTCGGGTATTTGCGGTAGTGCCGCAATTTCCGTCCTTGAGGCTAAGATAAACTATCTGCGGCATTACGCAAATACCTATGTTATGCGCTGACTTTGTTTCATACGATTATTTAAGAT
>JAFEAB010000085.1 GCA_018266615.1 Bacteroidota bacterium
CCTGCGATGGAGTTGGAACTGAAATTTGAAAATTCATTGCCAATAAAATCGGAATTAACAGTGGTTAATATTCCATGAATAGATGCGTTATTAGGGGAGGTGGAATTCACCGTAAAATTTGTAAAGCTGTTGTTACTGATGGTTGCCCCGGCAGATGATAATTGAACTCCCGTAATAAATGCATTAGCGCTGGTAGTGGATATTCCACTGATGCTGTTATTGCTAAAATTGAATACCTGCACGCCACTGGCGCTTACCCCATTCACCTGGGCATTGCCCTGTAGATTAGAGAGATTGTTATTAGTAACGGTAGAAACAGGGTTTGAAGCTGATCCTGTTACCTCCAATCCTTTAACTGTAGAACTTCCATTATTTATCAAATTGGAAATATTATTATTCCTGACTTTTACCCCAACATAGTTGGAAGCCTGCATACCAGTTAATAAATTCCCCTGCCAGCTCACATTCTGAATAATGTTATCGTCCAGGGTTTTATCTACCGCCTGTGTACCCGACGCCCAAATACCATAAAATGTGCCGGTGGTTCCAGGCTGGGTTTGGGTAATGCCATTGATGGTATTGTTGGAACAATTAAGAATCCCCGGCTGTCCCAAATTATATATACCACAGTTAAAAGTACTAAAGTTACCCGGCGAATTATTGCTGCCGAAGGTACCGCCAATGGTATTGTTATTGATATTGACTGTTAAACCGGCAACCAACCCAACACCGGTTTCCCAACGTATTCCGTTCCATTCTGCATTCACATAATTAAAAGTACTGCTTAAGGATAGGGTATTATGGTTGATGTTGGTTACGGAAGTGCCTACTGGCGAAGTGCTGAAGTATTTATAAATTCCCCTAAGCGTTACCGTTAAGTTGGGTATTGTGCCCGTTGTTAAACTATTGTAGGAACAATTATCGTTCAACTGGTTTTTAAGTACAATACCTGCATTATATGAATTTGCCAGTACATCTGCGAAAGTAGTACCGATGGGTTGCCCGCCCCAGGCTGTAATCGTATTCCCTGTAGCGCCGGAACTTCCACCCACATCATTCCCCTGGTCGTAATAAGCGTTGGCAACAGGGCCATGTATGTATATACCGGTATTCACATTGTTGATGATGTTCCCGTAAAACTTATTGCCACTGTTGGCACCATCTGCACTCGTAATTGCAATTACGTTTGCGGGCAAAGCCTTATTATGGTTTGCATTGCTGTAAATGCCAAAGGCATTGGAATAAGCCTGATCGAGGGTAATGGTATTCCCTTCAATGGTATTATTCTGCGCTCCATTGGTTCCGGCAGGTGTTCCCTGCAGCAAGGCAATACCCCATTCGGTTACATTATTAGTACCTGGAACAGTATTGTGCGCACCCCCATGTTCTACCAGGGTAAGGTCTTTGATGGTAATATAATCACTCCCCAAAAGGGTGAAGAAGGCATCATTTAAAAAATTTACCGCATCGTTGGAAGTAATCGTAACCGCTCCCACCCCGGCAGCTTTCCGGAATGTAATTCCATTGGTGGCTGTTCCGGTGGCAGTAAGCACATAACCTCCAACCGGTGTGGTTTCTGAATAGCCGGGTGCAATATCAAATATCACCCCACCCGATCCGGTAATACCATTGGCATTGATATAATTAACCGCCGATGAAATTTTATCGAACCCGCTACAACCTGAATTTGGAATTGGATAAGTACCGGCCGCCAAGGGAGCCGCGCTGGTATTTATTAATTGGGTGGCAGTATTGGTACAACCTGTTGCAGTAATAGTTACCGTTACCTGATAATTTCCCGCCGTGCCGGTAGTGTAAGTTGCACTGTTTGTTCCTACAGGAGTTGACGGCAGTAACACCCATGCATAATCCACCCCGGTATTGGGAACGGCAGTTGCAGTAAGGGTAGTTTGTTGCCCCGATCCCGTAAGCAGGGTGGTGCAGGTTGCACTTATGCTCACAGTAGGAGAAGGATCAATACTGACATTAATAGTAGGTGAGGTTTTATCGTTGGGGTTCGGGCAGAGCAGGCTCGAGTGCAAAATAACATAGGCACTAAAAGACCCACCCGGTGTGAATATATAGGTACTCGACGCCCCGCTTTGAACCAGGCTGCTATTCACATAAAAATCATAAGTGGGCGATGCCCCTCCATTGGTAGGGGTGGCAGTAAGCGTTACCGGCTGGCCGGAGCAGGCAGAAGAACTGGTAAGCACTACATCGGCAGGAGCCGAACCGGTAATCGTCATAGTAATGATGTTACTGGTAGCCGGGTTGCCTGAAGTACAGGTTTCGCTGGAGGTTAAAATAACCCTAACCTGATCTAAATTAATCAGGGTGCTGGTGGTAAATGTGGGGTTTATTTCTCCCGGCACATTGATGCCATTTACCTGCCACTGGTATCCCGGTGTAGCCCCTCCATTGGTAGGGGTGGCAGTAAAGGTAACCGGACTGCCTGCGCAAATGGTACCCATTGGGGAAACCGTAATATTTGCACTAACCGGAAGGTTCGGGTTAACCGTAACCGTATAAGAACAAACGGAAGCGGGAGAACAACCGTCGCGGGTAACCGCATCGGTTAGGGTAAAGGAACCGGCAGCACCTGCACTTACCGTTACACTGGAGCCATTGGTAGGCCCTATTATAGTTCCATTTCCAGAAATAGTCCAGGCATGCACTACGGTACCGCCGGTTGGCGCAATCGTATTCGAATACACGTTGCCGGTAGAAGATGCACAAACGGACAATGAGCCGGAAATACTACAGGTGGGCACCGGGTTCACCGTCATGGTTATTTCATTGCTGGGTACCGGAGGCGGGGTGCACGGGGTGAGGTTGCTCGTCATGATTACCTTCACCTTATCGCCGGTAACCAAAGTTGAATTGGTATAAGTTGGACTGTTGGTTCCTACGTTGCTGCCATTAAGCAGCCATTGGTATGAGGGAGCAGGGCCTCCATTGGTTGGCGTTGCTGTAAAGGTTACGGAGGTACCGGCACAAATGGGTCCGGAAGGCGAAGCAGCAATGCTCACCGAGGCGGTTGGGCTGCTTACGGTTACCACGGCGCTCACATTCCGGGGGCAACCCAGGGTATTGGTTGTGGTGGCCGTGTAGGTGGTATTAACAGTGGGAATAACCGAAACTTGCGTGTTGTTGGGTGGGTTAATAATGGTAAGCGTACCGTTATTGGGCACTTCAGTCCATGTAGGAATTAATACCGTATTATAGGTAAATCTTGTATTGGGTCGGAAATTAACTACCCCTGTAGCAGTTGGATAGGTATCTATATTGCAGGAAGTACCATCTCCATAATAAATAGAGTGCGCCGCAAAACCGGCCGATGAATTGTTTAAAATAGCATTATACCCATAATTAGTAGTATTACAAGTATATCCTGAACCACAACTCAGGCAGTTGGAGAAATAGGTTTCAATAATAATATTATCGGTACCATTCCAGGTAAATGGAGTTCCAAATACATGGGAGGTCCACCCTGCTGCAGGCTGGCCTGCTGCATACGTGCTGGTGGAGGTAGAAGTGGTAGCGAAATTTATAAAGGTAGTATTAAGCGTATTGGCGGAGGTATGCCCCATTCTAACCACAAAACTGGTATATCCCACAGAACTGGTATTGCCAACTACATCAAACCCAATACCCGAAATAACGGTGCCACCCACAAATCCGAGGGCATTCAGTTCTGAGGCACGGTAAAGAATTTGCTGCCTGCTGCCGGTCCAATAGGCGCCAAAGGGAGGCATACCAGGTGAAGAGGTGGTGGTAGTGGTACTATTTTGATTAAGCACACTAACTCCAATATCGGCAGTTCCAGAAGAACCGGTACCTCCTGTGATGTTAATAATATTGGCCGGGTCGGAAGGGCAACGGGTAATGCTGGTATTATCTAAGGTAAGTACCGGCGGTGAAGGCGTTACCGAAATGGTAATAGCCGCCTGGTTGGTGCAACCACTAAACGGCCCACCCCCGGTATAAAGCGCATTCACCGTGTATTCGGTGGTAGTGGTTGGGCTCACCGTAACCGTAGATCCGGATAAACTTCCCGGCATCCAGGTATAGGTATAATTGGGGTCGCTGGCGCTGGAAATAGACAGATTGGTGGATTGCCCATCGCACATAGGATTCACCGAAGCCGTTGGAGCATTAATAGCCGGGGCGGAAGAAATAGTAGCCACCGCTGCAACCCGCGGGCTTTGACAGGCAGGGCCCGGAGGAGAGAACTGGTACATCCTACCTGTAGCCGGGTAAACCGAATTACCGTTTTCAATAACACTGTTGGAGGAAGTATTGGTGGAAACCGTAACCGATTGGTAATCGGTGGGGACGGTGCCAATTCCCACGCTGCTGCTGGGGGTACTGGCATCGGTCATCGCTCCATACCGATATTCTATAATGTTGGAAGATTCGTATAACCATGCCTGGTAGATTAGGCTTGTTGGGGAACTGGTGCCAGGATAGCGGTTTGTTTTCCATTCGATTTTTAATATGCGGAATGGAGCAGATCCGGTAACTACATAACGCACTCCCCCATCGGAACCGGTGGTTTGGTCGTCCCAAAAAGGCGCCAGCTTGGGATTAATTGTACCAAGGCCAAGATTATTTGAAAAATAACCCGATCCCAGGGCGGTGTTGCCCAATTTCATTACCCCGTTTGCGTTCACGCTGAACTTGGTATAATCTGCACCGGCAAAATGGAAGGTGAAACCAATATTGAGCGTATCGGCCGTTCCATCATCGATGCCGGTACTTAAGGCAACCGTAGATCCACTCATAGCATCGAGGGAGGTGCCGGTAGCTGTTGAATAAATATAATTTGCGGCCACATCGGGCAATGGAGTGGGCGGATTGGGTTGTGCCGCTGCATAATACGTGGTGGTGCTTCCAATAACCGGCGTGGTAAAACTGGCGCCCTGGCCAATGGAACTACCACCGGTTGGCGTAAGGTACCAATCGATGGTGGTATTTGAGGAAGAGGCGGCAGATAAGGTAACGGTTCCAATCCCGCATCTCGACCCTCCGGTGGTGGTCAATATTTGCGGATTGCTCACATTCACATAAACAATATTAGAATATCCAATCAATCCGCTGTTGGTACAGGTAGCTTTGAGTCTAAACCAAACAGGCACCCCTGCAGTAGTATAAGAAGCGCCGGCAGGGCTGGTAGCCCCGGCAATGGAATTAATACTGGATCCAAAATTATCGGTAGACCATTGCCATTGAAAATTTATGTTTTCCGCCAGGCTGTACCCGGTTGCATTCATTACCGCATCTCCGGAAATACAAACAATGGGCGATTGCACCGTGGCGGTTCCGGCACTGGGCGTACCTGCACAGGCCGGGCCGTTAAATTCGTCTGCGCCAATATCCGGTTTGGTAACATCCCGGGTATTGCCATCTATATCGGTGGTAATGCCGGCAATGGGTGTAGCCATCTGGTTTAGCGGACTGGTAGCTGTATTTAGGTGTAGGTTAGATGCCACGTTAATAAATTGTGGATCTACCGCAAGAGAGCTCACATCTTTGCCCGTAAGGGTGCGCCAGGTGGCCAGGGTTGTCGCATTGGTGGTTCCGCTCCGGCCAACATTGTTTGTAGCAAAATAATCGTTGAAGTCGTTGTATTGCAAAACGGAAGTCGCTGCCTGAAGAATCATTCCAAAACGGGTGCCCCCAGTTCCGGTATTAGAGAAAATATTGTTTCGGATATCGAGTGCATTTGATTGGGTAATAGCCGGTAATATATTGATAGCCGCAGGATAACCCGAAGATTGGGAGGCATTCATCGAAATGCTGTTGTAATAAATCTTATACCCGCCGCCGGAATAAACCACAATTCCATAACCGTTATCATCAATATCGTACCCAGACCATCCGGATGCGGCAATATCCCAAATAAAGTTATTATATACCTGAATTCCGGCTGCAGGGTTGTTAGAAGCAAGGCATATCCCATTACATCCCCAAATACTGCTGAATTTTATATCGTGTATCTGGTTATTATACACCTGTCCGCTTCCGGTATAATTTCCAAATAAAATACCTGATAGAAAATCGGTGGTGGAGGAGATGTTTCGGATACCCAGAATTTCATTACCGCTGATAGTAAAATTTGCACAACCTTCCATAGCGATCCCTTCCAGGCCCAGCATTTCGGCAACAACGGTACTTCCCAGTTTGTTCCCGGTAATCAGCCAGTTCTGGTCGAAACCGGTGGGCATCCGTCCGGTAATACCTATAGCAGTTACCACTCCTTTAATTTCATTATTCTGAATGGTATTATTGGAGTTGGCTGCATTGGCGCTGGAAAATATACCGGCCAATACCACCGGACTCCCCAAATTATATGGGGAATTGATTTTACAATTCTTAATCACATTATAGTTGGCGCCATCCGTAGATGAACTGGCAGAAATCCAAATATTGGTGGCCGAACTGTTTATGTCGGTATTGGTAATAGTAAGGTTTTGAGAATTTGTTCCATTATTCGACCCATCAATAATAATCCGGTCGGCGCCATTTAATTTAAGCAGCGCCTGCCCGTTTACGCCGGTAATAACCGGGTTTGCACCTGCATCGGGCCGGATGGTGAGGGTGTAGGAAGCCATCGTCCCATCTGTATAAATATTATTGTTGAAGGTAATGGGAAAGGTCTCCGTGGCAGAAGAATAAGTACTTTTTAATACAAACTCCAGGTTACCGCTCAGGCAGGCTGTATTAAAAGCCGCCGCTGCATCCGTAAGGGTAGCATAATCTCCGGGGATGTATTTAATGCCTGCAAGTCCGGCCAGGTTGGTATATTGGTATGGAGTGGTGGGTGGAGTTGCTGCATCAGTTGGGTTCACCACATAACCTCCCGCCCCGGCGGAAGGGGAGGCAATAATATTACCTAAATTATCGCTGGCTACAATGAAATATGAAATCACATCTCCATTAATCCCTCCACCAAAATTAAAAGTATAGGTACTACCTCCACCAAAAGTGGCCACTACGGTAGTCCAGGCGCCCGCATTGATTCGCCATTTTAAAATAGGAAGCGTGGGCCCGGCTGTAGGCACCCCACTCACATCGGTAATGGTGGCTGTAAGCGTTTTAACGATAGCGCATGAGCTGGGTAGTACATAGCTGATGGTAGGGGGTACATTATCCACGGGGGTACCGCTAAATTCATCCGCTCCTATATCGGGCGTGGTGAGGCTCCGGGCATTGCCATCAATATCGGTGGTTACACCAAGTGGGGCACCTCCCCCTTCGAGGGCAGTGGTAGTTCCATTAGGAATATGTAAATCGGTAGCAGAAGTAAAAGGCGCTGTGCCTGCAGGATTCACCGAATACACATCGTTGGAGCCATTGCCCATAGCCTGAGACACAGCCTGCCAGGCAGCAAGGGTAGTGTAAATGTTACCCGCATTATAGGCAGTATTTCCGGCATAACCTACTGCGGCAACCCCGCTGTTGGTAAAACACCCATTGTTGTTGATGGTATGGTTTACTGCCGCCGTGTAAGTAAAGGGCATAAAAATACAGGCACTCACCGAAGTGACGTTTACTGCCGTTAGAGAATTATTAAAAATATTATTTCGTATATCCATACCAGTTAGCCCGTTGGAAGAAATGCCCAGGCAGGAAACGGAGGTACTCGCTGCGCCGGCCGACGCAGTGTACATGTTTACCGAATTATGATAAATTTTATGGTTGCTCCCGGCTGCAATGCCAATACCGGTAGCCGCCTGGGAAAGGGAAAAACCACCATAGCTATGCTTTACATCCCATACAAAATTGTTGGTAATTTTTGCCCCGTTTGCAGATCCTTTTAAATAAATGCCCGATACCGCCGACCAATTGGCGGCATTGCTGCCATTAATTTGACTTACCCGATTATTTAATATGGAAGGAGCCGCCAGGCCGGAATTGATTTGAATCCCCATAATACTGGCAAAAGACCCTGCCCCTGAAACATTGGTAATCGTATTTCCCGAAACGGTATAGGGCGCAGACCCACTGCTAACAAGAATACCGGAAGCGCCCTGGTTTCCAAGTTGATTTATATTGGTAATGGTATTGTTGTTGATGGATATAGTACCGGAGCCAATGGGATTAGCAAGTTCGATAGCCGCCATGGCAGTAGTTACATAAGAACTAATATTGCGGACTGTGTTGTTATTCACAATTGCGGAAGCTGCTCCCTGAATCACAATTCCTTTCAGGTACACGCAGGTGGCGCCCGAACTGGCCGGGCCAATCAGGTTATCGGTGGCTGTTACGGAGTTAGATACGCTGGTAGCGGAACCGTTAATATGAATACCACGCGCTACCTGGTTAATTTCATTATTCTGCAAAAGCAGGTTATTCATGGTGGCTGCCGCTGGTGCGCTTTCGGGGCTGCCCGGGGAGATGGCGGTGGGTGCCGTGGTGGGAGTGGCGCCTCCATTACCCCCGGCATAAATACCATAACTCACCCCGGAGGATGAGGCCGGAGTAGTTATTCCGGAATTGTTTCCTCCCGTTACGTTTCCGGTAAGCAAACAGTTTTGAATGGTTATGGCATCGGCAGAAGTTACATTGGTATTGGTGGCAATGCGGATGCAGGAACCTGCGGCATTCGCAGTGGCATCCCCATTAATAATATTCAAATTCCGGTTGGTGCCGCCGGTATTGGGATTGTCTCCATCAATGGTAACATTATCGGCTCCATTTAATTCTATTACGCCTCTTCCTGCACCCGGGGTACCCGTTACCGTTACTCCATCATTTACAGGATAAATAGATACCGAAGTATAGGCAGCAGCGCCGGCACCTGATGAATTCAATACGGCAGATGCACCTTCGGTGGTATTACCGCTGATCTCGATGGTGATGGTTCCCATATGAACCCCGGTGTTAATCCCGTCAAAGGCCGCCCGAAGCGTAGTATAAGGCCGCATCGGATCGCCCAGCGATGCATACACAGTAACCTGTGCACTGGAAGCAAAGGAAATGAAAGTAATAAAACCAGCAGCAATCAAAAATACTTTTGAAAAGAAACGGCTTTTCTTAAAGGAAGAAGCGTAGATTTTCGTCATATAACAGACATTGATGAATTTGAATGTTCATTTTATATTTTCCCCATCAAATGAAATTGCATGTAAGTTGAATACACACAAATCCCTTTTCGCTATGGGGCAAAAAGGTTCAGAAAGGGTAAAATACATAATAAGGCAGGATGAATTTGGCTGCTTTCTATAGGATGTGGGGATATTGGCAAAAAACCTCCATTTA
>JAFEAB010000086.1 GCA_018266615.1 Bacteroidota bacterium
ATACACACAAATCCCTTTTCGCTATGGGGCAAAAAGGTTCAGAAAGGGTAAAATACATAATAAGGCAGGATGAATTTGGCTGCTTTCTATAGGATGTGGGGATATTGGCAAAAAACCTCCATTTACCTCAGTAAAACAGCAGTTTCTTGAGGTCGTAAATTTAACGATATTTATTAAATTGGGAGGAAAAATAGTTTCCAACATTTCCCCAAGAATTTGAATTACAGGGAAATGTAATTTATTGCTGTAGCAACCCGGATGGGTTTGTTTATGAGCGGTGGCTCCCCTCTCCAATCTGCAGATAATCTCTTGCGGAATCACCAAAAAATAAAATCCCCGGTTCACAGGTAAGGAACCGGGGAAAATAGATGATAAGTCAACTAATAAATTACTTTAAACTGCTTAACCTGCTTTCCGTTACTAACAATTTTAAGGATATAGTTACCATGTGTAATCATCTGCTTTAGTTGTAAACTATACAACATCGAGCCGCCAATATGCCGGATAACCTGGTTATGTAATACCTGCCCTGCTTCATTTAGCAATTGCAACTGGTAATTCCCGGGTTCTGTATTTTGAAGTCCCACATAGAGTATTCCATCCTCCTTCACAGGGTTAGGATAAACCGTAATAAGGTTCTCTCCTTTCTTCCTGGATACCTTAACTATCTGGCTGTATTTGATATCCCCACCGGTTCCCACACTGCGGATCCGGTAAAAATTATCTCCGGAAAGTGGATGGGTATCCAACCAGGTATAGGTTGAGGAACCAGTGGCAGGCTCCTGATGCATTTTCTCAAAATTGCTTCCATTGGCAGAGCGCTCCACCTCGTAATGGGAAATATTTTCTTCCTGGGCCACATCCCAGCTTACCAATACATCTTTATTCCTCCAGGCCGCTTTCACATCCAAAAATGTTACCGGTACAGGTGCCGATCGTTTAAATATGAGATAAAAACGATTCGGAGCATAGGATCCCGGATCATTAATTATGGAAATATCCATCCAGGTGGTATCCCATAAGTTTACCACCGTACTGGTATTCAAATAGCGGTCAACCAGGTAACCGGTAAGCAGCGGATCCAAATTTTCGGAAACAAATCCCAAACGGTAACTGGTGGCTCTTACCTGAGTAAGATTATAATGAATGGTATCATCCACATTCAGGGTGGCATGCCTTTCTACAGAAAGAATTTTATCTCCTGATTTAATACCGAGATTTTCACCGGAGTTGGTCGGTTTAATCGCATCCCTTCCATCCACTGCATTGCTGTTAGCACTATCAAATTCATTTACGGTTCCATCAAATAAATTCCAATGGTTATCCACTTTGGCATAAAGAAGGGTCTTTAATTTTTGAACACCTATATTGGCCTGCCGGGTTACCAGGTAACTTCCATCCACTTTAGAGGGTTCGGTAAAGGTAACAGAACCAGCCGCAGAACTGGAATGGACAAAAAATGCCTGTCCTGATTCAATATAATGGTTGCTGGTATAACTGATGGATGGGGAGGGAGTGTAAGATGAACCTGTGAATGTAACATAAGCACCCAACGATCCCATTTGAGGATCCCACATATAATATACATCATCAATATTTGACTTCGTCAGTTTAGAGAAATCGATTGCCGACGCATACGGGTTACCGATAGCCTGGAACAGCCCGGCCGGAACCGGAATGCTTGCAAAATTGCCTTGTACCAATGCTCCTTTATCGCGAAGGGTAACGGGGGTAGCGGCTTGCGGGAAGGTATTCACCGTCCGGTCGCCCCGAACAAAAATCATATACCCTACCCCACTTTCAAACCGGCCATTGTTTATACCGGGCACATCGATGGTGGAAGTAATTCCTTTCCAGGTATTGGTAGCCGGCACATAAGTCTTCATGGAAGGCCCAACCGGGGTGCGGAGATCGAATCCGTAAGCCGACCAGTTGAGACTGTCTTTGGTAATATGGATACCGTACCCCGGAGGGGTGGATTGCACAGTGGAGTTGGCCGGCAAATTTTCCTGCCAGGCTTCGTGGATGGTTTGCAGATTGTGGGCGGTAGGTACAGAAAGGAATCTCCATGCACGCCTTGCGGGTACAAATCGCTCCACACTAACGTTGCCGGTTACACTATTACCAGTGCTTGCACCATTATTGGTAATATCACCTAAACTGGCTGTTCCGGTGGCAACAGAACGAAGCACGAGGTTGTCGTTGGTAGCAAAAGTCCGGTTACTTCCCAGGAAGGAAAGCTTGCCATAAATTTTCAGGTTGCCATCCAGGGAAACGCTGTTGTTATTAATGACGAGGTTCTTTAAATCGTCGTTTACAAATATGGAGGCCGGAATATTTTGAGGGCTGGCTCCTGCCAGTTCGATGGTTCCATCGGCCACATCAAAATTACCGGCGTTACTCATGGTTCCGTATATAGCGAGCTGCCCGGCCCCGGTTACCTGAATGCTTCCCCCGGTTTGAATAAGGATGTTGCGTGATACCGGCGAATTGGTGGTAATAATGGGATAGAAGGGTTTCCCACCCGGAATAACCACATCGGTAAACATATTGGGGATGGCGCCGCACCAGTTTAGGGGATCAAGCCAGTTGCTGTTTATTCCGGCCCAAACACCTACCCCTCCTCCTAATCCGGTAAATTCATCGGCGCCAATATCGGGAGCAGTGGTATTGCGGATGTCGCCGTCAATATCATCCACAATCCCGGTAATCGGTATCCCCCTTCCTTCAAAGGCACAGTTTCCATTTGCATCCAGGTGGAGATCTATATTGCTGATGAATACCGGTTTGGCATTCAGCGAATTGGCTTCGTGTGGAGCCAGGGCTGTTTGCATATCTACCAGGTTGCTGTATGCGGTGGTTCCATCAAAATACAATGCACCCGGCGTAGCGGTTTGTCCCGCATAAAAGACGTTATAATTGGAGGATGTCGAATAATTCGCCAATTCAGACGAACTGCGTCTGTACGCAACCGTTATGCCCGATCCGGAGGCCACCGATTCATTGTCGAAAATATTATTGCGTATATCCAATGCCGCCGTGGTGGCAGTGCTTTGGGTGGTATGGAATAGGGCAGAACTGCCAAAATCAGTGCCCGTGGACGCAGCATCCAGGTACACACTGTTGAAGTACAAACGGTAATTTGAAGCAGCATCGGAAGAACTGATGTCGATGCCATGAATCAGATCAACACCATTGCCAATTGGTGCCTGGAGGTCACTCACAAAATTATTTAAAACATTTACCTGGCTACCACCCGATAACTTCATCCCATATATAGCAGTAGCATTTACACCGGCATCGGTAAAGAGGGTATAAATTTTATTTTTTGCAATTATCAGGTTATTACAGGATGGTTCACTATGTATGGCATAAATCCTTGCCCCGGTTCCGCGGTTCACCAGGTTAAAAATTTCATTTTGGGAAATGCTGGCATTCCCCGATTGAATGTTAATGGCATCAATGGATGCATTTCCTAATTCAACTCTTAACCCGGTAATGCTATTCAGGTTTATATTGGCATTAGCGGCATTTGAATTAATAGCGGTAATATTGGCATTGGAACCAATGGTCTTTATTCCGGAAATATTGTTTGAGGCAACGGTTACTGTTCCGTTTCCACCCACTAGGTCGATAGCTGTAACACTATTTTGGGAAACAATGCTGCTGAAGGCATTATTAGAAACGGTGTTGTCCGGCCCATCTCCCCATATTTCCACTAATTTGCTAACGTTCACTGAACTAATAAGGTTGAACTGATTGCCGTCAATGTGTTTTGTACCCCCCGGGGATGTAGCCTTTACAATACGCCCGGCGCCAATACGATTTGGAGAAATGGTATCAAAAACATTATTTGTAATATTTAAGAGCCCTGTTTGAACCGGTACGTCAACGGCAGAATACTCGCCTGAGCCAATACCAATAGTATTCAGCTTTGTTATGTGATTCCCGTTTATAGAAACCTGGGCGTTAATTCCTGCATTTTTAATATAAATAGCCTTTATGAGGCCTCCATTATTAGCCTGTAATAATAGGGTGTTATTAACAGAATCCCCAAAGTGGTTATTATCGGCATGTATGGTGTTTTGTACATAGGCATCATTAAGAATACCGCTATAATTTCCACTGGCAGATGTACTGTTGTTACTTAAAAAATTATTCTCGTTAAACGACACGGAACCAAAGGGCATTACATTAGATATATTCACAAGATCAACAGGCGAATTTATTCCGGTAAGCGTTGTACTAAGGGTATTGCCCATCACCTGTAGTTCTCCATTGAGCACCCCGCTTAAACCCTGGCTGTTAGCTGAAAATATTGAAACAACCGGAGCATTAGCAGTAACGGAGGAACTGTTCAGGGTAACTGTATTGTGGCTGATTACGTTTACAAAATTTGCCGAAGGCGGGCTGAGAAGGATATCGGTTTTGATCCCATAAAGTCCATTGGTACCGGCATCCATTCCGGCTGTATTGGCAATGTTGTTCCAACCCACGTTTACATTCCCCTGGTTAATGACTAAAATTCCTTCAAACGATTTCGGCACACTGTAAAACTGATTTCCGGGATTGGGAACGGCATTGGTTCCCCAATCGGAAAGGATATTTCCTGTGGCCGAACTGCTACCCCCAATATCGTTGCCCATGGGGGTATTGTTCCCTACCCCACCCACAAATACAATCGGAATGTTTACATTGCTGATGCTGTTTCCATAAATCTTATTATTACCCGCACTGTTATTGGTCATTTCGCCCTGGGTTTCCACCGACACACTATCGTGCCGCATATTGCTGTATATTCCGAAAGAATTGGGGTAATTTTTATTGAGGCTGATGATGTTGTTCTCAATGATATTATTTGATGGGCCATTGGTTGGCGTGGCGTAAAGAAGCGCCACTCCCCATTCCGTCATGGTATTTCCCGGCCCGGGAACCATTACGGTATTGGCCGGGTTCTCCTGCATGGTAAGGTTCCGGATACGAATGTAATCGCCCCCTAGGATTTTGAAAATTCCGTCGTTATTCTTGGAAGGGAATTGGGGAGAGGCGGTAATAACCGGGTTTGCACCGGCACCATCCCGATCGAAGGTGATGGTATTCGCAGCCGTTCCGGTAGCCCTGATGCTATAACCACCCTCGGGAGCAGTTTCCGTATATCCCGGTGTGATGGCGAAGGTAACCGCACCGGCAACGCCATAGCTGTTAATATAGTTAACGGCGGAAGCAATGGTCTGAAACCCGGTACATCCACTTCCCGGAATCACATAAATACCTCCTGCCAATGGAGCGGTAATGGTAGATATAATGGTGGGGCTGGCCTGGTTACTGTTCGAGCATCCGTTGGTGTTAGTTACCACCACATAATAAGAACCAGGAACATTGGTACTAAATGTAGGACTATTAGTCCCCACCGGCGTAGAAGGAGCCAGATACCATTGGTAGGTATCAATTGAGCCGCCTCCGGAGGTAGCCGTTGCCGTTAGATCAGCCACCTGCCCGGATCCTGCTAATAAATTTGTACAACTGGCCGAAACAGAAACGGATGGCCCGGGGGTTAACGAAATCGTGTAATCAGCAGAAACTGCCGGGTTATCTGTTATACATGCCCTGTTGGAAGTTAGCTGCACATGCACAAAATCGCCGGTGGAGGGATTTAATAAGGTATAGTTGGGACTTGGGCCGGTTTGCACCACCGATCCATTTAAATAAAAATCATACACAGGGCTGGATCCTTCGTTGGAAGGAAGGGCCGTAAAAACAATGGGAACATTGGTACAAAGGGCATTGGTATGGCTTAGGCCTACACTTACCGGTTCCACATTGAGTACCGATAAGGTGATGGTATTGCTGTTTGCCTGGTTGGCAGACGGAGTATTTAGGCATGCATAGTTGGAAGTAAGACGCACCTTCACCCGGTCGCCATTATTGGGAGTGAAAACATAATTATTGGAAGCTTGTGCCGGCTGAGGTACCCCATTTAAAAAGAACTCATAAATGGGATTGCTTCCAGGATGGGTTGGGGTAGCCACTACCGTTACCTGCGTGCCCGTACATACCGTATTATTAGGATACATGGTTCCTACGGTTACACTCACATTTCCCATATCATGTACGGTAAGTAATATTTGATCACTTTTATTGAAATTCGGGCCTGCAATACAAGTAGAATTGGAGGTAACCGTACAGGTAATAGCATCGCCGTTATTTGCATAAGTAGGCACATAAGAATAAGTAGGACTGTTTGTTCCCACGATGCTGCCATTTTTCCTCCATTCATACACCGGTGTGGTTCCCCCGTTAACTACCGTAGCAGTAAAAGTAACGGTGGTGTTTTCACATACCTCCGTACCCGGATTTGCACTAATCGTTGTTAAAACAGGCACATTACTTTGAACGTGCATAGTGTCTTTATTACTTTCAAATGGCAACCCATTGGAGCAGGCATCACTGGAAGTAACAATCACTTTTACCACATCCCCTTCCCCCGGTTGAAACGAATAACTGGAAATATTGGTTCCCACATTGGCTCCATTCACCTGCCACTGGTAGGTGGGGCTTGGGCCTGCATTGGTTACGGTGGCATTATAAAACACAGTAGTACCCGGGCATACCGGGTTTCCAGAATTGGTAATTGAAACCGTAGGAAGCGGCGTGATGGTAATGGTTGCATTGGCACTGGTACCACAATTGCTGGGGGCTGGCCCAGAAGAAGTGAGGGTGTATTGCGAATTAACTGCAGGGAGTACATATACATTGGTTGCCGGAGTACCGGGAACATAAGGAATGGTTGCAGCCGCATCGTTAAAAATACTGTTGGGAGCTACGGGAGTTTGCGTCCAGGTATATTGATTCTGCATAGACCCGGTAATGGAAATATTGTCGATAGCCCACCAGCCATCCCAATTGGCTTCATAACGGAAACGGATATATATAACGGGCATCCCTGCATAGGCATCAAGGTTTAATGCAGCATTTACAAAATTCCCGGGAGTACCCACCGAACCGGTGTAGGTTCCGCCAGGAATTGCCGCCCAGGTCGAGCCATCCGGCGACACTTCTACTACAGCGGTTTCCCCACCCACATAGGTCAGGTGATGGTAATAACTTAATGTTGCGGATGAAAAACCGGTAAGGTCGATAGCGGGTGAAGTAAACGTGGTTTTTGTTACGGAACCACTCCCCTGGGCATCGCTATTACTGAGGTAGAATTTTGTAGCATCATTACTATTAAAAGTTGCTCCATGATAAATATATCCGTTTGGCCTTTGCGTCCAGGCAGCATTGGCCGGTATCCCTCCGGTTGAATTATTGACGGCAACCCAATTATTGGTGGTAGCATTAAATTTCTCTGAATAGGCTGTGATGTTTGAAATTAATCCATTGGAGGCGGAAAGAAGTAATGCCGGGCCTCCACTGCACACGCTCCCGCTATTAGGCGTTACCGTAACAGCGGCCGGTATAGGGCGAACAGTTACCGTAACAGTTTTGGTATTTATGCAACCATTATTGGCTCCTCCGGATGCATCCGTACCTTTTACCGTGTAGGTAGTGGTGGTGGCAGGGCTTACCCCGGTGGAGGCACCCGGGATGTTGCCGGGCGTCCAGATGTAGGTATATCCGGCATTGGAGCTGGTAGCAGAAATGACGGAGGTGGCGCCGGCACAAATGCTGGAGGGGGAAGCGGTTGCATTGATAGAAGGCGCTGCAGTAACAGTAGCTATAACCGGAGTACGGGTTGATTCACACTGGGTGGTAAACTTCCAGTTATAATACCCCATAAAATAGGCGCTGGAAAAATTGTTCCCGGTAATTTTAATAGCAGAGGATGAATAAGGATATGTTGAACCGGATTCATTTCTCAGGATACCTCCCGAAGGCATAAAACAGGTAATTACGTAGCCGGTACCTATAGGCAATGCAAAGTTTAAATTAATGGTTTGAGGAATTACGCCCCCGGAAACATTGGTGGTGAAGTTGGTGGTCAGGAGGGTAGCGCCATTCTCATCTTTCAAATATATTTTACCACCTGAGCCTGATACCATCGGGAATATATCCACCGATTCGAGGGTGGTAGGTTGCAATACATCAAAATATACATCCCAGGGAACCATCATAGTTCCTATATTTCCTCCATGTGCCGTAGGGCTTACCGGGCCTACGGTTCCTGAATTATTCCCTTTTGATGAGCCTACATAATAGGTGGTGGTGCTATTAATTATTGGTGTGGTAAAACTGGGGCCGCTTCCTAAAACTGCACCACCGGAAGAGGCGGCATACCATTTAAGGGTGGCGCCGGGCGTAACGGTGGTGGCGGCAAGAACGGCAGTCCCGGGCCCACACCTGGTTTGCGGGGTAGTGGAGCTAACAACGGGAGCGTTTACAGTAGCCGTTATCACATCCGAATAATTGGTTTGCCCGCTTAATGGACAAAATATCTTTAGCCGGAAGGAAGTAGTGGTTGCCAGCATGGGCACTGCATAATTAGACGGAACGTTAGCCCCTGCAATATCGGTATACGGCCCACCGGGTGCAGGTGCCGATTGCCACTGATAGGTGAGATAATCTCCCACTGCATAGCCGGTAACAGTAATGGCAACCGGCCCGGGTGAACATAAGCTGGTAACCGTTGCGGTTATGGTACCTTTTGCCGGCATCCCCAAACAATCGGTAGCATCTGCCTCATCGGCTCCAATGTCCATTGGCAATACCCTGGCATCGCCATCTATATCGGTAGTGATGGAAGGTATATTCCCCGCCATCGCATTGGCTGCCGAGTTGGGGGCCAGATGAAGGTTTACAACACTCACAAAGGAAGGATTGGCAACCAGAGAATGCGCATCCTTTCCGGTAGCGGTTTGCCATTCGAATAAGTTAGCCTTGGTGGTTCCAAGGAAATTTAATTGCGAACTGCTGTTTGTATAATACAGGTTATAATCAATATCCGAAAAAATAGAGGATACGGCATTACTGTACACTGCATAACGGACGCCCAGGGTGGCGGTATTGGAGAAGATATTATTGCGGATATCAACAGAATTAGTAGCCGTAACGGCAGAGGATATGCGCAATGCTGCCAGAACTCCCATTGGCTCTACCTGGTTGGTAGCCATCGATATGGAATTAAACCAAATGCTGTATCCGCCTCCACTGGCAATTAACATTCCGAAACTGTTGTTTGCAAGGGTAAAACTCCCGGCTGCATTCACCGCCCAAATAAAGTTGTTGCTGACCCGGATATTGGCCGTATTGGAAGCGGACTGCAGCCATATCCCATACGCACCGGCCGCATTGGTGGTTTGGGTGATATCGCTAATCTTATTTTCACTGATTACCACATTGGTAACTAAATTATAAATACCAATTCCTGCGAGGGTATTGGTGGAAGAGGTAATTCCTGAAATGGTATTTCCCGTAATGGAAACATTATCCGCATACCTGATTTCAATTCCCCTTCCACCCAATTTATCGGCGTTTATTGCAGTGGAGCCCAATTTATTGGAGATAATGCTCAGGTTTTGATTTGGTGATCCGGAAGGCCCATATTCAAAAATTCCGTCAATTGCCCCATAAAGTTCATTTCCGATATAACTGTTGTATGAATTGGGAGATTGGGCGGCAGTAGAAAATCGGGTGCCACCTCCCGAAAATATAACTGCCGGTGCAAGCAGGTTGCTACCTGCCCGAAGAATACAGTTTTGAATGGTATTGTGAGTAGCTCCATTTGTTGCCGATTTGCTCGCCACCCAAATTACGATCCCGGCCGGGTTGTTGTTTTGAACCGTAAGAGAGCTTCCTCCTGCATTCAATCCGTCTATAGTAACATAATCGGCACCATTCAATTTAAAAATAGCCGATGCGCTATTATCCGTAACCGTTACTCCAACTCCCGCATTGGGGAGGATGGTGAGTGTATTTACCGCAGAGGCATAGGGGTTATTAATGGTGAGGGGGAAGGTCTCAGATGGGTAGGTTGCATCCATGAGGCGAAAAACGATGGCTCCCTGTGGGCATGAATTGTTATATGCATTAAGGGCATCCGTAATCGTAGTGTAGGTTTGCCCCACTCCTACATCATAGGTACCCGCAGTCATATTTCCCTGGATAGAATAAGTGGAAGGTGCTGTGGGCGCGGTACTAACGGCCGGAGGTGAAATGGAAAATCCGGTAGCCCCAATAGATGGCCATACAGAGGCGTTTCCTGGAATATCCTGCGCAACGATATAATAATTTACTACATCCCCCAACCCTAAACCCGCACCAAAACTGAACTGGTATTGATTTCCGCCTAAAGGAACGGCGGTTACAGGAGTATAGGCCCCGGCATTCACAGACCAATACAGTTCCGGCAGATTGGTAGCAGAAACACCTGAAAAATCGGTGATGGTTGCAACCAGTTGCCGGATAGCGGGCGAACAAGTATTGTCTAATGTGGTATAACTGATTAATGGCCCGGTAATGTCGGAAGCAGTACCATTGAATTCATCTGCCCCCATATCCGGATATTGCATATTCCGGGAATCCCCATCAATATCTTTAGCAACTCCCAGGGCAGCCCCTCCGGATTCAATGGGAGTTACGGCCGGAGTAATATGTAAATCTATACCACTTACGAAGGGTACAGCTCCTGTACTTCCAAAGGAAGACAGATCGTTGCCCGGGTACCCTAACGCCGAACTGTAGCTTCTCCAATTGGCGGCACCGGTACTAACCGTTGGGTCGAAAGTGGCGCCTGTATAAAGATTCAGTGAGTTATAAACATTGCTTCCTGCATAAGCAACACCCGAAATTCCCGGGCTGCTACCTGAGAAATAGGCATTGTTGTTAACCTGGATGTTGAAGGAAGAAGAAGCTGCAAATGGAAAATATAAGCAAACGTGTGCATTATTGGCAGCCCCGCCCGAAACCTTATTAGCAAATATGTTATTCCGGATATCCAGATCCGTTTGTGCACTACCACCAAGTGAAAGACAGGAGATGATATTGGTTCCAATGGCAGGACTTGCCCCATACAAATACACCGAATTATGATTCACCCGGTGAAGGCTACCCGAATAGAGCCCAATTCCTGCCACCCCGGAGGGTGCTGCAAAACTATTATTACCCAGGTTCATAATATTGGCAATAAAATTATTCTGGATAAGCGCTCCATTGGCGGCAGATGTTAACAGGATCCCTCCTGCGGATCCGGTATTCTGGTGATTGTTAACCCCTAAAATTTTATTTAAATTAATAGTGGCAATCCCACCATTCGAATTAATCTTTATACCCGATGCAGGAGAAGTGGTTCCCAGGTTATGCACTTCGTTAATGTTGTTGCCGGTTATGCTGAACGGTGCCCCCACAGAATTAACGAGGATACCCGTAGCCGAGGATCCCGAACCAATAGAATTGTTGGCAACTCCCTGGATGTCGTTCCCGGAAATCAAAATGTTACCCGAGCCGATATTGGAGTTAAGCTCAATCCCCGAAATATCAACTTTCAAATAGGAAATAATATTTTGGATATTGTTCTGGCTGATGGTTACTGCATTGGTGCCTGCCACCCATACCCCCGATTTATATACGGTAGTAGCGGGTGACGTGAATGGAAATGCTCCCAAGGAAGCTACGGCACCTATATCGTTTTGGGTAACCGTTAGGTTATTGGAAACTAAAGCGCTGACAGAGTTAAACATAATTGCCCTGCCACATTGCGAAATCTGGTTATTCTGAATTACCGTGTTTTTAATACTGGAGGTAGCAGGCGCTGCTTGTAAAGCTACCGTTATAGGCGTGGGGTCGGTAAGGTTGGTGAAACCTCCGTTTCCCCCTATATAAATACCAAAACTGATATCCGGAACGGATCCGGCATTGCTAATCCCCGAATCGTTCCCACCCGTTACATTTCCTGAAAGGATACAGTTCAGGATGCTGTTATTATCGGCACTTCCTACGGCTGCAGAGGTGGCAATCCGAATGCAACTGCCCGCTATGGTGGAGGTAGGTGAATTATTGCTGATAGTAAGGTTGCGGTTTATGCCGGGGGAACCGGGGTTATCCCCATTAATGGTTACAAAATCCGCCCCATTCAGTTCAATTAACCCACGTCCGGAAGGAGGTGTACCAATGATGCTGATATTATCGCCAGTGGGTCGAATAATAACAGATAAATAGCTGCAGGGGTCCGCATCCCTGCTATAAAGGACAGCCGGAGTGGTTCCCTCATCAATATTAGAAGTAATGGAAATAACAATAGTACCCTGATGCTGCCCTGAATTAATTGCTGCAAAAGCATCGTGCAGCGTTGGAAAGGTTCCTGTGGGGATTCCTAATGTGGCGGTCAAATTTACCTGTGCCTCAGAAAAATAAAAAGAAAAGACCGTTAACACGGAAATGCATAAACGCCAAAATAATTTACTTCCCCGGCGAAAAACCGAAACTGTAGGTAGAGTTATTTCCATAATTTTTAATGCTCCCGGTTTTCACTTGGGGATATATTCCAACTTTTTGGCTTTCGGAATTCCTACTTATCAGGGTATAGGTATTTAAATGAAATGGGTATTGATATAGTGTATTTTATCAAAACCCACGACCTTCAAAAATACGGTATTTCCGTAAAAACCACAATACTCCACGCATTAAAAATCACCGGCCGGAGAAAGCGAAAATACCTGCAGAAAGGCGGTTGGATTAATCCATTTGGATGATAATTACCGGTTTCGAAGCAACCTTCTTCCCATTCCTCTCCATCACCAACCGGTAACTTCCCGACGGGATAGTTCGTTTCAGGAAAATTTTTTGCGGCATAGCCTGTCCTTCAAAGGAAATACGACCCTTTTGCAGCGCCCGACCAGTAGCATCCAAAATACTATAATTCAATTGATTACTTCCAATTTCTGAGGTACCCATCGGAAAGTTGACAGATAAAACTCCATGGGTTACCGGGTTAGGGAATACCGTGAATTCATCCTCTCTAACCTCATTGGTTACTTTCACCTTATTGCTCCATTCCGGGCTTTCAGCAGAAGTATACCTTACGCTGAATTCCGCCTGTTCCATTCCTTTGGGTACCTGCCACTGGTATGCTGCCAAACCGGCATCAGCCCGGGCAATAGGATGATAAATCCCGTTTACTTCACCAAAAAGTTCAAAATACCCTGCTGCAGACACCTGGTTTACAGTGCATATCAGCACTTCTTCGTGTCCATTATTAATACTATAAAGGTGGGGCAGGATTTGCGGAAACCGGCTTCTTTTAAAGACAATCGAAAAACGATCTGCAGCATAAGAACCAGAAGCAGAAGCGTTTACTGAAAAATTATAGCGCGTTGTATCACTTAAACTTACAGCCGTAAAACTATTAAGGTAGTTGTCTTTTAGGTATGCCTGCAACCGGGGTAATTGCATGTTATCAGGAATAATTTCGAGGGTATAATTCATGGCCCGGAATTTGGCCAGGTTAAAGGGAATTTCATCTCCATTTCGAGGTATATCCATTTTTTCAGAAGCCAACAACTTCCCATCCCGGATGATAGAAAAATCCTCCCCGGTATTTTGCAACTTCAACGCGTCCATATCATCCACTGCGTTACTGAACCGGTTTGCAAACTGCGACACCGTTCCATCCACCAGTTCATTTACACCCTGATTGTTAACATACAGCCTTACACCCAGGAAATGGAGATTGCCCGATGCTTGTTGGGGATTCATTGCTCGAGCCACCAGCCTGTATCCACCGGCTTTGGCCGCTTCCGAAAATCCCACGGTACCCGCACTGGCTTTTGCCTGAACAAAGAATGCCTGCCCGCTTTGGATGCTGTCGCAAATTGAGTTTAATGCACCATAACTGCCACCACCCGGACTTACCCGGTAATCGGTGCCATCGTAACTAAATGTCTGATATGCCCCCAGCCCGTATGCGCTACCGGTAGTTAACCGGGGATCCCACACATAAAATACATCTTTCAGATTGGTACGGGTGAGCAAAGAAAAACGAATAGGTGCGGCATACGGGTTGCCCACCGTTTGAAACAGGGTGGCAGGCACTGGCACAGATGCCGGTACATTACTGGGCTCAAATACTTTCCCGCGGGTACGCAGCACCGTATTTACCGGTGTGGAATTATAAGCCTGCGCTCCCCTATCGCCTCGCACAAAGATCATGTACCCGTTAGGGTTATAGTGCTTAATTCCCGTTCCCGAAATTCCAACCCAGGTATTGGTGGGCGGGTCATAGGTCTTCATAGAGGGCCCCACACCCGTTACCAAATCAAACCCCCCGGTACCCACCACATTATTGGTGATGATGGTTCCTAACCCCGGGGTACCCACCACCGCCGCTGCCTGCCCTTCCTGCCAGGCCTGATTTACAGTTTGCCCCAAAGGCCCTCCGGCATCGTTAACCGGCACCGAAAGTAACTGCCAGGACTTTCCATGATTGGGGTATCCCCCCGTACCGGTGGCAATAAATCGCTCAACCACAAAACGGCCCGTGCCGAGGTAGTCAATAGAATTTACCGATGGAACCACATCCAGGTAGGCCGTATAAAGAGCAGAAGATTTAAGTGTAACATCATCCCCCTTCAGATCGAAAATACCACCGGGAATGCGTAGCCGCCGGGTAATATTAATGGCAGATTGGCAAATTCCATGGTAAGATCCTGTTTTGTTGATGGAAAGATAAGAGAAGGTTTCTCCCGTAGCAGCAGGACCTTCTATGTTGCTATCGTAGGCACCATAAAACTCCACTTCGCGCAGGTTATCCGTAAATACTCCACCGGTAACCCGTTTCCAGTCTTTGCCCACAAACATATCGCCTCCAAACGTATGAGCCAACTCGAGGGTACCGGCAATATAAACACTATCCGCCACCGTTAGTTTGTCGCCATAATAATTCCCCCCTTCTCCATCCATCGATAATATAGCACCGGAAAAAATCCGAAGACTGGATTGTGCAGTACGGGGAGCGCTCCCATTCAGGAGTGTATTAAGGTACACGTGGGTATTGGCACTGGTTAGGGAAACATTATACGGAATCCCGGGATTTGAAGTTTGCCACTCCACATTCCGCCGGTACATCCCGCCGGTGTTATAAATCAGATATGAACCCGCACCATATCGGGGTGGATTATTTTGTGTAAAACCATAGGAATCTAACCGGAAAGTGCCATTGATGGTTACCAGCGATCCGGTTCCAAAATCAATACCTCCTGCATTGAGGCCACCCGTAACCAACGTAACAGCGCTGCTAAATATGAGATCGCCATACGTGCCGGGGTGACTAAATGCCATTAAGCGGGAGTTGGAATTATCGAGGTTAAAACAATAAAAAGTAGCGGGTCCGCCCGTGCTAATAATATTGCGGGTGGGGTTACTCACCTGCCCGTCGAGCTGAATATTATTGGTTTGGGTATTACTATAGTTGATATTGAAGTTGAAAGTATTTTGCTGAAGGTCTATATTCCCTCTGATAAACTCCAGAGAATTGGAAGCCCCATTCGATCCCGATAATAAAATGCTGGTACCATTCGGCGCCGCTGCCAGTTTTAAGGTATTGGTTCCTATATCAATTCTAAGAAGGGCAAAATTCTCAACACCCCCCCCCTGCAGGGTAATAGTCTTGTCGGAGTTGCCCCAAAAAGTAACTTTTCTTTCGTTAGCTAAAAAGGTACTGCCCGATTCGCGGTACCAGTTACCCCCTATGCTGATATCCCGTCCCGGGGTCGTATTTAAGGCCAACTGGGTTCCTGTTTTCACCAATAAATTGCCGGTCATGATTTGGGTGCCTCCGGCATTTAATTGCAATTGAGTGCCTGGTGCCAGTATGGAAACATTGCTTGGGCCTCCTTTCGCTGCAGCCCCATTTGCCCCTTGAATCCATTCGGTACCTGAATTATACGATCCACCGGAATTATATTCAAGCGTGCTTCCTGCTGCATAATAAATGGAATTAGGCCATGCCGTGTTTAACCATCCGCCGGAATTGATCCGGAATGCACCACCTGTTTGTATGGTCACTTTACCTGGACTTACGGGGGTGGCCAATCCTCCACTCCCCACATATAAATTATAGGGATTGCTGACGCCGGTAATGGTACCTCCCGCTG
>JAFEAB010000087.1 GCA_018266615.1 Bacteroidota bacterium
ATGGCCGGTAGCTGATGGACGTGAAACAAAGAACCTCAACGAGCGGATAACCCGGGAGGGTGTGAGAACTGCGGGTTCGCCACCTTGGTCTGGAAGGGTACATTTCGGGCCCGAAAGCCCCACCCCGACTCTTTTCTGACCGATGACCGAGCTCACGCCCCTTCGCCAGCGCTTTCTGGCTGCCCCCCTGACGCTGCGCAATGAACGCCGGGATTTTCCTGAATGGCACCGTGGGCGTCGGCATTATGTGTTGTGGGCGCTCGACATGGATACGCCTACGGTGCGCGCACGCATGGCCGCAGCACAGCGGGCGCTAGACGGACTGCTGCTCGATGAATACCAGCGTCAGCCGCACGTCACCCTGGCCCTGTGCGGCTTTCCGGCACAAGCGCGCCCGCCTGTAGAGGACGAATTCGACCGTCACCTGCTCTCCGCGCAGGTGAAGGCGCTTCAGGGTCAAGGGCTTGCCGCTTTCGACATCGAAATCGGTGGGCTGGAGAGTTTTTCGTCAGCGCCCTTCCTGACCGTGCATGAGGGGCATGATGCGTTCGCCACGGTCAGGCGCTGCCTGCAGTCCGAGGGCTCCCACCCGCATGGACCTTACGTGCCGCACGTTACCGTCGGGCTGTATGCCGACGCGTGGCCGCGCACGGAGGTGGTCGATCGCTTCGCGCAAATCCCCAGCCTCCCGCGCCTGCGCCACCGCGTCACCCACCTGAGTCTGCTCGGCTACGCCGCCGCACAGATCGGCGGAGCCTTGTTTACCTTGGCCAAGTACGAATTGGAGACGGGGCGAATGCATTGGTACGCCCCCCTGACGGCCTACGCGGACCAATCGGCCGACGGTCTCGACCATCGCCAGGATGTCGTCTAGGCTGCGCTGGTTGAACACATGCACCGCCACGCCCGCCTTGATGAGGTCGCGCGCAGTGTCCGCCTGCGTGTCGGAGAAGCCGAACACCAGATCGTGCTGGACGGTTAGGATCTTCTCAAGGTCGCCGCTGGAGAAGGCGAACACCTTGGGCTTATCCTTGCGTGCACGCGGAAGGATGACGGTGTAACCGCTGATGCCCACAATGCGCGCTTCCTCGCCGCGCGCGTACAACACCTCGACGGTCTCGGTGGTCAGGCAAACGATGCGTCACGTCGGCGTGACGTCATGGCTTCAGTATGGCGGGTCGTGTAGCGCCATGGCCAGCCCAGGCGCGCACTGTGCACATCGGAACCGCTTCGACATAGCCGGCGAACGCATCCGGATCCAACGGTCGCGGCTCCTCAGGGGCCACTTCGAAATCGCACAGGTACGACGTCTCGTAGATGATCGGATAGCAGAGTTCGCCGCGATTGCATCCGGCTTTCATGTGCGTGGGGTCCTCATCTGGTGGTAATCACGTGCGGGTCGGCGCCCAGGTCGACATGGACCGGCACGCGGAAGACCGCAGACCCCGATCAGAGCCATCTCTGGGCCATGAAACAAGGCCGGGACATGACCGCGCTGCCGCTCTCGCCATGGCGGAGTGTGGTCAGCGGGCGGACATTCGCCCTCGGTCACGGGCTGTGGGGCTTGGCCTGATTGGCACACACAGCCTATCGGGGAAGCGGACTTTCGAAACACTATCCGTAGTTGGCTAAATTGACGCCTCTCATCCGCTCCAGTTAAAGTCTCGTCCGTCTATGGTTCCCCCTCGCGGGGGATTAAAAAGGGAATCCGGTGCCGCGCTCAGCGCGAACCCCGGAGCTGCCCCCGCAACTGTAATCGGCGAGTCCTGCGCCCTCTCTGCCACTGGAAATCTTCCGGGAAGGCTGGCGCAAGGCAACGACCCGTGAGCCAGGAGACCTGCCATGCACATCACCTTTAACAGTTTGGGGCGGGGTGTCCCTGACAAGAGGCATGGCTCACACCATTTCACTTGCTCGTTTTCCTGATGGCACGGCAGCACCGCATGGCATTGCCATGCGCGTGACGCATCACGCCCGTGCGTCGGAGATCCGCCCTGCCCGCACCGGATCTCCGCCATGTCCACCGCCGACCGCCCCGCTGCAACGCTGACACCGCCGACCGATTCCGCGGGCATCCTTCTGAGGCCGATGTTCCGCTTCGGCCCCGCCGACGCCCCCCGCATCCTCGAACACCTGCTTGCACTGGATGCCGACGACCGCCTACTGCGCTTCAGCCACGGCATCCGCGGCGAAGGCATCGCCGCCTACGTCGCCACGCTCGATTTCGCACGCGACCATGTGCATGGTCTGGGCACCGCGCACGGCGACATCGTCGCCCTCGCCCATGTCGCGGTACGCGATGGCGAGGTCGACTTCGGGCTCAGCGTCACCGCGACTCATCGCCAGCGCGGACTGGGCCGAGCACTGTTCAACCGCGTCATTGCACTGGCCCGCGTGCACGGCGCAGGCCGGATCGTGTGTCACAGCGTCAGCCCGGCCGTACTCCACATGGCTGCCGCCAGCGGCTTCCGCCGGCCTAGCGGCAGCCGCACCGCCCCCCTTACGCTGAATCTGCGGGCCGAGTCCCACACCGGCGACGACGCCCAGCCTTGCCCGGCCCCCAGCGCAGGCAGCCTCGCGGCCGCCTGAAGCTCGCTTTCCCTCAGCAACCCGTTTCATCCGCACTCACCCCGACGAGGACCACCCGTGGACCGACTTCCCGCCGAAGCACTTGATAGCGCCATGCAACTCGCCGCCTTCCAGATCATCCGCCGCAATGGCGCCGTCGCTGCCTTCGATCCGAACAAGATCGCCGTCGCCATGACCAAGGCCTTTCTCGCCGTCGAGGGCCGCCAGGGCGCGACGTCCTCACGCGTACGCGACATCGTGGCCCGACTCACCGATACCGTGGTCGGTGCCCTCACCCGTCGCCTGCCCGACGGCGGCCTGCTGCACATCGAGGACATCCAGGACCAGGTCGAGCTGGCGCTGATGCGCTCGGGCGAGCACGACGTCGCTCGCGCCTACGTGCTTTACCGCGAACGCCGCGCGGCCGAACGCGCGGCGCAGAAGGGCGCCGCAGCGCAGGCGGGCGGCGCCGGCCCCGTGCTGCATGTCGTCGATGGCGAAGCGTGCCGCCCGCTCGACCGCGGCGCCCTGCTCGCTGTGTGCCGCGAGGCCTGCGAAGGGCTGGAGGGCGTGTCCGCCGACACCGTGCTCGAACACGCCCTGCACAACCTCTACGACGGCGTGCCGATTGCCGCCGTGCGCCAGGCCCTGGTGCTGGCAGCACGCACGCTGATCGAGCGCGAGCCGGACTACGGCCGCGTCGCCGCGCGCCTGCTGCTGTCGGCCATCCGCGTCGAGGTGATCGGGCACGAGACCTCGCAGGCCGACATGGCCGACCGCGATCGAGGCTACGCCGCCTGCCTGCCCGCCTTCATCCGCCAGGGCATCGAGGCGGAGCTGCTCGATCCGCGGCTGGCCGACTTCGACCTCCCCCGCCTGGCGGCGGCGATCCGGCCCGAGCGCGACCTGCAGTTCGACTACCTCGGCCTGCAGACGCTGTACGACCGCTACTTCCTGCATGTCGACGACCGCCGCATCGAGCTGCCGCAGACCTTCTTCATGCGCGTGGCGATGGGCCTCGCGATCAACGAGATCGACCGCGAGGCGCAGGCCATCGCGTTCTATGAGCTGCTGTCGAGCTTCGACTTCATGAGCAGCACGCCGACGCTGTTCAACAGCGGCACCCGCCATTCGCAGCTGTCGTCCTGCTACCTGACGACGGTGGCCGACAGCCTCGAGGACATCTACCAGTCGATCAAGGAGAACGCCCTGCTGCAGAAGTTCGCCGGCGGCCTCGGCAACGACTGGACGCCGGTGCGCGCGCTCGGCAGCCGCATCAAGGGCACCAATGGCCAGAGCCAGGGCGTGATCCCCTTCCTCAAGGTGGTCAACGACACTGCGGTGGCGGTGAACCAGGGCGGCAAGCGCAAGGGCGCGGTGTGCGCCTATCTCGAGACCTGGCACCTCGACATCGAGGAGTTCCTCGAACTGCGCAAGAACACCGGTGACGAGCGCCGCCGCACGCACGACATGAACACTGCGAACTGGATCCCCGACCTGTTCATGAAGCGCGTGCTGGAGAACGCCGAATGGACCCTGTTCTCGCCGGTCGACGTGCCCGACCTGCACGAGCGCTACGGCCAGGACTTCGAGGCGGCCTACTGCGCCTACGAGGCCAGGGCCGAGCGCGGCGAGATCCGCCTCGTCAAGCGCCTGCCCGCCATCCAACTGTGGCGCAAGATGCTGACCATGCTCTTCGAGACCGGGCATCCATGGATCACCTTCAAGGACGCCTGCAACCTGCGCTCGCCGCAGCAGCACGTGGGCGTGGTGCATAGCTCCAACCTGTGCACCGAGATCACGCTCAATACCTCGGCCGACGAGACCGCGGTGTGCAACCTCGGCTCGGTGAACCTGCCCGCCCATCTGGCGCGCGACGGCGACGGACGCTGGGCGCTCGACCACGACAAGCTGAAGCGTACCGTGCGCGTCGCGATGCGCCTGCTCGACAACGTCGTCGACCTCAACTACTACGCCACGCCCAAGGCGCGCAGCGCCAACCTGCGTCACCGCCCGGTGGGTCTGGGCATCATGGGCTTTGCCGACGCCTTGCACATGATGGGCCTGGCCTACGCATCGGACGCCGCGGTCGAGTTCGCCGACCGTTCGATGGAAGCCGTCTGCCATGCCGCCTACTGGGCCTCGACCGAGCTGGCCGAGGCACGCGGGCCGTATTCCAGCTTCCGCGGCAGCCTGTGGGACCGCGGCATCCTGCCGCAGGACAGCCTCGCGCTGCTGGCCGAGGGCCGCGGACGCAGCAACGCGGGTGGCGGAGCCCTGCTCGAAGTAGACCGCTCCTCCGCGCTCGACTGGAGCCCGCTGCGCGAACGCATCGCCCGCCATGGCATGCGCAACTCGAACTGCGTCGCCATCGCGCCGACCGCGACCATCTCCAACATCGTCGGCGTGTCCGCCTCGATCGAGCCGGACTACCAGAACCTGTACGTCAAATCCAACCTGTCGGGCGAGTTCACCGTGGTCAACGCGCATCTCGTGCGCGAGCTGAAGGCACTCGGCCTGTGGGACGAAGTGATGGTGGCCGACCTCAAGTACTTCGACGGCTCGCTCGCCCCGATCGAGCGCATTCCCGCCGAACTCAAGGCGCGTTACGCCACCGCCTTCGAGATCGAGGCGCACTGGCTGGTGGAAGCCGCCTCGCGCCGGCAGAAGTGGATCGACCAGGCGCAGTCGCTGAATCTCTACGTCGCCGCCGCGTCGGGCCGCAAGCTCGACGAGCTCTATCGCCTGGCCTGGCTGCGCGGGCTCAAGACCACCTACTACCTGCGCACACTGGGCGCCACCGCCATGGAGAAGACCGGCACCACCACGCCGGCCACCGCCAGCGCCGACCCGCCGCCCAAGACCTGCTCCATCCTCGACCCCGACTGCGAGGCCTGCCAATGACCGCCTTCTTCGACGACTGGGACACGCCGGTTCGCCCTCGGGCAGCCACTACGCTAGCCTCCCGCCAGGCAGACTCCCCGGCTTCCACGGCAACGGCATCCCGCCCCGACGCGGCCCTGTCTGCCACCGATGCCCGGCCGGGCGCACAGGCGCCGGTGCGTGCTGCCGACAAGCGCATCGTCAACGGCCAGGGTGACATCAACCAGCTCGCGCCCTTCAAGTACCCTTGGGCGTGGGAGTTCTTCCTCAACGCCAACAAGAATCACTGGACGCCGCTGGAAATCTCCATGGCGCAGGACGTTCACGACTACCACCATCGCCTGACGCCGGCCGAGCGCCATGTGTTCGAGAACGTGCTGTCCTATCTGACCACCTCGGACATCCTCGCCATGCGCAACATCGGCCTGGCGGTGATGGAGAAGATGACCGCGCCCGAGTTGCAGATCTACCAGGCCCGCCAGGTGTATGAGGAAGCCCTGCATACCTGGACCTATCAGCATTGCATCGAAAGCCTGGGTCTGGACCAGCAGGAGATCTACAACCGCTACCGCGTCGTGCCCGAGATCCACGGCAAGATCGCACTCGCCAACCGCCGCCTCGAGCGCGTGATGCGAGCCGACTTCGACCTCACCGACCGCGACAACCTGCACGAATTCGCGCTCTCCTACCTCTTCTTCGCTGCCATCTTCGAGGGCTGCTGGTTCTACAACGGCTTCACCCCCATCTTCGCGCTGCAGCGGCGCGGGCTGATGAAGGGCACGGCCGAGCAGTTGCAGTACATCATGCGCGACGAGGTGCTGCACTGCGCCTTCGGCATCCGCACCCTGCGCACGCTCATTGCCGAGGAAAACCTGCAGCTCGATCCCGCGGCGCTCGCCAGCCTATGGGAAGAAGCCGAGACCGCCGAAACCGCCTACGCCGGCTACCTGCTGCGCGAGCCCATCCTTGGCTACTCGGCCGCGCAGCACATGGGCCAGTTCCGCTACATCGCCAACCGCCGTGCCCGCCAGCTCGGGCTGGCCGAGCCCTACCCCGGCGCGGAAAACCTGCTGCCTTGGCTGGACGAGCAGGCCAACCTGCGCAAGGAGAAGAACTTCTTCGAGACGCGGGTCACGGAGTATCAGACCGGCGGCGCACTGAGCTGGGAGTGAGTCGGGCGGCCTGTTGTTTCTCACAGGCAGGCGAGGTTTCCATCTGAGGCCCAAGTGGAGCGGCCATTCGAGCGGCAACCCTACCTGCAGTCCGAACGGTGCCTTCTGGGCGGACTGAGACTTTCGCCCCCTCCCAGTGCGGTGATGTACATGCCCACGGACCAATCCACTTCCGGCGACACGGCGATGTTCCAGCGAACGGTGTTCATGACGCCCTCCAGATTCGTTCGGCGTTTGCGCACATCGGTGTTTCTGCGACTGATGCGTGACTCTTCCAATGGTTAGATTAGGCGTTTATCATAGTTTTCGGCGAGCAAGGGAACAGCCCACCGACATAAGGGCCGCGCCGCTCAGCCACCACTTTAGCGAACGTTGCCGCGCAGGCTGGCCACGGCAAACTGCAAGGTTTGCGGCGTCGCGTCGCCGGGGCTGAAAGGCGCCCCACAGACCAGTTCGACGCTGCTGAATGGCCCGTGCCGGAACGGGCGGCGCAGGGGCGAGCCGTTCTTGCGGCTGAAGGTGCTGCCCCACAGTCCGCGCAGCGCCAGCGGCACGACCGGGACCGGACTGCGCTGGAGGATGCGCCGGATCCCTGGCCGGAAGGGGTGGAGCTCGCCGTTGTCGGTGATCCTGCCTTCCGGAAACAGGCCGATCAGTTCGCCGTCGTCGAGCGCACGGGCGATTTCGTCGAGCGCGCGCTTTGTCATCTCGGCATCCTCTTTCGCCGACGCGATCGGGATCGCGCCACTCGCGCGGAACACGAATGACAGCAGCGGCCAGCGGAAGACACGATGGTCGATGACAAAGCGGATCGGCCGGCGCGACGCGGCGGTGATGACGAGCGCGTCGACGAAGCTGACGTGGTTCGCGACCAGCACCGCCGGCCCCTGCTCCGGGACATGCTCGATCCCTTTCACGCGCAGGCGGTACACGGTGTGGACCAGCACCCAGATGACG
>JAFEAB010000088.1 GCA_018266615.1 Bacteroidota bacterium
GACCGTGGCAACAAGTTCGCCGCCTACCGCATGCTGGATTCACTGCGCGAATACGTCCTCGTATCGACCGAGCAGCGCCGCATCGAAGTCTTCCGCCGCGACGACACCGGCCACTGGGTGCTGTACCCCTTCGCCCCCGACGAAGAACTGCATCTCGCCAGCATCGATTTCCACTGCCCGGTCGCCGAAGTGTTCGAGGGTGTGGAAGGCGAGTAGATCCAGCACGCCCGCCGCCGCGCAGGCGCGGGATTGAGCGCGACCTCAGCGCCTGGTCAGCACGCCGCAATGCCAGGTCCGATTTGCGCCAGTTTTGACAAAGGCATAAAACCGAATAGCATGGCGCGATCCCCGCAACCTGCCGCACGCCATGCCCGACACAGCCGCCGACGACTACGACAGCCCGTGGAAGGGCGCGCTCGAGAATGCCTTTCCCGAGTTCGTCGCCTTCCACTTCCCCGACGCCCACCGCCAGATCGACTGGGCGCGCGGCCACACCTTCCTCGACAAGGAACTGCAGCAGATCAGCCATGACGCCCCCGCCGGCCGGCGCCACGTCGATAAGCTGGCCCGGGTATACCGTCACGACGGCAGCGAGGACTGGGTGTGCATTCATATCGAGGTGCAGGGCAGCCGCGACGCCGACTTTGCCGAGCGGAGTTTGTTTACAACTACCGCATCTACGACCGTCACCGCCGTGCGGTGGCCAGTCTCGCAGTGCTGGCTGACGACGACCCGGGATGGCGGCCGGACGGTTTCAGCGTCGAGCTGTTCGGTTGCCGCCACAGCCTGAGCTACCCGGTGTCCAAGCTGACCGACCTCACCGCCGATCTCGCGACGCTGCTGGCCGACCCCAACCCTTTCGCGCTGGTGGCCGCCGCCCATCACCTCACTCGAAGCACCCGCCGCGACCCGGCCCGGCGCTTCAATGCCAAGCGTCGCCTGGTGCGGCTGCTGTACGAGCGGAACTGGACGCGCCAGCGCATCCTCGAATTCTTTGGCGTGCTCGACTGGATGATGCGCCTGCCCGACGAACTTGAAATCGAGTTGTGGCACGATATCGAAGCCATTGAAGGAGAAAGGCAAATGAAGTACGTCACCAGCGTGGAGCGGCTCGCGGTCAAGCGCGGGATGGAGCAGGGCATCGAGAAGGGTATTGAGAAGGGCA
>JAFEAB010000089.1 GCA_018266615.1 Bacteroidota bacterium
TACTTTCTGGCTTCCGAAAGCCGCCACAAAGAATCTGCGATAAGCGGTGTCTGATTTCACTTTTGCCACAATGTTATCGAGGGTTTCACCCATTTCATTGGGGGCTGTCATGGGATTTAGAGGCTGTACTTCGAGGTGGTTCACCCCGCCATCCCAATGCATTTCTTTTTTCCATGCCAGGTTAAAAAGACCTGGTGCGTTGCGGGTGGTTAAGGTGTTTGCTACACCATGGCTTAGATCATGATCGAAGGTGGCAAAGGCTGCAAATTGCTGATGGCAGCTGGCACAACTCACCTGGCCGTCTTTACTTAGGTTTCCATCATAAAACAAACGCTTTCCCAGCATAAAACCTTCCACGGTGAGGGGATTATTATCAAACACATTCTTTTCGGGTTGGGGCCATCCTTTAGGAATTTCCAGTTTCATAGGCCGGGGTTTGAAGGGGCCCTTTCCTTCATTTTTTTCTGCACCGGTTAAGGCAATTCCAAAAATGAAGATCACCGAAATAATAATGGATGCAGTAATCGATTTCATTTTGGTACACTCACATTACGAATACTAAACAAGCCCTGAAAATTATCTGCAATTTTATTGGCAAGGGAACCCATTACCATACACATGGGGTCATTAGCAATTTTAAACTCATTTTTCCCCTTCCAAATTTTATCAAGGTCAACCTTCAATTGAATTTCGGTAATTGCCCCCTTCACAATTTCAAACGGAGCATCAAACCGGATCCGCCGGGTAACGTTTAAGGGGCCTTTGAAGCCGCCAATATGCCATTCAATCCGGTTTAGATCGGCCGTAGATTGGGGAGAATTCCCTTCCAGTTTAAACATGATATAGCCCGTATTCCATGTCCAAAACATATCATTCATCGGATCGAGTGGGCCATCCTGTGCTCCACTCACATTCCGGATACTATCCACTCCCAAAAGAAAGGAAAATTGATTGTATTTTCCGGGTTGTAAACTGAGGTCGATTTTGTTTTCTTCCAAAGCGGCATTTACTAACAGATATTCATCAATGAGTTGATCGCCCAAAATCCATTGACCGGCATAAAATTTCAGTTTGTTAATGGTGTAATTTTCTCCAAATCCATTGTGATAGGAAGAATCGCGAAGCTGGATGGGTTTGCCATTGGCTTCAAGGCTAAATACAAGCCGCAGGGTTCCTTCGTTTTGTGCCCACCCCCAAGCAGGAGATAAAAGAAGGATAAAAATTAAATATAAATTTGTTCTACGCATCATTACCTGAAATTTTCTTTCGCCCTGTTTTAATTTCCGCATTCCTCTTTTTAGACGCAATCCTTTTTTCTTTAGAAGCTACAGAGGGTTTTGTTGCTTTTCTTTTCCTGGGAACAACCAGAGATTGCTTAACCGCTTCATTTATTTTCCGGATTACATTTTCTTTGTTTTCCAGTTGCGTCCTTTTTTCGGAACTTCGGATAGCGAGGATACCGGAAGCATTTACCCGGTTTTTTAGTTTTCCAATTATTCTTGATTTTTCTTCATCGGAAAACAACCTACTTTTCGAAATATCCCAAAGGCCTTCCACCAGGGTTTCCACCTTATTCACGTTTTGTCCGCCCTTTCCGCCACTTCGGGCTGTTTTAAACCGGATTTCCCTGGTTACGTTGGGCATAACCCAAAAATACTTAGAAATGAAGGCAAAACGGGCCTATATTATATATGATTATGGTTAATATTTCGGTAGTAGGGAAAAAATGCACATTTTTGCATGAAACCGGAGTGTAATATAAACGGCGGCTATTATGGGTAAATCTATTTATCAATCATTTTGGGAACGAAAGCATCAGCAGAAAAAATCCTTTGCTGTACTCATAGATCCCGATAAGGTAAATGCCCATAGTCTGAAGGATGTTGTTTCACTTGCACTGGATGCATCGGTGGATTATTTCTTTATTGGTGGCAGCCTGGTTGTTTCTCATTTTTTGGATGAGGCGGTAAAACAGGTAAAGCAGGAATGTGATATCCCGGTAATTCTTTTTCCCGGAAGCCCTTCCCAGATCAGCCAATATGCAGATGCCCTGCTATACCTTTCCTTAATCAGTGGCCGCAATCCCGAGTTACTAATTGGCCAACATGTAATATCGGCACCGGCAGTAAAGAAAAGCAGATTGGAAATTATGCCAACCGGCTATATGGTTATTGATGGGGGAGCGCCTACTACGGTTTCATATATCAGCAATGCAAGCCCTATACCTTCCGATAAAAATGAAATTGCAGTTTGCACCGCTATGGCAGGAGAAATGCTTGGGATGAAACTAATTTATATGGACGCCGGAAGCGGAGCACGTAAACCGATTACCGAAAATATGATTTCGGAGGTGGCCGGCAGCATTGAAGTACCTCTGATTGTAGGAGGTGGAATTACAGATCCTGAAAAGGCATACCTAAATTGTAAATCGGGGGCCGATGTAATTGTAATTGGAAATGCCATTGAAAAAGACCCTTCCCTTATCCGGGAAATGTCGGCAGCCATTCATGCATCCTCGGTTAGAGTTCCCTGAAATTAAAGACTCATCATTTCCTTAAACTTAACAGCCTGCCTGCGGCTGACTTCCACTTTCTCGCCCCCTTTTAAATCCAATAACAGGCCTCCATTAAAATAAGGTTCCACTTTTTCAATCATTCTCAGATTTACGATATGCTTTCTGTTGGCTCTGAAGAAGATCCTTTCATCCAGCCTGTCTTCGAGGGCATTTAATGATTTTAAGATGAGTGGTTTATGCGTACCGAAAAATACCTTGGCATAGTTTCCAACACTTTCAAAAAGGCGAACTTCGGAAAGCTTAACAAACCAGCATCTTTCCCCGTCTTTTACAAACACTTGGTCATTTTCGCTCAGCATGGTTCGGTTGAGGTTTGCCAGCGCTGCCATTTCCTTTTCTTCTGCCTGCTGTAATTTATGTAAGGCATCTGCCAGTCGTTTGGGTTCAACCGGCTTCATCAGGTAATCGAGTGCATTTACTTCAAATGCTTTCAGGGCAAATTCATCGTAGGCGGTTGTGAAGATCACCCGTGGAGCTTTTTCCAGTTCTGTCAGCATATCGAAGCCGGTTTTTCCCGGCATTTGGATGTCCAGGAAAATCAGATCAGGGTTCAGGCTTTCAATTTTTTCCAAACCTTCATTTGCATTGGCCGCTTCCCCAATTATTTCCACTGAGGGAAAATCCTGTAATAATTTTTTTAATTCATTACGGGCAAGGCGTTCATCGTCTATGATAAGGGCTTTAGGCATAATATTATTTTTTAAGGATTTAAAACAGGAATGGTGATTATGGTTTCTACCATTCCCGCCGGAGTTTCATTTATTTTAAAACCGGCTTTTCCCTGAAATAGCAGGTTTAACCGTTCGTGTGTACTTCTGATTCCGAATCCGTTTTCATTTTCGGGATTATAACCATTAAGCTTACCCGAATTTCGTACCACGAGTTCGTGGGTATTCTGGTGGAGGGTTGATTGGATTTCTATTACTCCTCCGGATATCTGCTTGCTGATGCCATGTTTGATTGCATTTTCAACCAGCGTTTGAAGCATCATGGGCGGAACGGGAAGGTATAGTGTGTCTTCTTCAATTTCCATTTTTACGGATAGCCTTTCTTCAAATCTCATTTGTTCTAATGCAAGGTAATCTTTCACGATATTCAGTTCCCTTTCCAGGGGTACGGTCTCCAATTTTTCAGTCTGCATACTGCTTCGCAGGATGTTACTCAGTTCGGTAATGGCTTTTCTTGCCCTTTGCGGATTTTCATCTACCAGGGCGCGAATACTGTTTAGAGCATTAAATATGAAATGAGGGTTAATGTGTGATTTAATGGTTTGCAGTTCCAGCGATTTCACCATCGATTCGAGTCGGATTGTATCAAGTTTTTGTTTTCGCCCCGTTTCAACATAGTGGTACATAAAGTAAATCATATTCCACACCAGGATCAGCCACATGGCATTGAAGCTACCCAGGAAGATCCGCTCGCTGCGCGTAAATTTTTCGAGCCGCTCGGGGTTATATCCTATCAGGTAATCAAAAAACTCTGCTGCAATTCCAAAGATGAAGGCATAAACAATGGTTAGTATTAAAAGAAAAATAATTTGCCTGCTGATGGATTTATCCAGCACCTTCATCTTGTGGATGCTGTTTCGCATGATATGGGTGATTAGTACACCGATCAGGCAGGAGGTGATCAGGCTGAAATAATATTTGGAGGTAGGGGTCCCAAATGTGTTTACAAAAAAGATGCTTATGGCGATATTAACCAGCCACCCTAAAATCTGGCACCACCAGTATATAGATATTTTCTTCAGCATACCATACAAATCTAACCGGTAAGCTAAAGCAAAAAAAGCAGCTTTATATCAAAGGTAAAAATTGGGTATAAAAGGCGGGATTAGACCGGAAGCGCTATTCCGGCAAATCCTAAATTTTTTGGGAAAATGATTTAGTTTTACGGAACAGAAATTGCCATGCCGAATCCTCATTTAGATCCAAACCATTCCGGCTCAAACGCCGCAGATCTGGCTTTTGAGAATAGCATCCGACCTGCTCAAATTGCCGATTTTACAGGGCAACCACGCCTAATAGAAAACCTGAATGTATTTATTAAGGCCGCAAAAATGAGAGGGGAGGCCTTAGATCATATTCTCTTTCATGGCCCTCCCGGATTGGGTAAAACAACCCTTAGCCGGATTGTTGCCAATGAAATGGGTGTGCACATCAGAGAATCCTCGGGGCCGGTTATTGAAAAGCCTGGCGATCTGGCTGGCTTGTTAACCGGGCTGGAACCCAATGATGTGTTATTTATAGATGAAATTCACCGGCTTAGCACGGTAGTGGAAGAGTACCTCTATGCTGCCATGGAAGATTACCGGTTGGATATTATGATTGATTCGGGCCCCAGTGCACGGAGTATCCAGATTAATCTCAATCCCTTTACCCTGGTGGGGGCTACTACCCGCAGCGGGCTGCTTACAGCGCCATTACTTTCGCGTTTCGGCATTAAATCGAGGTTGGAGTATTATGAAGCTGAAACCCTCCAACATATTATTCTCCGAAGCGCTGGAATTTTGAATACCCGGATTACTTCCGATGCAGCGAAAGAAATTTCGGGCAGGAGCAGGGGTACCCCCCGTATTGCCAATGGATTATTGCGCAGGGTGCGTGATTTTGCCCAGGTGTTGGGGAATGGAGTGATTGATTTGGGGATTACCCAGCACGCGCTGAAGGCATTAAATGTAGATCAACACGGGCTGGAAGAAATGGATAACCGGATACTTTCCGTTATCATCGATAAGTTTAAAGGCGGCCCGGTAGGGATCAATACCATTGCCACTGCCGTGAGCGAGGAACCGGGAACCATTGAGGAGGTTTATGAGCCCTTTCTCATCCAGGAGGGATTTTTACAACGGACAGCAAGGGGAAGAGAAGCTACCGCTAAAGCCTATACGCATTTGGGTAAAAAGCAGCAGCGCCCCACACAAACCGGTGATTTGTTTGAATAAATGAATTTATATACTGTCCGGGGTCGCCTACCTCCGGAAAATAAAAAGGCCCCTCTGGAGGAGGGGCTGTATAATTTGAAACCTTAATTTAATCCTGAACCACTAAACGGAATCCGTTTCCGTGGATATTTACAATCTCAAGTTTATCATCTTCTTTCAGGTATTTGCGCAATTTAGCAATGTACACATCCATGCTGCGGCCATTAAAATAGGTGTCACTGCCCCAGATGCGCTTTAATGCCGCTTCGCGGGGAAGTAAGTCGTTTTTATATTCAGCCAGCATTTTCAGGAGTTCATTTTCTTTAGGAGAGAGCGTTTGTACTTTACCGTTAACGGATAGTTCGCGGAGGCGGGGGTTAAAGTGATAGCTGCCTAAATCGAACTCGGCATTTACTTCATCCCGATGCAGCTCTTCATTTCTTTTAAGGATGGCTTTTATTTTGTGAAGCAATACCTCGCTGTCAAATGGTTTGGTGATATAATCATCTGCTCCCAGTTTATAGCCCTGGATGATATCATCCTTCATGGTTTTGGCACTGATAAAAAATAAAGGCACATCGGGGTTAATATCCCGGATCTCTTCGGCCAAAGTAAAGCCATCCACATTTGGCATCATTACATCCAGGAGGCAGATATCAAATTTCTCGCGCTGAAAAGCAGCCAGTCCCAAACGACCGTCTCTTTCGAGAACCACCTCATAATCGTTTAATTCGAGATAATTCTTTAACACCATGCCCAGGTTTGTATCGTCTTCGCAAAGGAGGATCTTGGGTTTTGCGTCCATATTAACTGTTTATTTTTTTTAAAAATATAAAAAACAAAAACTGTTTTGCGAATGTAAAACTAAATTTTCTGTTAATAGATGTCATTATTTGAAAAGGATCACTGAATTATGTATTTGATAAAACCTTCTTGTTTTCCGGTATCCTCAATTGGGCAGTTGAAATTATGAATTGTTATATTTCAGGTTCGTGGAATTGTATTTCCCAATCTTTTTGATGCCCGGTGAATTATTTTTTATTGGAATCTTTTGATTTTCATATCCGGAAAACCGCCACCCGGAAACGGAATCAAATAAAAAGCCGCCCCCTTCGGAGCGGCTCTTTTCCAGTAAGATCATTATTGTCCGGTTTATTTAAAATCGGCATCTGTAACACCGGTATTTGTTTTTACGTTCGAATAGATCAGGGTGAATTCTTGTCCGCCCACATTTCGGGTTACCTCCATAGGGAACATTACGTTACCCACTTTCTGGTAATTTTTAAACTCAGTGCTAACCGAAACTTCCTGTTCTCCCTGTTTCTCCGTTGTTTCAGATTGTAGCAGTAAGCCGGTTTTGATAGAGTAATCTTCCATCCTGGTTTTCCCGCTTGCCGGTACAACCTGTAAACGGTAGGTGGCATCATCGCCTACCTTACCGGTTCCTTTGTATTCGATTTTATAATCGGGGCTTAGGTAATAAACCTGGGGAATAACGGCCTTATCATCTCCAGCCTCCTTGATTTCTTCTTCGCTCATATCTACTTTTTGGGGCCCCTGTTGCTGGTATCCTTTCGTTCCATCAAAGGATTGTTTCATAATGGTCATGGCGCCCATTTTGAGTTCAACCAGGTGTTTGTTGGGGGCCAGAATTTTTTCTGTGCCGGTAAAAGATTGCCCCATCATTTCCATACTCAGATCGGCAGAGAAGCTGGTTACTTTTAACGCTTCTTCTTTTCCGCCTATTGCTTTCAGGTAGTCATTAACGATAGTGAATGCGGAAACTTTATCGGTGGTCATGGCAGTTTCCTTGTTATCCACAGACTTCGGTTTTTCAATTACGGGTTCTGCATACTTGTCGAATTTTTTAATGGCATAACCGTAACGAAGCAGGTTGGGGCCGATTTTAGATTCGTTGCCAACAATTACAATTCGGGACCTGTCGGTTGACATGAAGTTCTTTGAAACCCGTACTACATCTTGCTTGGTAACGGCATTTATTTTTTGCAGGTAGGTACGGTAAAAATCCTTGGGCAGGTTGTTGATGAGGATATTGGCTGCATAGGTAGCGGTAATAGAAGGATCCTCCATGCGAAGGGCAAAGGTTCCATTATATTTTGCCTTGGCATTTTTCAATTCTTCCTCAGAGATATTTCCATTCCGCATATTGTTTATTTCTACGAGCATTTCGCCCATAGCGCTATCTACTTTTTCTGTTCGCACTGCGGCATTGGTCGAAAACATGCTTTGAAAGCGGCCACTTCCAATACTGGAATAGGAGCCATAAGTAAATCCGTGCTTTTCGCGAAGGTTCATAAATAACTTGCTGTCGGCACCACCGCCCAGAATTTGGTTCGCAAGTAAGCCCGCATGGTAATCGGGTCCGTTCATGGGGTTATTAATCAGATTACCAACCCGCACCTCACCCTGTACAGCCGTGGGAAGGTCAACAAAATCAATTTCAGTTTTTGCGGGGTTATTCATATCGGTAATGGAAGGGAGTGTAAGTTTTACTCCGGTCCATTTTCCAAAGGTCTTTTCTGCAATTGCTTTTGCCTGTTCAGGTGTAATATCCCCTACAAAAGTAAGGTAGGCACGCGATGGGGTAATACCCGCTTTGTAGGCTGCTTTTACATCATCCAGCGTTAATCCTTTTATGGATTCCTCTGTTTCGAATTCGCCCATGGCGGTATGTTTCCCGTAATTAAGAGCCCGGTTAACCCGGTCGGCAATGGCCGGGGCGCTTTTATCGGAAGCTTTTAGTCCGGTTAAAGTCTGCGATTTAATTTTTTCGAAAGATTCTTCCGGGAAAACAGGATTCATCAAGGCATCTGCCATTAAGGAAAAGGCCTTATTAAAATAACGGGTAAGCGCAGAAGCTGAACCTCCTGATGAGTGTACACTTACATCTGCACCAATAATATCCACGGCTTCATCAAATTTAGCCTTTGACATATTTTTAGTTCCCTCACCCAGCATGGCTCCCATAATACTGTTAACACCTGCTTTATTTCCTTCTAAAACCGGCCCGCGGTCAATACTTAATATGGCGTGAACCTTGGGTACTTTGTGGTTTTCCACCACGAGTATGGTGATACCATTTGGCATTTTATAGATTACCGGATCTTTAAGATGGATAATGGGTGCCGGCCCGGGAGCAGGCTGTTTAGAACGGTCAACTTTATTTTGCGCAAAAGACGGTGCAACCATCATTACACCCAGCGCTATGATCAGAATTTTTTTCATCTTGAAAAGTTTTAGCATTTAGCGAATGATAATTGCCTGGTTATTTTTTAGGTAAATAATATAATACTACCCGTTGATTTGGATTCAGGTATTCCCGGGCTACCCGTTGAATATCTTCCCGGGTAACTTTACGGATTTCATCCAATTCCACATTGATGTGATTGGCATTATGGTAAAAAGTGTATCCATCAGCCAGGTTTTCAGCTACGCTTAATGAACGGTTGTTATTATCCAGAAAATCATTTTCTGCTTTGTTGCGGATTTTTGTAAACTCTTCCTCCGAAATAAGGCTGGTTTGGAGTTTGGTTACTTCTTCCGACATATCCTGAAGCAGGGTGTCTAATGGCGTGTTGTTATTGGGCATGGCGAACAGGATATAGGCGCCATAATCTTCCAGTGCATAGTTAAAGGATCCGGCGAAAAGTGCTTCCTTTTTATCATCCACCATTTTTTTATACATCCGGCTGCTGTTTCCGTTACTTAACACATTGGAGGCCATTTCGAGGGCACGGGAATCAGCACTGGTCATGCCCGGAGTGCGGTAGGCCATCATGATGGCAGGGATCTGGATATTGGCATCGTATGCAGTATCCACTATTTCTTTGGTGATGGGGGCTTCCACAAATTTTTGCTTCACCACCGGTGTGCCCGATGGGATATCGGCAAAATAGCTTTCTATAAGGGCTTTGGTTTTGGGGATATCGATATCGCCCGCAACCACCAGTACAGCATTACTTGGCGTGTAGAATTTTTTATTAAAGGCCTTAAATTCATCGAGGGTAGCCGAATCAAGGTCAGCCATCGATCCAATTGGTACCCAACGGTATGGATGTTTATAAAACAGGAGCTTCATAATATCCCCAATAAAATTCCCATAAGGCTGGTTATCCACCCGAAGCCTTTTTTCTTCTTTCACCACTTCGTTTTGGGTCTTTACCCCTATTTCATTAATTACGGGATGCATCATCCTTTCACTTTCGAGCCAGAGCCCTGTGGCTAACTGGTTAGCAGGGAATACCTCATAATAAAAGGTACGGTCCTGGGTAGTATTGGCATTATTTTGACCGCCGTTTGCGGTAACAATTTTCATGAATTCGCCCCGCTTGATATTTTCTGATCCTTCAAAAAGAAGATGCTCAAAGAAATGGGCGAAGCCGGTCCGATTGGGTTGTTCGTCTTTACTTCCCACATGGTACATTACAGAAATTGTAACTACGGGTGCAGAATTATCCTGGGAGAGGATTACCGGTAACCCGTTTTTGAGTTTGTACTCAATATATTTTACTTTCTGGCTGAAGGCAGGAGCCAACAGGGCAAGTAAAGAGAGTGTACAAAAAATTTTTTTCATATCTTTTATCATTTGAGTGGCAAAATTAGCCCGATATGCAGTGACAGCGAAATATAAATTTGGTTCTTGATGAATGGCGGATCTGCCGTATTTCCGTTTTATTTTTCAGGGATGACCGGTAGAAATCAGTTTTTCAACTAGTTTTTACCTGAAATTTCCCAATCTGTATTTACTTTTAATAGATAAAAAAATATCATTATAATGAGTGATGCATCTGGATTTGTTGAAGCCATAAAGGCCGGGTACAGCTTTAAAGGGGAAGCTCCCCAAATTGGTTGTGGTATGTTGAATGGTGAAGTAATCTCCGAAGCGGGGGTTTTTCTTCCCCTGAAAACAATGAACCGCCACGGCCTCATTGCAGGCGCTACCGGTACGGGGAAAACAAAAACCCTTCAAATGATTAGTGAGTTTCTGAGTGATGCTTCCGTTCCAGTATTGGTACTGGACATTAAGGGAGATCTAAGCGGTATTGCAGCAGAAGGCGCTTCCAACGATAAAATTGCAGACAGATATAATAAACTCCACCTTACCTATACGCCGGCAAAGTATCCTGCGGAATTATTAACGCTTACCGGAAAAAATGGAGTGAAACTAAGAGCAACGGTTAGCGAATTCGGACCGGTATTGCTTAGCAAAATCCTGGGCTTAAACGATACCCAGGGTGGGGTGGTGGCACTGATATTCAAGTATTGTGACGACAATAAACTTCCCCTCCTCGATTTGAAAGACCTTACCAAAATGTTGCAATACATCAGCGATGAAGGCAAAGGGGACATTGAAAAAGTTTATGGAAAAATTTCAAGTACCTCTACGGGAACCATACTTCGGAAAGTGATTGAATTGCAGCAACAGGGCGGTGATATCTTTTTTGGTGAGAAAAGCTTTGAAACCGACGACCTCCTGCGTATTAATTCTGATGGGAAGGGTATGATTAATATACTTCGGGTTTCCGATATGCAGGACAGGCCCAAGTTGTTCTCCTCTTTTATGCTGCAAATGCTGGCCGAACTGTATGCCACATGCCCCGAAGAAGGCGATATGGATAAACCTAAACTGGTCATGTTTATTGATGAAGCACACCTGATATTCCAGGAAGCAAGCAATGAATTAATAAAGCAGATTGAAACAGTAGTTAAATTAATCCGATCGAAGGGAATTGGCATTTTCTTTTGCACCCAAAATCCAATGGATGTACCGGCTTCGGTGTTGGCCCAATTGGGACTCAAAGTGCAGCATGCACTGCGGGCATTTACCGCAGCCGACCGGAAAACCATAAAACAAACGGCCGAGAATTATCCGGAAACCAATTTTTATAAAACCGAAGACCTGATTACTCAGTTAGGCATCGGAGAGGCGCTTATGACCATGCTAAATGAAAAGGGTATCCCAACACCCCTGGTTCATGTTATGCTATGCTCGCCCCGGAGCAGGATGGATGTGCTTACCGATCAGGAAGTGGCTCAAATAAATGCATCCTCTAAATTGGTTGCCAAATACAACCAGGATATGGACAGCCGGAGTGCCTATGAAATACTGAATGAAAAGCTGCAAATCGCAAGTGAAAAAGACGAAGAAAATAAGCCTGCATCCAAAAAGGAAGATAAGCCGGAGCCTTCCACACTGGAAAAAATAGCAGATAATAGCATTGTAAAAAGTATGGTTCGGACCGCTGGAAATACGATTGTGAGGTCGTTGTTAGGGGTAATTGGGCTGGGAGGAAGTACCCGGAGGCGATCCTCGTCAAAAAATTCCTGGTTTTAAACCGGTTTTTCTATAATTATTTAAATTAAATAATTATATAATATCTATAGCCCTGATAATAAATTTACGAAAAAGTAAAATTTATAAAATATTAAAAATTTCCCGGTTATCTTGGTGCTTTTATTGGAATTGTTTAAAGAATTCAGATATTCTTTATAGAATTTAATAAAATTATTATTTTTTGTAGGAATAATAATTTAGCATAATTTAAAAAAATACTTGGATTAAACCAGAACTAAGTATATCTTCGTCTTGGTTTTTCATAGGATATTGGATTTTAAAGCGGGACTAGATTTCTATCTTGGTCCCTTTTTTTTGCACTTTATTTTCCTTTAAGTCTCAATTTATTTCCTTCAACCCGAATTACTTTACCTTCTGCCAATAGAAAATTGATTGCTTCCCACACTGCATCATCCGGGTAAGATTTTAAGGTTTCCAAAAGGGTTGAGATAGCTGTTGGGGTTTCAGAAATGGTAATTTCAATTGCGGAGGCAATATTTTTGAATTGGCTTGAATTTATTCGGTTCTTTCTTCTTCGGATGCAGTTATCACAAATCTGGCAATCTTTAATTCCCTGGTCATTAAAGTATCTCCCAATATATACCGACCTGCAAATTTCGGTTTCATTGGCGTACCCGGTTAAAGATCTAAGCTGTTCTCTAAAGTTTTCCTTCCTTTCCCTGAGTAGCTTCAGGTTAATTTTAAATGCATCCTCATACATCCGGTTTTGCAGCAGGCTGATCTCTGGTTTTTGTGATCCTGCCGTATAGGACACGATACCATTTGCCTGCATCAACAATAGTCCCTTTTTTATCTGGATGGAGGAAGTTTTAAGCTGTTTTGCCAGTAATGATTCATATAATGGGGTTTCATTATGAAAAATTCCCTCGTAATTACGAAGAAGGGTTTGAATAAGTTCTTTGTTGGAAGGATATCGCTTTTCAAAGTCATTCAGTTCATCCCTGTTAACCTTAAATTCCAACCGGGATGGTTTGTTGGCGCCCGGGCTTAGTTCAATCAATCCTTCTTCCACAAAAACCTTTAGAGCCGATTCGGCCAGGGGCATACTAATTTTAAAATTATCTGCAAAAAGAGGCAGGTCGAAATCAAATGACAGCCCTTCTCCTGCACCGGCTGCAACCTGGAGGTGGTTCATTAATGCGGAATATGTCTTCTTTAATATTTCGAAGCCGGGGTATCGGTTGTTTATTTTTTCCTCCAGGTCGTTCAGCGATTTCCCTTCATGCAGCAATATCGCATACGATTTATTGCCGTCTCTTCCCGCGCGCCCTGCCTCCTGGTAATAGTTTTCAAGACAGTCCGGGATATCAAAATGAATAACCGTACGCACATCGGGTTTATCAATTCCCATCCCAAATGCATTGGTGCTAACCATAATTCTTACCTGATTCTGTATCCATTTATTTTGGGCTGCCGTTCTATCTTCCGATGATAATCCGGCATGGTAGGCGGCAGCCGGGATTTTATTTTTGATCAGTAAATCGGCAAGCTGTTGGGTTAGCTTCCTGCTATTACAATACACAATTCCGGAACCCGGTACATTCCGTAAAATTTCTAAAATTTTGTGCTGTTTAGATTGCGGAATAAATCCGCTATAAGAAAGATTGGGTCTTTCGAATGACTGTCTGAATATGCGATGATTCTTTCCAAACAGGAGTTTTTCGCAAATATCATCCTGCACTTTTTGGGTAGCCGATGCAGTAAGAGCGATAATAGGAACCCGTGGGAGTTCCTGCCTTAGCTTTGAAATCCTTAAATAGGTAGGTCTGAAATCGTATCCCCATTGCGAAATACAATGGGCTTCATCCACGGCTATTAACGAAGGTTTAATGGCGGGAAGATACTCCCTGAATAATTCTGTTTCCAACCTTTCGGGCGAAACATAAAGAAATTTATAATTGCCAAATGCGGCATTACTCAACGTATTTTTCACTTCAGCGTAACGCATTCCCGAATGAACCACCAGCACATGGATACCTCGTTTTTTCAGGTTTTCTGCCTGGTCGTTCATCAATGCAATGAGCGGGCTTACAACCAGGCAAATTCCTTCCATTGCCAGGGCAGGAATCTGAAAGCAAATCGATTTGCCGCCGCCTGTTGGGAGGATGGCCAGGCTGTCGTTTCCCTGCAATACCGATTCAATGATTTCCCGCTGCAGAGGCCGGAAACGATCGTACCCCCAATAGTTCTTTAATATCTGGGAAATGTCCTTCAAGAAAAATTTTCGCTAAGTTAACGTCGGTAAAGGCTCAGGTAACTTTTTTAAATTTAAGCCAAAGTGAATTTAATGCCAGCACCACATCACTGAAGCCCATTGCAAATGCAGCAAACCGGGGTGCCATAAAACCCATTGCGGCAGCCGGAATGGCAACAATATTATATATAAAGGCCCAAAACAGGTTGCTGCGAATAGTTAGGAAAGTATGTTTTCCCAGGCCCATAGAAAGGGGGAGTTGTTTTAATCCGGAATTCATCAAAACCACCTGCGAGCTTTGGAGGGCGAGGTGAGACGCATCGCTCATTGAGATCCCGACTGCCGCTTTTGCCAATGCAGGGGCATCATTTATTCCATCGCCTACCATCACCACCGGCGAAATTTTATTCAGGGACTCTATTTTTTTTAGTTTTTCATCTGGTTTAAAGCCGGCAAAATATTTTTTAATTCCTAACTCCCTGGCCAGCGCCGATACTTTTTCTTCACTATCCCCACTGAGCAGGATGGTTTCCATTCCTTTTTGATGCAGGTAAGCAATAACTTCAGCCGCTTCGGGCCTTACGGTATCCGACAAATCGAACCAACCCTGCAGGGCTCCATTTTTAAACAGGTATGCCGTATGCCCGGGCTCGGGTTGGGTTCCCTGTTTATAAAAATCGGTTGAACCCAGTTCCCACACATTTCCTTCTTTATCTTTTGCCCTCATGCCGGTTCCTTTTATTTCAGACACTTCAAACAACGGGTTTGGCACAACAGTGTCCCAAATTCGAATTACCGCACGGGCAAGGGGATGGGTAGAGTATTTTTCGAGAGAAACAATTATTTTTTTGAACTCATCCTCATTCATTAGGGTATGCATGTCCGATAGAGTGAATTGCCCTAAGGTGAGCGTCCCTGTTTTGTCGAAGACCACCGTTTTAATATGCTTAAACAATTCGAGACTTTTAGCATCCCTGAATAAGACCCCCTGTTTTGCGGCGCGCCCCAGCCCCACGGCAATGGCAGCCGGCGTGGCTAACCCCATGGCACAGGGGCAACTGATAACCAGCACAGCTATGCTACGCATTAATGAGGATGTGCCGGAAACATGAAACCCAAAATAATTGATCAGGAATGTGAGAATGGCGATTCCTATTACAGCCGGAACAAAAATAGCGCTGATCTTATCGGCCAGTTGTTGCAAGGGCGGCCTTTCCGCCTCGGCATTTTTTACCATGGTAATAATAGTGCTCAGTACCGTATCTTTTCCAACGGCAGTTACCTGGGCTTTACAACTACCATCCTCAATAATACTACCCCCAATAAGCTGGTCCTTTTTTGTTTTGGTGAGGGGGCGGCTCTCTCCGGTTAGTAGGGCTTCGCTTACTTCTACATTCCCTGAAAGGATTTTACAATCGGCCGGTACCTGCTCCCCCGTCCGAATCAAAACCAGGTCGCCCACTTTTAACTGGGCACTTTCCACCTGAAAGACCTGTTCCTGGTATTTATCATCAAAGGCAATCATATTGGCCATTACCACTTGTTGAGCCGATAATTTTTTCAGTTCCTTTTGCGTTGCATCCACCGAAATATGTTCTACATATTCTCCCAGGAAAACCAACGTGATAATGGTAGCGGCAGTTTCATAAAAAATATAATCGGGGCCAAGGTTGCCCAGTGTTCCCACCAGGCTATACACAAAAGCGGCTGTGGCGCCCATCGCAATCAATACATCCATATTGGGGTATCCCTTTCGAAGGCTTCGCAGGGCGCTCTTCCCAAAATACCCCATGCCCACAACAAATACCGGAAGGCAAATAAAAAGCTGGATCCAGGGGTTCATTAAAAAGTGGATATGCCAGGGTAGCATGTGCAGCATGAGCACAAGAGTAAACGGCAGGCAAAATAAAAACCGGTGAAGATGGGATGTAAATTTCAGGTTGAATCTATTTTGCTTAACCGGTTCGGCAGTTATGCCGGATGCAACGGTGCTAGTAACCTTATAGCCTAATTCCGATATACCCTGTTTTAGCCTATCTGCAGAAACAGTGCCCAAATGTTTAAAACTGATATCGCCCCCAATAAAATTCACTTTTACTTCTTCCTGGCCTTCTTTCTCAAGGTATTTGCGGATAGAAAGGGCACAATTGGTGCAATGCATACCCTCAACCCGCCATTCAATTTTTTCCATATTGCAAAATTATTTAAGGCTCCATAGAAGTGAATTGTTAATTACAAAAATATCTTTGCATCATGGTTGTGGAATTTTCATTGGAAAAAGTAAATGACGTGGCAAAGCGCCTCCTCGCCCAGGCAGCAGGTTACCAGGTACTGGCTTTGCAGGGGTCTATGGGAGTAGGAAAAACCACCCTTATTACGGCTATGTGCAGGGAACTTGGCATTACCGATACCATCAGCAGTCCCACTTTTTCCATTATTAATGAGTACCAAAAACCGGGTTCCTCTTCAGCGGTTTACCATATCGATTTATACCGCTTACAATCGAAGGCAGAGGCAGTGAATGCCGGGGTAGAAGATTGTTTATATAACGGAGGGCTCAGTTTTGTGGAATGGCCCGAAAAATTTCCGGAAATATTCCCACCCCAAACCCTGCATTGTAAACTTACAATTGTTGGAGAATCGCTTCGCAGGCTGGAAATAATTTTGTAAATTGATTGCCTGCTATTGCAGGCCCAGAAACTATGGCAACCAACTTTCCTTTTGTATCCCCATCTTTCTCCTATGAAACCCTGGAAGAAACCCTTGATGTAAAACCGAAAGTGGAAGAGTTATGTATCGGGATACCTCACGAAACCTCCTTTATTGAAAACCGGATAGCCCTTACACCCGATGCAGTTAGTGTTATTGTAGCCAATGGGCACAAAGTGAATATTGAGTCCAATGCGGGTATTGGCGCCAATTATTCGGATAAGGACTACAGCGATGCCGGAGCTAAAATATTGTTTTCCAAGAAGGATGTTTTCGAAAGCGATGTAGTGGTAAAAAGCGCACCGGTGAGTGAAGAAGACTGTAATTACTTAAAGCCTAATCAATATATCATTTCGCCTATTCACCTGCCGGTGATGAAAAAATCTATCCTCGAGAAAATGATGGAGAAGCGGATTACCGCTTTAAGTTTCGAGAATTTAAAGGATGCTACAGGCCATAACCCGATTGTAAGAAGCATGAGTGAAATTGCCGGTAGCGCGGTGATGCTCATTGCAGGGCAGTACCTGAGCAATGCCAACAACGGGAAAGGGGTATTGGTAGGGGGAATCAGCGGGATCCCACCCACCAAAGTAATTATCATCGGAGCCGGTATTGTTGGGGAGTATGCAGCCCGCACGGCGCTTGCCATGGGAGCCAGTGTAAAAATATTTGACAATAGTATTTATCGGTTAAAACGATTGCAGAATAATATCAGTGGGCGTTTATGGACTTCCGTTATAGAACCGAAAATCCTGGCCAAACAATTAAAAACCTGTGATGTGGCTGTAGGGGCCCTGAGCGGTAACGGCGGGCGTACCCCGGTGGTGGTAACAGAGGAAATGGTTAGCCAAATGCGCCCAGGCTCGGTGATTGTGGATGTGAGCATCGATCATGGCGGATGCTTTGAGTCGAGTGTGGTTACCACCCACGAAATACCCACCTTCACCAAATATGATGTGATCCATTATTGTGTTCCCAATATTCCAAGCGGGTTCGCCCGCACTGCTTCCCAGGCCATAAGCAATATCCTCATGCCGTTGTTGCTCGAAACGGCGGATGAAGGTGGGATCGATAATGTAATTTGGCACAAAATCAATATCCGCAGTGGGATTTACCTGTTTAAAGGGTGCCTTACTAATTTTTATCTCAGCGAAAGGTTCGATTTAAAATATACCGACCTCAACCTCCTCATTGCGAGCCGGCGTTAAACTCTTTTATAATCGGGAATAGAGATGCGATGCGAGCAAAAGTTGATTTCATGTTCATCATTGCTGCAAACAACGATTAATTTCCCCCGGGTATGATGCGAAATTAATTCATGGTAAAGGCTTACGCCGCCAGCATCCAGGTTGGCGGTGGGCTCATCCAGCAACAAGACCGGCGCATCTGAAAAAAAGGCCTGTGCCAGTTTTAGTCTTTGTTTCATCCCACTGCTGTAATACCTGACTTGTTTGTTGATAGCATGGCTTAACCCTACCTTATGGAGGATCTTATCGAGCGGTTCGGAAAGCGGTTTAAAAGCATGATGAAATTTCAGGAATTCCAATCCCGTCATTTCTTCTATCAGATCGAGGTAAGGCGCTGCAAAAGAGAAATGCCTGTATTTCTCCATTTCTTCTATGGGTTTTGCATTGGGGGATGGTTGAAAGATAACCTCTCCCTCATTATGTAAAATGGCGCCTGCCATTACCTGAAGCAAGGTTGATTTTCCTGAACCATTGGGCCCCGTGATGGCATAAGATTCTCCGGAGCGGAACTCCTGGTTCAGGTGGCGGAATATCCATTCCCGGTTATATCTTTTCCCTGTATTGTTGAGGACGATATTCATGTGGAGGGTTCTGCCCCTTATTCATCGTCAAGGTTTCCCTTGGCGTATCGTTTAATAATTCCACGGCCGCTTTCCCGGATGAATGTAACAATTTCATCGCGTTCATCTGTAGCCGTTAGTTCCTCCTCAATATAGTTAAGTGCCTGGGAGGTATTCATATTTTTATTGTAAATGATGCGGTAGATGTCAAGGATTTGGTTAATCCGGGTGAGGCTGAACCCTCTTCGCTTCAGTCCAACCGAGTTCACGCCCGCATAGCTCAATGGGGTGCGGCCTGCTTTAATATAGGGGGGGACATCTTTTCCCACCAGTGAGCCTCCTGAAACAAATGCATGCTGTCCAATTTGAACAAATTGGTGTACGGCACACATTCCCGCCAGGATGGCCCAATCGCCAAGTATCACATGGCCGGCAATTTGAGAGTTATTACTCAGGATGCAATTATTCCCAATAATACAATCGTGGGCAATGTGGCTGTAAGCCATAATCAGGCAGTTGTTACCCACCTTGGTGGTCCACCGGTCTTTACTTCCCCGGTTGATGGTAACAAATTCACGAATGGTAGTATTATCCCCAATTTCCACGGTGGTAGATTCGCCTTCATATTTTAAATCCTGCGGAATACCGGCAATTACCGCACCCGGAAATACCCTGCAATTTTTTCCGATGCGGGATCCCTCCATAATGGTAACATTGCTTCCTATCCAGGTTCCTTCTCCAATTTCTACATTGGGATGGATAACGGTAAATGGATCCACCTTCACATTGGTGGCCAGCTTGGCATTCGGGTGTATATAAGTATGCGGGTGGATCATACTACCGGGGTTTATGGGTCGTCTGGTAAAAATTCATTTTCTTGAATCAGGATTTGGGGTCTGTATTCTTAACAAGTTGTGCAGTGAATTCGCCCTCGGTACAGAGTTTATTTCCTACATAAACGCTGCCCCGCATTACACAAATTCCACGCCGGATGGGTTCAATCAGTTCCATTTTTAGAATCATGGTATCACCCGGAGATACTTTTTGTTTGAATTTGCAGTTGTCAATTTTTAAAAAATAGGTATCATATTTACCCTCAGGCATGGCATTTATACAGAGTATGCCCCCGGTTTGCGCCAGCGCTTCTATTTGTAGTACGCCAGGCATTACAGGATTTCCGGGGAAATGGCCCTGGAAAAAATACTCGTTGAAGGAAACATTTTTTATACCAATAATAAAGTTATCCTGCAGTTCAATAATCTTATCCACCAAAAGGAATGGGAACCGGTGTGGAAGTGTATTTTCTATTTGTTGCAGATTATAAACGGGTGGCAGGTTGGGATCATAAACCGGGATACCCCGGGTATGCTTATTCTTCTTTATGTATTGTTTTATTTTTTTTGCGAATTCTACATTGCTGCTGTGTCCTGGCCTGTTGGCAATGATATTCGCCTTAATAGGGTAACCAATTAAAGCCAAATCGCCCACTACATCCAATAATTTATGCCTTGCGGCTTCATTGGGGAACCTGAGTTCGAGGTTATTGAGGTAACCTTCTTGTTTTACTTCCACCGTTTTCCTGCCAAATGCTTTGGCCAGTCTCTCCATTTCTTCGGAAGTAACGGCCTTATCAACCACTACAATGGCATTGTTAATATCACCCCCTTTTATCAGGTTATGTTCGAGCAGGGCTTCTAATTCGTGAAGGAAACAAAAGGTACGGCAGGGAGAAATTTCATTTTTAAACAGCCGGATATTTTTCATGCTGGCATGTTGGGTACCCAACACCGGGCTATTAAAATCTATAAGGGTGGTTACTTCAAAATTGGGAGAAGGGAGGGCCGTCATCTCCACCCTTTTCTTTTCATCATAAAAACTAATATTGGTATCGAGGGTGTACCAAACTTTAGCAGCATCCTGTTCAATAACCCCAACTTTTTCGATGATTTCTACAAAGGGGTAGCTGCTTCCATCGATAATGGGGATCTCGGGCCCGTTAACCTCAATCAGGCAGTTATCTACACCCATACCTACCAGGGCTGCCAGGATATGCTCTACCGTGCTAATTTTTACAGCATCTTTTTCGAGCGTTGTTCCCCGGGAGGTATCCGTAACCAGGTCGCAATCTGCTTTAATTACAGGAGATCCGGGGAGGTCAACCCGTTGAAACTGGTAGCCAAAACCGGGGTTTGCGGGTTTTAAAACCATTTTTACGTTGATGCCTGTATGCAAGCCGGTTCCTGAAATTGAAACCGATTGCCCAAGGGTATGCTGTTTATCAACGTTAAAATTTTTGTCCATTCAATTATTTCAAAATTTGGGCAAAGATATTTGAAAAACACCGGAGTTAAAACTGGAACTGGAAGCTGCCAAATACCCCAAACCGGGAATACCGGGGCAACCCCGACGGGGGGGAGAGACGCCATACCAAATCGAGCCGGAAAACACGGAAGATATTATCTATCCCGGTACCTATTTCGGTATAATTTCCCCCGTTCAAATATTTAAAATAGGTGGGCCCGTTTAGGGTTTTATTGGCATCATTCGCCGAGCCCCATACGGTTTTTATATTCCAGAACTGCCTCCATTTTAGTTTTCGGGTTAGGGGTGTAAACCGGAAAAGCCCCGAACCCACATTATGTTCGACATTAATACCGGCAAATTGATCGCTGATGTATTCGAACCGGTTCATCAGATTGAACGTGTTTTTATTATAATAGTAAATATCGTTACCCGGTTGAACTTCCAGGAAGATGAAAGGGAGGGTGCCCCATACTTTGCCCGCATAAGCTTTATAAGATAAAGTTCCCAGCGGCGAAATTTTCATTTTGTCCTGGATGCTGAAGTCTAATTTGGTATAGTCGTAGGCGCTTTGTAAAATCCCTTTAAAACCCTTTGTGGCTACGAGTTCCACAACCGGGTATTTAGAGCCTAAGGAATATCGGAAATAATCTCCTTCAAAAAATTGTTCCAAAAAGGCAAACCGCAATTTTAATGCGATTTCAAAACTGGTGAGTGCGGCCCCGCTTTTTACGGGGTAGTCCGATTTGGGAGGCAGGTTGAGCAGGGGGGTAAATTGCTTCCGGGCAAAAAAACCTTCCGTAGAAAACCCCTTTCCCCATTCTTTAAAAATTTCGAACCGGTAATCCTCCGTTTTCAGGTATTTCCTTTTGGAATTGGGTTTCCGGATGGCAAGGGTAAAGATATTATCCTGGCTCACTTCTCCGTAATTGCTGATGCCATTATCTACATCCTTACTGTATGAAGCATGAAGCCTGAATCGATTGGGATCGCGCTTTAGAATCCAAAAGGCCTCCGCCATTCCTTTCAGGGCCTTGTCTTTTGTACCATAGGCAAGATATCCATGGAGATAAATATTTTTATTGAATTTGGTATTGGTACCCAGGTCGAACCGGAATCGGGTACCTTCCCAGGCATTGGCGCTGATCCAGTTAAACCAGGGTCCGATTTCATAGTTCCCTATTTCTTTGTACCCGGTTCCGATAAATTTCAGGGTGTTTTGCAATTTTTGGAATTTGGGCATTTCCAACAGCTTGTCGATGGTGGTATAAATTGCTTTTTCATTGCTGGAAAGGGTATCGTGCCGCAACGTTTTCCAGGTAGAATCAGAATAGCTATAAATATCCGGAGCGGTTATGATTTTTTCTTCAATATTCTGGTCTTTAAAAGCCTGGGTAAGGGAATCGGAATTCACCACGATGTCCCGGTAAGAGGTAGTTTTCCTTCCAATCAGGGCAAGTGATTTTTTCCCCAGTACCTTGAAATCAGCAAAAAATTTATCACGTTTTAAAAAGTAAATGCTATCGTTAATTTGTTGGAATTCCTGAAAAATACTCACCTTATCGATAAAATTTATGTTCGCTTCCCTGCCAATGAACATCGATATTTTTTGAATTTGGAAAGTTTTACTCACCACCCAGGCATCTCCCAGAAACGTATTTTGCCCCGGCCGTTTTGGCCTGAAGGTAAAATGAAATACCCGCTGCCCGTTTATTAGCTGGGTATCCACCACATTAAAATTGTAATACACATCGGCATTGTCGTTAAAGGGGCTGATGAAGTCTTTGTCCATCACGTTCACATAATTGCTATAAACGTTAACGTTTTGGTTCATTACGCCCAAGAGCCGGGTAATACTTTCATTTTTAAATCCCTTTGTTTTTGAGGCGGTGATGTATTCTCTGAATTTCCTGGGTGATCGCTGGTAAGAGTAATCGCTCAGGGTTTCTACCAGATAGGCAGGGAGGAAGGGTTCACTTTCAGAAGTGCTGTCGATGTTGTTAAATACAAAGGAGAAGGGTTTAAAGAGAAAATTCTTTTTTGCCTTTTCGGGATTGAAATTTTTCAGATCAACCTCCAGTTTATTATAGCTTTCGTAAGCAAAATTTGAAAAGTTGTACCGGTTGTACATTTTCTTTTTGCTCATAATCTTTTTCCAGAGGAAGAGGCCTTTGTTCACTTTTGCTCTCACCACCACTTCGCCGTTGCTTATTCCCCTTTGCAATTCAATCAAAACAGCTTTATCGGGGATAATAGCGGAGGCAGGGAGTTTAGCTTCTTCATAACCCACGTAAGAGACTACCAGTTGATCGGTACTGTCGGTACTTAGCGTAACTGTGAATCTCCCTAAACTATCCGTTATCATTCCGTTTCCGGCCTTTGCAAAATATACCGAAGCAAAAGCGATGGGTTCGCGGGTATGTCCATCTACCACCATACCGGAAATAGTTTGACCAATCGTTGAATGGGAGAGGGCAGAAAAAATAAAAATCAGGATGTGTGGCAGAAACCTTTTCACAAAATCAAAAATAAATTCCGTTGCGGATTGGTGAACCCCGGGAAAAAACCTTAAGGGAATTTTAGTCTTCTTTATTTTCGGCAGATAATTCAAGTACCAGTTTTTCCAGTTCCTGGATTCTTTTTTCCAAAAGAGGCAGGTTCCTGGATAAGGCCTGGCTGCGTAAAGCGGCCGTATAATCAAATGCAGGAGAGCCGGTAACTGCCGTGTTGGGATTTTTTATGGATTTACTTACCCCGCTTTGTGCATTTATTTTTGAACCGTCTGCAATTTGAATATGCCCCACAATACCAACCTGCCCTCCAATCATCACGTTTTTTCCAATCTTGGTACTTCCGCTTATCCCGGCCTGGGCGGCAATTACCGTGTTGCTGCCAATTTCTACATTATGGGCAATTTGCAACAGGTTGTCGAGCTTGGCGCCTGCCCGGATGCAGGTACTACCGATGGTGGCCCTGTCGATGGTAGTATTGGCGCCAATTTCCACGAAATCTTCTATCACCACATTGCCAATTTGGGGAACTTTTTGAAAGCTGCCATCTTTTTGCGGGGCGTATCCAAAACCGTCGCTCCCGATAACCGTACCGGCATGAATAACTACGTTTTTGCCTACCACGCAATCATGATAAATTTTTACCCCTGCATGGAGGATGCTGTTATCGGCCACCGTCACATTATTTCCTAAAAATACCTGTGGGAATATCTTCACGTTGTTTCCAATCACTACATTTTCGCCGATATAAGCCATGGCGGCGAGGTAAACATTTTCGCCTATTTTGGCGGTTGGGTGGAGGTATACCGGCTCCTGAACCCCACTTAATTGCTGGGTGCGGATTTGCTGGTATTTATCTAACAGGATGGCAAAAGCGCTATAGGCATCCGGAACCCTTATAAGGGTTGCCTTAATCTGATTCTTAAGCTGAAGGTTTTCATTAATGATGATAATATCCGCCTTGGTACTATACAGAAATTCCTCGTATTTGGGATTTGCGAGGAAGGAGAGTTGGCCTATTTGGGCGTCTTCAATTTTTCCAAAAGAGGAAACCGTTACCGTTTCGTCTCCTTCAATAGTTCCGCCAATAATTTGTGCGATTTGCCCGGCACTAAATAGCATAAGGTTTATGTTTTAAGCAGGTCCATTATTGGCGCCTACCTAAGGTAGCAAATGTAATATTTTTTTATGGTGCCTTTAAGGTTTTCATTGATGAGCGCGTTATTCACCTCCGAGATATCTTTCACGGTTCCGTCTTTAAACAGGATGTGGATCCGTTCATTTTCAAAATTATAGGTACGGCTTTGGGCGGTTCCCGAAAAGGCGAGCCAGGAAGCTTCATCCCGGCTGATATTTAACCTGCCTGCCACCTCATCCAATTTTTCATCGAGGATATAAGAGGGTACCGGTTCCTGGAAGTATTTCACCTTCAATAGCCGCCGGTTGAGTAAACCCCGGCAAAGGGTGCTTAATACTACATCCGGATGCTGGCCCCAGCTTTTTATGGCCATCAGTACATCGTAGTCGTCGATACTGCAAAACTTTTCGAGGGTGATGTTTTCCATGGGGTTATTTATGAAACTGTTTAATGGTTCCTGGCAAACAGCCCCAATCTGCCTGGCTCTGCGGATGATGCGTACCAGCATTTGCTCGGCACTCACCACGGTTTTATGCAAATAAACCTGCCAATACATCAGCCTGCGGGCGATCAGGAATTTTTCAATGGAATAAATACCTTTTTCTTCTACCATCAGTTCGCCATTGTGAACGGTAAGCATTTTGAGGATGCGGTCGTAGGCAATGGTTCCTTCACTCACCCCGGTGAAAAAACTATCCCGCGAGAGATAGTCCATACGGTCTACATCCAATTGCCCGCTTACCAACTGGTGAAGGAATTTTTTATGATAGGTTCCTGTGAAAATTTCGAGCGCCATATTCAGTTTTCCACCCATCGAATCGTTGAGGGATTGAATCATGAGTACGGATAGATCTTCATGATGTTTCCCGGGAACCAACTCATGCTCCAGGGCATGAGAGAATGGCCCGTGTCCCATGTCGTGCAACAGGATGGCAATTTTTGCCGCGCGTTGTTCGCCGGGGCTTATTTCAACTCCTTTTGAGGTAAGTTCCTGTAAAGCAGAGCGCATAAGGTGATATGCACCCAATGCATGGTGAAGCCGGGTGTGAACGGCTCCGGGGTAAACCAGGTGTGCCATGGCCATCTGGTATATGCGGCGCAATCGTTGGAAATAGGGGTGAGCAATAATCTCGTTTACCAGTTCATCATCAATACTGATGAAACCGTAAACGGGATCGTTAATTATTTTATGAAATACCATACCGGCTTGCTGTTAAATGTATTACAAAGTGATGCAAAGCTACAAATGCACAATTCAAAAAACTAAATTTGTAAGGATGGCATGTATGGATCAGTAATTCTTCAGGAAAAACAATCACGTTATGAGTATTGCAAAAATTTTATGGGTGGATGATGAGATCGACAGCCTCACCTCCCAAATTATGTTTCTTGAAAACAAAGGGTATGAGGTGGAAACCCGTACCAACGGTTTTGATGCTGTGGAATTTGTAAAAGAAAATATTGTGGATGTGGTTTTGCTGGATGAAACCATGCCGGGAATCACCGGGTTGCAAACGCTTCAGCAAATAAAAGAAAACAACACGACCTTACCCGTGGTGCTCATCACGAAGAATGAAGCGGAAAACCTGATGGATGAGGCCATTGGGAGCCATATTTCCGATTACCTCATTAAGCCCGTAAATCCCAACCAGGTTTGGCTGAGCCTGAAAAAGATTATCGATAATAAACGCCTGGTTGCCGAGAAAACCACCTCTGCCTACCAACAGGAATTCCGAACCCTGTTTATGGCATTAAACGATAACCCGGGATACATGGAGTGGATGGAAATATACCGTAAGTTGGTGTTTTGGGAACTGGCCATCAGTAAAAGCGATACACCCGAAATGAAAGAAGTGTTTGAATCGCAGAAGCAGGAAGCCAACATCGAATTTTTTAAGTTCATTTCAAAGAATTATGCATCCTGGGTATCCCCGCTTAGCACCAATGCGCCCATCATGAGCCACAACCTCATGAAGTATAAAATTCTACCCCATCTCGAAAAAGGAACTCCTCTTTTCTTTGTCCTTATCGATAACCTCCGGTACGATCAGTGGAAAACCATACAGCCCATCTTTGCGGAGAGTTTTCGCATACAGGAAGAGGATATGTTTTATTCCATTTTGCCTACCGCCACCCAATATGCCCGAAACGCCATATTTGCAGGGATGCTCCCCATCGAAATTGAAAAGCATTTTCCTTCCCAATGGAAAAACGATGATGAGGAAGGAGGAAAAAATTTATTTGAAGAAGAGTTTTTTCGTGCCCAATTGAAAAAACAAGGGAAGTCTGATTTGAAAGTGTCCTATACCAAAATTACCAATAACAATGATGGTCAGAAACTGGTTGATAACATCCATAACCTCCTGCAAAACGATCTGAATGTGATTGTGTACAATTTTATGGATATGCTGAGCCATGCCCGTACCGAGATGGAAGTACTGAAGGAGCTGGCCGGCGATGAAACCAGTTACCGCAGTATTACCAGCAGTTGGTTCGAGCATAGTCCGCTACATCAGGCATTAAAGAAAATTTCGGAGAAAAATATTACCCTCATTGTAGCCACCGACCATGGCACAACCCGGGTGAAAACCCCGGTAAAGGTGATTGGCGACAAACAGACTACCAGCAACCTGCGCTACAAACACGGGCGGAATCTAAATTTCGAACCCCGGGATGTGCTCGCCTTTAAAGACCCCCGGGAGGCAGGCCTGCCGGTGCCCAATGTAAATTCCAGTTTTATTTTTGCCAAAGGCGATTTGTTTCTTTGTTATCCCAATAATTATAATCATTATGTGAATTATTACCGGAATACTTTTCAACACGGCGGCATCAGCCTGGAAGAGATGATTGTTCCTGTAATCCGCATGACGAACAAATAGCCGGTTTTTTCGTTTCATATAAGTATCCACAACCTGTGGAGAATGCTTTTTTATACAGCAGAAAGAAATTTGCAAGTTGCAGGGAACTTAACCGAAATAAGGCACAGCAGAGATATGAAATACACACAATCCAACCTTGATAAAATAGAAGATATTGTTGCAGAAAGCGGATATATTATCCGGTATGAACGCGGGAATTTTCAAAGCGGATACTGCATCCTCCAGGAGAAAAAGGTGGTGGTGTTAAACAAGTTCCTGCAAACAGAAGGTCGGATTAATACCCTCATCGATCTGTTGCCCCAACTCGATATTCAGTTTGATTCGCTTACACAGCAAAGCCAAAAGTTGTTTGAAGAAATTTCGACGATCGAATTGCAACACGCTTAAATAGTCTTTTTCTTCTCTGCCGGAAATTGTTACTTTACAGTATGGTTTTGCCCGGTTTAAAAATTACTTTCCTGGGAACCGGCACCAGTAGCGGGGTTCCCATGATCGCTTGCCATTGCAGGGTTTGCACTTCTCCCGATCCCAAAGACAAAAGGTTAAGAAGCAGTATTATGGTGGAGTCTGAAACGACCCGGCTGGTGGTAGATACGACCCCTGATTTCCGTTACCAGATGCTTCGGGCCAGCGTAGAGCGCCTGGATGCCGTACTATTTACCCATCCGCATAAAGACCATATTGCAGGGCTGGATGATATCCGCGCCTTTAATTATTTCCAGCAACAGCCCATAAAAGTATTTGCGAACCAGCTTACGCAAACGGCTATACGAAAGGAGTTTTCTTATATTTTTTCGGATGAGAAATACCCGGGTATCCCACAGGTGGATATGGTTGAAATTTCAGAACAGCCATTTAGGATTGGAGATATTGAAGTGGTGCCGGTAAAAGTGTGGCACCTTCGGATGCCGGTGCTGGGTTTCCGGTTTCGGAATTTTACCTATATAACCGATGCAAACCGAATTGAGGATTCGGAAATGGAAAAAATTTCAGGCTCCGAATACCTGGTGTTGAACGCCTTGCGCAATGAACCTCATATTTCACATTTCACCCTTAGCGAGGCCGTCTCCCTATCTCAAAAACTTGGGATTCCACAGGCCCGGTTTACGCATATCAGCCACCAGTTGGGAAGGCACCAGGAAGTGAATAGTTCTCTTCCAAATGGGATAGAATTAGCCTACGACAACTTAGTGATCTATGTGGAATAAATAGCCATTTATGTGCCATCACTAATTATTTTTCAGAAGTTCAAAATATTTTTTAGAGTGCTGGTTTTTAATTGAGTGGGGAATGTCGTTCATTTGTTAATGCAACCCCGGCATCAATCTTATTTCTATCATTCCCGCAAAGAACGGAATGCATTGGTCCTACTTTTAACCCTCTGTTTTATATGCAGCTCCCTGCCCCGGCTATATATTTGGCATTATGAAAATGATGCCTTTTCAAATTTATATGCACCCGAAGTAAAGGAATGGATAAAACTGGCTCCTGAAAGAAAATATCCGGCCTCCGGCCATTTTGACTCAACTTCTCATTCGGCCAGGGATCTGCCCTCCATTGAAAAATTTTCTTTTGATCCAAACACCGCTTCCCTTGGCGACCTCCAAAGGTTGGGGCTTTCCGAAAAACAGGCATCGGTCATTATTAATTACCGCCAAAAAGGAGGAAGGTTTCGCCAACCAGCCGATATCCATAAAATTTGGGGAATCTCACCTGCTCTCGCCGATAACCTGGAACCATTTATTCATATTAAAGAAAGGGAGCAAGCGGGGATTGTGGCAGAAAAAAGGCAGCAATGGGCCCCGGCCCAGGTGAAAACAGTTAATATCAATACGGCAGATAGCCTTCAATTCCTTTCTCTTCCGGGAATTGGTCCGGGTTTTACCTCGCGCATAATGAAATTTAGGGGAAGGCTGGGCGGATTTATTTCGGTGAATCAGATTTCAGAAGTTTACGGGTTGCCCGATAGTGTATTTCAAAAAATCAAGCCTCATTTGAAATGTGAAGGAGGCATGGTAAAAAGGATAAATATTAATTTGGCCAATCTTGATGAGTTAGGGCGCCACCCCTATATCCGGTATCCGCTTGCCAAATTGATTGTGGCCTATAGAGAACAGCATGGGCAATTTTCAGGTATTGAGGTGTTGCAAAAGATCATGGTTTTAGATGACAGTACCTTTAACCGGTTCAAACCTTATATATCGGTTGACTAAACTAACAGTTGTTCGTTTTTGAAGTATTATTTACCTTGCGCCCCAACGATTGCATAATTATATGGATTTTACTACAAGCGAACTCTCAGCCCAGGTGGCTGAATCGGCTCACAATTTTGCACTGCAATACATCCAGCCCCATTTGATGGATTGGGATGAATCTCAAAAGTTCCCGGTGCATATTTTCAAAGAATTGGGAAAACTGGGGATGATGGGCGTGCTGGTTCCCGAAAAATATAATGGCGCGGGGCTCGGTTATTTCGAATACAGTACGGTTATCCAGGAAATTGCCAAAGTGTGTGGCTCCATTGGGCTCAGCGTTGCGGCTCATAATTCCCTTTGTACGGGGCATATTCTCACTTTTGGTAATGAGGAGCAAAAACAAAAATACCTGCCTAAGCTGGCCACTGCCGAGCACATTGGTGCCTGGGGGCTTACGGAAGCTAATACCGGTAGCGATGCAGGTAATATGAAAGTAACGGCTGTTAAAGAGGGAAATAATTGGGTTATTAATGGTGCCAAAAGCTGGATCACGCATGGTATAACCGGCGATGTGGCTGTTGTAATTTGCCGTACGGGCGAACCCCGCTCAAAAAACAACTCAACTGCGTTTATTGTTGAACGTGGTACTAAAGGATTTTCGGGCGGTAAGAAGGAAAATAAACTGGGAATGCGTGCCAGCGAAACCGCCGAAATGATTTTTGATAATTGTATCATTCCCGATGAGAACAGGTTGGGAAATGTAGGGGATGGGTTTAAGCAGGCAATGAAGATTTTGGATGGGGGGCGCATTTCAATTGCTGCATTAGCGCTGGGAATTGCACGCGGTGCATATGAGGCATCAGTTAAATATGCAAAAGAGCGGCACCAGTTTGATCAGCCCATTGCCAATTTCCAGGGGATATCTTTTAAGCTGGCCGATATGGCGACCAAAATTGCCGCCGCGGATATGCTGATTAAACAAGCCTGTTATTTGAAAAACGAAGGCAAGCCAATGACCAAAGAATCGGCCATGGCAAAATATTATGCCAGTGAAATTGCCGTTGAAATCAGTACCGATGCGGTGCAGATCTTTGGCGGATATGGCTACACCAAAGATTTCCCGGTAGAAAAATTTTACCGCGACAGTAAACTTTGCACCATTGGCGAAGGCACCAGCGAAATTCAGAAAGTGGTTATTGCCAGGGAAGTGCTGAAATAGGTTCGGCTTCCATAGTTGAAATTTGTCTTCAAGGTTTTTGTTGAGGTATGTTCCCCCTGCTCTCTCTAGTTTGTAACTACGGGTTTGCTGAAATTTTATTCTTAAGCCTCCGCATGGTCTTCGGATTTTCGGCGAAAAGATTCTAGATTAAATTTATTTAGCCACGAATGCACGAATGAAAAAACAATAGCCATGAATGCACGAATGAAAAAACAATAGCCACGAATGCACGAATAAAATAACAATAGCCACGAATGCACGAATAAAAAAACAATAGCCATGAATGCACGAATGAAAATACAATAGCCACGAATGCACGAATAAAAAAACAATAGCCACGAATGCACGAATGAAAAAGGCAATAGTCCCGAATGCACGAATAAATGCCCCGCTGTTGGTAGTTTGAAATTACGGGTTTGCTGAAATTTTATTTTTGCGCCTCCGCATGGTCTTCGGATTTTAGGTGAAAAGATTCTAGACTAAATTTATATAGCCACGAATGCACGAATGAATGCTCCCGTTATGAAGATGGATTTGAGGTTAAAGAAATTTTAGCCTGCAATAAATATTCTTCGGTCAGAATTCTTTATACAATTATTTTTTGATCTTATTTTTACCCCCGGGGTGGGGGCAGCAAACTGTCTTCAAAAATTTACATTCAGGCACTCTCTTAAAACTGATATTTCTTTTTTACACCAGAAGTGCAGCAACCGTTTTCTGCACCCTGGTATCCCTATAATCTCAGGTTCATTTCCTTTTTGTTTGCATTCGGAGACATGTTCCGAAAATTTTTATAATACAAAACAAGAAAGCCGCATCTTTCTGGGATACGGCTTTAATAAAAATGAAGAATTAAGTACATTACCCTCCAAAAAGCCCGCTCAATTTATCTTTTACCGAATCAATCAGGCCTTCTGCTTTATCGCCAGCCGCTTCTCCGGCACTTTCGCCTTTTGCAAAGAGATTGTCTACCGCTCCGGCTACCATTGGAAATTTTTCCTTAATATAGTCTGTTACGGTATGGATTACTTTTTCAGCCTGTTCGCCGCTGATTCCTGCTTTCTCTACAAGTTGATTGATGAGTTCCTGCATGTTTGTTTATTTAAAAGTGAAAAAATAATTATTCGGTATCGTATCGGTCAACGCGCTCAATTCCGGGAAGTTTTAATAATTCGTTTACCAGTTTATCTAATTCTTCTTTATCGTGAACAAATACTTTTACGTTCCCGTTGAATATTCCATCCTGGGCCTCAATGGTCATGGCCGAAATATTAAATTTCAATTCGCCGCTAATCAGGTTGGTAATCTTATGGATTACGCCCACATCATCGAGGCCAATAATTTTAAGCCCGGTAAGGAATGATATCTCTTTATTCTTTGCCCACTTTGTTTTCACTACCCGGTGACCATAGTTTGCCAGTAATCTGGCAGCATTGGGGCAACTGGTACGATGAATCTTCAATCCCTCGCCTGTGGTGATAAAACCAAACACATCATCTCCCGGGATAGGTTTGCAGCAATTTGCCAGGGTGTACATAATCTTGTCGCTACTTTCTCCAAAGATGATCAATTCGGCATCTTTATCTTTTTTACCCTGGTGCTTCCCGGAGGGTTCAGGTATTTCTGGTTTTTCTTCCTGGGTTTTTGGGGGTTTGGGAGGAAGTAATTTATCTCCGTGAACTATAAATTCTTTCAGTTCTTTTAGGTCGATCTTTTTGAGCGCAATTTCATATAGCAGATCGAGGCTGCTGTTTATTTTATAAAAATTGGCAACCTCCTCAATATTTGTTTGGTTATACACGGCACCCAAACCCTCCATCTTTCTTTGTAGAATGTATTTTCCTTCTTCCGCAATCAGCCTTTTTTCTTCTTTGAGGGTGTCTTTAATTTTCGCTTTGGCCTTGCTGGTTACCACATGTTTCAACCATTCTGCATTGGGTTTTTGTTTGGCGCTGGTGATGATTTCAATCTGGTCGCCGCTGCGTAATTTGTAACTAATGGGTACCAGTTTATGATTTACTTTAGCGCCAATACACTGGGTTCCAACAGCCGTATGTACGCTAAATGCAAAATCGAGGGCCGTGGCGCCTATCGGTAGCGTTTTGATATCTCCTTTTGGGGTATAAACATAAATTTCTTCGGTGAGAAAAGAGGTTTTAAAATCCTGTAAAAAATCGAGGGAGTTGGTTTCCTGGTTGGCCAATACTTCCCGTATTTGTTGAAACCATTTATCGAAACGGTTTTCATCTTCCTTTCCTTCTTTGTATTTCCAGTGGGCGGCAAGTCCTTTTTCGGCAATTTCATTCATCCGAAGGGTGCGTATCTGCACTTCTACCCATTTTCCCTGGGGCCCCATAACGGTGGTGTGTAACGCTTCATATCCATTATTTTTGGGGTTGCTCAGCCAGTCGCGGAGCCGTTCCGGCGAAGGGTTGTAGGCGTCTGTAATTATACTATATACCTTCCAGCAATCTTCTTTTTCCTTTTCCTGAGGAGAATCCACCAGGATGCGAATGGCAAAAAGATCATACACTTCCTCAAAAGAAACACCTTTCTTCTTTATTTTATTCCAAATGGAATGGATGCTTTTTGGCCTTCCATAAATTTCAAAATGGAGTCCGGCACGTTCCAGTTTATCCTTTAATGGCCGGATGAAATCGTTGATATACCGGGTTCTTTCCCGTTTGGTATCCTGAAGTTTTTGGGCAATGTAACGGTAGGTATCCGGTTCCATATATTTCATGGCCAGGTCCTCCATCTCGGTTTTGATATTATAAAGCCCCATGCGGTGGGCAAGGGGGGCATATACATAAATGGTTTCGGATGATATTTTGAGTTGCTTTTCGCGATTCATGCTTTCGAGAGTACGCATATTATGCAACCGGTCGGCCAGCTTTATCAGGATTACCCTTGGGTCGTCTGTTAAGGTGAGGAGGATCTTTTTAAAATTTTCGGCCTGCTTGCTGGTATTGGCGTCCATCACGCTCACATTGGAAATCTTGGTGAGCCCATCCACTATTCGGGTAATTTCGGTGCCAAATTCCTGCTGGATATCGGCTAAGGTAATGTCGGTGTCTTCCACTGTATCATGCAACAAAGCACAAATGGTTGAGCGTACCCCCAGGCCAATTTCTTCCACACAAATTTTAGCCACCGCCAGGGGGTGCAGGATGTAGGGTTCCCCACTTTTTCGACGCATGGTTTTATGGGCCTCGGCAGCCATTTCAAACGCATTGCGAATCAGGATTTTATCTCCTGGCTTCATTTTACGTTTGAGTACCCGTAACAACGCCCTGTATTGGCGAAGAATCTCTTTCTTTTCTTCCTCTTCTGAAAGCTTATAAACGGGGGGAGAAGCTACTTTTTGCATGGGATGGTTACGAATTTACCTTAAAAACACGATTTTTTTTCTCCAAATGCAGGATAACCAAATAATTACTCAATTTTAACCCCTTGTCTGTACTTTCAGATGAGAATAAAGCCCTAATTTTGCATCCCCAATCGCGGATGTGGCGAAACTGGCAGACGCACCAGACTTAGGATCTGGCGGAGCAATCCATGTAGGTTCGATTCCTATCATCCGCACCAAATCAACCAGGAACCGGGCATTCCGGTTCCTTATATTTTAAAAGTTACTATTATGGCAGTTGTAGAAAGGGAAAATATCGGAATTCTGAACGATAAACTAACCGTAAAGATTACAAAAGAAGATTATCTCCCCGCATTCGACAAAAAGCTGAAAGAATATTCCAAAACAGCAAACATCCCAGGGTTCCGGAAAGGAATGGTTCCTTCGGGAATGATCAAAAAAATGTACGGCCCCTCCATATTTAATGATGAGGTGTTACGCACCGTAGAGAAGGAATTATTTTCTTATCTGAATACCGAGAAGCCAGACATTTTCGCTCAACCCTTGCCGTTATCAAGCGATATCCGAATGGATATGAACAACCCGTCGGATTTTAATTTTGATTTTGAAATCGGGCTTAAACCGGTTTTTGAAATGCCTGATTTTGCCAAAGCAAAACTTACCCTGAACAAGGTAGAAGTTACTCAGGAAATGCTGGAAGAAGAAGCAGACAGACTGCAAATGAAAGCCGGTAAAATGACCGAACCGGAAATTATTGATAACGACAATAACGTACTTAACCTTCTGTTCACCGAATCAGATGAAGACGGTAACCCGGTTGAAGGAGGAATTAAAAAGGAAAATTCTGTGCTGCTCAAATATTTTACTCCCTCACTGCAAAAGGAATTAATGGGTAAAAAGTCCGGCGACCACCTGGTTTTCCAACTGAACAAAACCTTTGACGGCGATAAGCTGGAAATGATGCTGCATGATCTGGGACTTGATCCGCACGACAAAAATGCCGGTGAAAAATACTTCCGCCTGGATATCGAAAAACTGGGCCTGGTGGAAAAACGAGAAATGAATGAAGACTTTTTTAATGAAGTGTACCCGGGTAAGGAAATTAAATCGGAAGAAGCCTTTAAAGAAATCCTGAAGGGCGAAATTGAAAAATATTGGTCGGCACAATCTGCCAATCAACTGCACGATCAGATCTATCATTTCCTGGTTGATGAAACCAAAATGGAATTCCCTGAGAAATTCCTGAAACGCTGGCTCCAAACCAGTGGGGAGAAACCGAAAACGGAAGAAGAAGCTGAATCGGAATTCCCCGGATTTAGCAATCAGTTAAAATGGACGCTGATCAGCGATAAATTGGCTGTAGATAATAGGCTGGATGTAAGCCAGGAAGAAATCCGGGAATACATGAAGAACGAAGTATCCCGATATTTCGGACAAATGAATTTGGGTGAGAATATGGATTGGCTGGATGGGTATGTAGACCGGATGATGAAAGATGAGAAACAACTGGAAGCCACCTATCGCAAGGCGTCCGCTGAAAAATTGTTTAACTGGTTGGTAAGCCAGGTTGAACCGGTTGAAAAAACGGTTACTCCGGATGAGTTAAATGCCATGCAGCACCATCACCATCATTAATAGAATAAATTGGATTAAATATTAAAGGGAGCAAAATGCTCCCTTTTTCTTTTAACTAATTAGGTAGGAGGGTTATTTTGGGTTTCCATCTACATCCAATTCTGTTATCTCATAACCCAACTTCTCTAATTTGGGCAGGATAGAAGCCTTATCCCCAACCAAAATGATATTGAATTTATCGTAGGTAATCCATTTCTTAGCCAGGGCATCTATTTCGGATTTCGAAATGGAAGATAAAATCTTGTTTTGTTCTGTTACATAATTGGCTGGCAGATTATAATCGAGAATCCGTTTTATGAAGGCAGCTTTTTGGCTTCCGGTCTCATACATCAAAGCATCCCGTTGGCCAATGGCATTTTTGGTGAAAGTAAGCTCCTCCCCGGTAACACCCTTTTCAACATAGGATTTTATATCTTCCATCAGGGCACTCAGCGCGCTATCCGTTGCATTGGCACGAATCCCTGAACTAAAGGTGAAAGCACCACCATATTCATCTCCGGTAAAAGACGACCTCGCCCCGTAGGTCCAGCCCTTTTCTTCTCGTAGGTTCATATTTATAATACTATTAAAACTACCTCCCAACGGGAAGTTCATCAGCCCTGCCCGGTAGAATTCCCCGGTGGCATCATATTTTAATTTGGTAAGATAACCCACCCGAAATTCTGTTTGTGCCGCATTTGGCACATCTACCAGGTAAATTTTTGTTTTAGAAATTTCTGGGGTGTTTCCTACCAGTTTTGGAAGGTTTATTTTTTTATTAGGCAGGTTATTCAAAAAATGAAGTTTGGGTAGAATTTCTGTTTCTGTGATATCTCCCACTATAACTACATTGGTTCCCTGACTACTAATCCAATTACTGTAATAATTCTTTACATCCTGGAGGCTTAGATTATTTACTGTATGCTCGGTTCCCTCTTGCCTCATCCCCCAAATAGAGCCATTGCCATAGTTGATTTTGTTATATACCGCACTGGCAATTGATTGCGCGTTTGCCCGGTAGTTTTTAAAAGCAGCCAGGGCCTGTTTTTTATTTCTTTCAAATGCATCTTCTGTAAAATTGGGCTCCAGGATTCTTTCCGAAAGGAGTGCAATAGATTGATCCAGGTTCTTTTTCAGGCATTGCATCGAAATACTGATATTATCCAGTCCGCTTGAAATGCGGATACTGCTTCCCAATTTCTGCAATTCAAGCGCCAGTTGTTCTGCCGTGTAATGCCGGGTATCTTCATTCATCATATCTGCAACTAAAGATGCCAACCCCGCTTTGGCGGTATCGGTTGCCTGTGCCAGGTGGCCACCCGGAATGGTTATTAAAATAGTAACAATAGGCAATTCGTTATTTATGGTTCCAATGAGTTTAATGCCATTGGGTTGCTCTTTTTTCCAGAAGGGAGGTACTTTTTCAACCGGGTTAGGCCCATTGGCGGGAATCTTATTCCTGTCAAAATGATCCTGACCCTTCATATATTTTAATCCATCATACCCATAATCGGGATGGGTGTAATGGGTAGTGTCTATAGTATAATTATCGGGTTTAGCCGGCGTCTTGTAGTTTTTGGTTAGGACTGAAAGGATTACCGCATTCTTGTTTTTGAGGTATTTGTTAAAAACCCGCATTACATCTTCTTTTGTAACCGCCAGGTATTTTTTTAATTGGATCCCTATCATATTGGGGTTACCTGCAAAAGTTTGAAAAGCTGCCAGTTGCGAAACTTTGCCTGAAATACTCTGCAGGCCATTAATATATTGGGCTTCAATCCCCCCTTTGAATTTAGCTATATCATCGTCCGTTACCCCTCTTTTTTCAAAGGCGGAAATTACATCCTTAAACATGGAATCTGCTGCTTCCAGAGAAGTTCCTGAAAATGGCCGGATCGTAAAATTAAAATCTCCTGCAAGCTCACTGTTGCTACTATACGCATTTGCCTGCATGGCTTTTTTTGTTTTCACCAATTCCTGGTACATAATGGAGTTTCTTCCCTGGCCAAGAACCTGAGCCAGGCAGGATAGGGCCGCCATATCGGGATGGTACAGCGGAACCGTAGGAAAGGCAACTTCAAGCTGGGGTAATTTTGCATAGTTATCGACATAGGAAACATAACGGTTGTTGCTAAGCGAAACGGGTGGAAGTATGGTTTTTTCAACTTTTGGCCCTGCGGGGATATTGCCAAAATATTTCTCTGCATATTTAATTACATCTGCGGTTTTTACATCGCCTCCTACAGTTAGAGTGGCATTGTTAGGCCCATACCAGCGAAGGAAGAAATTTTTAAGATCCCTGAGGGTTACCCGGTTCAGGTCTTCTACATATCCAATGGTTAACCAACTGTAAGGATGTCCAAATGGATAAAGATTTTTTGAAATAGTTTCGCCTGCCAATCCGTAAGGCCGGTTGTCGTAATTCTGGCCTCTTTCATTTTTTACGGTGCTGCGTTGGTTTTCAAATTTTTCCTGGGTCACGGCATCCAGCAAATACCCCATTCTATCGGCTTCCAGCCAAATCATTTTTTCCAACTGGTTACTTGGCACGGTCTCATAATAATTGGTGCGGTCGCGGTTGGTAGAGCCATTTAATGTTCCCCCCGCGTCTGTAATAATTTTAAAATGTTCTCCTTTAGCAACATGGTCACTGCCTTCAAACATCATGTGTTCAAAGAAGTGAGCAAACCCGCTTTTCCCAATTTCCTCCCGGGCGCTCCCTACATGATAGGTAACATCTACATGTACAATGGGGTCGCTGTGGTCTTCTGTTACAATAATGGTTAGGCCATTCGGCAATTTATACTCCTCAAACGGGATGACAAGTTCATTTCCTTTTTTGGTTACTTTTTCAATAAATTTTGCCTGGGCATTTGCAAATCCTGCTATCAGGAGGAAGCAGGCAACGGTAGTAAAGTGCTTATAATTCATTTCTTGTTAAATATTGTATTGGTTTAAAGGTATTAAAACCTGAAAACAATTTTAGTTGATTTTTATTAGCGGATTTAAAACGGAGAAGTTAAAACCGGAAGGAAATCCTTCCAATTTTGTATTCTAACTTAAAGGGTAGGATAAGAAACAACGATTTGTGCGAATAAATGACAGACCTAATGCGGAAGAAGCCAGTTTTGAAAGGAGGCTTGTTTTATAAATGGGCTATTAAAGGCAGGAATGATCAGAAATGGGATACCTACAGTTTAATCTCTTCTTCATTATTATCGAAAAAGCGGAATTCGGTGAGGTGGTAGGTGCTATTGGATTTTACTTTTATTTTTTGTTTAAACCGCCAGCTCCATTTCATCCGGCGGGATGGGAATCCGCAGGTGAGGTGGGAATAAAGGATGGGATGAACCTCTATGGTGAGGCCTTTATGCTTTTGCATAATGAGGTAGGTGAGGTTCTTCAAAATTTCGTCCTCCAGAATGAGGGTAGAGGAAACCTTACCGGTACCGTGGCAACTTGGACAAATTTCACTGGTATTGATGGTGGTTTCCGGCTTCATTCGCTGCCGGGTAATTTGCATCAAACCAAACTTGGTGATTGAAAGCACCGCATGTTTGGCCCTGTCGGGACGCATGAATTGATCCATGGCGTCGGCCACCTTCTTTTTATTCTCCGCCAGCTTCATATCAATGAAGTCGACCACAATAATACCCCCAAGGTCGCGTAAACGCAGTTGCCTGGCAATTTCCTCTGCTGCTTCCAGGTTGGTTTCAAGGGCGTTTTGTTCCTGGTTATTGCTAACGCTTTTATACCCGCTGTTTACATCAATTACATGCAGGGCCTCAGTGGGTTCAATAATTAAATAGGCCCCACTTGGCATATTAACCGTTTTACCAAAAGAGGCTTTAACCTGCTTGGTAACGCCAAAATTGTCGAAAATAGGCTGACCGTTATTATAATAAGAAACGATCTCTGCTTTTTCAGGGGCAATTTGCTGGATATAACTTTTGGTATCGGCAAAAATACTTCTGTCGTTTACCACGATCCGGTTGAAGTCTTCATTTAAAAGGTCGCGCAGGATGCTGGTCGTTTTTCCCTGTTCGCTAAGAATGCGGGTTGGGGGTACAGCGCCTTTTAAGTTCTTTTGGATGGTAGCCCAGGTTTTTACCAGGTTGTTTAAATCAGTGTGTAATTCAGCCGTGCTTTTTCCTTCGGCAGCAGTCCGTACAATCACCCCCAGATTTTTGGGTTTGATGGCTTCAATTAATTTTTGCAGCCGCTTTCTTTCATCCGAAGAGTGAATTTTACGGGATACCGCAATTATATCATTGAATGGAGTTACTACAACAAAACGGCCGGGAAGCGACAATTCGCAGCTAAGCCTGGGGCCCTTGGCTGCAATAGGCTCCTTTAAAATTTGAACCAGGATGTTCGGCTTTCCATTCAGAACTTCTGTAATTTTTCCGGTTTTTACAATTTCAGGTTCCACTTTGAATTTGGAAAAGTCCAAACCCTCGGGACTGTTATCGTTTATCGACTGATTTGTAAATTTCAGGATCGACCGGACGTAAGGGCTTAAGTCGGTATAATGAAGAAAGGCATCTTTTTCAAACCCCACATCCACAAATGCGGCGTTAAGGCCCGGAATGAGTTTTTTTACTTTTCCCAGGTAAAGATCTCCCACCGCAAAACTTGCATCCGCTTTTTCGCTGTGCAGCTCTACGAGCTTTTTATCCTCCAGAAGCGCGATTTCCACGCCTTGGGGAATAGCATTAATGATGAGATCCTTTGTCAAGAGAAACAGTTTAACATCCGTCTATTACGGAATTGCCGAAAAAAGAAAATAGGGTAATTGCAAATAATACAATTACCGTATTGAACTACTAAATAGAAATAATTAATAGGGCGTTTGGCCCCAACGTGCAGAGAGGGAAACTATTTCTTCTTATGACGGTTTTTTCTTAAACGCTTCTTCCGCTTGTGTGTGGCGATTTTATGACGTTTTCTTTTTTTTCCACAAGGCATAACCTGGTAAAATTTTGTTTAACAATAAGTTTATGGTAAAGGCTATTGAAGGCTTTTAATACGCTTATCCACTTCTTCTGAATAGTGCGGATTATTAGCCAGCCGTTTACTGATCGTGTACCAATTAATTGCTTCGGCCCGTTTTCCGGCAGCCGCATAAGCGTCTGCCAGGTAAGCAATTGCTTCGAGGTTGGTCGGTTGTTCTTTTACAACCCGGTTAAATCTGGCAATGGCTTTATCGTATTGCCCCGATACCATGCCACCCACCCCAAGCATAAGTTGTGCTTTCATATTATTGGAATCCTTTCGGGCCACCGTAAGAATTTCCTGAATTCCTTTTAATGTCTGTTGCGGATCGGAAGATTGACTGTAACCATAAATATAACAGCTACCCAGGCCAATCCGCAGGTCATCGTTTTGAGGATCGATTTTGATTGCACGTTGAAAAAGATCTATCGCTTGCGCGGTTTCCCATTCCAGTTTTGCTTCGTCTTTTTCTACCCGAAGCCACTCCAGAAATAATTGGGCTGCGAAGTTGAGGTTTTTTTCCGAATTATCCAATTTAGCAGCCTCCGCCTGATAAAAAAGAGCTGGCTCGTAAAATTTTGTGGAGTCTTTCCAGAAATTGGCAAGTGAGAGTAATTTTTCAGTACCGCTGCCCCGCTTTTCCAAAGAATCCATCTTAGCCAGGGCAGTAGCGGAAAGACTGGCCTTCTTTTCTTTTATAAAGTCTTCAATATCAAAGGAATGATTATGAGAATCTGCAGCTTGGGCCACCGGTTTAGGAGGCTCACTGGTTTTCCCAAATAAAAAAAGAAGAATAACTAAGGCTAAACCGGAAACGGCGATGAGGAGTTGTTTTTTCAAAATTTTTATCCCTTTTGGGGATGCAAATTTACTCACTCTTCTTCATTGTCGTCTGCAATTTTAGGCGCTTGTTTTATGTCGGCACTTTTTATTACCTGAACAAATTCTTTGGCAGGTTTAAATGCGGGGATAAAATGCTCGGGGATATTTACAGCAACATTTTTTTTGATATTTCTTCCGATTTTTGCTGCACGCTTTTTTATGATAAAACTTCCAAAGCCCCTGATATACAGGTTTTCGCCACCTGCAAGGGAGGCTTTGATCTCCCTAAACATCGTTTCTAACGTTACAAGCACATCCACTTTTGGAATGCCTGTTTTGTCAGAGATTTTGTTAATGAGGTCTGCTTTTCTCATATAATCGAAATTTGAAAGGTAAGGTAGTAAAATCTTTCGAAATCCCAAAATAAACTTATGATTATCAATATGTTTTAGCTTATTGTCTGATGAAACCCCAAAAATGCCAGAAAACTCCCTCTTTTTTACAAAAACCTTGCTTAAATGGAACCGGGAATCCAATACCCGGATGATGCCCTGGAAGGCAGAGAAGGATCCCTACAAAATATGGTTAAGCGAAATTATACTCCAACAAACCAGAGTGGAGCAGGGGATGGCATATTATCAGCGATTTATCCTAAAATATCCCACTATCCGTGCTCTTGCAATGGCGAATGACACCGATGTGTTTAAACTCTGGGAAGGACTGGGCTATTATGCCAGGTGTCGGAATATGCTTTTTACCGCCCGGTTTCTATATAATAATAAGAAGGCCGTATTTCCCTCCCGCTATGAGGATATTTTAGCATTAAAGGGTATCGGGACCTATACCGCCGCTGCCATTGCTTCCTTTGCTTTTAATTTAGCTTACCCGGTAATTGATGGCAATGTTACCCGTGTTATTTCTCGGTTTTTTGGTGTCGGGGAATATGTGGATTTGGCTATTGGAAAAAATATAATCAACAACCTGGCTCATAAAACAATCGATAAAAAATCTCCGGGAAAATACAACCAGGCTATCATGGATTTTGGCGCAACCGTATGTAAACCCGTCGGTCCGCTTTGTAATCAATGTCCTCTATCAGGAAAATGTTTAGCCCTTATGGATAATCGGGTGGCCCAATTGCCCCGAAAAAGGGGAAAGATCCGTATTCGGGACCGGTATTTTCATTTCCTGGTTATTATTCAAAAGGATCAAATTTTTATAAGGGAAAGGATAGCACGCGATATCTGGCAGCATCTGCACGAATTTGTGTTGATTGAAAATGGAAAATTGCTTTCAGCTAAATCGTTCTTTTCGAAATGTTCCAATTCAATTCCAACCGGGATATCCTATTCTGATTTAATTTATTCTTCCGGGGAGTATAAACAACAACTCTCCCACCAATGCATTCATGCCCGGTTTATCCTGGTAAAGCCCAAAAAGGAGGTGAAACTGGATGGGTTTTTAACAATACCAATTGGTTCGCTGCATCGATATGCTTTCCCGCGGATTATAACGAAGTGGCTGGCCGAGAACCCGTTTTATTCCCTGCCATGATATTTAGGCTATGCGGTAAAATTGATTATCTTTAAGGTTGAAGAAAAACGACTGCCGAAGGAAGGAAATAAAACAAATTGAATGAGGGGTGTTAATCGGGTAATATTGATTGGTAATCTGGGAAAAGACCCGGATATGCAATTTCTGGAAGGGAATATTGCCGTAGCAAAATTTTCTCTTGCCACCACCGAAACGTATAAAGACAGAAGCGGAAAACTCATTTCTCAAACCGAATGGCATACCGTAGTTTTATGGCGTGGCCTTGCCGAACTGGCACAAAAATACCTCCATAGAGGAAGCCTCGTTTATATTGAAGGCCGCCTGAAAACGAGAAGCTGGGAAGATAAAGAAGGAAATAAAAAATTTGCAACCGAAATTATTGGCGACAACCTGATAATGCTCGATAAAAGGTCGGACGGAACAATCCCTAATACAGGGGAAGATTTTATGGGTCCGGAAGGAAACCTCAGAGATATGGATTCGGATGTAAAGCCTCCATCAAATACTGATACCAGTCAGTAATTTTCTAACAAAATTATTCGCATTGGATTATCATTCGGTTGCACCCTTTCACCTGCTGCTTATCACGCCTGCTGTTACTACCGTGTTGGTTTTTACCAGTATCATTTTGCTTATCGTTTCCTTCCTGATGTCGGGAAGCGAAGTGGCATTTTTTTCACTTACCACCAAAGACCTTAATGTATTAAAAACCCGACAGCAGCCCGCATTCCGACGAGTAGTTAACCTGATGGAAAGGCCCAAGACCCTGCTCGCCTCCATGCAAATCACCAGCACATTTGTGAATATCGGGTTCATTCTTTGTGTAAATACCCTGGTAGATGAATGGATGGGGAAACAATATGGATTCTGGCCTTTGTTTCTTGTAAAATGTGTCTGCCTGATTATCCTCCTGATCCTTTTTGCAGAAGTGCTTCCCAAAGTTTGGGCCACTCACCACAAAATCTGGTTTGCCTCCATGGCTTCCCTGGTAGTGGAAATTTTCAACAGCCTCTTTTATACCCTCAGTAAAAGAATGGTCCGGTTTACAGACCGGATTGAAAAACGACTGACGGCCGACAGCTCGGGACTAACGGGTGAAAATAATATAGATTATGCCATCGACCTCCTTCCCGATCATGAAGCATCGGTAGAAGAAAAACAAATCTTAAAAGGGATCCGTAAATTCGGCGATACCATGGTAAAGCAGGTAATGCGGACACGCCTCGACGTGAGTGGAATTGAACAACAAACCAGCTTCGCTCAACTGGTAAGAAAAGTAGGCGAATTGCATTATTCACGCCTCCCCGTTTTTCGAAATAACCTTGATGATATTGCCGGGATGCTGCACACCAAAGACCTCATTGCGCATTTGAATGAACCGGATGACTTTAACTGGCACCCCTTGATCCGGGTTCCCCACTTTGTGCACGAACAAAAACTGATTGAAGACCTCCTGCAGGAGTTTCGGGCTAACCGCAACCACTTTGCCATTGTGGTGGATGAATTTGGCGGAACCTCGGGCATTGTTACCCTCGAAGATATTATTGAGGAAATTATCGGCGACATCAAAGATGAATTTGATGATGAAGAAAGCGCTAATAAAAAATTAGATGACTTCAATTATATCTTTGAAGGAAAAACCATGATTAACGACGTGTGCAAAGCCATGAATATCGCTGTGGATAGCTTTGATGATATCCGCGGGGATAGTGATTCACTTGCCGGACTGGTGCTGGAAATTGCCGGAGAATTCCCCCAGGTAAATTCAAATCTTAACCATGGCCTTTTTACCTTTATCCCGCTCGAAATCAATAAAAACAGAATAGATAAAGTAAAAGTCACCATCCAAAACACCCCTCATGCCCAAACCCCTGATTAAGGTTTTTGTTTTTTGGATCCTCTCCCCGCTCTTTTTCATAGTCCTTTATGCCTGCAACTCTGTTTATACATCAAGGCCAAAAGGATATTTCGAAATTGAATTTCCCAAACACCAGTATAAACTGTTTGATAAGCCCGGATTTCCCTACCGTTTCGAGTATCCTGTGTATGCCCGGGTTGTGCAGGATAGTACATATTTTGATGCAGCTCCTGAAAATCCCTTCTGGGTGAATATTGAATTTCCGCAATTTGATGGGAAAATATTTCTTAGTTATAAAGCAGTTGGCGGAAAAGCCTTTTACAAAGTGAAGGATGTGAATGGAGTGTATCACGATTCAACCGGTATCAATGAATTTGACCGGATGGTGGATGACGCATTTAACCTTACCAACAAAAACCAGGTAATGAGCACCTCCATAAAAGACAGCCTCTTCCATACACGGAATGGAGTTACCGGTGTCTTCTTTCGGGTGGGTGGAAACGCCGCTACCTCCAAACAATTTTTTTTAAGCGATACTTCAAAAAATTTCCTGCGGGGAGCCTTGTATTTTGATGCAACCCCCAATTATGATTCCCTTAAACCCGTGCAGGATTTTCTGCAGGTTGATATGGACCACCTCATCAATACCTTTCGCTGGAAATAACAGTTTTGCCTCACAATAAGCCTTCATTTTTAACTAAATTCGCAGCATGATTGCAATAGGTAATGCTCTCATCAGTGATGAAGTGATAAATGAACAGTTTGTATGCGACCTCGGCAAATGCAAAGGCGCCTGTTGTGTAGATGGTGATGCCGGAGCCCCGCTCGACAAAGAGGAACTGAAAATCATGGATGATATTTATGATGAGGTTGTTCCTTTTATGACTCCGGAGGGAATCCGTGAAACCCAAAAGCAGGGGCACTACGTTTACGACCGGGAATTTGGCTGGGTAACGCCTTCCATTGAAGGTAAAATTTGTGCTTATGGTTTTCGCGATAAGGCAGGAATTGTGAAATGCGCCATTGAACAGGCCTTCCTCAATAAAAAAATTAATTGGAAGAAACCCATCAGTTGCCACTTGTTCCCTGTCATTGTTAAAAAATCGAAACGAAGCAATACGGTATTTGTGAATTACCAACCCCGGGAAGATAATTGCAAGCCGGCCTGCATATTGGGAAAAAGGCTAAAGGTTCCTGTTTACCAGTTTTTAAAGGAACCCCTCATTCGCCGATTCGGTGAAGCATTCTTTGAAACACTCGAAGCCACCGCAATGCATTTAGATAATGTAAAGAAATAATTTATTCAAGAGCATGAAATATATTTTTTTCCTTCTTACAATTTCAGTACTAATCTCAGGCTGCTCCGTTAATAGGGCAAAAGTAGATAACAGCCTTAAGAAGTATTTTGATGCAAAGAATGTGGATGGCTGTTTTACTATGTTGGATAATGGCACCGGAAAAATTACCGTATTTAATATGGGAATGGATACAACCCGAATGCTCCCGGCATCTACTTTTAAAATTGTGAATTCTCTGATCGCCCTCCAAACAGGCGTTGCCCCGGATGAACATTTGAAAATTAATTGGGATGGGGTTGTGCGTTCTAATAAGGCCTGGAACAAAACGATGGATATGGCCGAGGCTTTTAAAGTGAGTTCAGTTCCTTATTTTCAGGAAATAGCCCGCCGGATTGGACATGATACCATGAAAGCCTGGATTGACAGCCTCTCTTACGGCAACATGGATATTTCCGGGCCTGTTGATTCATTTTGGTTGAACAATCATCTCAAAATTTCGCCCGATGAACAACTTGGGTTAGTGAAGAAATTATTTTTCGATCAATTGCCCTTTCAAAAAAGAGTGCAGCAAATAGTAAGAAATATGATGTTGCAGGAAGACAACACGCTTTATAAACTCAGCTACAAAACCGGACTTGGGATTGATGAACAACAAAATAGGATAGGATGGGTTGTAGGCTGGATAGAAGAGAACAATCATGTGTATTTTTTTGTAACTACGTTGAAGTCATCCGACCCGAACGTAGATATGAGTAATAGCCGGCTCGATATTACCCGGGATATCCTTAAACAATATGGCTTTTTTGAAGGGAAAAAGTGAACCCTTTATTAAGCGGTTCTTACCGGATCCTTAACATGGGAGTTTAATGATGTTTCGTATTTTCAATTCATGTTTCGGTTTCAACATCCCGAATTTTTCCTTCTGCTCGCACTGGTTCCGGTAGCGCTTTTTCTTTTCGTATTTGCGTATAGGCAAAAGCGGAAGACCGCAGCCAGGATTGCCGATCCCGGCTTATTGCAGTTTCTTCTTAGAAATTACAGTTCCGGTTTGTATAAACTGAAATTTGTTTTTTTGGCTATCGCCCTTGGCCTCCTTGCATTGGCCGCTGTAAATCCGAGGAAGGCCTCCAGCTTTATAAAGGTTTCCCGGAATGGAGTGGATGTAATGATTGTATTGGATGTTAGCAAGAGCATGCTGGCGCAGGATATAAGGCCATCCAGGCTGGAAAGGGCGAAACAATTTTGTGCAAAACTCATAGATAAATTGAATAACGACCGTGTCGGTATCGTTGTCTTTGCGGGGAGAGCCTATCTGCAAATGCCTTTAACCTCCGACCCTGTAGCGGCAAAAATGTACATCAATACGGCAGACCCGGGTCAAATTCCAACCCAGGGAACTGTGATTTCTTCGGCCTTACAAATGGCGGCGTCCGGGTTTAACCAACAGGAAAAAAAATATAAAACCATCTTATTAATTAGCGATGGGGAAGACCATGATGAAGAGGCGGTAAAAACTGCCAGGGAATTGGCAAACCAGGGTATCATTATTAATACAATTGGAATTGGATCGCCGCAGGGCTCAATAATTCCGGATGAGAATACGGGCCAGCCCAAAACCGACAAAGATGGAAATTTGGTGATTTCAAAACTTAATGAAAAAGAACTTCAAACTATTGCTGCTGCAGCCAACGGAAGTTATTTATTATTCGAAAACACCGATACGGCCGTGGAAGCCATTGGGTCGGATATTTCCAGGATGGATCAACGCCCGGTTACCGACGATTCACTCACGAACTTTTTTTCTTTTGCTGTTTACCTCCTCGCTGCCGCGCTTTTGCTATTGTTGGTCGAATTTTTTATGAGAGAAAACAGGCAATCTGTTAAAAGGAGAACTTTCAAAATATCAACCGGGGTAATTATATTCCTTTTCTCACATCTTCATGTTTTGGGTCAACCCGCTAAAGAATGGGTGAGAAAAGGAAATGAGGCGTATGAAAAAAAAGACTTCGCAACCGCTTCCCGCTATTTTCAAAAAGCATTGGATATTAACCCCAACATGGCGGTAGCTGCGTTTAATAAAGGCAATGCCGATTACCGGGCAAAGAGGACTGATGATGCTGTGGCCAGTTATGATGCTGCTGCAAACAGGATGAAAGATCCCGTTCAAAAAAGCAATAGCTATTTTAATAAAGGGGTCGTTTTTCAAAATAATAATATGCTTCCGGAATGCATAGATGCTTACAAGGATGCCCTGATACTTGATCCCCATAATGAGGATGCAAGACAGAATCTGCAAAAAGCATTACAGGAACAACAAAGGCAGCAGGAAGAGCAGGACCGAAAAAAAGAACAGCAAAAGAATAAAAACCAGACGCCCCCAAAGCCCAAACCCTCCCAAATGAAGAAACAGGAAGCATTGGATAAACTCAAGGCGCTGGAGCAGCAGGAAAAAGACCTTCAGGATAAATTACATAAAGCAAATCCTGCATCTATTTCCCGGCCCGAAAAAGACTGGTAAGCCCGGAAGGCTTAGTATCTTTGCTTAAATTTTCTTCTCCATGCAATATTATTGCGAATCACTTTCCCAATGCCGAAGGCTTCCCACACGCGAAGTAAGGGTTGGGAAGCTGTTGCTTGGTAATGGTAATCCAATACGCGTTCAAACCATGACCACCACCGATACCATGGATACCATGGCAACTGTGGAACAAACTATTCGTTGTATAGAGGCGGGTGCAGAAATGGTTCGCATCACTGCACCATCAAAAAATGAAGCCGAAAACCTCCGGGCTATTAAAGCGGAGCTAAGAAGAAGAGGGTATGACACGCCCCTGGTGGCTGATATCCACTTCACACCCAATGCGGCGGAAATTGCAGCACAAATAGTGGAAAAGGTTAGGGTTAACCCGGGAAATTATGTAGATAAAAAGAAATTTGAACAAATTGAATATACCGATGAGGAATATACGGAGGAGATTGAACGGATTCGCGAACGGTTTACTCCGCTGGTAAAGATATGTATTGTGCATGGTACGGCTATGCGCATTGGGGTAAACCATGGAAGCCTGAGCGATCGCATCATGAGCCGCTATGGCGATACTTCCAACGGAATGGTGGAAAGTGCCATGGAGTTCCTCCGCATCGCACGAAGCGAAAATTACCACAACATTGTGCTGAGCATGAAGAGCAGCAATCCGCAGGTAATGGTAGAAGCTTACAGACTTCTGGTTAAGCACATGATGGATGAATTTAAGGAATGCTATCCCCTTCACCTGGGAGTTACAGAAGCCGGAGAAGGGGAAGACGGAAGAATAAAATCGGCAATAGGTATCGGCACCCTGCTTGAAGATGGTATAGGCGATACGATTCGGGTATCCCTTACCGAAGACCCTGAGTTTGAAATCCCTGTTTGCCGGGAAATTATTTCCCGGTATGAGAATCGGACCGGTCAATCTTCCGTTGCACAGGTAGATAAACTCCCTTATAACCCGTTTGAGTATAACCGAAGGAAAGGAATTCCGGTTGGGAATATTGGGGCAGGTCGTGTACCGGTGGTGGTGGCAAACTATTTTTCATACGGTCATCCGGAACCTGCCGACCTGAAGCCGATTGGCTATACGTATCATGAAGCGTCAGATAAATGGTTCATTTCAGATACCGCTGCCGATTATATCCTGCTTAATCATCCACCGGATTTCGAACTGCCGGGAACACTGAAAATGATTTTACCCCTGGATGTATGGCTCGAGGAAAAAGATAACAGTACTTTTCCCATTATGGATGGTAACCGGTTTGTAGAGACTCAATCATCCCTGTCTAACATAAAGAAATTTATTCGGGTAACCAATGAAATTTGGAATCCGCAATTAAAGGAAAGCATTAAAGCAGACAGCAATGCCATAGTTTGTTTCCAATCGGATGATATAAACAGCATGCAAAGTATTCGCCGGATGTTTATTGATTTGGAGGAAGATGGGATTCTAAATCCGGCTATAATATTTTGTAATAGCGACTACTTGTCTTTATCGGAAAGCCTTATTCATTTTGCGATTGAAACCGGAGCCTTGTTGATTGATGGTATGGGCGATGGAATTTGCCTCGATGTGCAGGGCGATGAAAGTCATCCAACCCTCGAAACGATAAACAGTATCGCTTTTGGGATATTACAGGCAACCCGTACCCGCATTTCCAAAACCGAATATATCAGTTGCCCAAGTTGTGGAAGAACGCTTTTTGATTTACAGGAAACCACCGCCAAAATCAGGGCAGTTACCAATCACCTGAAGGGCGTTAAAATTGCCATTATGGGTTGCATTGTGAATGGGCCCGGTGAAATGGCAGATGCTGATTTTGGTTATGTAGGAAGCGGCGCCGGAAAAATCACCCTGTACAAAGGAAAGGAAGTGGTAAAACGAAATATTCCCAGTGAAGTGGCTGTGGCCGAACTCATTGCCCTGCTTAAAGAAAACAACGCCTGGGTGGATGCACCCCTTGTTCATGCCTGATAAATTATTATGGAAACAGATTTTTTGGTGATAGGTTCGGGAATTGCCGGACTTACGTATGCGATTAAAGTTGCCAATGCATGCCCTGATAAACAAGTAACCATCATTACCAAAACCCAAAGCGATGAAACCAACACCAAATATGCACAGGGTGGGATCGCCGGTGTGATGGATACCTCGCACGACAGTTTTCAAAAGCATATTTCGGATACCCTGATTGCCGGTGATGGGCTTTGCGATGAAAAAGTAGTGGAGATCGTGGTGAAAGAGGGAGTACAAAGGATAAATGAACTAATTGACTGGGGAGCCAATTTTGATAAGGAGGCTGATGGGGATTTTAAATTGGGAAAAGAAGGTGGACACAGCGAAAACCGGATTCTTCATCATAAAGATATTACCGGCCGGGAAATGGAACGAACGCTGCTTGCCGCCATAAAGGAAGTGCCGAATATCCAACTCATCAGCCATTGCTTTGTACTGGATCTCATCACCCAACACCACCTTGGTTACCTTGTTACCAAATCCACTCCGGATATCGAATGCTATGGAGTTTATGTGTTGAACCTTAAAACTTCCAGGATTGAAAAGGTTTGTGCCAAACTGGTCATGCTGGCTACCGGAGGTAACGGACAGGTTTACCGCAGCACTACAAACCCGGTAATTGCTACCGGAGACGGCGTGGCAATGGTGTATCGGGCAAAAGGGCGGATAGAGAACATGGAATTTATCCAGTTTCATCCCACGGCTTTATATGAACCGGGAATAAGGGGTCAATGCTTTTTAATAACGGAAGCGGTTAGGGGAGATGGAGCTATCCTTCGAAACCAGGATGGAGAGGCATTTATGAGGAAGTATGATGAGAGGCTGGAACTTGCCCCCCGCGATGTGGTGGCCAGGGCGATTGATAATGAAATGAAAATTGCAGGAACAGAATATGTTTTCCTCGATTGTACCGCTATGGATCGGGATAAATTCCTGGAACATTTTCCCAATATTTTTGAAAAATGCAAAAGCCTCGGGATTGACCCTTTAAAAGACTTTATTCCTGTGGCACCCGCAGCCCATTATAGTTGCGGTGGTATTAAAACCGACGAATGGGGAAGAACATCTATTAAAAATTTGTATGCATCGGGTGAGTGTGCCTGCACCGGATTACATGGTGCTAATCGCTTAGCCAGCAATTCCTTGCTTGAGGCAATGGTATTTTCGCACCGGGCTTTTACAAATGCGGTTCAAAAAATTAATGCGTTGCAGTTTAAAACAGGCATCCCTAACTGGAATGAGGAAGGGACAAACAAACCCTCCGAAATGATTTTGATTACCCAAAGTTTGAAGGAGTTGAAATTGTTAATGAGCGATTACCTGGGGATCGTAAGAAATAACCAGCGTTTGCAAAGGGCAAACCGCCGGCTCGATCTGTTGCACGAAGAAACAGAAACACTCTACGAAAGAACCCAGGTATCCCCACAATTATGTGAACTTCGGAATATGATTACAATTGCCTATTTGATCGTTAAGAGTGCCGAATTGAGAAAAGAAAGCCGGGGCCTCCATTATAATACCGATTATCCGCAACGTTCCGCCATTCTTCAAAACACCATACTGTAAGCCGTACATGTACAGGATACTTTATGCCATACTCTATTTGTTTTCGCTTCTTCCCTTTTTCATCTTGTATGGAATTGGGGAATTCTTTTTCTTTATTATTTATCGTGTATTCCGGTACCGTATCAAAATAGTAATGGCCAACCTGGAGCGGGCCTTTCCAGAAAAAAACAGGAAAGAAAGAGCGAAAATTGCTAAACATTTTTACCGCAACCTCATCCAGACTTTTTTGGAGACTTTCAAAATGCTCAGCATCAGCGAAAAAGGATTTGATAAAAGGGCCGTTTTTGAATTGGAGGAAGTAAATAAAAAAATTGGGGAAGGAAAGAATATTGTTTTTCTGAGCGGGCACCAGATGAACTGGGAGTGGGGGCCCTGGGCTCTTGCAAGGGGAATTAAAATTCCTTTGGTGGGGATGTATTCCCGCATAATGAATAATTCTGTAGACCGCCTATTTTACAAGATGCGGAGCCGCACCGGGGTTATATTAGTTGATATCACAAAATTTTCGACCGCTATTATCCGGATATCCAAACAACAACACGCCGTGGGATTAATTGCCGACCAGTCGCCGGCAGGTGGGAAAGCGGTTCATTGGATGAATTTCTTTGGCGAGCCAACTCCCTTTTATGTAGGCCCCGAAAAGCGGGCCGTTCAGGCCAAAGCTGCCGTTTTCTTTGTGGAGTTTGTAAAACTTAGATGGGGGCATTACAAATTTGTGCCTCATTTGATTACGGAAGATGCGAGCCAAAATGAAAAGTTCCATGTAATGCTGGCTTACCGGGATATGCTGGAAGAGGCGATCCAACGGCAACCTTCAAATTATTTATGGAGCCACCGGCGTTGGAAGCGAAAATACGACAGTAGCTGGAAAGATAGCTGGATGGACCGGGTACCGGCACCCGATGAATCATCGTTTCGATAAATGCCTGAAGAATAATTGAGCATCGTGGTTACTACTAACCAAGTTCAGCAAGAATTTCATTCGTGCATTCGTGGCTAATTTAAATGCTATATCTGAAAGGTTCATAGTTTGGGAAATACATACAGCGAAGTAAGAAACCTATTCATGCATTCGTGGCTAATTTAAATGCTATATCTGAAAGGTTCATAATTTGGAAACTCGTACAGCGAAGTAAGAAATCTATTCGTGCATTCGTGGCTAATTTAAATGCTATATCTGAAAGGTTCATAGTTTGGGAAATACATACAGCGAAGTAAGAAATCTATTCGTGCATTCGTGGCTATTGTTTTTTCATTCGTGCATTCGTGGCTAATTTAAATGCTATATCTGAAAGGTTCATAGTTTGGGAAATACATACAGCGAAGTAAGAAACCTATTCATGCATTCGTGGCTAAATAAATTTAATCTAGAATCCTTTCGCCGAAAATCCGAAGACCATGCGGCGGCGTAAAAATAAAATTTCAGCAAACCCGTAATTTCAAACTACCAACAGCGGGGCATTTATTCGTGCATTCGTGGCTATTGTTTTTTCATTCGTGCATTCGTGGCTAAATAAATTTCTGCTACACTAAATATTTCAAAGTAAATAATTCGGGTTGATTTTTTTTCATCCGTATTTTTGCCCCCGGGGAGGGGGCAGCAAAATGCATAAGAATTTTTGGAAGATCTTACTAAATCCAATATTCGTGCATTCGTGGCTAATATCAATGCTATACCAGGAAGGTTATTAGAAAAAGTCAACCCTTTCCACAAGAAAAATCAATTCAACATCTTCCCTTCCTTTACAATCTCTGCTTTTTTCTCTTCTCTGATTTTTTTCCACCCGCCAGCCACATTTCGAATATTATTTAACCCATGCCGTTTTAATAGAGAGGCGGCAATGATGCTTCGGTTGCCTCCCGCACAATGCAGGTAGATGTTTGCCCCTTCATCCAACTGGGCAATCTTTCCAGGGTCAGTTAGCTGGTCTAATGGAATGTTGCATGCATTGGCCAGATGCCCATCGGCAAATTCCATTTCCTTCCGTACATCCAATACCATTAAATTTTCGTCATAGGGAATATCCATAATCAGTTCATCTGCTTCCACGTCAATTATCAGGTCAATCGGTTCGCCAGACTTAAGCCAGGCTTCAAAGCCTCCGTTAAGAAACCCTGTAATATTTGGAAAGCCGGTTTTATGCATGAGAATGGCTATTTCCTTTTCTGTGGAGGGTGTAGAAACAAAGAGGAATGATTGTTCGGGGGTAAACATAGGTTCAACCAGGTTTAGGTATTTTCCTTCTGTTCCCAAAAAAATGGCTCCAGGTATAAACCCCTGAATAAAGTCTGATGCATTGCGGGTATCAATTACAACCGCATTATTATCCATTGCATTTTTAAACTGATCTACAGTCAGCATCGGGGTATTTATTTTTTCCATAGAATCAAATTTATAGTTAATGTAATTATACTTTGCGCAAGATGTTTATGTAAAAAAAACGGTTGAATTTCATCAACCGTATTCGAAAGATTTAAAGTTACTATCAGGAGACCAGGTTCTGAACAAACTGGTTTATTTCTTCAATCCGTTTGTGGTTTACCGTATAATAAATGAATTTACCATCTCGCTGTGTAGTAACAATACCAGCCCTTCGCAAAATGGCCAGGTGCTGGGAGGCTACAGATTGTTCCAGCCGCATCCGGACATAAATTTCGGTAACGGTTATTTTGTTTTCTGTTTCAATTAAGCTTAATATTTGTTGCCTGAGTTTATGGTTCAGCGCCCGCAATACCATTGCCGCTTTTTTCAGGTTATGAAAATTAATCTTTAAGGTATCAGGCGTTTCGTTGGTGGAGGCGGGCGCCTGTATATTTTCTTGGTTTGTTACCATCATAGGAAAGAAATTTAAAATACTTAAATAATAATGTACTGCAAAGATACAAATAAGAATAAGCCTTTCAGGGTATCGATATGTTAAATAAAAAAATGTAAAAATTGTGCAACAATTAGGGGATGGAAATTGTTTTACCTCCCTTGAAATTCCTTTAAATAAAAGGGTTCTGAATAAGCAATGCTGCTGAATTTTTTTTGTGTGCAATATTGAAATGAAAGTTGGGCAAGCGATTGAGTCACATCAATTTCCGGATAAAATTTTGATCCATGAATGGTGGTTGTTTTTTGAAATTTGGCAGAACCATCACCTGCGAAAATTATTTTCTTATTCGGGAAGTTAGTAAAACTGTCTGCCCCGAGAATCTGGGCAGAAGGGGCCAGTATTTCTTCTAGCTGATAATTATAGGTGGCGGTGAATACTTCCATTCTCCGGGCATCCACCATGGCTGTATACCAGGCTTCCTCATCTTTTTCCAATAAGGCAGCCGCATGTGCAATACAGGGAAGTGTGCCTACTAAAATCAGAGGTAAATTTTTGGCGTAACACAACCCTTTAGCAGTAGATAGCCCCACGCGCAATCCGGTATATGAACCGGGTCCTCCGGTCACTGAAATGGCAGCAAGCTGGTCAAACCTTACTCCAAGTTCTGCCATCACATCTTTAATAGCCGGATGCAGGAAGGCCGAATGGTCTTTCTGATTTCCGTTAAATTTTGAAAGCAAAATGTTACCATCTTCCGCCAATGAAACGGAAGCCAGTTTTGTGGAACTGTCAATATTTAAAATTTTTGCCATCAGCTTAAGGCCGCTTTTATTAATAAAGGAGCCGGGGTATATAACGGATCCGTTTTTTCCAACTCTTTCAGAAGATAATAGATATTTTTTATGCCAATTTGGTCTGCCCACTCAAAGGGACCTAAGGGATAGTTGGTACCCAGTTTCATGGCGGTATCAATTTCCTCTTTACTGCTAACCTTTTCATCCAATGCAAACCAGGCTTCGTTTATTATCATCGAAATTACTTTTGGAGAAACCATTCCAGGAGTTTGGGGAACTACCAATGCTTTTCTGTGAATTAGGGAGAGCACCTCCATGGCACCGTCGGATAGCTTACCTGCCATTTCCCAATATTCTTTTTCAATAAAACCTTTCCATCCGTTAAAAGGAATGATGGAAGGGTGATTTAATTTGGCAGATAATAGACCAACGTCATTAATAAAATAAGGTTTGTTGCCTGCATCCGGAATATACTGGTCTTCCATAAAGGGTACCAACTGAATAAATCCGTTGATATTATTGTCGGGAAAAACCAAATTATTTTTTACCCGTATACGGTTTTCATTTTCCGAAAGCCCCAACAAAATCCAGGATTCATCATCCGCCCAAATGGCAATTCGCATGGTTCAATTTTTGGCAAAAATAGCATGTTGTGAAATTGCATACTTTTGAAACCAAATTTCATTCATGAAAAAGAAAATAGTACATACGGCTAAAGCACCGCAGCCCATTGGCCCTTACAGCCAGGCGGTGGCGGCAAATGGCCTCCTTTTTGTTTCGGGGCAAATTGCTATAAATCCTGCTACCGGCGCCATGAATATGGATAATCTGGAAACAGAAACCCGGCAGGTAATGGATAACCTTTCTGCTGTTCTCGAGTCGGCAGGGGCTTCTTTCGATAACATTGTAAAAACAACCATCTTTTTAAGTGATATGGGATTATTTGCACAGGTAAATGAAATTTATAATAGTTATTTTTCTGGAAATTTCCCGGCAAGAGAAACTGTAGCCGTTAAGGGCCTCCCCAAGAATGTAAATGTGGAAATAAGTGTGATAGCCCAACTTATATGATTCTTGTAACTGCCAATACCCATCCTTACCTTTTGCAACAATTCGCGCAACGGGATATTGAGTATATCTATTCTCCGTCTATCAGTTATGAGGAAATGAGCCAGCTAATGCCTGATCTTACCGGACTGGTTGTAACTACCCGGTTGCGGATAGATCGGGAATTAATTGATAAAGCGGCCAAATTAAAATGGATTGGAAGGTTAGGGAGCGGACTCGAATTAATTGATACACACTATGCCAACGAAAGGAATATAGCCTGCATCAGCACCCCGGAAGGGAACCGGAATGCGGTGGCCGAACACGCCCTGGGCATGTTGCTTTGCCTTTCCAATCATATTTTAAAAGCGAACCGGGAAGTACAGCAACGGGAATGGGTACGCGATGCAAACCGGGGAACCGAAATTTCAGGAAAGACGATTGGAATCATTGGATATGGGAATATCGGAAGCGCCTTTGCTAAGCTACTTTCTTCCTTTGGGGTAACCATCCTGGCTTACGATAAATATGTACATGGTTTTGGTGGCGAATTTATTAAAGAGGCCAGTTTTGAACAGGTATGCCGTTATGCAGATGTGGTTAGTTTTCACCTCCCTCTGAATGGCGAGACCCAGTATATGGCCAATATGGATTTTTTCAATTCCTTAGGACAAAAACCTTTTATCCTGAATACCTCCAGAGGAGGAATAGTGCACACGGAAGCCTTAATTAACGCGTTGAATGGGGGACTCATCCGGGGCGCCTGCCTGGATGTATTGGAAAATGAAAAATTATCCTCTCAATCCATTGAAGATCAGGAACAAATGGCATTCCTTGCCACACATCCATCCGTGGTATTAACCCCCCATATTGCAGGGTATTCGCATGAATCTTTTTTAAGAATGAGTGAAACCCTGATAATGAAATTAGAAGCACAGGGTTTCTTGTAAAATCCGCTGAATTTTACTATATTTGTATAAATGCAACGCTTTAGAGTGATCTGGGGCGTTGTATTTTTTTTCATATCTATTATAATGATCTAAAACCTCGTATTATGATTGAAACAAGCTATGTAAATCAGGAAACTTTCAATAAGATGCAACAAGATTTGCAACAATTGAAAACCGTGGACAGGTATGCTGCAAGTAAGGCGATTGCCGAGGCCAGGGAAAAGGGAGATTTGAAAGAGAATGCTGAATATGATGCAGCCAAAGAAGCGCAGGGCCTTCTTGAGGCCAGAATTAAATATATGGAAGGAGTTTTAGCTACCACCCGGATACTCGATGAAAGCAACATCGACACCAGCCGGGTTAGTGTGCTTACCCGGGTTACTCTTACCAACCAGGCCACGAGGAAAACTGTTACTTATAAACTGGTTTCTGAACAGGAGGCTGATCTAAAATCAGGGAAGATTTCTGTTGCCTCCCCAATCGGGAGCGGAATCCTTGGGAAAGAAATCGGAGATGTGGTAGAAGTTTCAGTCCCCGTTGGGAAAATTAAATTCAGCATCGATAAGATCGAAATTTAATTATGACCCTTTTCACCAAAATTATCAGGGGTGAAATTCCCAGCTATAAAATTGCAGAGGACGATTATTTCTTTGCCTTTCTTGATATCAATCCATTGGTAAAAGGGCATGTGCTTGTGGTTCCAAAAACTGAAGTGGATAAGATATTCGATTTAAATGATGAATACCTTTCCCGGATGCTGGTCTTTGCAAAACCTATTGCCAAAGCAATAGAAAAGACCTTCAATTGTAAACGATGCGGCATCAGCGTTATCGGTTTGGAAGTACCCCATGTGCACATGCACCTTGTACCATTAAATACCATGGACGACCTGAACTTTACCCGAAAGAAATTATCGCCGGGTAAAGAAGAAATGGAAGTGGTGCGCCAGGCAATCCTTGCTCATCTTTAATTCCCAGTTGAATTTTTTTTGATGGTCATTTTGTTTCCTTTCTGATTGTTGGAACAGATCGCAAATTCAATATTTTCCCGGTCTTGAAATTAGAGGAACATTTTTTTGATGAGGGGAGATTTTTCTCCCGAATTTGTTGTGTTTTTCCCAGGGCGTATAGGAATAACTTAGGTATGGAAGCAGCCGCCGTAAAGCTGTGGTTTACTGCCTTATCCTGGATGGGTTATCGAGGAGAAATTTTTTCCAATCCGATGATTTATTTGCGGAGACGAGCCCCTGCGGGATGTCTTGCTGAAAATGGTGGCATAATGCAACGGCAAGCGCATCAGAGGCGTCAAGATATGCCGGTTTGTCGCCAAATTTTAATAGCTGCTGAAGCATGTGCATCACCTGTAATTTGTCGGCATTGCCATTGCCGGTAATGGATTGTTTTATTTTTTTAGGAGAGTATTCGGCAACCGGGAGCCCGGCCTGGATGGCTGCTGCAATGGCTACCCCCTGGGCCCTGCCCAGTTTTAGCATACTCTGTACATTTTTTCCAAAAAAAGGCGCCTCAATGGCAAAATAATTGGGCTTATACCGGTTGATGAGATTATGTATAATTTCATGGATCTGCTCCAGTTTTTGATACCCATTTAGTTTGTTGGAAAAACGACAGGCATTCATATCAAGCATTTCCATTTTCTTTCCTTCAATAGAGAGCAGGCCATACCCCATAAGGATGGTTCCGGGATCAATTCCGAGGATGATTTTGGATGCGGTTTGCAAGAGTGGGCTTATTTTTACCGATATTCTGTTGCTTGAACAAAAGTATCAAATTAATCATCAATTACCTGATTGGCCCCTTGCTGTTTGTGGTGCTTACCTGGAGCCTTTACCGGCAAATCATTCGGCAGCCCGATTTGGCAATTCGGTGGGCACATATTAAAGACAGCTGGTTGCAGCCTGCATTTTGGCTGGTGGTAATATTGATGTTTGTGAACTGGGGAATTGAAGCGCGTAAATGGCAATTGCTCTTACGCCCACTTCAGAAGTTTTCTTTATTGTACTCCCTTAAAGCCGTGTTTGCAGGGTGCAGTATTACCATGCTTACACCCAACCGGATTGGTGAATACGGAGGCCGGATATTATATGTGGATGAAGCATTCCGAATAAGGGCTATTTCACTAACCATCCTGGGAAGCATGAGCCAACTGGCGGTAACCATGCTTACGGGAACCATTGCACTGGCCGTCTTAATCTTTAGCCCCGCCGCACACAAACTGGAGGCTTCATCCATATCCTGGATTTTTAATGGCAAATTAATTTTTCTGGCCGGTGCAGGTCTAATTGTAATCATGTTGCTTTTTTTCAGGGTCCATTTCCTGATTGTGCTTATCGGCCGGGTGCCGTTCCTCCGCCGAATGGTACGGCACATACGTGTTCTCGATTTTTTCAACGGTAAACAATTGTTAAGAATATTTTCATTATCCTTTAGCCGTTACCTGGTATTTATATTGCAATACGTACTCTTGTTGCAGGTTATGGATGTGAGGATCAGTTATCCAATTATGCTTCTGCTGCTTGCAGTATTTTATATGCTGATGGTACTTGCTCCATCCATTGGGTTTACTGAGTTGCCCGTACGGGCAGGGGTTAGTGTGTTGCTCCTCGGAGTTTTCAGCAGTAATAGCATTGGCATACAGGCAGCGGCACTGGGTATCTGGTTAATAAACCTGGTGGCGCCGGCCATTATTGGAAGCGTATTATTATTGGGAATAAAAATCATGAAAGAAAAATGAAAAAAAACACCCTTACCGCTCCTTTTTTTCTTTTGGTTATTGTTTGTTCGCTAAGTTTTACCACCGATAAGGGAGATTTTTGTGGCATAAAGAATACCGCATTTAAGGATGGCGAAATGGTAACTTTTAAAGTGTTTTATAATGCGATGGGAGCCTATATTGGCGCCGGTGAAGCAACTTTTACTACCACCATCGAACGATATAATGGTAAACCGGTTTACCACCATGTTGGTGAAGGAAAAACTTTTTCTTTTTTTGATAATTTTTTTAAGGTACGGGATAAGTATGAAAGTTACGTGGATACCAGCACGCTCCTGCCCATGAAATTTATTCGAAATGTTGATGAAGGCGGCCATAAAATTTATAATAATGTTAGTTTTAATCAAAGCGCCAATACGGCTGTAAGTACCAACGGGGTTTTTAATATTACGGATTGCATGCAGGATGTGGTCAGTTCGGTGTACTACGCCCGCAATATTGATTTTTCGAAGTATAAACCCGGCGATAAAATCCCATTCGATATGTTCCTGGATGATGAAATATACCATCTGTATATCCGGTATATTGGAAAGGAGTCGGTTAAGACCCGGTATGGTAAATTCAGAGCCATTAAAATTAAGCCACTCCTTATTAAGGGTACTATTTTTGAAGGGGGAGAAAAAATGAACGTTTGGATCAGTGATGATCCCAACCATATTATTTTGAGGGTGGAAAGCCCTATTGCCGTTGGAAGCATCAAGGTGGATATGATGTCATACCGAAATCTCCGCTACCCGCTCAGTTCTTTTAAGGGCTTACGGTAAGGGTTACCTGATATCGCTTAACCTGAACTGGTCTTTTAAGCGAACTCCTTTCTCTGTATTTTGAACTGTGGCACATTCAATTAATGGGTCGTGTTCAAAAAACAGGATGGTCTCATTTTCTGCTGCTTCTCCTAAAAAGGATTTTTTTTCATTTAAAGTCGTGAGGGGAAACATATCATAGGCCATCACGTAGGGTAATGGAATATGCCCGGCAGACGGAAGCAAATCGGCCATGTACAGGATGGATTTTCCTTTATAATTGAATTGTGGCAGCATCATGGCATCGGTATGGCCAAAAACTTCCCGTATGCTGATGAAAGAGGGGAATTCGTTGGGTGATTGCTCTACAAATTTCAACCTGCCACTTTCTTTGATGGGTAAAATGTTTTCCTTTAAAAAGGATGCCTTTTCCCGGGCATTGGGTTCTGTGGCCCATTTCCAGTGCCTGGCATTGCTCCAGTAAGTCGCATTTTTGAATGCCGGCACCAGGTTTTCGCCTTCCCTTTCTATAGCGCCTCCGCAATGATCAAAGTGAAGGTGCGTGAGAATTACATCGGTAATTTCATCTTTCGAAAATCCATTCTTTTTTAACGACGACTCCAGGGTCCCGGATCCATTTAGGTAATAATGACCAAAGAATTTTTCATCCTGTTTATTGCCGATACCCGTATCAATTAAAATTAACCGGTTCCCTTCCTCAATAAGCAGACAACGCATGGCCCAGTTGCACATATTATTCTCATCAGCAGGATTTATTTTATTCCAGATGGTTTTGGGTACTACACCAAACATAGCACCCCCGTCTAATTTGAAATAGCCGGTATCTATGCTGTAAAGGTTCATGGTATTTGTTGTTTTTTATATGCAGATCTGGTAAAAAGTAAGAATATTAATCCAAGTGCAAAGAAAACGATTAATGCAAGTACGGAATTCCTCATGTTTCCGGTAAAGCCTTCAATAAAACCAAAACTGAACAACCCGATTACGATAGCTATCTTTTCGGTTACGTCGTAAAAACTGAAAAAGGAAGCGGTGTCTTTGGTTTCTGGCATTAGCTTGGAGTAGGTAGAACGGCTAAGCGATTGGATCCCCCCCATGATCAAACCTATAAAAGCACCCACAATATAAAAATCGGTTTCGGTTTTAAGAAAGTAACCGGCGATGCATACTCCAATCCACATCATTACCGTGATAATGAGTACTGAAATATTCCCGATTCTTTCGGAAAGCCGGCTGATTCCAATGGCACCCCCAATGGCAACAAGCTGGATAATCACCGCCATAATGATTAGTTTGGAATCTTCCAGATGCAGTGTTTTGATACCAAAATCGATGGCTACCAGCATCACGGTCTGTACCCCCATACTATAAAGGAAAAAAGCAGCAAGAAATCTTTTTAATACCGGAAGGTGGATGAGCTGGTCCCAAACTTTTTTCAATTCGATAAACCCGTTGGATAGTACATTCCTTCTCTTCTTGCGATCCGATTTTGATGAAATCGGAAGTACCTTAAATGTAATTTGCGCAAAGCCGACCCACCAAAGGCCCACTAATAGGAATGTAATTTTTAATGGGAGTTCCGAATTAGGCATAGCAAGCACCAGGGCAAATCCTATCATCTGCATAATTACACTTCCAATATATCCGAAAGAATAACCGCGGGCACTCACCCTGTCCATATCCTTTTCTGCTGCAATTTCCGGTAGATAAGAATTGTAAAAAACCTGGCTGCCGTAAAACCCAATCCCCGCCATCATAAAACAAAAAAGCCCCCAGGTAACGTGGTTCTCATCAAAAAAGAACATAAGCGAGCAACTGGCGGCGCCGAGGTAACAAAAGAATTTCATGAAATTCTTTTTATTGCCTTTGTAATCTGCAATGGAGGAAAGGATGGGCGAAAGGAGGGCAATAATTAAGAATGCAATGGCCAGGGTATAATCTTTAAGTTCTGTATTTACATACTTGCGGCCAAAAAGAGGAACCCCGTCTTTAAATGCCTGATTTTGGGTCCCGGTAACTGCTGCAAAATAAGCAGGAAAAAAAGTGGTGGTAATAACCAGGTTATAAACTGAATTGGCCCAGTCGTACATGGCCCATCCGTTTACTACTTTTCGGGAGGCAGTTTGCATGTGAAGCGTTAGTTTGCGTCTATGCAATATAACCCTTCCAAATCAATACCAATAGAATAATACCAACAGCAATACGGTAGTAACCCCAAATTTTAAAACCGTGCTTTTGCAGGAAACTGATAAAAAATTTGATAGCAATCATAGCAACTACAAAAGCAACCAGATTTCCCACGGCCAGTAATTTCACTTCCTGCCCGGTAAACCCACCGGTTTCTTTGTAGTGTTTAAATAGTTTATAACCGGTGGCGGCAGCCATGGTAGGCACTGCCAAAAAGAATGAAAATTCGGCTGCTGCATGGCGGGTAAGTTTTTGCTGCATACCACCAATGATCGAAGCCGCACTCCGGCTAACACCGGGTACCATGGCCAGGCATTGCCAAATCCCAATGATAAAGGATTGTATAAAACTGATCTGCTTTTCCGATTCAATCTTTGGGTTTGTAAAGGCCTTATCTATAAAAACAAGGAAGGCCCCGCCAACCAAAAGGGTAATGGCCACCGTGGTACTGCTTTCCAACAAGCGGTCTATTTCCTTACCAAAAATAAGTCCGAGGATAATGGCAGGAATTACTCCTGCCAGGAGTTTTAAATAAAATTTCAGGTTACTGAAATCGAAGAATTTTTTCCAGTACAATACCACTACAGCAAGGATAGCTCCCAATTGTATGGCAACAGTAAACATCTTGCTGAATTCTGAATCCTGTACTCCCAGAAATTTTCCGGCAATAATCATGTGGCCGGTGGAAGAAATGGGGAGGAATTCGGTCAGCCCTTCTACAATACTTATTACGACAGATTGAAACAGATTCATTTTAAATTAAAAAACGCTGCATTAACAGCGTTTGAAGTAATTATCGTTGGTTGTTTATTTTGGTTTTTTCATGATGGCCACAATCTCAATTAAAAAGCCTGCAATAATTAAAATTGGAGCGATCGTAATACGGGTGGTGCTGTACACTTCCTTTGGATCAAAAACTTTGGGGTTGGCACTTTTGCCGCCCGCCATTAGGATGAAACCCAGGGCAAGCACCACCAAGCCAACCAGCATAAGGATATAATTTTCTTTGCCAAAAAGATTCGTTTTTTGAACGGGCTGATGGGCTTTCTTTTCCTGCATATTCAAAATTTAGCATGCAATATACACAACCTGAATCAATACAGGTCATCCAGTTTCATCTTCAGGTATTTAATCACTGCCATGTGGGTACTGGCCAAGGTAATCAGTACGCCGAGTACAATAATTATCCCGAACAAAATCATCATGCCCGGGATATCCCGAAGCATTTTGAAATCGGGGAGGAATCCTTCAATCAGGGTAATCATACCATATATGGCAAGAATAGCGATGAGGGAGGCTATAAATCCATTTATAATGGCCCGTTGGTCCATGGGTTTGGCAATAAACCACCGGGTGGCACCTACCATTTGCATGGTCTTTATCAGGAACCGGTTGCTGTACATAGCCAGCCGGATGGTATTGTCGATGGAAAATACCACTAATATGGTAAGCAGGATGGCTGCAATTAAAAATATTAAGGCACCCGTTTTCACATAGCTACTCACCTTAGCCACAGTTTCACTCGGGAACTGAAATTCTGATATCAGACCGGGGAAATTTTCCTGAAGGGATGTTGCCAGCCTGTTCAGGCTATCCTTTTCCACATAATTCGCCTTCACATAAAAATCGATGCTTTCGGGTAGGGGGTTATTGTTTAGGAACTGTTTCCATGTGGTATCGTTGTCGGCATTCCAGCGGGCAATAGCCTTTGCTTTGTCAACATATTCCACGCGGTTAGCATAGGGAATAGCAGATATATATTTATGTAAACTGTCTATCTGCTTTTTTGATGCGTCCCGGTTTAACCAGGCATGCACCTGGATATTTTCTTTGAAATAATCGCCTGTTTTGCGAAGGTTTAAAAAGAACCATCCCACAATACCAAAAAGGAATAGAACCAGGGCTACACCTATAATGGCCCCCGTATAACCTGGTTTACCTCTTTTTCCGGAAACTTTTCCAACTTGACTCATATCTTACATTTATTGGGTAGAAGTGCGGCAAAAATAACGGTTTTGCGAGTTTGTTTTAATTTTGACAACCGCTAACGATTGCCTGCCAAATATATTTTAATGTGCAGATAACCTATTTATTTATTTGTTAAATCAATCAAACCAATACAAGCGCAAAAAATTTAACCGGCGTTTGTACTAAAAATAAATTTAAAGATGGAGTATTCATTTGGCCGGATAGAAGAACACTGGAAAGAGAAATGGAAAAAGGAAAATATTTACCGGATAAATAATAATAGCGACAAACCTAAATATTACGTCCTGGATATGTTCCCCTATCCCAGTGGGGCAGGGCTTCATGTGGGACATCCTCTGGGATATATAGCCAGCGATATTTTCAGTCGGTATAAACGGCTGAAAGGTTTTAATGTATTGCATCCAATGGGTTTTGATAGTTTCGGCCTTCCTGCCGAACAATATGCCCTCGAAACCGGCCAGCATCCTGCAGAAACAACCCGGAAAAATATTGCCACCTTTAAATCTCAGTTAGATAAAATCGGGTTTTGTTACGATTGGGAAAGGGAAGTACAAACCAGCAGCCCGGGATATTATAAATGGACCCAATGGATTTTCCTTCAATTGTTCAACAGTTATTACTGCTCCATTGAGCAAAAGGCGAAACCAATTCGATTCCTTGTAGAGAAATTTGAAAAAGACGGCTCGGATGATTTTAGTGCAACCGATTGGAAATCGTTTTCGGCCAGGCAACAAGCTGATATTCTAATGCAATTCAGGCTTGTTTACAGTGCATTTGGTGTCGTGAATTGGTGTCCGGCTTTGGGTACCGTGTTGGCCAATGATGAGGTGGTGAATGGGGTTAGTGCAAGGGGAGGGCACCCGGTAATAAAGAAGAAAATGCGGCAATGGTTCCTGCGTATTACAGCTTTTGCCGAACGGCTACTCCAGGGGCTTGATCATGTAGATTTCAGTGATAGTATGAAGGAGATGCAGCGCAATTGGATTGGGCGTTCCGAAGGAGCCGAAATGGAGTTTGAGGTAGAAGGGATCTCAAAGAAAATCCTGGTTTATACTACGCGCCCCGATACCATTTTTGGTGTAGATTTCCTGGTACTCGCTCCGGAACATGAATTGGTAGCAGAGATTACCCCGGTCGCACAACGGCAATCTATAAACGAATATCTTACCTACGTAAAAAGCCGGAGCGATCGGGATCGGATGGCTGATGTTAAACAGATTACCGGCTGTTTTACCGGTAGCTATGCCATTAATCCGCTTAATGGGCGAAAGATACCGGTTTGGATTGCAGAATATGTACTTGCAGGGTATGGGACAGGAGCTATTATGGCGGTTCCCTGCGGTGATCAGCGGGATTTCAATTTTGCGCAGCATTTTAATATCCCGATTACGAACATCATCGGTTCTTATTTTAACGGCAGGGAAGCAAACCCCACCAAAGATGCCGTGTTGGAAAATTCCGGCTTTCTTAATGGCCTGCTGATGAAGGATGCCATGGAGGTGGCAATCGGAAAAATTGAATCTTCGGGTATTGGTAAGCGTAAGGTAAACTACCGGATGCGCGATGCCGGGTTTAGCCGCCAGCGTTATTGGGGTGAACCGTTTCCCATCATTTGGAAGGATGGTATAGCAGTTCCATTAGAAGAAACTTCCCTGCCTCTTGAATTGCCCCATGTTGGCCAATACAGCCCGGGACCGGAGGGAGAAGGCCCCCTGGCAAACCTGACTGAATGGATTAATACAGCAAATGGCAGCCGGGAATCTTCTACCATGCCCGGTTATGCCGGAAGTAGCTGGTATTTTTTGCGTTTTATGGATCCGCATAACCCGGGTGAATTCTGCAGCCGGAGTGCGAGTGATTACTGGAACCAGGTTGATGTGTACATCGGTGGAACCGAACATGCGGTGGGCCATTTACTGTATAGCCGTATGTGGACGAAATTTCTCTTCGACCAGGGCCTGATAGGTTTTGATGAGCCATTTAAAAGACTGATAAACCAGGGCATGATTCAGGGAAGCAGCCGTTTTGTGTACCGGGTAGATGGTACCAACCAGTTTGTTTCTTATGGGTTGAAAGAAAATTATACCGTCGATAAATTGCATGTTGACGTAAATATGGTTGATGGTTTCATTTTGGAAACTGAAGCCTTTAAAAAATGGCGCCCCGATTTTGCAAATGCTGAGTTTATCCTGGAAGATGGAAAGTATATCTGTGGATCGGAGACAGAAAAAATGTCGAAATCAAAGTTTAATACGGTTAACCCCGATATCCTGGTGGAAAAATACGGGGCGGATACCTTCCGCATGTATGAAATGTTTCTTGGCCCCATCGAACAAAGCAAACCCTGGGATGCAAAAGGAATTGATGGGGTACATCGTTTCCTGCGAAAATTGTGGCGCTTGTTTTTCGATGAACAGAAAAATATGAAACTTTGGACGGAGGAACAGCCCAATGAAGCAGAGTTGAAATGCCTTCACCGCGGAATAAAGAAAATTGAAGATGATACAGAACGCTTTAGTTTCAATACAGCGGTAAGTGCATTCATGATCTTAGTTAATGAATTGTCGGATCTGAAATGCCATAAGAAATCCATACTCGAAAAAGTGCTGGTGATGCTGGCACCTTATGCTCCGTTTATTTCCGAGGAACTGTGGCACCAAATGGGAAATGAAACCAGCATTCTCAATGCAAGCTACCCGGAAACTGATAAAAAGTATCTTGTAGATGCAACTAAAGAGTACCCGGTTTCCATTAATGGAAAATTGCGCACCAATATGTTATTGCCCCTGGATGCTGACCCCGCTATGCTGGAGAAAGAAGTACTGGCCAATGAAGTGGTACAAAAATGGCTTGAAGGAAAGACCATGAAGAAATTTATTTATGTAAAAGGAAAAATGATAAATGTGGTAATATGACGCGGGGAAATGCAATCATATCACAGTTACGTGCAAACGCATTTGATTTTCACCCGGTAATTAGCGAGGCCGATTTGGAGAAGGGGATGGCAATCGTAGACCTTTCTGTTCATAATGCAGGTATGCAGGAGGGAAGTCTGTTGGTGCTGAAACAGGAGCTACAAAAGGCATTTGAAAAAAGCCAGGCCGTTTTTCTTTGTGGCGGATATGGGGAAGAGAGGAACTTTTATTCAACGTCCGCCCTTTTTAACGCTCCGGGAGAAGAACCGCGTACCATTCACCTGGGAACGGATATCTGGGGGCCTTCCGGTACGGCTGTGTTTGCTCCACTGGGCGGAGTAATCCACAGTTTTGCCTATAACGACAACCCCGGAGATTATGGTCCGACCATTATAATGGAACACCAGTTGGATGCAAACAGTTTTTATACACTTTACGGCCACCTGTCATTTACAGATCTTGGCAGGATACGAGCCGGACAATTTATTAACCGGGGTGAACAAATTGGCCATTTTGGGAAAAGTACCGAAAATGGAGGCTGGCCACCCCATCTGCATTTTCAGATTATTATTGATGTAGATGTGTATCAGGGCGATTTTCCAGGCGTTTGTTCCAAAACCGATAAGGAGCGACAGTTAGAAAATTGTCCTGATCCGGAGGTCATGTTAGGATTGAAAAGGTGGATACGAACCGCCTAAACCAGGCAAAAACCCCGGAAATACTATATTTTTACAGGATAATTCTTTACAGGAAATCTCAACCTACCTTTCGATGGATATTAAACCAGGCCCTCTTTTAGAAAATATTAATTCACCTGCCGATCTGAAGAAGCTCAGTAAAGATCAAATGCTTCAGGTATCGGAGGAGTTGCGGCAATTTATTATTGATGTGGTGAGTGTGCATGGCGGGCACTTTGGCGCCAGCCTTGGGGTAGTGGAACTAACCGTGGCCCTGCACTATGTATTTAATACGCCCTACGATCAACTGGTTTGGGATGTGGGGCATCAGGCATACGGACATAAAATCCTTACAGGCCGTAGAGATAATTTTGTAACCAACAGAAAATACCAGGGTTTAAGCGGCTTTCCAAAAAGAAGTGAAAGCGAGTATGATACTTTTGGAGTTGGCCATTCTTCCACCTCCATCTCTGCTGCCTTGGGTATGGCGATGGCATCTCATTACAAAGGAGAGGAAAACCGCCAGCACGTAGCCATCATTGGGGATGGCGCCATGACCGCCGGGCTCGCCTTTGAAGGGATGAACCATGCCGGTATCGAAAAAAGCAACTTGCTCATCATTCTGAATGATAACTGCATGAGCATCGATCCCAATGTAGGAGCGCTGAAAGAATATCTTACCGACATTACCACTTCCCACACTTTTAACGAAGTACGGGATGGTATCTGGAAAGGATTAGGAAAACTCCCCGGTAAAAACTTCAGCCGCCAAATGGCAGCGAAAATTGAAGCCGGGCTGAAGGGAATCGTAAGCAAAAGCAGCAACCTTTTTGAAGCGCTGAACCTCCGCTATTTTGGGCCCATTGATGGTCACAATGTGATTAAATTAATTGACACCCTGAATGACCTGCGGGATATCCCGGGGCCTAAATTATTGCATATTAAAACAGTTAAAGGGAAAGGTTATCAGCTTGCAGAAAAGGATCAAACCAAATGGCATGCACCGGGCCTTTTCGATAAGGTTACGGGAGAAATCTTTAAAAAATCGTTTGATACCCCACAGCCTATTAAGTACCAGGATGTATTCGGTCATACTATCATCGAACTTGCCGAAAAGAACCCTGCCATAATGGGAATTACCCCGGCTATGCCCAGCGGTTGTTCTCTAAAATTCATGATGGAGAAAATGCCGGAAAGAGCGTTTGACGTGGGGATTTGCGAACAACATGCCGTTACCCTGAGCGCCGGACTGGCAACCCAGGGTATGCGCGTATTCTGCAATATCTACTCTTCCTTTATGCAACGCGCTTACGACATGGTGGTACATGATGTAGCTATTCAAAAGTTACCGGTTATATTCTGCCTCGATCGGGCAGGGCTTGTGGGTGAAGACGGACCTACGCACCACGGTTGTTACGATATAGCCTACCTGCGTTGCATACCCAATATGGTGGTAAGTGCTCCGATGGATGAGGCCGAACTGCGTAACCTGATGTACACCGCCCAGTTGGAGGAAAATATGCTCCCTTTCAGCATTCGCTATCCCAGAGGCGAGGGCGTTATGCCCCAATGGCGCACCCCCATGGAAAAAATTGAAATTGGAAAAGGCCGCAAAATCAAAGACGGTGAGGAAATAGCCATCCTTTCCTTTGGCCATCCGGGAAACTTTGCCTCCGCCGCTATCCGGGAGTTGAAAGCCGATGGGATCAACCCCGCCCATTACGATATGCGCTTTGCCAAACCCCTGGATGAAAAACTTCTTCACGAAGTATTTTCAAAATTCTCCAAAATAATTACCATCGAAGACGGAACCATTGTTGGTGGATTTGGTTCGGCCATCCTCGAGTTTATGAATGCTCATGGCTATCATGCCGAAGTAAAAATTATGGGCATTCCAGACAGGCTCGTGGAGCATGGCACGCCCAAACAGCTTTACGCGGAGATTGGCCTTGATGCCGGAGCAATTGCCAAAAACATCAGGGAGATGCTGGGTATTGAAGTTCGGGTACCCGTAAGAGTTATCGGATAAACTATCGGCTAACCCAGGTGCATAGGAATTTCAACGGCGAGGAGCCTTGTGTTTTCAACCGCATCAATGGAAAAGCTGTCCGTTGCGGATATCGCTATTGCATCCCGTTTATTTAATACTTCGCCATTTATTTTTATTTTTCCTTCAATTACCACCAGGAAAACCCCATTCCCCGAAAACCGGTTATTATACCCAATCGAGGAATCCTTTTGTACATCGGCTAATGAAAAGACCGCATCCTGGTTGATCCATAAACCACCGCTTTTTTCATCAGGCGAAACGACCGTTTGCCATTTCCCGTTTCTGCCTTCCTGCAAGAATGTTTTTTGATCGTAACGAGGTTCTATATTTCTTTTTTTGGGGAATACCCAAATCTGGAAAAGGTTCAAAGGGTCTGTTTGGGAGGCATTAAATTCTGAGTGTTGAACCCCCGAGCCGGCACTCATTATTTGTACATCCCCCGCACTAATAATTCCCGAACCTCCGGCATTATCTTTATGGGCTACAGCCCCCGAAAGCGGAATGGTTACAATTTCCATATTATCGTGCGGATGTGTTGGAAATCCTTCACCGGCATCAATAAAATCATCGTTCAATACCCGTAAGGCACCGAAATGCACAAATTCAGGATCGTAATATTGGCTAAAGCTGAAATAATAATTAGCGTTCAACCAACCATAGTTGGCCCGGCCGCGTTCCGCAGCCCGTTGAATTTTGTATTTCATATTCAGTGTATTTAATTGATGTTTAAACATCAAAATAAGTGCCAAACCTGAATATGTCAGTTTGTCGGTAAAAAAATAGCTGAAAGCAGTGCTTTTGCACTGAAATCGGGACTGATAAAATTGGCCTGGCCAAGTTCAGAAACGGGCTGGGTAGTGGTTAGGGCCACGCATTTCATCTTCGCAGCTTTGGCGGAAGCAATCCCAACGGCAGCATCCTCAAATACCAGACAGTTTTCGGGAGGTATTTTTAGGGTTGATGCGGCAACCCGGTAAATTTCAGGATCAGGTTTTCCATTTATAATATGGCCCGAATGGATCACGGCATCAAAATATTTCCGGATTGGCAGGTGGGTAAACATAAACTCAATATTAACCGGGATACCCGAAGTGGCAATGGCCATTTTTATTCCCGCATTTTGTAAGGCGGCTAAAAATGGAAGGAGGCCTTCAACCGGTTTAATAAAAGGAGCATAAAGTTCCCGATAGATTGCCTCTTTTTCCAGGGCAAACTGCATGGCCTCTTCATCCGTCATTTTTCTTCCATAAAGGTATTCGATGGCATCTTTATTTGTCCTTCCATTAATATGCTTTCGATAATTTTCTTCCGAAATATGCAATTGTTTTTCCTGTAAATATTTTTTCCATGCCTGGAGGTGCCAGGGGTTATTATCAATAAGGGTACCATCCAGATCGAAGATTACAGCCCCGATGTTTAATTCCCCTATCAATCTTAAAACAAGCTGTTGGTAAAGTGCAGATTCTTCCATAAAAAAACCGGCAGCAGCCGGTGTGTTATTATTTTAGTTTAATTGAGAAACATCATCGGGTGCAAGTTGGTTGTATTGATCTTCTTCGCGGTGATCGTTATACTCAATAATAAAGTTATTTCTTCCCTCCCCTGTAGTGATGGTAAGGAATTTTTGCTGGATGAGTTCGAGCATATTCAGGAACATAAAGATGGCATGAATCCTGTTTTCGCAGACTTCAAAAACCTTTTCAAATGAAAGCGTCTTACCCTTTCGGCAGGTATCCAGCATATAATCCCGGATCCCTTCCATCGTGTAGTTATATTGAACCACCGTATGAACGGGCTTATTGTTTTTTTCAATAATCCGGGCCATCACCTTTTCAAAAGCCTTCATTAGTTTGAAAAGGGTAACAGTTTGGATTTCGGTGCCTTCGCCGGATTCTTCCCCAATTTGGGAGAGCTCTTTTTGCAGGTTGCCTCTTTTAACCATCAATAAGCGAAGCGCTTCCATCTCGGCCATTTTTACCGATGCCTCTTTGAATTTTTTATATTCCAGGATTTTATCTATCAACTCCTGTCTCGGATCAATTTCATTTCCAGCCTCATCCAGTTCTTTCCGGGGGATCAGCATCTTGGCTTTGATGCGCATTAGGGTGCTTACAAACAAAATAAACTCACTGCTGAGTTCAATGTTGAGCGTTTCTGAATGATGAATATGATCCAGAAAGTCGTTGATGATTTTAGTGATGGGGATATTGTAAATATCCAGTTCATCCCGTTCAATAAAAAAAAGGAGAAGATCGAAGGGCCCTTCAAACTGGGGGAGCTTAATCTGGTAATTGGGGGTTGCTGTACTCACATTTTCCTTTTGAATGAAACAAAATTAACGCCTTGGGAAGTTCTGTGCCAATAACTTTTCCCCATTAAATTTTCCGGTTGGCAAAGCTGTAAGAAAAACCGATTCCCATTAGTTGTAACCATTGGGGCGCCGGGCCTTTGGAAGGATTGATGTTCTTGGTATCGTCATCGTAAATCATATCCAGGTTGAAAGAGAAATTAATGTATTTCGTAATTTTTGCCGTTACCACATTCGACCAGTACACATCAATGTTTTTGGGGTTTTTCCTGTAATTCGAGAACAAATCGAGTCGGGTTTTAAAATTAAAAGACTTACTAATTGATGTATTGAAATTGGTAGTGAGGTAAGCACCAATTTCATTCTTTACGATCTTTCCAGAATCGAGGCCAAAAGCAGGGCCCAGGCGCTTGTCGGTAACTACAACATACCTTGCCGTAATCGGGGAAAGGAAAACAGATAAGTTCTTAACCGGCCGATAGTCTATACCAAGGGATCCCAACAAATAAGCAGGAGCAAAAAACCGGGAGATTGTGTAGGAGGTATCTGCTCCGGCAGGAGTTTTTTCATAGGCCTTGCCTCTGTCGAACTGGGTTCGTCCGTTGAACAATATACCCGCATTCCATTTTTTATGGAGTTTATATGTGTATTTCGATAATAGATCGATACGATCGGCAGCCTTGCGTGATCCCAGGCTGGTGGTGTTTACAAAACCATAGGCCAGATCGAGGCTGTTATCCCAACTGTGCCTGTCTTTTTTATAATAGGCATAAAGGCTGGCAAAAGAATTAATGGAAAAGGAGAATTTATCTCCTCCGGAAGCCCAATTGCTTAAAGAACCCTGGTTTAGGTTGAGGCTGAAAACACCGCCCGTCTTCCAGATTTTCTTAGTTGTGTCTTTGGGGTCTTTTTTAAAAGTTCTTTCTGCATCCTTTTTCATGCCATTAATTTCCTGGTCCTGGGCATTAATAAATGGAGCGAATAGAAAAGAAATTAGGATACAAAAAACGATTTTTTTCATTGAGGTAATTAATTGAAAAAACGGCTGCCCGAAAATTCCAGGCAGCCGTTGGCGTTATAATATAAGGTTATTTCTTTTTCAGCTCATCTCTGATTTCGATGAGTAATGCATCCGTAGAGGAAGGGCCGGCCGGCGCTGCTTCTTCCTTTTTCTTCATGCTGTTTATGGCCTTAATAATTAAAAACATGACGAAGGCTACAATTAGGAAATTGATGACAGCGGTTAAAAAATCGCCATACTTTATGGAAACAGCTTCTGTTAGTACTTTTCCTGCTTCATCTTTAATTTCCGGTTTAATGGTGAATTTGTATTTGGAAAGATCGGATCCGCCAACCAATCCAATGAGAGGAGAAACAATGCCATCGGTTAATGACGAAACTACTTTTCCGAAAGCACCACCCATCACAAAAGCAACGGCAATATCTACCAGGTTGCCTTTCATTGCAAAGTCCTTGAATTCCTTAATAAAACCCATGTGAATAAAATTTAAGGGTTAGAAAATATTCAATTACAGTATTTTTAGAAATTACGGGAAGGTTATCTAAAAAAACTGAATTTTGCTGCAAACCTAATCAAATCCTTGTTTTCCCGCTTCTTTAACTGGATACTATTTATCGTTTTGTCCATTATTTGGGGTAGCAGTTTTATTTTAATGAAAGGGGGGCTTAGTTCCTTAAGCCCATACCAGGTTGCCTCTTTACGGATTGTTACGGCAGGCCTTGTATTGGCGCCCTATGGGATAAAGGCATTTTTGGTTATCCCGCCATCGCGGGTATTTCTGGTGTTTCTTTCCGGGACCCTGGGTAGCCTGGTACCGGCCTATCTTTTTTGTTTTGCAGAATTAAAATTGGATAGCGCCCTGGCCGGGGTACTCAATTCCTTAACTCCTATTTTCACACTTATAATTGCCTTTGCCTTTTTTTCCAAAAGGACCCCTTTTGTAAAAATTATTGGGATAATTATTGCCTTTTGTGGAACGGTCCTGTTGTATTTCAGTCAACCCATATTGGCCCGGGAAGCCAATATGATTCCGGTATTGCTTATTATATTGGCCACCGGGATGTATGGAACCAATGTAAACCTGGTTTCAGTGTATTTATCGGAATATCCAAGTTTATCAGTGGCTTCCATGGCGCTCCTTCTTAATGCTATTCCGGCCATGGTGGTTTTAATATTTTCAGGGATCCATCAAAAAACCTTCAACCCCGATTTAATAATTTCAATAGGATGTTCCCTGATTTTGGGTATTGTTGGTACGGCCGTTGCCACCATCCTTTTTTACCGGCTGATAAAGCAGGCGGGGATTGTATTTTCTTCCATGGTTACCTATGCAATCCCGGCGGTTGCTATTTTTTGGGGGGTGTTTTTTGGGGAGCAGATTGGGATAGGCGAATTTTTCAGCCTGGCAGTTATTTTATCAGGGGTGTACTTAACCAATCGCCGAATATCCGGGGTAAATAGTTAAATGCTATTTAAAAAAAGTGATCCGGTTTGCCAAACTATCAATAATCGCCTTGGTACCCAATACTTTATACCCGTCTGGTTGGATAAATTGCAAGACAAGGGTATCTCCATTCCGGCTGTATTTACCCCAATATCTGCTATTGGGGATACTATCAAATAAGGAACGGTAATAGAAAAAGCGATTTTTCTCTTTTATTTCAAACCGGGCGTCATTGTAATCTTCCACAGAATAGAACTGCATCTGAACAGGCGCTTTACGGTAGCTGGTTTTACAACCGGAAACCTGCCATCCAAAAAGGAGGATAAACAGAAAATAACGCATCGAAATATAAAGATAATTGCCTTCCGGCGGAATGGGGATAAACATCTCCGAAATCATCAAAAAACAACCTTTTGAATTTTTTTTTCGGGAGGCCAAACCTTACCTTTGCGCCCTGAAATCAGATCGTTACTTTAATTAATAAGAAATTATGGCCAATACCGGTAAAATTAAATCTGTAATCGGAGCGGTTGTGGATGTGCAGTTTGATAAAGATTCTAAACTTCCTGAAATTTTAAACGCCCTCGAACTGAAACGTGAAAATGGCGATACACTGGTTCTTGAAGTGCAGCAGCACCTCGGCGAAGATAGTGTGCGAACCATTGCAATGGATGGTACCGAAGGGTTAGTCCGCGGTACTGAAGTGATAGATACCGGCCGTCCGATTTCTATGCCAACCGGCGATGGAATCCGGGGTCGCCTTTTTAATGTTACCGGCGATGCCATCGACGGGCTTCCCCAGGTTTCAAAAGCTAACGGCCGTCCTATCCATGCAAAACCACCCTTATTTGAAGAATTAAGTACCGCCACCGAGGTGTTGTTTACTGGGATTAAGGTTATCGACCTGATTGAACCTTATGCAAAAGGAGGTAAGATTGGTTTGTTTGGTGGTGCGGGTGTAGGAAAAACCGTATTGATCCAGGAACTGATTAATAATATTGCGAAAGCTTACAACGGGGTGTCTGTATTTGCCGGAGTGGGCGAACGTACCCGGGAGGGAAACGACCTCATGCGCGAAATGATTGAGGCCGGCATCATGAACTATGGAGAAAAATTCAAGCACTCTATGGAAGAAGGAGGCTGGGACCTTAGTTCGGTAAATATGGAAGGATTAAAAGACTCGAAAGCTACCTTCGTTTTCGGGCAGATGAACGAACCCCCCGGCGCCCGTGCCCGTGTAGCCCTTAGCGGATTAACAATTGCCGAATATTTCCGGGACGGAGAAGGCGACGGACAGGGAAAAGATATCCTGTTCTTCGTGGATAATATCTTCCGGTTTACCCAGGCAGGTTCCGAAGTGTCTGCGTTGCTGGGTCGTATGCCCAGTGCGGTGGGATACCAGCCAACCCTGGCCACAGAAATGGGATTGATGCAGGAAAGGATTACTTCCACTAAACATGGTTCCATTACCTCTGTACAGGCGGTGTATGTTCCTGCGGATGACCTTACCGATCCGGCACCGGCAACTACCTTCGCCCACCTGGATGCCACTACGGTATTGAGTCGTAAAATTGCGGATTTGGGTATCTATCCCGCGGTGGATCCGCTGGATTCTACATCCCGAATTCTTACTCCTGCCATTGTTGGGGAAGAGCATTACAATACAGCTAACAAGGTTAAACTTATCCTTCAACGGTATAAAGAATTACAAGACATTATTGCCATCCTTGGGTTGGACGAATTGAGCGATGATGACAAACTGGTGGTTTCGCGTGCGCGTAAAATTCAACGCTTCCTGAGTCAGCCATTCTTTGTGGCAGAACAGTTTACCGGGCTGAAAGGGGTTTTGGTTCCCATCGAAGAAACCATTCGCGGGTTCAATTCCATCCTGGATGGGGAAGTGGATGAATATCCCGAAGCTGCATTCAACCTGGTTGGAACCCTTGATGATGCAATTGAAAAAGGTAAAAAGCTGATGGCTGCCGCACAGGCCTAAATCCTGCCTGGTGATTCAATTTCAACGGAAACGAATCCCTTGAAGGTATGATAAGCAAAGCCTGAAAAATAAATGTAGTTTTTGATTATGACACTTGAAATCCTCACCCCCGAACAAACACTTTTCAGTGGAGATGTGTACGGAGTACAATTGCCAGGGATCAGCGGGCTTTTTGAAGTTTTGGATAAGCATGCTCCCCTGGTGAGTGCTTTAAAAGCGGGGCACCTTAAAATCCTGAAAGATAAAAGTAACACCGAAATTTTCAGTATCCAGGGTGGTTTCGTGGAAGTGCTGAATAATAAGACCATTGTATTGGTGGAGGGCGCTTCAAAAAAATAATTTCCTGATTTAATCTGTGGTGATCCCTGTCTTTTGGCAGGGATTTTTTATGCTTGCTTTTTTATACGGACAAAACACCAGGCGCAAAAGGGGAAAAGCAGTGTGATGCATAAGGCGGGGAGAGCTCCTAAAAAACCCCACAACCCCAAAAAGATGACGATTAGATAAAACGGATACAGGATCATTAACAACCCGATGAGCACTGAGTCGTAATGTTCCAACGGTGCGGCACGTTGTAATGAAATTTTTCTTAGCGGCAGATACAATGGGGCATTTAAAATGTACCCCAAAGAGGCAAAAGGTGCAAGGAGTATTTTTTGCCAGAAAGGGATACTAACGGTAAAGTAAGAACGAAATTCTGATTCTTTTGGTGAGCCGTGAAATGCCAGTCCGTTCAATTGGGAACGAAGTTCCTGGTTGAAGCGGGCAACAGCCACCCCGAAGTTTTCAGATCCCTTAATCACACCACGTTCTATCGGATTGCCAAAATTGAGCACTACATTTTTACCGAATGATCGGAACGATTGGTAGTTAATTCCAACGGGTAGCACTTTTAGCGGGATATTTTCCTCCCAACTGCTAAAAGCAAGCCGGGCGGTTCCTTTGCCCAGTGGGCGCAACTTCCATTCGTTGATGCACCTACCCTCTGAGAAAATGAGAACAATTCCTTTTTTTTTGAAAACCGCTTTACAATCTGAAAAGGTTTCGTAGTTCTGGGTAAGGTTTTCAACTCCTTCGGTACGCCGGTAAACCGGGAAGATATTAAGTTGCTTCAAAAAAAGGGACGCCCATTTTTTTTTGAATGCATCTCCGCGTGCCAGAGAATAAACAGGCTGGTTTAGCAGGGTAGTAAGGATAACGGCATCCAGGAAGGAGTTTGGGTGATTCATGGCCAGCAATAGTGGCCCATGGCTATGCAACCGCCCGGGGATATTTATCCGTATATTTCTACAATAGATTAGTATGGCAATCCTTGCCGGGAATTTTAGAATCCGGTAAAGGAGCATGCCTAAAAATGGGGTTGAAGCGTTAACATAAGAAGGTTAATTGGAAACCGGAAGTAGTTCAATGTATGGTATCATAATTTGGAAAAGAAACATTTTTTTTGGGCTTTACTTCATATCAAAATTGGGGAAATTAAAAGATCAATTTAGCTGGGGATCGATTGGGTAATTAATTATCTGTTCGTATTTTCCCCCCAGGTGGCGCAGGCTTTCTTTCCAAACATCTTCCGGCCCTGTTTCAAAAACGAGTTTTCGGGTGGCTGTTGCTGTTAGCCAGCTATGCTCGGCCAGTTCGTCCTCCAATTGCCCCTTTTCCCATCCCGAGTACCCAATAAAGAACTTTATTTTTTCGGGATTAATTTTGCCATCAAGAAGCCATTGTTTAACTACTTCAAAATTTCCACCCCACGAAATCTCTTCAGAAACCGGAATACAATCTGGGATGAGTTCCGGATACAGGTGAATAAAATGAACCGTATCAGGTTGAACCGGTCCGCCATAATAAACAGGAATGGATGTACCCTCCAGCCCATTAATGAATTCATCGAGTGTTGGCTTAAATAGTTTATTCAACACAAAGCCAAAACTACCTCCTTCCTCATGGCGGCACATATATATTACCGTACGCATAAAATTGGGATCCTTTAAAAAAGGGTCTGCAATGAGTAGGGTATGTTGGCTGGGAACAATCATGATTGTAATGTAAGCAATAATGTAAATCATGCAAAATTTGGCCGCCGGCCGCCATATTAAAGCAGCGTTAAACTAAATTTGGTAAGCGGTCATATCATTATTTTTGTAAAACTGCATTTCGAAAAGAACCGGCTCGTATGAAAAGAATTTTCCCCTTAATTACTTTACTGATTCTGCTAAGCCTGTTGGGGTTAATTTTTTTCCAGTTCCTCTGGTTAAAAAGCGCAAAGGAAATTAAAGAACAACAACTAACGGAGAATATTAACCGGGCTACCCATGATGCGGCCGACAGGCTTATGCAGGATATGCGGTTTCCTTTTGTAAATCTGAATTCAAAAACGCTTTCTCCCGAAAGGCTTCAACGCGAACTTTTCAAACCGTCTGTAATCCAGCGCTACAGTAAAGATGAAATATCATTTATAATAAGGGAAGCCCTCAACCGGAACAATCTCAGAGACGTTCCCTTTGAGTTTGCCATCACCCAGAACTCGCTTACCGGTGATGAAATCCAATCCGATAATTTTTATAAGTACTATATCGATACCGTAAATAATACCCATCACATTATACAACTGGTTGCACCCGAAGGCAGTGACCGGGAAAACCTGTCGGTGGAAGAATTTTTAATTATCATTGTACCGCATCAGAAAAGCATCATCCTGCGGGAAGTTACCTGGTTCATCCTGGGGGCCGTTTTGTTTACACTGATAATTACCACCGCATTTTATCTTACCATCCGGGCCCTGATCCGGCAAAAAAAGCTGAGCGAAATCAAGTCCGATTTCATCAACAACATGACCCACGAGTTTAAAACGCCGTTGGCTACCATTTCCCTTGCAGTGGATGCGTTGAAGAATGAAAAGGTAGTAATGAATAAAGAAAAAGCCGATTATTTTACTTCGGTAATCAAAGAAGAAAATATTCGGATGAATAAACAGGTAGAAACCATCCTGCAGGCGGCTTTGCTTGATAAGCAGGAAATTCAGTTAAACCTGAAAAATCTGGATGCCCATAAATTGATTGGGATTGCGGCACAAAATATTGCACTTCCCATGGCAGAGAAAAATGGAAAGTTAGAGGTTCATTTCGAAGCAGGACGGCATACAATTTTGGCAGATGAAGTGCATTTTACCAATATCATTAACAATCTCCTGGATAATTCGGTAAAGTATTCCAATGATAATCCCATCGTAAAACTAAGTACGTCAAATCACGGTAACTATTTGGTTATCAAGATAGAGGACAATGGAATTGGAATGAACAAGGAGACCCTGGGGCGCATATTCGAAAAATTCTACCGGGCTCATACCGGAAATATCCATAATGTAAAAGGCTTCGGCCTTGGGTTAAGCTATGTAAAAACCATGGTGGATGCCCACAAAGGAAGCATAAAAGCGGAAAGTACCCTGGGAAAAGGGACAATTTTTACTCTTTTATTCCCACTGAAGGGGTAAATTTGTGCTTTATGCACATCTTTCCACAAAAATCAACAATTCTTTCCACTGGAAAATCCCCTTATTTGGAACCAAAGCTGCTCCCACAGTAGCTCAACCTGTTGTGGATAAAAAACTTTTTTAATTTTTGTGTCATAAAGTGGGAAAAAGTGTTATTTTGTGCCAACCCGCACATTAACAACACTTTTTATTCACAGGAATGACTGATTTTATTGGAGAATATGAATCTACAATAGATGCGAAGGGCCGTTTTCTACTGCCTACAGGCTTCCGTAAACAACTCCCTCAGGAGGAGAAACTTTCCTTTGTAATAAATCGTGGGTTTGAGAAGTGCCTTGTCCTATATCCTAATGAAGTCTGGCAGCCCATTTTTACCCGTATCAGTCAGCTCAACGAATTCAATCCGCAGGTGCGTGAGTTCCGCAGGTTTTTTTTAAATGGTGCTACTGCTCTCGAGCCGGATTCGGCCGGGCGGTTGCTCCTGCCCAAAAACCTGATGGAGCATGCAAACCTTGAAAAAGACATCGTACTGGTGTCGGCAATTAATAAACTGGAAATCTGGGATAAGGCCCGTTACCAGGAATACATTGCCAGTTACACGGCGGAAGGGTTTAGCAACCTGGCCAATCAGGTTATGGGAGGTAATTCCTCACTACCCATGTTTGGTTAGGTATGGCAAAGCAAAATGAATCTTTAAGCGAATCAGGGTACCATACAACGGTTCTTCTTGAGGAGGCAATAGATGCTTTGCGAGTAGTACCGGATGGGGTTTATGTGGATTGCACATTTGGCGGGGGCGGCCATAGCCGTAAGATCTTAGAAAAATTGGGCACGAACGGAAGTCTGTATGTATTCGACCAGGATGAGGATGCTGAAAAGAATTTGCCAAAGGATAAAAGGATTCATTTTATCAGGCAGAATTTCAGGCATATTCAACGGTTTCTCCGTCTTCAGAAAATGGTAAGCGTGGATGGTATACTTGCCGATCTGGGCGTATCAAGCCATCAGTTTGATGAGGCCGAACGGGGATTTTCCACCCGGTTTGACGCCGACCTGGATATGCGGATGGACCGGCGTAATGATTTTACAGCAGCAAAATTGGTAAATACTTATACGGCAGAAAAACTTCAGGCAATTTTTGAAAAATTCGGGGAGGTCACCAATTCAAAATCATTAGCACTGGCCATTGTTCAAAAAAGGGAAATAACAGCTTTTAAAACAGTGTCAGGGTTTAAGCAAAGTGTGCAGGAGTTGGTAAAGGGTAACCCCAACAAGTATTTCGCCCAGGTATTCCAGGCACTGCGAATGGAAGTGAATGATGAAACCGGGGCGTTAAAGGATTTATTAGTACAGGCAGAACAAATGTTGAAACCGGGAGGAAGAATGGCAGTGATTAGTTTTCACTCCATCGAAGACAGGATTGTGAAACAATTTTTTAAAACCGGTTCTGAAGCGAGAAATGAGGATCTGCGTGATTTATTTGGGAATATAAAATCCTCCCCCTGGAATCAGGTAACCAAAAAACCGATCGTGCCATCTGAAAATGAAATAAAAAACAACCCAAGGTCGCGAAGTGCTAAACTTAGGGTTGCAGAAAAAAGATAAAAACAAATGCCCAGGCAGGAAGAGAAAGGAAAAGTTAACTCGGCGCAAAAGTCCGAATGGAGGAAGAAATTCAATTACAAATTCATTGTAAAGAATATTCGCTTCTTCATTTTCCTGGGAGTATTGGCTGTATTATATATCTATAATGGGCACTATGTCGACAAATTGGTTAGAAAAATTGCGGTTACGGAAAAAAATATCAGGGAGCGTGAATATGAATACAAGACACTGAAGAGTGAAGTGATTTTCAGGAGTAAGGCCAGTGAATTGATAAAAGCGGTTGAGCCCATCGGATTAAAAGAATTAAAAAACCCACCAATACAATTGGCGGACAGTATTAAATAATTAAGAGCGAACCTATTCAGATTGGAAATTAAGAAAGACATACTCTGGCGTGTTCACCTCTGCTTCCTCCTTATTTGTGCACTGGGGATTTTAGTACTGTGGAAAGTAGTCTCCATCCAACAGGTTCATGGAAAATATTGGGTTGGATTAGGAGACAGCCTGCACTTGAAATACCTGCCAATTGATGCGGAACGCGGAACAATTTATAGTGAAGATGGAAGCATGTTGAGTACTTCAGTCCCGATATTCGACATTTATGTAGATTTTAATGCGGAAGGCCTGCGTGAAAAAAATGGTGTCCGGTTTAAGGAAAATGTAGATTCCCTGAGTTATTCCCTGGCAACCCTGTTTGGCGATAAATCGAAAGCCGAGTATAAAAAAATACTTCAGCAGGCATACCGCGATAAGGAAAGATATTACCTGTTGAAGAGAAAAATATCCTTCTCACAATTTCAGGCCCTCCGCGAATTTCCACTGGTAAGGCAGGGGCGAAATAAGAGTGGGTTTATTTTTGAGACACGCGATAAAAGAATCAACCCGTATGTATTGCTTGCCAACCGTACTATTGGGCTGTCTCGCGAAGATTCTACCAAAAATGTGGGCCTCGAATTGACCTATAATAACCTGTTAAAGGGGGTTAGTGGACAACGGTTAATGCGCTACTCGGCCGGGGCATACCTACCGGTGGAAGGAGCCGAACTGGACCCTGTAAATGGTAAAAATATTGTAACAACAATTGATCCCTATATCCAGGATGTGGCGGAAAATGCCTTAATGAAAATGTTGGTTGATAATAACTCCACCCATGGAACCGCCATTGTGATGGAAACTTCCACCGGTAAAATTAGGGCGATTGCCAATCTTGGAAAAGGGGAAGATGGAACCTATACCGAAGATTTTAATTATGGTATTGGAAAAAGAACCGAACCCGGGTCCGTATTTAAACTGGCTACCTTGTTGAGTTTGCTGGAAGATAAGTATGTAGACATTAACAGCATTGTAGATGTGGAAGGCGGCGCCAAATACTTTTATGGCCTTCGCATTAAAGATTCTCATTTGGGAGCCCGTGAAATGACGGTGAAAAAGGCATTCTACACCAGTTCAAATGTGGCTTTTGCCAAACTGGCCGATCAATTTTATCATAACCAACCCAAAAAATTTACAGACCATATCCATGCCTTTAAGCTCGATACCCTTTCGGGAGTTGATATTGTAGCCAGTTCGGGTAAACCCGTGTTTTATAAACCGGGAGGAAAGTATTGGCATGCCACATCCATTCCGTATATGGCTCACGGTTATGGAGAATTGGTTACCCCCATCAACCTGGTTACTTTTTATAATGCCATTGCCAATAACGGGAAAATGATGCGCCCCTACCTGGTGAGTGCCATCGAAGATTATGGGGTTACCATTAAAAAAATTGAACCGGAGGTTCTGGTCGAAAAAATTTGCAGTAATGAAACCCTCGCCCAGGTAAAGGAATGTCTGAAAGCAGTGGTAGATAGTGCCCATGGTACTGCACACAGGGTTTGTTACGATACCCTTTATTCCATTTCCGGAAAAACCGGAACCGCTGTTAGTGCCCTTAACAACAAAGGATATAACAAAGGGAATAAAATATACCAGGCTTCCTTTATGGGCTTCTTCCCCAGTGAAAATCCAAAATATACCATTGGAGTAGTTATTCAAAACAGCAACGAATCCAGACTGGTGTATGGCGCTGATGTTTCGGGCCGTGTATTTAAGGAAATCAGCGACAGGCTCTACAATCATTTCCTCAGTAAAAATATGTTTGCCAGCCGGATTAATCCTGACACCTTAACCTATAATTATTATGGAAGGCGAAGTGATATGAGTTCCATATTCCGTTACCTCGATATGACCTCCACCGACTCATCCAGTGGGGGATATTGGCGGGATCTGCAGGTAAGAAATAATTACGCCATTATGAAGGCCCCATCTGTTGAATTACCAAAGAGTGTTACTCCCAATGTATTGGGAATGGGGCTTAAAGATGCGGTTTACCTGCTGGAGAATATGGGATTCATTACTTCTGTTTCGGGAAGAGGAAAAGTGATAAACCAAAGCCTGGTGGCCGGCGCCACGTTTAAGAAAGGACAACATATAAATCTGGTTCTGAATTAATATGAAATTATTGAAGGACATATTGTACAAAGTGAGGATCAGGTCGGTTATTGGCGACACAGGGCTTCCTGTACACAATCTTCAAATTGACTCCCGGAAAATTGAAAAGGGGGATTGCTTTATTGCCATAAAGGGAACGGTGGTAGATGGGCATTTGTTTATCAAAAGCGCCATAGAGCGCGGGGCAGGGATGGTTATTTGCGAAGCACTCCCGGCACAACCTCCTCCTGGAATTACTTTCGTAGAGGTAGAGGATGCTGCTGAAGCCGCGGGAATAATGAGCCATCATTTTTTTGAGGAGCCATCGGCCGGCCTAAAGCTGGTAGGCGTTACCGGTACCAACGGAAAAACGACTGTTGCCACCCTTTTGTATAACCTCTTCACGCATTTGGGGTACACTTGTGGCCTCATTAGCACGGTAAATATCCGGATAGGTAATACAAGTAGAGATGCTACCCATACTACACCCGATGCCATTTCCCTGAACGCATTGCTTCACGAAATGCGGGGTGCCGGATGTACCCACGTTTTCATGGAATGCAGCAGCCATGCCATTGATCAAAAGCGTATTGCCGGACTGCAGTTTTCTGGAGCGCTATTCACCAACATTACCCACGACCACCTCGATTATCATAAAACATTTGATGAGTATATCCGGGTGAAAAAATCCTGGTTCGATGGATTGCCCTCCTCTGCTTTCGCAATCAGCAATGCAGATGACCGAAGGGGTGCTGTCATGCTTCAAAACACCGCAGCAAAGAAGTATTTCTACAGCCTGAAAACCGAAACGGATTTTAAGGGACGCATTCTCGATAACAGCCTGACGGGTTTACATATGTTGGTGAATGAGATAGAGGTGCATTTTAAGCTGATAGGCGAGTTTAATGCCTATAACCTGCTTGCCGTTTTTGGAGCTGCCATTTGCCTCGGAGAAAAAAAGGTGAATATACTGGAGGCGCTTAGCGGTATTGATGGCGCCGAAGGCCGGTTTGATTATGTATTGAGCAACCGGGAGCATGTGTTGGGGATCATCGACTATGCCCATACTCCGGATGCCCTGCTTAATGTTTTGGCCACCATCAACAAACTGAAAACAGGAAAAGAGAAGGTAATTACAGTGGTGGGTTGTGGTGGTAACCGCGATAAAACGAAAAGGCCGGTGATGGCCGAAGTGGCATGCGAACACAGTGATAAGGTTATCCTTACTTCCGATAACCCGCGGAATGAAGAGCCTGAAGCTATATTAAAAGATATGGAAACCGGAGTTAGTGTGGTAGCGAGGAAGAAAACAATAAGCATTACCGATAGGAGAGAAGCGATTAAGACCGCAGTAACGCTAAGCCAATCGGATGATATTGTGCTGATAGCCGGGAAGGGACATGAAAAATACCAGGAGGTGAAAGGAATTAAACATGAATTTGACGATAAGAAAGTGTTGAAAGAAATGTTTTTAATGCTCGATAAATAATAAAACAAAAAGAGAACTAACTGCTTATGCTGTATTTCCTGTTTGAATGGCTGACGAGAGAGAATATCCGCTTCCCGGGGAGCGGTCTCTTCCAGTTTATTTCCTTCAGGGTACTATTGGCGCTTCTGCTTTCTTTGGTGATTACCACGGTTTATGGAAAGCGACTGATCCGCATTCTGCAAAAAAAGCAGGTGGGCGAAACCGTTAGAGACCTTGGGCTTGCCGGGGAACAACAAAAAAAGGGGACACCCACTATGGGCGGGATCATCATCATCCTGGCTATCCTGATTCCCACGTTGTTGCTGACTAATTTGGACAAGGTATATATCCGGCTTATGCTGTTATGCACTGTTTGGCTGGGCGGAATCGGATTCTTGGATGATTACCTGAAAATCCGGGCGAAAAAAATTGCGAAGCAGAAGGGAATTGAGTATAAAAAGTCGGATGCAGATGGTTTGGCCGGGCGTTTTAAAATTGTAGGACAGGTGGTGTTGGGCCTGATTGTAGGCGCTACGCTTTATTTTAATCAAAACGTAGTTGTAAAAAGAGAAGTGATTGCCAATAAGCCTGCCGTATCCCTTATAGGGAACGAAAAGAAACCACGATTCGATACGCTGATGCTGGAGGGGAAGCAACGGATTTTTGTAGATGCCAAGAATGTAATCACTACCATTCCTTTTGTAAAATCTCATGAATTCAATTATGCCCGCCTGCTTCCAAAAAGCTGGGAAGACTATACTTACATATTATATATAGCCATTGTGATCCTGATTGTAACAGCGGTTTCAAATGGAGCAAATATGACGGATGGGTTGGATGGTTTGGCAACGGGAGTTAGTGCCATCATTGGGATATGCCTCGGCATCTTTGCGTATGTAAGCGGTAATATCCGCTTTGCGGAATATTTGAATATCATGTATATCCCCAACCTGGGAGAACTAACCATATTTATTGCAGCCTTTGTGGGTGCCTGTATTGGGTTCCTGTGGTACAACTCATATCCTGCCCAGGTTTTCATGGGCGATACGGGCAGCCTCGCTTTGGGTGGGATTATCGCAGCGCTGGCCATCATCGTAAGGAAGGAATTATTAATTCCCATATTCTGTTTGGTATTCCTGGTTGAGAATCTGAGTGTAATGATCCAGGTTAGTTATTTCAAGTACACTAAACGAAAGTATGGCGAGGGACGGAGGGTGTTTTTAATGAGCCCCCTTCACCATCACTACCAAAAGAAAGGGTATCACGAAAGTAAAATAGCTGTAAGGTTTTGGATAATAACCATATTATGTGTAGCGATGGCAATCATTACGCTAAAGCTGCGATGATATGGTTTTATTGAAAAACCATAATAACCAGATGAACACCATTAAAAAGTGGTTTTCAATTGAAACGCAAAACCTGTGATCGTTCACTGACCCTTAAATTCTATGCTGATGAAAAACCAATTTTTCCTGAACCGTAAGGCATTGAAACAGGAACTCGTTGTCCTGGAAATGTCAATACCGGTGAAGAACCAATTTTTTGAGCAAATGATTCAATCGACCTGTTAAATTCTATGCTCGTGAAAAACCATTTTTATCCTAATCGCAAAAAAGCATTAGCACAGGAACTCGTTGTCCTGGAAATGCAATACTCGTGAAGAACCAATTTTTTTGAGCAAGGGTATTTTATAAAGACACCTGTTAAATTCTATGCTCATGAAAAACCAATTTTTAAGCATTCAACCACCATGTTGATGAAACCCAGGATTGTAATATTAGGTGCAGGCGAGAGCGGAATAGGCGCTGCCCTTCTGGCCAGGAAATTACAGCTTGAGGTATTCGTGAGCGATGGTGGAAAGATCTCTGACAGTGTTAAGAACGAATTTGCCGGCAATCATATTGCTTTCGAGGAAGGAGGGCATCGAATGGAAAAAATACTTGATGCCAGCCTGGTTATTAAAAGCCCGGGCATACCCGAGAAAGCAGACGTGGTTAAACGCATACGGGAGAAAGGGATTGAACTGGTTAGCGAAATTGAATTTGCTTTCCGATACAAAAATGAATCGAAGGTAGTTGCCATTACCGGAAGTAACGGAAAAACAACCACTACTGCCCTTATCTGCCATATTTGCCGGCATGCGGGATTAGACGCTGCACTGGTAGGAAATATCGGGTACTCCTTTGCCAGGCAGGTGGCTGAAAATCCCAAACCGCTTTACATCGTAGAAGTGAGCTCTTTTCAGTTGGATGACATTAAAAGTTTCAGACCTGATATAGCGATCCTTACCAACATTACAGAGGATCATCTCGACAGGTATGATTATAAGCTAAAAAACTATGCGGCCAGTAAATTCCGGATTGCAGCGTTTCAAAATGAGGGCGATGTTTTCATCTACAATGAAGATGATGAAGAAACAATGAATTATTTAAATGAATATCCGATAAAATCAACCAAAGTACCTATAACCATGAGTAAAGAATTGCCACAGGGAGCTTATCTGCTGAATGCAAAAATGCACCTGAAATGGAAGAGTGAAGAAATGCAAATGAGCGTGGAAGACTTTGCATTAAAAGGAAAACATAATCAATATAACAGTATGGCGGCAAGTATGGCAGCTACAGCACTTGATATCCGGAAGGAAAAGATTAGGGAAGCCCTGCAAACTTTTGAAAGCCTCGAACACAGGATGGAATTTGTAGCCACCGTTAAAGGGGTTGAGTTTATCAATGACAGTAAAGCCACCAATGTGAACAGTACTTGGTATGCCTTGGAAAGTATGACCAAGCCGGTTATCCTCATTTTGGGTGGAGTAGATAAAGGGAACGATTATTCGCTGTTGAAAGAACTGGTTAAAGAAAAAGTGCAGGCTATTGTTTGTATGGGAACCGATAACCGGAAAATTCATGAGGTGTTTGGAGATATTGTTCCGTTGATGGTAAATACCTCTAATGCAGATGAAGCGGTACAGGCAGCGTTCCACTTCGCTCATAAAGGCGATGTAGTACTGCTGAGCCCTGCTTGTGCGAGTTTTGATTTGTTTAAAAATTATGAAGACAGGGGTAAACAATTTAAACTGGCTGTAAAAAATTTATAATAGAAAAATGCCGGATAACGTTAGCTTAAAATCACTATTATCTCCCGGGTTAACCAGCGTGGGTGGAAACCTTGTTCAAAAAACAAAGGGTGATAAAACTATTTGGGCTATCGTAATTATTCTAACCCTTGCCAGTTTACTGTTAGTGTACAGCAGCACAGGATCACTTGCCTATCGGATGAGTAGGAGCAATGAGAGTTACCTGTTTAAACAATTTGCTTTCATTGTACTGGGTCTTCTCATCATTTATTTTGCACACCGTATCAATTACAGTCTCTATTCCCGGGTTGCCCCTTATTTATTTATCGCTTCTCTGATATTGCTTGCTTACACCCTTCTTTTTGGGGTAGAATTAAATTCGGGTAGCCGGTGGATTAAACTGCCTGTGATTAACATGACCTTTCAAACGTCTGATCTGGCTAAATTGGCTTTGTTTATTTTTCTCAGCCGACAGTTGAGCCGGAAGCAGAAAATAATTAAAGATTTTAAGAAGGGATTCCTGCGCATCATTTCCCCGGTGGTGTTAATATGTTTGCTCATCGCCCCGGCCAACTTGTCAACCGCTATGCTGATTTTTGGTACCAGCCTGATGCTTATGTTTATTGGTCGGGTTAGTGCCAAACACATCGGAATCACCCTGCTGTTTGCATCCATTCCGGTGATTATTCTGGTTTCTACGGCCATGGCCACCTACGACCATTCCACGGGGGAAAGCAAAAAGCTCCCTTCTATTATTTCTGCCGGCCGGATCCCAACCTGGATCAGTCGGGTGCAAACATATATTTACGGGAAGAAAGATGCCGACAATGAAAAGTTGTATCAAATCAACCAGGCAAAAATTGCTATTGCCAATGGGGGCTGGTTGGGTAAAGGCCCGGGTAATAGCCAGCAAAGGAACTTTCTCCCGCACAGTTACAGCGATTTTATTTATGCAATTATTTTGGAAGAGTATGGATTTATTGGTGGCGCCATCATGATTGGTATCTATTTGTTGTTCCTTTTCCGATGTATAAGAATATTCCGAAAATGTCCTTACGCATTTGGTGCATTCCTTGCCCTTGCGTTAAGTTTTACATTGGTTATTCAGGCAATGGCAAATATGGGAGTGAATGTGGGCTTGTTTCCCAACACGGGCGTAACCCTTCCCCTGGTTAGCATGGGGGGAAGCAGTTTTTTATTTACCTGCCTTGCTATTGGCATTATTCTTAGCGTAGCCAGGAACGTAGAACAACAGGAAGGAAAATTGGCTCCTGCCATAGTGGAGAATAAACCGGATGTAGAATCTGAAACAGAACCAGAAGGAGAATCGGATGCAGAGCCAGGGAAATAATAAGGGACTGGGACCTCACCGGATTATTATTGCCGGCGGGGGAACGGGTGGGCATATTTTCCCTGCCATTGCTATTGCAAATGCTATTAAAGCCCTTGCACCAGCATCGAAGTTTCTTTTTGTTGGTGCAAAAGGGAAAATGGAAATGGAAAAGGTACCACAGGCAGGATATGAAATAAAAGGAATTGATATTTCGGGATTCAACCGTAGTTCTTTGATAAAAAACCTTGGATTGCCTTTCAAACTTCTGAAAAGTTTCTTCCAGGTCCGGAGGATTTTTTCTTCCTTTCAACCCGATGCAGTTATTGGTGTTGGAGGGTACTCCAGTTTCCCGGTGTTGCGTTTCGCTCAATCAAGAGGTATTAAAACCTTTTTGCACGAGAGTAACTCCTTTGCGGGAAAGGCTAATATTCTTTTGGGAAAAAGGGCCAGTTTGGTTTTTGTAGCATCGGAAGGAATGGAAAAATTCTTTCCTGCTGAAAAAATAGTCGTTAGTGGGAATCCTGTGCGGCAGCAAATAAAAAACCATCCAGTTTCAAGAGATGCTGCTATATCGGAGTATGGGTTGGATGCGGCTAAAACCACCATCCTCAGCATTGGAGGAAGCCTTGGTGCAAAAAATATAAACGAGGCGCTATTCGAAGGATTGGAACAGTTCTCCCAAAATGGGATTCAACTTATTTGGCAGACTGGTAAACCCTTTTTAGAAAAGGCAAGAAAAGCGGCCGCCGGATTGAAAGGGGTATTTGTGAGCGATTTTATTTCACGAATGGAGTGTGCCTATGCAGCAGCCGATGTGGTGATTAGCCGGAGTGGCGCTATGGCAACTGCCGAATTGTGCCTGGTGAAAAAGCCGGTTGTTTTTGTACCCTATCCCTTTGCTGCCGAAGACCACCAAACGGCAAATGCCATGAGGCTGGTTAACAAAGAAGCAGCGCTAATCATTAAAGATGGAGAGGCACGCGATAAATTGATTAGCACCGCCATCGGCCTGGCAAAAGATGAAAGGAAAAGAAATAAACTGGTATCCAATATCAGCCCCCTGGGGATTCCGGATGCCGATGAGATAATTGCGAATAGAATTTTAAACAACCTAAAAAACTGAAATCGATTAAGGAAATATCAACCGTTTATTTTCTCGGCATTGGCGGGATAGGGATGAGTGCCCTGGCCCGTTATTTTAAAAGCCTGGGAAAAACTGTAAGTGGGTACGACAAAACAGAAACAGTCCTAACCCGCGCACTGGTAGGTGAGGGCATACAGGTGCATTATGTGGATGATGTTTCCCTGGCCGACAAAAATGCCGATCTCATTGTGTACACGCCGGCTATTCCGAAAGACCATGCAGAGTTGAATTTCTTTTTAAAAAATTATGATAATGTTTTGAAAAGAAGCGATGTGCTTGGATTAATTACCCAAAACTCATACAACATTTGTGTTGCGGGTACTCACGGGAAAACCACCACCAGTGCGATGGTTGCGCATATGCTGCGGGATAGCGGTAAAGGATGCAATGCATTTTTAGGAGGAATAGCCAGTAATTACCAAAGTAATTTCTGGAGTAGCTCAACGAATATCGCAGTGGTAGAAGCGGATGAGTACGACCGGAGTTTTTTGAAATTGTCGCCGGATGTAGCAGTAATAACAGCAATGGATGCGGATCACCTGGATATATATGGAACCAAAGCAGAGTTTGAAAATGGGTTTATTGCCTTTACCGGAAGAATAAAGCCCAACGGGTTGCTGGTTTATAACAAAAAACTGTCGCGAGCCATTGACTTTGATGTAGAGAATTCAATGAGTTATAGTGTTTCTGATACTTCTGCGGATTGTATGGTGCAAAACCTGGAAATAAGAAACGGAAGCTATCATTTTGATGTTATGGTGAAAGATGAAAAAATTATTGGGTTTGAACTGAATATGGGAGGGGTTCACAATGTGGAGAATGCCCTGGCTGCCTTTGTGGCGGCAAGGCAAACGGGAGTAAAAGATGATTTGTTGAAAAGTGGGTTGGCCTCTTTTAAAGGGGTGAAGCGGAGGTTCGAATATATATACCGCGATAGGAGTAATATATATATCGATGATTATGCGCACCACCCGGAGGAGTTGAAAGCCCTTATCCACGGAGCCAAAGGTTTATTTCCGGATAAGGCACTAACCCTGGTTTTTCAACCCCATTTGTACAGCCGCACCCGGGATTTTGCAGATGGCTTTGCGGAAGCCCTGGATATGGCCGATGATGTGATATTGTTACCCATTTACCCGGCAAGAGAACTGCCCATTGAAGGGGTAAGTGCTGAAACTATCGCACGAAGAATGAAAAGAATAAAACCTGAGATAATTGAAAAAAATAAAATAGTAGAAACATTATCTGCCCGGAAACCGGCATTGCTGGTTACAGCCGGTGCAGGTAATATTGATACACTGGTTGAACCCATTAAAAAAATGCTGGAACAACATGATGCCTGAATGGAAAAATAAAATTGGCGTGATTTTGATCGGCACCCTTTGGGTATCGTTGGGGGCAGGCCTGTTGGTGCTGCTGGTTGCTGCCGTGCGCATGCGCGATAAACAAAACTGCAAAGGAGTTCAAATTCAGATTTCAGGCGTAAGTAATAATTTCTTTATCGATAAAACCGATATCCGGGAAATTATTGCCGGGCATGAGAATAACAGAATAACCGGACGGCCTGTTTCCGATTTTGACCTAATTTCTCTTGAAAAGACATTGGAAAAGGAAGTATGGGTAAAGGAAGCGCAATTGTTCTTTGATAATAATAATATCCTGAACGTGCTTGTAGAAGAACGCGAACCGGTTGCCCGGATTTTCACTACCTCGGGAGGAACATTTTACATAGATTCTTCCTCTCACCGGTTGCCATTAAGCGATAAATTCTCGGCCAATGTCCCCGTATTTACCGGGTTCCCCAGCGATGTTATGATTTTCTCAAAACCCGACAGCATACTCCTGCTCAGCATTCGTAACCTGAGTATGAAAATTGCGGCAGACAGCTTCTTAATGGCAATGATTGACCAGGTGGATATAACCCCACAACGGTATTTTGAAATGATTCCAAAAATTGGGAATCAGGTCATCAAATTTGGAGATGCATCCGATGCAGATAAGAAATTTGAAAAGCTGAAGTTGTTCTATAAGAAAGTAATGACAAAAGTTGGCTGGAGCCGGTATAGTGTTATAAACCTTCAGTACCGGAACCAGGTGGTGGCAAAAATCAGGGGTAAAGATGATGTGAAGGAAGACTCGCTCCGGACCCTGCAAATGATGGAAATTATTGCCGCCAATGCCGAAAAGATGGCTGAAGACTCCATCCAGCAACAGTTAATGAAAGAAAGTAAAGAAAAGGAAACCACCGATGAAAGTATAATTCGGGAATCTGTGCCGCATGATGAAGGAACAGACCGGGACAATATTACCGCTGAAAATGCAAAACCTCAACAGAGGGCAATTGCCCCTCTGAAACCACAGGAAAAAAAACCGGAGCCTAAGAAATTGCAAAAGCCTCCGGTAAAGACCCAATCCCCAACCCATGAAAAACTAAAAACCCAACCAAAAGCCATCATGCAAAAAACAAACGATTATTAACCAAACAGCATACAAACAACAAAACATACAATTATGAACCAGGAACAACCCATTATTGTAGGATTAGATATCGGTACCACAAAGATTGCCGCTATTGCCGGGCGTAAAAATGAATTTAACAAGCTGGAAATCCTGGGCTTTGGCAGGGCTAACAGCAACGGCGTACAGCATGGTATGGTGCTGAATATTGATCAAACCATTAAGGCCATTCAAACGGCCCTTGAAGCCTGTTATGAGTCGAACCCCGACCTGAAGATCAGTGAAGTTTATGTTGGGGTGGCCGGCCATCATATTAAAAGCCTCCAAACAAGAGGGGATATAGTCCGGCAAAATGTGGAAGAAGAAATTAAACAGGATGAAATCGATCGCCTGGTTGCTGATCAATACCGGACTTACATTCCTGCAGGCGATCAGATTATAGATGTAATTCCACAGGAATTCACGGTTGATAATTTTCAGAATATACCCAACCCCATAGGTTATAGCGGAGTAAAAGTGGGCGCCAATTTCCACATCATCACCGGCGATAAAAATGCAATCCGGAACATCAACCGCAGTGTTGAAAAGGCCGGCCTGGTTACTAAAGACCTGGTGTTGCAACCTTTGGCATCCGCAGCCGCCGTTATGTGCGATCAGGACCTGGAGGCAGGTGTTGCCATAGTTGATATTGGGGGCGGCACTACCGACCTTGCCGTTTTTTATGAAGGTATCCTAAAACACACGGCTGTTATTCCTTTTGGGGGAGAAAATATCACCAATGATATAAAAACCGGGCTGGGAGTTTTGAAGACCCAGGCCGAAGAAATGAAGAAACAATTTGGAAGCGCTCTTTCCGAGGAAGCTAAAGCCAATACATTTATTACAATCCCCGGTTTACGGGGAATGGCTGCAAAGGAAATATCTGTAAAAAACCTGGCCGGAATTATCCAGGCCAGAATGAACGAAATCCTCGATTTTGTTTCCTATCATCTCAAACAGGTGGGGCTTGATAGTAAGATGCTGAATGGAGGAATCATCCTTACGGGTGGCGGATCGCAATTGCGGCACCTCATACAGCTTACCGAATATGTAACCGGCATGAATGCCCGCATTGGTTACCCCAACGAACATCTGGCCAGTGAGTTTAAAAAGGAACTGGCGCAGCCTATGTATAGTACCTGTATTGGTCTCATCCTGAAAGGGTGTAACGATTATGAAAACCGGAACCGGAATTTGGCCGATAATTTTATTAAAGTAACCGCAGAGCCGGAACCGGAAACGGCAAAACCGGTGGAAGAATCGAATACAGCTCCGGAAGGTCAGGATGAAGAAGCGATGAAACCACAGAAAGTAAAGAGCAGAGCCAAACTGAAAGGTTTCATGGACTCGATCAAGAATAACCTGATTGAAATGTTCAGGGAAGAAGAAGATGATGCAAAATTGTAATTATTAAACACAGGATAACACTTACTAACCCACAAACCCATTTTTATGATTCAATTTGATTTGCCAAAAGAACAATCTTCCATCATTAAGGTGATTGGGATTGGCGGAGGCGGCAGCAATGCGGTGAACCATATGCACGCTCAAAACATCGACGGGGTAAATTTTGTGATCTGCAATACCGATGCACAAGCCCTTGCCTTAAGTAGCGTTCCAAATAAAATTCAACTTGGGCCCCATCTTACCCAGGGCCTGGGAGCAGGCGCCAATCCTTCTATAGGAAGGCAGGCTACCGAAGAAAGCCTGGAGGAAATAAAACGCATTCTCGAAGTAAATACCAAAATGGCATTTATTACGGCTGGTATGGGTGGCGGTACCGGTACCGGTGGGGCGCCCATCATTGCCAAAATTTGTAAAGACCTCGATATCCTGACAGTGGGTATTGTTACCACCCCCTTTGCTTACGAAGGGAAGAAAAGACTGGCCCAGGCAGAAGATGGAATCATGTTACTTAAAAACCATGTGGACACCCTGTTGGTGATTAGTAATGATAAACTCCGCCACCAGTTTGGAAACCTTAAAATGAAAGAGGCTTTTGGTATGGCGGATAACGTATTGGCAACCGCTGCAAAATGTATTACCGATGTTATCAATAGCACCGGGCAAATTAATGTTGACTTTGCCGATGTATGCACTGTGATGCGGAATGGCGGAGTCGCAATTTTAGGAAGCGCATCTGCCGAAGGAGAAGACAGGGCACAGGTGGCTGTTGAAAAAGCGCTAACCTCGCCGTTGTTAAATGATAATGATATCCAGGGTGCAAAATGGATCCTTATCAACATCAACTCGGCCGAAGGTGAACATGAATTTACAATGGATGAAGTAGAAGTGATCCAGAATTTTATCCTTAGCCAGGCAGGAGAAAATACCGATGTGATCCTTGGATTGGGATATGATAATACCCTGGGCGAACGCATTGGCATTACCCTCATTGCAACCGGTTTTGAACATAAAGACCCCTTTGCAAAAGAACCCGCAACTTCTTCGGCTCAGGATGAAAGTGAGAAGAAAATTGTGATGGAACTGGAAATGCCGGTTGCAGAAAAAACGGGTAAGAAAGTAATGATTACACCCGCAGAACCGGTGGCTGAGCAAACGCCAGAAATTTTAAAAGTTGAAAATAAACCCGGAGAACTTCCGGTATTGGATTCACTCATGCCTACTTTGAAGGTAGAAGAAGTAGAATTACCAGGTAAAAATACTGTGGAAAAAATCGAGGAAAAACCGGTGTTTTTTGAGATATCTTCGATTGCAGACCAGGCACCGGTTATAGATTTCGATTTGGGATTAGAACCTCCAACACCTGAAAAAGAAATTACCAAAACTGTAACGCAGGAATTTAAAAGTGAGGCTATCCCGGTTTCAGAAAATAAAGATGCTAGCAATAGTACACCCCTTTCGTCGGGGGGGTACCTGGCAAAACCTTCAAAGATTTATGCAGAGGAGGAATTGCCGGTTTCAAAATCCAATTCAACAGAGGAACCACTGCCTTTGCATACACCGGAGCAGGAAGACGAACCTGCATTTGGAATGCAACTGGTAGTTAAAGATTCCCAGAAGGCGGCGGAGGATAAGCCCAGTGACTTAACTCAGCCTATCATGATGTCGACTGTTGAGGACCCTGCGCCGCAGGACGAAACAGAAGAACTCAGGCGCCGGGCTATGGAACGAATTGCTAAGTTGAGAAATTTGTCTTTCAACCTGAATGCAGCCGATCCTAACAACGAGTTTGAGACGGTACCAGCTTACCTTCGCCGCAATATGGAAATGCACAACCCTATTGCCGACGTAGAGAGCTTTTATAGTAACTATACAGTAAAATCAGACGAAAATAACCAGGCTGAGATAGGTACCATTAATACTTTTTTAGACGGGAAAAAGCCCGATTGATTTTTTACGCTGCCTGGCAGCGTTTTTCTTTGTTTGTAATATGTATGTTTGTTGAAATCCCCTTCTTCCTGGAGGGGATTTTTTTAGTATTTCCCTTTACATTTGTTGTTTCGGAAATTCTGTTGAGAAAAATTATAGTGTGTCAAAAAACTTAAACAAAGTAAGTGCCGCCGGCCTGCTTGTTGCTCTTGGGATCATTTATGGAGATATCGGGACTTCTCCCTTGTATGTTTTCAATTCCGTAATCAAAGACCGTATCATTACCGATGAACTGATCCTGGGGACCCTTTCCCTGGTTATCTGGACGCTCACCCTGCTAACTACCATTAAATATGTGGTGATGGTGTTGCGTGCCGATAATAAAGGAGAAGGAGGTGTATTTTCACTTTTTGCCCTGGTAAGGCGAAGAAGAAAATGGCTGGTATTCCCCGCCATGATTGGCGGTGCAGCCATGCTGGCAGATGGTATGATAACGCCTCCTATTACCATCACTTCCGCAGTGGAAGGGTTGAAGGCCCTGCCCAGTTTTAATACCCTGGATAAGAACACCATCATGTTTATTGTTCTGGGCATCCTCGTCGTGTTTTTCTTTTTCCAACAGTTCGGAACCATGTCGATTGGGAAATTCTTTGGTCCCGTTATGACGGTTTGGTTTTTAATGCTGGCCATCTTAGGGGTTGTTCATATTTCTGATGATTTAACCATTTTTCGGGCAATTAACCCGTACTATGCCATCCATTTCCTGTTCACTTATCCGGAAGGATTCTGGTTATTGGGTGCTGTGTTCCTTTGTACCACGGGAGCGGAGGCGCTATACAGCGACCTGGGGCATTGTGGCAGAGGGAATATCCGGATTTCCTGGGGGATGGTAAAAACATGCCTGCTGCTGAACTACCTCGGCCAGGGTGCAAGCCTGCTTAAACACCACAACGGGCAATTATTGGATGAGGCCTTTCGAAATGCCAATGCGATCAATGCTTTTTACGAACTTTTGCCGCAATGGTTTATTGTACCCGGAGTAATTATTGCCACTTCCGCAGCTATTATTGCCAGCCAGGCCATGGTGTCGGGCTCATTCACGTTAATTAATGAGGCCATCCGCCTTAACCTTTGGCCCAAGTTCAGGGTGAATTATCCTACCGAAGCAAAAGGTCAAATTTATATCCCCGCCATTAACCTTATTCTCTTTGCTGGCTGTACTTCCATTGTTTTGTACTTCCAACAGTCCGATAAAATGGAAGCTGCATACGGCCTGGCCATCATTACCACCATGCTGGCCACTACAATCCTCTTTGCCAATTTCCTGGTGCTTCACCGGGTAGGTTCATTTTTTATATACCTGTTTCTCGGTGTTTATCTTCTTATTGAAGGCGCCTTTTTGATAGCCCTCTTCGATAAGTTTGTGCATGGAGGTTATATTACCGTAATGATTGGAACGTTGATGTTTTTAATCATGTACGTGTGGAACCGGGCACGGAAAATTAAGAACCGGTATGTTGAGTTCGTTCGGGTGGAAGAATACATTCCCAAACTGGAAGAGTTAAGTAACGATAATACGGTTCCAAAATTCGCCACCCATCTCGTTTATCTCACCAGTGCCAATAACCCCAAAGAAATTGAGCATAAGATAATGCACAGTATCTTAAGCGGAAAGCCCAAGCGGGCCGATATCTACTGGTTTGTACACGTAGATACCCTCGATGACCCTTATACCTGTGAGTATAGCGTGAAACATATCATTCCAAATGATATCATCAGAGTAGAATTCAGGCTTGGGTTCAGAATGGCCCCCAAAGTAAACCTCATGTTTAGAAAGGTTGTGGAAGGACTGGTGGCTAATAAGGAGGTAAATATTATGAGCCGGTATGAAAGCCAGTTGAGGAATAATATGGTTGGCGATTTCCAGTTTGTGGTAATAGAGAAATTCTTCAGCCAGGATAATGAACTTCCTTTCCTCGAATACATGATTATGAAGATGTACTTCATGATTAAAGAAATTAGCGTAAGCGAGGAACGAAGTTTTGGATTGGAGCAAAGCAATGTTATTGTGGAGAAATTTCCCCTTATTGTGGCCCCGGTAAGCAAATTAAAGCTTAAACGGGTATGGTTAAACGAAGATGAAGGAATATGAATTCAATTTCCGCCTCCGAATTGAAAAGCTGGATGAATTCCGGCGAAATATTTCAACTGGTGGATGTACGCGAACCGTCGGAACATGACGAGTTTAATATTGGCGGAATTTTAATGCCTCTTTCGGAGGTGATAGCCCGGATAGATGAAATTGATTCATCAAAACCTGTTGTTTTTTATTGCCGGAAAGGGATTCGAAGCGCCATTGCCATTCAACGGATTTTGCAAAAAAGAGATTTTTCAAATTTGTATAACCTGAGCGGCGGTTTGGTTTCCTGGGAAAACCCGGGCACACTGTAACCCTGTATAATCCTTCAGTCCTGAATCATACGATTGTTTATATCCTTGTTATTTACGCCCTGCTGATGCTGGTTATCTACCTGGTGCAGGAGCAATTTATTTTCAGGCCTGAGAAACTCAACCGGAATTTTGTATATAAATATGATATCCCCTTTAAAGAATTATTCTTTGATGTAGAACCCGGAGTCCGCATTAATGGCCTGCACTTTTTGGTGGATAAGCCCAATGGACTGCTGCTTTACTTCCATGGGAATACCCGTAGCATTAAAGGCTGGGCCAAATATGCCCGGGATTTTGTAAAATTTAATTATGACGTGGTATTGGTCGATTACCGCGGTTTTGGAAAAAGTACCGGCAAACGAAGCGAGGAAGATATGCTGGCGGATATGCAATTTGTTTACCGGAAATTGGCTGAAAAATATGGAGAGCATTACCTGATTGTTTATGGAAGAAGCCTCGGAAGCGGCTTTGCTACCAAGGTAGCAAGCGATAACAATCCCCGTTACCTGATTCTCGATTCTCCCTACTTTAATTTTCAAAAAGTAATTCAGCGGTTCCTGCCAATACTTCCTGTTCGATTTATTCTACGGTACCATCTTCGTACCGATTTATGGATTCCAAAGGTGAAATGCCACACCTATATTCTTCATGGCACAAAAGACCGGTTAATTCCCATCCGGAACAGTGAAAGATTGCAAATGCTAAACCCACGAAAAATAACTCTTATCCGGATAGAGGGCGGTGGACACAATAACCTTCCTTCTTTTGCCGCCTATCATAATTTTATCAGAGACATATTAAAAATATAACATGAAACCGGGACAGAAAATATGGATGAAATGGATAAAACTGGCGATACTCCTGTATTGTATCCCGGGAATCATTCTTTTTTGTTTGCAGGATAAATTTTTACTACATCCTGCGCCGCTCGATAAAAGCCATGTATTTACTTTTCATCAGCCCTATAAAGAAAACTGGATTTCCATGAATGGAAATTCGCAAATTAATGTCATCCGGTTTCTTCCGGTTGATACGGCGAATGTTAAAGGGGCTATAATCTATTTTCATGGTAATAGGGAGAATGTAGAACGCTATGCCTCCCTGATTAAAATTTTTACAAATAGGAACTATGAAGTATGGATGCCGGATTATCCCGGATTTGGAAAATCAACCGGTGTGCAATCGGAACAGGCGTTTTATGAGGTAGCTACCCAGGTATATAAATTAGTGAATTCTCATTTCAAAGCAGACCATATCACGGTTTATGGAAAATCGCTGGGCACCGGTTTTGCGGCATATATCGCAGCAACCGAACCTGTAAAACAACTGATTTTGGAGACTCCGTATTACAGTATTCCCGATGTGTTTAACAGCTTTGCCCCTATTTATCCCACCCGATGGATGTCGAAGTTTAAAGTTCCCACTTATAAATACCTGAGTGAAACGGTGGAACCCATTTGCATATTTCAGGGAACCGATGATGGGGTTATTTTTTATCGAAGGGCAAAAAAACTTCGGGCTTTTCTGAAGCCTGCAGATACATATTATTTGATTGAAGGGGGGAAGCACAATAACCTTTTCGAATACCCGCAGTACAAACAAGCTATTGATTCGTTGCTTCCTTAAAAAATTTCCATTAACCGCACATTTTTCTTTTCTACCTTCAGATGGTAATTGGCTCCATGTTTTAATGCAAGGTTGCGATCCGTATGCCCTACCGGGAAATCAAATACCACCGGGCATCCAATCCTGGCCGTGTATTCGCCGATGATTTCATAAACTTTTTTCCCATAAGGCCGGGTTGTGTCTTTTGTATCCGAAAAATTGCCTATCAGAATTGCAGCGGGCTTTTTGAATTTTCCTGCCCTTAGCAATTGATTAAGCATCCGGTCTATATTATACAGGTATTCTCCTACGTCCTCCATAAATAGGATTTTGTTTCGGGTATCAAAATCTGATTTTGTTCCTATAATATGGGCCAGCAGGGCCAAATTACCTCCCACAAGCAACCCCCTGGCTTCTCCCGCCACATTCATGGAGTGAGGTGAAATCTGGTAAGATGCCGGAATACCTTCCAGCGCATCCCGAAGGGTAATAATATTGGAATTGACGGATGGTTTTTTTTCAAATTCTGCCGCCATGGAAGCATGAATACTGGCTACTCCGAAATTGGTAAGTAAGTGGTTGTGCATCACCGTTATATCACTAAATCCTGCCAGCCATTTAGGATATTGCAGGAATTTATTGAAAGAAAGCCCATCGAGTATCCGGCTCATACCATAGCCACCCCGGCCAAAAATAATGGCTTTGATTTGCTTGTTGTTGAGCATGGCCTGCAGTTCATCCCTCCTTTCCTCATCTGTACCGCTGAAATAATTATGGGATGTACTGTGAACCGTCTTTCCAACCATTACTTCATAGCCCCATTGCTGCAAGGTATGAATACAGGCAACCGACTTATTGGGATCCAGGAAACCAGCCGGGCAGGTTAAGCCAATACAATCGCCAGGTTGAAGAAAAGGAGGTTTAACAGACTTCATTTTAATTGCGTAGCGGTTTGCCGGTTTTCAAAACGCTTTGGATGCGCTCCAGCGTTTTCTTTTCCCCTGTTAAGCTAAGAAATGCTTCTCTTTCCAAATCGAGTAGGTATTGCTCCGTAACCAGGGTGGGGGCGCTGAGATCACCGCCACACATCACATAGGCTAATTTTTTAGCTACCACTACATCATAGTCTGTTGCATAACCGCCGTGCCACATTCCATTTATGCCGGCCAGCATGGCTCCCAGTGCCGATCTTCCCAATACCTTGATATCGCTTCGCTGTACCGGCATCACATATCCCGCATCAAACAAATCAATAACAGCCTCTTTGGCAAGGGTAATCCTTCTTCCCATGTTTATTGAAACTTCGTCTAGGCCTCTCCGATATACTCCATTTTCATACGCTTCAAAAGCAGAGGTGCTCACTTTGGCGGTTGCTATGTTGATAAACCGGTTTTGCAGGGTAATGGTTTCCGGTTCGCCATGGTGCATTTCATCGGCAGCCCGTAAAATAAACTCTTTGGTTCCGCCTCCGCCCGGGATAACTCCAATGCCCACTTCTACAAGCCCCGTGTAGGTTTCGGCGGCAGGGATTACCTTATCGGCATGTAACGACATTTCGCAGCCTCCTCCTAAGGCGAGCCCATGGGGTGCCAGCACCACCGGGATGGCGGAATATCGCACCCGCATCATGGTTTGCTGGAACTGGCGAATGGCCAGGTCTATTTCATCAAAGTCTTGTTCCACTGCCATCATAAAGATCATGGCTACATTGGCGCCGGCGCTAAAATTTGCTCCCTCATTGGCAATCACCAACCCTTTGTATTTCTCTTCGGCAAGGGCAATCGATTTCTGAATACCTTCCAGTACTTCGCCTCCAATACTTCCCATTTTGGTATACCATTCGAGGCCCAATACTTCATCGCCGAGGTGGTAAGTTCGGCAGGCGCTATTCTTCCACACTGTTTCATTCGCAAAATTTTTCATCACGATGAAAGCATCGTCATTCGGAATGCGTTTGTAGCCAGTGGAAGGAATGTCATAATAGAATTTCTTTCCGTTTTCTACCTTGTAAAAACTTTGGATTCCTTTGTTGATCATTTCAGTGATCCAGGGTGCCACTGGAAATCCCTGCAGTTCCATGGCCGCCGCTGTTTCTTTTACGCCCAACACATCCCAGGTTTCGAAGGCACCTATTTCCCAGCCAAAGCCGGCCATCATCGCATCATCTACCCGATATAACTCATCGCTTATTTCGGGTATCCGGTGCGAAATGTATGCAAAGAGTGAATAATGAAATTGGCGGTAAAAATCGCCGGCTTTATCTTTTCCTGCAATCAGCACTTTGAGCCGTGCTTTTAAATCTTCCACCGGTTTTGCTGCTTCGAGGGTAGCAAATTTGGGCTTGGAACGGGTGCCATATTCCATCGTTTGCAGGTTGAGAACCAGGATTTCCTTTTCCCCCTTCGGGCCCTTGGTTTTCTTAAAAAATCCCTGGCCGGTTTTATCGCCAAGCTGGTTGTTGGATACCATTTTTTCTAACCAGGATGGTATCACAAATTGATTTTTAGCTTCATCCTCCGGGCAATTGTCGTGTACCCCATTCGCCACCTTCACGAGCGTATCGATACCCACCACATCTGCAGTGCGAAAAGTTGCGGATTTTGGCCTGCCAATAACTGGTCCGGTAAGGGCATCAATCTCATCAACCGATAACCCCAACTTATCCATGCTGTGCATGATCGACATGATACTGAAAACACCAATCCGGTTGGCAATAAAGGCGGGAGTATCTTTACACAACACGGTGGATTTCCCCAACACCAGGTCGCCATAGTGCATTAAAAAATCCACCACTTCCTGATCGGTGTGAGGAGTTGGAATTATTTCAAGCAGCCTCAGGTACCGGGGCGGGTTAAAAAAGTGGGTGCCGCAAAAATGCTTTTTAAAATCCTCACTTCTTCCTTCTGTCATCAGGTGGATGGGAATCCCCGACGTATTGGAGGTTATCAGGCTGCCCGGTTTGCGGAATTTTTCCACTTCATCAAACACCTGCTTTTTAATATCCAGGCGTTCTACCACTACTTCTATAATCCAATCGGCACCCGCAATATCTTTCATGTTCTCGGTGAAATTCCCGGTTTTAATACGCTTCACCACATCTTTCGTATAAACGGGAGACGGGTTTGATTTTAATGCTGCCTGTAAAGCATCATTCACAATCTTATTCATTTGCCCCGGTCCGGCATCTTTGGGGGCAATATCCAATAATAGAACCTGCAATCCCGCTCCCGCAAAATGGGCGGCAATGCGACTCCCCATTACACCGCTTCCCAAAACGGCTACTTTTTTGATATTTCGCTTCTGCATAAAATTAGTTAGTTAAACAACTATTTTCTTTGTCGAAGGTAATTCATTTAGTTGCTGAAAACACATTAAAACAAATCGAAAGGAAAAATGGTTTACCTGGCCGCTTATTGAAAAAGGATTCTTACAAATAAACCGGGATTACTCTGCCGGTGTAAGAAATACGCGCACTGCACTGTCTTTGTTAACCTGGTATTTGAACAAGTATCCTACAGCGCTCAGGGTCGATTTATCTGCCCAGATAAGCAAGGGGTAATTGGGAAAGAATTTTTTTAAAAGGGGGTATTGGAAATAATATCCGGATAGGGCGGAGGGGGGAAAGGATTTTACCATACCAGCCACACTGTCAATAAATGAAATGGTTTGTTTCTCTTCTTCTTTATAGGGATTATGAAATGGCACATAATAACTGGTAAAATATCCCGCATCACAAAAATTCTGTAATGCTTTTGCATTGGATGATTCAATAATTATTTTGTTATTGAGGTTGTAGTTGCTCCTGCGTTGGTTGATGTATTTCAGCGAGGGAGCGGAATTTACGGAATCAAGGTTTTTATAATCCAGCCAAACGGAGGCGTTGGGTAACATATCATTTTTTATTTTTAAAATGGAATCCAGGGTTATTCCACTCATCTGTGAAGAATCGTGATATGCATAAAATACATTTTTCTCCATATCAAAATACACATCCATTTCAATTCCCGGAGTTTCTTTTGGCAGGTAGCTGATGAGTTGCGGGTTGTTGATGGCTTTAACCCAATCTTTATTTGAAGAATATAATTCGTTTTCGCAACGTGGAATATGCTGAGGTTGCCTGGCTTCGGTAAAACCGGTGGGAATGATCACCCGGGTGATTCCTTTATGGAGCAGAATATCCAGCCCAATCAGACTAAGTAATATAATTACTGAAAAACTATATTTGTTGCTGAAGAAAGATTTAATGGTCATTTCACATAAATCGGTGTATCATCGGAAACAACAAGGATAATTGAAAACGCAGCCCGTTCATATTACAGTTCCCCGAATTGCTGCTGTTAAGTTTGTATTAAAGCTACTGATTTTGCAGCTTTTCCTGAAATTCATTTTTGGTATTTATAATTATGGATTATTGGAAGACGCTTTTCACCCGGTATTTAGCCGCTTGCCGGGTTTACTCTTTTGGGCGGTGGTTACAGAACTGCTCGTCATCTGTGTGATTAACTTCCCATTCCTGATTTTTTTCTCTTGCATAACACCAACCGCTAAAACGGTGGGAGTGCGGTTTATTGTAATGTGGGTAATGATCCTGGTGAATGTTGGCAATGCAGGGATAACCCTGTTTGATATTTTTTATTTCCATTTTCAACGGCAACGTGCCAATGCCGATTTGCTTTATGTTATAAACCGGCCCTGGGATCAAAGTTTTGGCGAGCATCCCTGGTTGAGCATTATTGGGTTGTTGCTCATTTTGGCGCTTGTGATTGCACTGTGGCGCTTTTCCGTTTCCTATTTATCTTTTACCAGGCGGGGAAAACAACTTCCGGTGTTTGCATTTGGAACAGGGTTTGTCATTTTTCTCTTTGTTCTTTTCCGGGCCGATTTACTACTTCCTACGGCTTCCCTTCGTAATTTAAATACCAGTGGAACTTCCATTGTGCAAAATAGCCTTCAATCCTTTTTATTCTCGGTGTACCGGAGTAAAGAAGCCCAACTGCCCCCGTTATTCCCTCCGAAGGGAAATACGACTCCTTATGCTATTCGTTCCGTTCCTTTTGCCCCTGAAGGGATGAAGGGAAAGAATGTCGTATTGTTTATCATGGAGAGCATACCTGCCGAATTTTTTATGGAGGGTGCGCCTCATAAGGTGAGTATGCCCTTTCTGGATTCGTTGGTAAAACGAAGCAGGTATTTTAGTCATGCCTACAGTTTTGGCCACAATTCAAACAAAGGGATTACTTCAATCCTGGCGGGGTTACCCACCCTTACCGAAATTCCCCTCTATCATTCCGCTTTTGCAGGTCTGCCTAAATCGGGTATTGGAGATGTATTAGCTGACCATGGATATGGTTCCGCTTTTTTTATTGGCGATCATTACGATGATTTTGGCTTTGCCAAATGCTGTAACTGGCTCGGTATCCGTCATTATTTTAGCCGGGAATCCATTCACGGATATAAAACCTTGCCTTCCAACAGCATGGGATTGCAGGATGAATTTGTGTTGCGGTTTATGCATACGGTGATGGATACCCTGAAACAACCCTTTCTTTCAGTCAATTATAATACCTCAACCCATTATCCAAACGATATTCCGGAAGCGTTCTCTAAATCTCAACCTAAGAGTAATTTCACCCCCGAAATGCGCTCGATGGCTTATTACAGTGAATGTTTGCGTAAATTCTTTGAGGAAGCCAAAACTAAAAACTGGTATAAGAATACAGTTTTTATTTTTTGTTCCGATCATTGGATGTACCCGGATGTAAAGCACCTGAATAATGATGTGGTGGAAAGTTTTCATATCCCTGTTTTCATTTTCGACCCCTCCGATCCGGTACAGCTAAACATATCATATCCCGTAAGCCAGTTGGATGTTTCTTCCACTATTTTAGGCATTGCCGGTGTCGGCAGCCCTGTTATCAATTATGGTGAATCACTTTTTCTACCTCAGGAAATGAGGAGGCCCTATGTAGTGTGTAAGGAAAATAATATCCTCTATGAGGTAATTGATAGTGCCCGTGTATTGGGCTACAATGCCCAAACCGGGAGGCCTGAATTTTTTTATGATTTTGTTTATGATCCCGAAATGAAAATCAATAAAGTAAAAGACAGCTCCTCCACTTCCATTTATATTCAATGGATCCGGGATTTTTTAGAAACGGCGGTTAATCATTACCGGGGAAATTTTGAATAATAGGAGTTAACTCACCCCGCTTCCTGCGGCAATGGCTTCTGCCGGACTAACAAAATGTAATTTGCCTTCCGGGTCTTCCGCCATCAGGATCATGCCATTGCTTTCGATACCCCGCATTTTCCGGGGAGCCAGGTTGGCAACCACCACTACCTGCCTGCCTACTATATCTTCGGGTTTAAAATGCATGGCAATACCGCTTACTATGGTTCGGGTTTCAAACCCCAGATCAACCGTTAATTTGAGTAATTTATCTGCCTTTTCCACTTTTTCGGCTGCTTTAATGATTCCGGTTTTGAGATCTATTTTCGCAAAGTCGTCGAATACAATTTCTGGTTTTACAGCAACGGACGGGCCTTGTGCTGCCACTGATTCTTTTTCCTTTCCTTCCGCAATTTTTTCGGCTTTCATTTTTAATTTTTTTACCTGTTCGGTTACTTCTGCATCTTCCATTTTTCTGAACAACAGTTCCGGCGCTCTTAAAGAATATCCTACACTTAATAATTTGTGTTTACCTGCATTTTCCCATTCCAGCATTTTATCTACCACCTTCATCATGTGTAACATTTTTTTTGCGGTAAATGGAAGGAAGGGATTAATATAAATAGCGAGGTTGGCACAAAGTTGCAGGCAGATGTGCAGGCAGTTGTCAATTTTAGCCTGGGCTTCGGGTGTAGGTTGTCCGTTTTCGCCAATTTGCCTTGCCACGATCCAGGGTTCCTTTTCCTGCATGTATTTATTACCCTTTCGGGCCAGGTCCATTACCGTGGTTAACCCTTCTCTGAACCGGTAATGTTCCAGGCCATCTTCCAGTTTGGTTTTCGTGGCCGAAATTTCATCCAGGAATTGTTTGTCTTTATCATCCATAATGCCTGGATGTAACGGAGGAACTTTTCCCTGGCAAAGTTTGTGCATCAGCACAAAGCTGCGGTTGATGAAATTACCAAAGATGGCAACCAATTCGCTGTTCAACGCTTCCTGAAAACCCTTCCAGGTAAACTCACTGTCTTTGGTTTCGGGTGCGATGGAGGTAAGGTAATACCGCAGGGCATCCACCATCATATCGCCTCCGTTATCTTTATGCACAAAGTCGGCGATGTATTCATCCAGTTCAATACTCCAACCGCGGCTGGTGCTCATTTTTTCTCCTTCCAGGTTCATAAATTCATTTCCCGGAACATTATCGGGCAGGATATTGCCATGCAGTTTTAGCATGACCGGGAAAATGATGCAATGGAAAACGATATTGTCTTTCCCAATAAAGTGAACCAGTTTAGTTCCCTTATCTTCCCAATAAGGTTGCCATGGTTTATTATTATCTGCAGCCCATTGCCGTGTAGCGCTAATGTAACCAATGGGTGCATCAAACCATACGTACAACACTTTACCTTCTCCTCCTTCGGTGCCTTCGGGGAGTTTAACGCCCCATTCGAGATCGCGGGTAACAGCACGGGGTTGAAGGCCCTGATCCAGCCAGCTTTTGCATTGGCCGGTTACGGTAGGACGCCAGTCGTTGATATGATCTTCGAGTATCCATTTGCGTAAGAATCCTTCATGTTTATCCAGCGGGAGATACCAGTGGGTTGTTGCTTTCTTAATGGGCGGGTTCCCGCTGAGGGTGCTTTTGGGGTTGATCAGTTGTTCCGGACTAAGGGAGGTGCCACATTTTTCGCACTGGTCGCCATACGCGGAGGGATTGCCACAAACCGGGCAGGTACCGGTAATGTATCGGTCGGCTAAAAAGGTTTTTGCCGATTCATCATAAAATTGTTCCGACTCTTTTTTTTCTAATTGGCCGGCATCATTCAGTTTCTTAAAAAATTCCTGAGCCGTTTGGTGGTGAATGGGAGAAGAAGTTCGATGATAAATATCAAAGGAAATTCCCAGGTCGGCCATATTGGATTTGAGGAGGGCATGGTATTTATCCACGATGGCTTTTGGGCTGGTATTTTCCTTCATGGCCTGTATGGTAATGGCAGCGCCGTGTTCATCGCTGCCACAAATGTAGACCACGTCCTTTTTCTTTGCCCTTAAATAACGTACATATATATCCGCTGGTAAATAGGCACCGGCTAAGTGCCCCAGGTGTTTAGGGCCATTGGCATAGGGCAGTGCCGAAGTAACCAGGTATCTTTTGGGTTCTTGTTCCATGTATTGATGAAGATTTCCACTTCGGGGATTGTGCAAATTTACCGGAAGATGCCAAGGTTTCCAATTTACTGCCGCTTTCAGCATTGGCTACCGGTTTACAAAACCGGGATAGGTTAAATAAGTACTCAGGTTCGTATATTTAGTACATGAAGCGCGGGAATTTTATCAAATCAATGGGCCTCGTTTTGGCGCAACCTGCTTTTTCATTTTCTGGGGATGAAGAAAAGAGAAAAATGATAATACCTCCGTTTTTAAAGCGGGGTGCAACCCTTGGTATTTGTTCTCCTGCGGGCCATATCAGTATGGCAGAAATAGAGGCAGCAGTAAAGATGCTGCAATCCTGGGGCTTTGAAGTTAGGATAGGTACCTCTGTAGGTAAGCAATGGAATACTTTTGGTGGAACCGATGAAGAAAGGCTTGCCGATTTGCAGCAGATGGTCAATGATCCTTCGCTGGCGGCCATCCTGTGTGCCCGGGGAGGATACGGCATGGTGCGCATTATTGATCGGATTGATTTTTCCCTTTTTAGAAAGTCTCCAAAATGGATACTGGGTTTTAGCGATATCACGGTATTGCATTCTCACCTCAACCGGGTTGTGCGGGTGGCTTCTATGCATTGTAAAATGTGCAACAGTTTTCCGGATGATCCGCTTCAGGCAGATGCGGAGCAAAAGCAGGCCATCTATTCTATTCGTGAAAATTTGATGGGTTCCAAAAATTATTCTTTTCCTTCACCCATTCCTAACCGTACGGGTGTGGCAGAAGGTGAGTTGGTGGGGGGAAACCTTCGAACGCTCGAAACCCTCGCCGGAACAGCAAGTGATATAAAGACGGAAGGGAAAATCCTCTTTGTGGAAGATACAGGGGAGTATCTGTACAGCATTGATCGAATGTTTTGGAATCTGTTGCGAACTGGCAAATTGAATAAACTTGCCGGACTGGTAATTGGCGGGATGAAAATAAGGCCCGACGATCCGGGCGAGGAGTTTGGAATAACCTTAGCTGATATCGTAATGGAGAAGGTTAAAGATTTTCATTTCCCGGTAGCTTTTGGATTGCCGGTGGGCCATCAGAAAAACAATGTAGCCGTTAAATGCGGAGTAAGATACCGGTTAAGCGTAAATGCAGATGAAGCAAACCTCGAAGTACTTTAAATCACTTCCGAATATTCCTATCCCTTTTCTTCATCCTGCATCCCTATGGAAGCTTTAAGATCTGCAATGGACTGGTTGGTGGTTACGGTTAAAAAAGAATAGAATTGACGGAGTTCATTAAAATTTCCGGTTGCTCCTTCCACATAACTGTTCAACGATTGTACAAAGGGCATAAAATCCCTGCGTTGTGGTTCGGGCATTTCGGAAACCGATTCCATAAGTTTCCCAAAACCCGAAATGAGTTCACCCATTTGTTTAAACAGGTTGGTGGAGTGGTCCATATAGGGTGCAAACTGGTTTAATATTTCTACCGACAGGTTGGCCCTTTCTTTTGCGGCAATTAGCATAATCGGTTATTAATTTATAAAAAGGGATAATACTATTGAAGTATAATAAGGCAAAGCTATTTATTTCTAAAATTAAAGGGGAGAAGAGTTGTAATTTTTTTGTGACTTTAGAATGAAAATAACGCCGGCTATTGCAAAGATTACAAACAAGATTTAATAGGATGGTCTTGAATCCTTTTTTTTCTCCGGGTAAATTAGCTGTTTAATGAAATCCAAACTATAAGGGGCCCTACTATTGGGATAAATAGAAGGATGATTGACAGAATAATATGTTTAAACAAAGGAATGGATCCCTGCTTAAACTTTTTCGCCAAAGCACGTAGTAAGAAAAGCACTAAAATTAAATAGCCAATAATAGCTAAATAAATGAAGGATTCCGGAATTGCAAACAAAAACATTATAATAAAAATTCAAATCTAAAATCCAATACCGATATATTTTATCCAAACACGACAAGGACAATAAAAGGTTGTTGTTACTATGCAAAAATGCTGATCACCCAAACACGACGTCTCCTAACCTGTAATTTTGTAGCATTGGGGGTTGTTTTCAGCAAATTCCTGGGCTTCAACCAAATTATCCATTTACCGAATTTTGCCAATAAGGTGGAAAATTTGATTAAAGCCGGGAATAAACCATTAATATTTTATGATAGCCGAAATCAATGCAGTTTTGTTGCGAAGAAAATTGGAAACCCGGTGCCACTTATCCTGGTATGTCATTTCCCATAGTTCGGGAATGGAGTGCTTTCCCTCCTTCCACCCAATGGCAGGCTCATACGTAATATTTATCCCTTTATGGGGCCCTGTTGCGGTAAATGATTCTCTTTCATTATACGGAATTTTCAGCCATTCTATGGCGATGAAATAATCACGATGTGGAATTTGAATTTTGTAATCTTCCAGATTGAGGCTAATAGAACTGTTTCGCGATTTTACCTCAATAATAGCTGGACTCAAATCCTGGCCAGGCCCTCCGGTCAGGCTATCCATATCGTACACCCGGATGCGAAAAATGGTTCTTGCTGGCTTAAAGAGAGGACCAGTGGATCGGCAAATTCGGAGGCGCGTTAATATGGCTCCCTCCTGTGGACTAGAAAAATGTTGCGCCAATTGCCTCAAATATCCGGACGAAGTATAAAATGAGTTACCACAATCCCTGTAATCATTCAGGGTTTCTTTTGTCCAATTTTTTTGAGTAGAAATGAAAACAGGAGAAAGGGCAATTGCCTTTTCCGTGAGTGTGATTTGAATGCCGGTATCCGGTAGCTTATTTAAGGATAGCTTTTGGGTCACATACCCTATTGTTGAAATAATCAGGCTGTCGTTGGGTTGGGGATGGGTGGAGTTTAATTCAAAATATCCGTTTTCATCTGCATTAATCCCTGTATTCTCTTTTACTAATCCAACAGTGGCAAAGGGTATGGGCTTATGATCTTTTTCCGATATTACCATTCCTTTGTATGTGGGTTGGGCACTGGCAAACAGAGGGAGGAGAAGGAGGTAAATGATTGTTTTCATTGGAGGCCAAAGTACATTAAAAAATTCGGGCAAATTATTCTTGTCGGTAAATGATAAAATGAATGCCAACTCAAGTCAAACGGAATTGAATCGTTTTCATAACGAAGATTAGACTAAGCATACAATGATTAATATTTTTTATTCATGATTTTAACCTCTGATATTCCTTCATTCCTCACAATTTTCACCGGGGCTCTACTAAATTTATTATTTTTAGCGCATGAGAAATGTAATAAAATCAATGCTGGTTATTGGTATTTCTGTTTCCTCTTCGTTCAGTTTAACTGCCCAGGAAAAGCAACTTACAATGGATGATGCCATGCTGGGGGCGAGAACGAGCCTTGCTCCACAGAACCTGAAGCAATTGCAGTTTGTAGAAGGCACCAACCGGTACGTGTATCTAAAGAAGTCGGATAATGGCGAAATCTGGATGCAGGGGGAGTATAAGAAACCTGAAACTGCATTTCTGGATCTTACCTCCTTTAATGCCCAGGTAAGAATGGCCGGATTGGATACCTTTAAAAACTGGCCCTCCATCCGATTTCAAAAAGACTCCTGGACCATTTCCAGCACCGGGGCAAAGTTCCGGGTCTATCCCGCAAGCCACAGGTTGGAGACTTTAATTTCTAAGGAAATTGGTAAAATGGGCAATGTGGAGAGAAGCGCTTCAGGATATATTGCTTACCTGGATAACCATAACCTTTTTGTTTCCGGCAAAGTGGGAACAAATCAGGTTACTACCGATGGCAGCGATAATATCGTGTATGCGTCATCGGTACACCGGGATGAATTCGGTATTTCTAAAGGTACATTCTGGAGCCCTTCCGGAAACCTGCTTGCGTTTTACCGGATGGATCAATCGATGGTGGCTGATTATCCTATCATCGACTGGTCTGTTTCTCCCGCAGTAAACCATAATATTAAATACCCAATGGCGGGAGGAGTTAGCCACCAGGTAACGATTGGGGTATATAACCCGCAGAATAAATCCCTTATTTACCTCAACACCGGCCTTCCGGCCGATCAGTACCTCACCAATATTGTATGGAGCCCCAACGATCAATATGTTTTTGTAGCCGTACTCAACCGGGAGCAGAACCACATGTGGCTTAACCAGTACGATGCCTCCACCGGTGCTTTCCTGAAAACGATATTTGAAGAAACAAATGATAAATATGTTGAACCGCTGCATCCTATCCTGTTTCTTCCCAATAACCCCAATCAGTTTATCTGGCAAAGTACCCGGGATGGATGGAACC
>JAFEAB010000008.1 GCA_018266615.1 Bacteroidota bacterium
GGGGATCAACCATTCAAAAACAAAATATAAAAATTAACCGGGGAGTAAATCAACTTCATTTGAACCTCCCGGCTCTACCGGCCGGAGTTTATTACCTCAAACTTCAAACGAAAGATTATACTACCACCCAAAGAATAATTAAACTATGAAAACTTTGAGTTAGGGTAATTTAAAAAAGGCCAGATTTTTTTCTGGCTTTTTTCTTTTCCCGGATTTTATAACAACATTTTCACAATAGAAGAGAAAAGGCAGGAATCCTTGCCTTAAACAATGGGTTAAGTCATAATTCAATATTCCATTAAGGGTTATGTTTACATTCTTCTTTCTACTAAGGGTATTCCATATTTTAAGAATCTTAAAAAATCTGGCCTAAGTTTGCGATTTGGCAGAAGCCCATTATATTAAAAATTTTTCTTTATTCCTGTATGGTGCTGATATGCGGCACAGTTTTGTGCGTGGTGTATCAGAACCTTTCATAGTTCTAAATCCTTCTTCCTTTTGCAATAGTTCAAGCTTAGATAAGTACCGCCTTGTATTCATTTCTTTTAAATAAATTAATCCAACCTGTTTCCGAAAAGCACACAAAATATAATTTGCTATTGTTGCTGAACTAATATCTTTTGCTCCGTTGTAAATATTCAAACTACAATTTGAATTGGGCTCCGCCTTCGTGCATTCGTGGCTGATGAATTTTTTTCATCCATTCGTGGCTGTTTATTTTTTATTCGTGCATTCGTGGCTAACAAAATTTATTCGTGCATTCGTGGCTGATGCACTTTTTATTCGTGCATTCGTGGCCATGACAAATTCTCCCCTCTACTTCAAACTAAACAGGGATAAAGTAAAACTGAAATTACATCAGTCAAATTTCTTTGTTCGAATTTTTTCTGGCACTATTTTTACCCCCGGGGCGGGGGCAGCAAAAGGCCTGAATATTTTCCCATTCCCCTCCGCCTTGGTTCGTGTCGAACGAAACAAAATGAGACTTGATCAGCATCACAAACACTAACCACTTTCATCTTGAAAGGACACGGTCATCTTACGGAAGACTTGCGCCAGATGGGGGGGGGCAACTCTTGCCTCGGCATGTCATGGAAATCTCCCAGGCCCGTGTGGCCTGTATAGGAAAAATCGCTTACGCCCTGCAGCTTGTTAGTCATCCTGTTATAATAATAGTATAGATAATCTATCATTAGTACCCCTCTGAGGCTGTCTCAATAATAATGGAAGTAGCCATTTTCTTTTTTCGGATTTTATAACACCATTTTCACAATAAAAGAGAAAAGTCAGTAATTCTTCACTGAAACAATGGGATAAGTCATAATTCAATGGTATTATATGGGCTACCTTTACATCCCCGACTGATAAACCAACAGGAGGTATTGAATTATTCAGATTGAAAATCAACATTGCGGAACATACCTAACTTAAAAAATATATCAAAATGAAAAAGATTTTATTTCTCTTAATGTCATTTTCCTTTTGTCTTGGCGGTTACGCTCAGAACAAAACTTCGCTCGTTAAGAATTACGTAGCCATTAAAAATGCCTTAGTGAAAAGCGACCAGGATTTGGCAACTGCAGCCATTAAAACATTTTATAGCGAGGTGAAAAAGGAGGGCGAATTTGATAAGAAAAAAGAATTGCTGGCCGCAACAGAAAAATTAAATAATGCAAAGGGATTAGAAAAACAAAGAGAAGCCTTTATGAACGTATCTACCACGCTATGGAGTATTGTAAAATCGGGCGACAAAGTCAATCAGCCGGTATTTTACCAGTACTGCCCCATGAAAAAAGCCTATTGGCTCAGCACCGAAAAAGAAATTAGGAATCCGTATTACGGCGACGCCATGCTTACTTGCGGAAAGGTGGTTGAAAAAACGAATTAATTTTATAATATAACGCAGCATACACGAAACAGAAAGGAATATAATTAAACCGATTAATCATGAACCATACCGAACATTTTGAAGGAATTAAATTAGACGTACAGGCTTCAAACATTACCATTGAGGAGGGCGTTCATCAACGGATCCGCGAAATGCTCTCCCGCCTCCGCAGGTATTTTTCTGAAATATCCTATGCAGATGTACATTTTGAAAATAAAACAGGAAAATCAACATCCCAAAAGGAAGTAAGTGTACGATTGGGAATTCCGGGGAACGATGCATTTGCATCCGATTCGGGAGACAATTATTATGCATTGCTCAGTTCCGTAGAAGATAAACTGAGAAACCAGCTTACCAAAAGGTAATTACATTCTCCTTAATAATTTACACCCCATCTGTTTTGTACGGATGGGGTTTTTAACATTTACAGAAAGGCATATCGGATTATATTTATTTCCAAATAGGCTATAAAAAATAGGATCAAAATTAACTCCGAACATTTTAGAAACTATGAAATATATCAAGCATTCAATCCTGCAGCCCATTCCCGCATTATTATTGATAGTGACCCTTTTTTCCTGTACTAAAGATCCGGTTAATAATGGAGGCGGCGGACCAGGAGGTGGCGATACGGCTACTTTAGCCGAAAGAATTATAATGGATACTGCCTACGGAACAGATCCAAAACAAAAACTCGATATCTATCTTCCTGCCAACAGAGACCACACAACCAAACTACTGATCATGATTCATGGTGGGGCATGGAACGCCGGAGATAAATCGGAAGGAGCTTATACCCAGGCCATTCAACTCTTTCGTCAAAAATGGCCTGAAATTGCCGTTGCCAATATCAACTACCGGCTCGCCAATAATACCAATACCCACTACCATGAAATAATGAATGACATCTCTGCCGCCGTCAATTTTATGGTTAGCAATAAAAACTATTTCAAAATATCCGATACCCTGGTGATGATGGGAGCCAGTGCAGGCGCCCACCTGGCAATGCTTTATGCCTATAGCTATAACAACCATAGTTATGTAAAAAGTGTAGCTGATTTTTTTGGACCATCCATTTTAAGTGATTGGGATTGGTATAACAGTTATAATATCTGGATGGGCGTAGCGATAAAAGACCTGCTGATTAATTTTAACGGCGCGCCCTGGGATAAACCCTTATATGATTCCAACAGCCCTTATTGGGTGGCAACTTCCCAAACGGCACCCACCATTATTTTCCATGGATCACTGGATGTAATCGTACCCCTTTATCAAAGCCAGTGGCTTCATTCCAAATTAAATACGCTGGGAGTAGCCAACGAATATCATGAATATGTGGATGGGCATGGATTTAATTCAACCAATATGGCGGATGCAATAACAAAATCAGTGATATTCTTTAAGCAACATTTATAGAAAATAAGTATTAGGTAAATAATTTTGAAAACCTGACAAACATCAGGATTAACACAGTCAATTGTTACCTATCCGCCGATTCGAAAAACATACTTTTGAAGCCATCATATTTATGCACTATGGACTTCAATACCTATCTCCTCCAATTTGACGAAATCCTTAATAACCCCAACCCTTCGGCTCCATACAACGATCCGGCATTTATGGAATTCACCAAACTAAATCGGGCCCGGTTGAATCGCTGGCTCAAACAGGGAACTATCCATGCCGAACTGGAGGCACATATCAAAGGAATTAATAAAACCCAATCCTGGATAATAATTACCGAACCCTGGTGTGGAGACGCTGCGCACATTGTTCCTTTTATCCACCTGATCACAAAATTAAATCCCTTAATTCATGCGAATTATGAATTAAGGGACGCTCCTCCTTTTAGAATTGAAAAATATCTCACCCATGGAAGTAAATCCATACCCATTCTAATTGTTCAGGATGAAAAGGGGAATGATATTTTCCATTGGGGATCTCGTCCGGAACCTGCCAATAAACTTTATGATGAACTCAAGAAGAAAGGCACCCCGATAGATGAAATAAAAATTGAATTACAAAATTGGTATAATGCCAACAAAGGGATGGCACTCCAGCAGGAACTCATGGCTTTGCCGGGTGTACCCAATACCCATCCGGAATATTCCAATGCAATTCCTAAATAAAAGGGATACGAAAAAAGAATTTTTTATTTACTGCACTGAAATTCCTATCTTCAAAATGCAGGATGGCAGAAACCAACCTGCTGGTAACATTCCAGATTTATTAGGGAAATTGCTACCCTCCTATTTCTTACTTTTCTTTTTTTATTTATGAAAATTTATGCAACGCTGATTTCTTTTCTTCTTCTTGTATGCCACCAAACAGGATTTTCACAAAAAACCGGGAAAGAGATAAAAGTGGGCCATATATTCCAGGTCTCCATTCCGGATTACATGAATAAGACGGTGGGGTTAAACAACGTGGCATCCATTCAGTTTATAAGCCCGGAAAATGATGTGGCTGGTTTTGTAATTGAAGACTCGAAAGAGGATTTAAAACTTGCCGACACTTCTTTTGCGTCTCTGAAGGATTTTTATTCCTTTTTTGAAAAAGATTTTTTGTCAGGCCTCAGCAAAAGGACCATTTCGCCGATTCATGAATTTCAAAAAAATGGAAAAAACTACCTTGAGTTTGATGCTTCTTATTTCGATGAAGACTTAAAATCGGAGGTCAGCTATTATGTTTGCCTTATTGAGGAAAATGATTACTACTATAAACTCATTTGTTGGTCGGCAGGAGTAAATAAAGAAAAATTTAAGCCAGACTTTCAAAAAATAGCCCTCAGCATACACGAATAAAGGGTAGAATTATCGGATCCATGCCTATGGCAATCGGAGTTTAAGGTTCAGGTTAGTTGGGATGAATTTACCTGGCTATCCTCTTGCAAAATATTCCCGATATTAATTCCAGGGTTCATGTAACTTGGCGTCTGATACTGGTATTTCAAATACTATTTCATAAAAAATTAAGACAATTGAAAAAATCCTTAACCAAAACAGAGGCAACGGAATTATTATGGCTGTTACAAGAAAGGTTTCAAAATAATATGCACCGCCATAAGGGGATAAGCTGGGGTGAAGTTTCAAAAATTCTCAATAATAAACCGGAAAAATTAAGCATCCTTGCAGCAATGGAAGCTACCGGAGGGGAACCCGATATCATCGGAATGGATAAGAAAACCGGAAGCTATATTTATTGTGATTGCAGTCCCGAATCTCCTAAAGGGCGAAGGAGCTATTGTTATGACGCGGAAGCCCTGTCATCCCGGAAAGAACACAAACCAAAACACAGCGCAATAGGGATGGCGAAAGAAATAGGAATAGAACTCCTTACGGAAGAAGAATATTTTTCACTTCAACAAATTGAAAAATTAGATACCAAGACCTCCAGTTGGTTATTGACGCCGGCAGAAGTGCGAAAGCAAGGCGGCGCTATTTTTGGCGACAGACGTTTTAACCGCGTATTTATTTATCACAATGGCGCCGAGTCATACTATGCGGCGAGAGGTTTTCGGGGGAAACTTATGATGGGGGCAAAGTCAAAATAATTGCAGTATTAAGAATTGAGGGAACCAGAAAAAGTATCCATAGCAGATACGCGTTTAAAAGCCACACAAACCATAGGATTATCAGGTAACCAGAATGACACGCAAAAATTATTTTTTTGCATAGTTAGGATTCCTAACTATATTTGAAATAGCAATATTGCGTTCAAAATCAAAACCCCGGGTTTATGTCAAAATCCATCTTTTACCATGCAGGATGCCCTGTTTGCATCAGTGCAGAACACGACATTATCGATTTAATTGGCGCCGAGAACGTAGAAATTGTTCATATCGGTGAAAAAAGAGACAGGATCCCTGAAGCAGAAAATTATGGAGTCAATTCCGTACCTGCCCTGGTTACTCCAAAAGGGAATGTTCTCCATCTTAACTTTGGCGCTTCAATTTCCGATGTAAAAGGTTAACTTCATGCCCCATATAGTTAGGGTAGCTATCCATATGGGGCTTTCTTTTTCAACATCTGTCCCGAAATACTTTATTAAAAAATGAGATTTTGGTCCTGACCCTAGTATCCATTTCAGGAAATTTTGAAAGATGCAAAATTCAGATTTCGATCTTGACCAGCAGAACCAGCATATTGAAAGCCGGATTGTGGCTTCTTTAGAAAGGATATCCCAGGCATTCCGGGTATTACTATGGCATGAGAGTAAAGAATTTTCTCTAAGCCCCATACAAGTACAGGTGTTAATTTTTTTGCTTCACCATGCGGAAGAAAAAAGAAAAGTGAGTTACCTGGCTGATGAATTTAATATGACCCGGGCAACCATCAGCGACACGGTAAAACTGCTGGAACAAAAAAAGCTCCTTGTAAAAGAGTATGAACCCCACGATTCAAGGAGTTTCATAATCAACCTCTCTGCTAAAGGAACCGACATAGCAAGGAAGGTTTCCCTGTTTTCTGAAGAAATCCGTAGCCCGGTATCGAAATTGAATCAGGATGACAAAGAAAACCTGATGCTAAGTTTAATGGGCATTATCAGGCACCTGAATCAGGCAGGCGTTATTACCATCCAGCGAATGTGCAAGACCTGTGCGTATTACCAGCAAACAGCAAAAGGACAGAAACATTTCTGCAAACTTTTAAACCAACCATTGGAAACAGGAGATCTTCGCATTGATTGCCCTGAACACGAATTGAAACATGGATGAGATCAGCAGAAACCTTTCTAATATAAGATCCCGCATCATTACGGCCTGCCAAAAGGCGCACAGGAATCCGGCGGAGGTTAAATTATTGCTGGCAACAAAAACCGTTCCCCCCATTAAAATTATCAAGGTAATTAATGCCGGCTATCCATTGATAGGCGAAAATAAAGTGCAGGAAATTAAGGAAAAATTTGAAGCACTGAAAGCGGTTCCCCACCAATCCCACTTTATTGGGCACCTGCAAAGTAATAAAATTAAAGACCTGCTAAAATACGGGGTGAGTTGTATTCAAAGTATCGACAGGTTCAGTGTGGCCCAAAAATTACAGCAACGATTAACCTATGAAAACAAGACGATGGAAGTCCTGATACAGGTAAACACATCCGGAGAGAAAAGTAAATTTGGAGTTGCTCCTCCCCATGCCGCCCAACTGGTTCAGCAGGTATCCTCCCTACCCTCGCTTAAAATATCGGGGTTAATGACGATCGGCCTGTTTAGCGTTGAAATGGAAAAAGTAAGGCCCTGCTATAAGTTGCTCAAATCACTGCAGGAGCAAATAGAGAAAATGCAAATTCCCCGTGTTTCCATGAAAGAACTGTCGATGGGAATGAGTGGAGACCTTGAAATTGCAATTGAAGAAGGGGCTACCATCATCAGGGTAGGTACGGCTATTTTTGGGAAAAGGAATATCCCCGACAGTTATTATTGGAATGAGGGGAACGCCTGAAAACCCTGTAACCTGTACGCGCCCCCTATTACCCGGGTTTCCCCTTCATTAATTCCCATATCGGCACATAATTTCCCGATTTAGAAAGCCGTCTCCAGCCTGTTCCTAATAATTTCGCCGCCTATATGAAAAATTGGCTATTAACTATTTTGATATCAGGCATTTGCCTGGCAGAAACTTCGGCACAAACAAAAACGAACGCCCAAAACCTGGTTTTCACAAATGAAGACTCTCTTCACCAGGGAATATCCAAACAAAAAACAATTATTTCGGGGTATGGCTCCGCCTTCTACCAACGGGATGAAGTACTCAAACAATCTAAAGCATCGCTGGAACGAGTTGTTTTATTTGTAGGCCACCAGTTTAATTCCAAAATCTCTTTCTTTAGTGAAATGGAATTGGAAAACGGGTTGGTTGTGGGAGGAAAAGAAAAAGGAGAAATTTCGATGGAACAGGCCTTTTTAAAATTCAACCTGAACTCAAAGCAATATTTGGTAGCCGGGCTATTTATTCCCAGGATAGGGATTTTGAATGAGAACCACCTTCCTGTAAATTTCAATGGGGTGGAAAGACCAATGGTAGAACAACTTATCATTCCCGCCACCTGGCGAGAACTGGGAGTTGGGTTTTACGGAAAAAGCGATCGCCTCCCATTATTATACAGTTTGGCTGTAATGAATGGATTAAATAGTGCCGACTTTTCGCATGGGACGGGGATCCGCGATGGCCGGGCAGAAGGAAGCAGCGCCTGGGCCAACAACCTCGCCATTTCCGCATCGGTACAATATAACCCCGGAAATTTCAGGTTTCAGGTATCGGGTTATGCAGGAGGTACTGTGGGATTAAGTAAACGCGGGGCCGATAGCCTGAAATTAAACAGCGGTGCCTTTGGTACCCCGGTTTACCTGGCAGAAGCCAATGCCCAATACACCAACGGACCATTCCAGGGAAAAATACTCTTTGCCAATATTTACTATCCGGATGCCGATAAGGTAAATATTGCGTATGCAAAAAACCTGGCTACCGATGCCTATGGAGGATACGCAGAGTTTGGATATGACTGCCTGTATCATAAACAAAAGGAATCCAGCCTTATCAGTTTTGTGCGTTATGAATACCTTAATTTGAATGCAACCATACCGGCGGCGCCAAAAGGAATTTATGATGGTACCTTAAAACAACAACACCTGGTTATTGGCCTGAGTTATCTCCCCATCCCGAACGTTGTGATTAAAGGGGATGTAAGATTAATGCATACGGGGCCGCAAAACCCGGCCTTAGTAATAAATCCACCCCCCAATGCACTTCCATATAAAACAAACAATACACTAATCAACCTCGGAATAGGATACTCCTTCTAAAATGGATAGAAAAGAGTTTTTGAAATTTGGATGCAGAGCATGCATGGCAACGGCAACAGCATTTTTATTGTTGCCCACCCTCGATGGCTGCAGCCCCTCCTCGTCCATTTTTCAAACCAGCGTCAATCCGGGTGGAATAATTGAAGTGCCCGAAAATCAAATTAAGGATACCAAATTAAAAATTATCAGGCCAGCGGGTTGGCAATATGATATTGCACTTCATAAAAAAGAAGATGGGAGCCTGGCCGCCTTATTGCTTCGATGCACCCATATGGATAATCAATTGGCGCAGGCATCCGGAGGATATATTTGCCACCTTCATGGTAGCCGCTTTAATATGGATGGTAAAGTAATAAAAGGACCAGCAGAAAAGAACCTCGAATCATTTCCGGTTTCAAAAGATAATAATGGGAATATCCTTATTGTAGTTAAAAATTTTTCCTAACCCCTTTCCATAAATCAAACCATACACAATCGCATACTTAAATGAAAAAGACAATCCTTGCCATCCTGATTTTATCTGCCGGACTTACCGCCTGCAAAAAAGATTCTGACTCTCCGGAAGATAATTTTGATTCTCTAAAAACTACCGTACTGGCTGATTTTACAAATATAGTGGCCCTCCCCACCTATCAGCAGTTGAACAACAAAGCCATATACTTTAACACAACTATTCAAAGCCTCAATAATAACGCAACGGAAGCAAACCTGACTGCGGCGAAAGAGGCCTGGAAAGACATGCGCTCCACCTGGGAACAAAGCGAAGGCTTTCTCTTTGGACCGGTAGAAGACAACGATTACGACCCACACATGGATACATGGCCAACGGATTATGTTCAAATGGATTCCTTAATGAACAGTGCAAACCCTTTAACTCTGACCTACATCCAGGCGCTTACTTTATCTCTCAGGGGGTACCATCCCCTGGAGTATATCCTGTTTGGCAACCATGGCAGCAGGACTGCAGCTTCCATCACCGAAAGGCAAAAAACGTATATGCTCAGTTTAACCACCGACCTCCAACAAACTTGTGAAGCGTTATATCAAAGTTGGAGCGCTGCCCCTGTAAACTATGCCAACCAGATAATAAATGCCGGAAATGGAAGCACCATATACAGCACTAAAAAAGATGCGTACCTGGCTATAGTGGGAGCTATGGTTGCCATTTGTGAAGAGGTAGGCGAAGGAAAAATGAAAGAACCTTTTGATGCCATGGATCCCAACCTCGTAGAGTCGCCATACAGCGGAAATTCAATTGCAGATTTTAAGAACAATATCATCGGATTGCAAAATGTGTACCTAAGCCGTATGGGAAATACAACAGGCAAAGGTATCAGTAACCTGGTGGCTTCAAAAAATATTTCGCTCGATAACCAGATAAAGAACCAGATACAGACAGCAATTAACTCATTCGACAATATCAGCATGTTTTACGAAGATGCCATCATACATCAGCGCCCGTTATGCCAGCAGACCATGACCGCCCTGGGCACCTTAAAAAATACCCTTGAAAATCAATTGCTCCCCTTTATCATCCAATATATAAACGATTAAAATTATCAGGTGAAAAAAACGCTCATCCTTTGCTTAATTTCCGGTTTTGTACTAGCATTAACTCAATGCAACAAAGCTTCCTTTTTTTCGGAGGATGGATTTGACGAGCGACTGGCTGGGGGAATGGCCACAGTTTTTGATGAAACCTCAAAAGCTTTCACCCACCCTGTTACGGGCTTGACCGACAGGCAAAAAACAGTGCACGAACTGGGTGATGCAGCATTCGAACAAACCTTTGTAGCAGCGCCAGCACCTGTAAACAGCGGACTGGGTCCCGTTTTCAACAATGTTAGTTGCATTTCCTGCCACCATAACGACGGAAAGGGCACTCCTACGGCTGGCCAGACAACATCTTCCCTGCTGGTGCGTTTAGGCATTCCCGGTATGGATGCATGGGGTGGTAACCTTCCGGTTCCGGGTTTTGGCAGCCAGCTACAGGACCTGGCTATCCTGGGAAAGCAACCCGAGGCTACAGTCAACATTTCCTACACAGAACAAACCATTACATATCCGGATGGATCTTCAGCTTCATTACGGATACCCTCCTATACCTTTACCAATCCTTATCAGCCGCTGCCGGCTAACCTGCTAACATCTCCCCGCATGGCGCCCCCTGTTTTTGGGGTAGGGTTATTGCAAAATATTCCGGAAGCCACGGTATTAAGTTTTGCAGATGAAAATGATGCCAACGGTGATGGCATCAGCGGAAGGCCAAATTTTGTGTACAATCCGCAAACCGGCCGTACCGAATTAGGCAGGTTTGGTTTGAAAGCCAATGTTTCTACCCTTGCCATCCAGGTGGCGTCTGCGTTTAATCATGATATGGGTATCACTAATTATATTGTACCGGTTGAAAGTTGTGCCGGCCAATCCCAGGCTGATAACCTTCAGGATGACCCGGAGCTACCGGATTCCATTTTGAACTATGTAACTTTTTATGTAGAAACGCTGGCGGTTCCGGCAAGGAGAAATGTTACAGACCCGGATGTAAAAGCAGGTGGTACTTTATTCAAGCAAATTAATTGTAGCGGATGTCATAAACCGGTAATTCAAACAGGGGCTGATCTCTCAATCAGTGCATTAAACAACCAACGGATACAACCCTTCACCGATTTGCTTTTACATGATATGGGCGAAGGGCTGGCAGATGGCAGGCCGGATTTCAGGGCTACGGGTCGCGAATGGCGCACCGCCCCCCTATGGGGTATCGGGTTGTTCCAAAAAACCAATGGCACACCGTTCTACCTGCACGATGGCCGTGCAAGAACCATTGAGGAGGCCATCTTATGGCATGGAGGGGAAGCAGAAAATTCAAGAAATGAATTTATGCATCTACCTGTCGCCGATCGAAACCGGTTGATCAAATTCATACAGTCCTTGTAAGAAAAATTTTTAATTCTTCTTCCGAAACACTTACGGTTTAAACAATTCGACTTTATTATGAATTGGCTTTACGGTTCTCAGGTATGCATAAATAGCTTTTAAATCGTCTGTTTTCATATTCCCATACATCAACCAGGGCATAGGCGTATTTAAGGCTCCTTTAACTACGGGAGGTGCCACATAACCGGAATCTGCAGAAAATTGCCGGAAAAAATTCACAAAAGCCTCTTCGGTCCAATTTCCAATTCCTGTTTCAGGATCGGGGGTAATATTTACAGAGGAAACAATGCCGCCGGTTGGCATTTTAAATTCAAACCCTCCGGCAAACTCCATACCTGGTAAAGGTTTTCCTTTATCCTGTTTCGTATGGCACTCCCCGCAACCAGCCATGGTTACCAGGTATTTTCCATAGGCCAGTTTATCGGATGCTGCAGGGCGTGTTACAAATTTTGCTTCCTGGGGCATGGTATTAATAAGTATGGAAATTGGAAAATCCGGAACCGAGTTTTCCACCTCATTTTTTATCGGCTTCAGCGAACGGATATAGGCAATGATATCTGCAATATCAGAAGGATCACATTGACCGTAGTGCATATAAGGCATTACAGGAAACAAGGCTTTATTATCCTTATCTACTCCCGTGGTTATGGCTCTGAAAATTTCTGCATCACTCCAGTTCTTCAAATTGTCGGGTGTAATATTTTTTGAGAAAAATACACCGGGAAATCCGGCATTTTGATCAAACCGCTCGCCACCCTGGCCTTCGGTACCCAACACAATAGGCCCGGCCAATTTAGACCAATCCCTTTGCGAATGGCAATCGATACAAACCGCTACGCTGTTTGCAAGGTACTTACCATGGGCTATGCTGGCTGAATCGGTTGGAATTTTCACTTCTTTCCTTAATGCAATATCCGGTAAAGCCCATTTTACATAACCAACGTAACCGGCAATGGCAACAAGGGAGAAGATCAATACAAGCAGAATAATTTTTACGATTCGCATAAAAAGAAATTAATACAGTTAGGATTGTTCGTTCATTGAAAACTCCCGGCCTTCATCAAACTCTATAGGGGATGAAATGAGGGGAAAAATCCAATAGAAAAATATTTATTTTTTTTTAATTTGAGCCCAAAATAATTTCAACAATTCAGAATAGCGGCTGTTAATTTGATAAACGGTTAAATTTCAATGTAATGGGAAATATACCAATCCTTTTCCTTGTTACTATTGCGATATTTTTTACTTGTACAGTGGATTAAACAAAAATATAAGGGTCTCGAATTTGCAAATCATTGCCAATTACCCTCGCTTTCCATATAGCGGATGGGATCCATTCCTTCCCTGCAAAAAAGGGAATTGATGACCACAAAATACTTGAATACATTATGAACAAAATCGAAAATATCAGTTTAGCCTACCTCAGTATTGGGGACTACCAGGAGTTAAAACAGGCCATGATAGATTCCTATCTGACTATGCCCAATCAATATTGGAGGGAACAACAAATCCAGGAATTAATAAACAAATTTCCGGAAGGCCAGGTGGTAATTAAAGTGAACGACCAGATTGCCGGTTGTGCATTGTCAATTATTGTTGATGGGGAACGATTTGAAAAAAAGCACAGCTTTAAAGAAATTACCGGGTATTACACTTTCAGTACGCATAACCCTAACGGGAACACGCTGTACGGTATTGAAGTTTTTATAGTTCCGGAATTCAGGGGGCTGCGGTTAGGCAGAAGGTTATATGATTACCGGAAAGAATTGTGCGAGACCCTAAACCTCCGGGGGATTGCCTTTGGAGGCAGGATACCCAATTATCATAAATATGCATCCACGATCTCCCCCAAAGAATATATTGAAAAGGTAAAAAGTAAAGAAATTTACGATCCCGTATTAAGTTTCCAACTGGCCAATAGCTTCTATCCAACTAAAATATTAAAGGGTTACCTTGAAGGAGACCAGGCATCCAACGAATATGCAGTATTACTCAAATGGGATAATATCTACTATTCCAAACCAAATGAAACTCCCCTTACTATTAAACGGGTGGTTCGGGTTGGTTTAATCCAGTGGCAGATGCGGTCGTATAATGACCTGGATGACCTGATGCAACAGGTGGAATTTTTTGTGGATGCCGTATCGGAATACCGGTGTGACTTTGTTCTATTCCCCGAATTTTTTAATGCTCCTTTAATGGCAAAGGATAACCATTTAAGCGAAGCAGAAGCAATCCGAAACCTGGCAGCTTTTACTCCGGAAATTACCGAGCGCTTTTCTAAGATGGCCATCTCCTACAATATCAATATCCTCACAGGAAGCATGCCGCTGGTTAGAAACAATTCACTGTACAATGTGGGCTATTTATGCCGAAGGGATGGCAGCACTGAATCGTACGAAAAATTACACATTACCCCCGACGAGGCCCGGGTTTGGGGAATGAAAGGCGGAAGTAAATTACAGGGCTTCGATACGGATTGTGGACGAATTGGAGTTTTGATATGTTACGATTCTGAATTTCCCGAATTAAGCCGGTTGCTCGCAGACGATGGTATGGATATCTTGTTTGTCCCTTTTTTAACGGATACGCAAAATGGCTATTCCCGGGTAAGAAATTGCGCCCAGGCACGCGCTATCGAAAACGAATGTTATGTAGCTATTGCAGGCAGCGTAGGCAACCTGCCCAGGGTTCACAATATGGATATACAATATGCTCAGTCTATTGTATTTACTCCCTGCGATTTTGCCTTCCCGGCAAATGGTATTAAAGCGGAAGCTACTCCCAATACAGAAATGATCCTGGTAGCCGATGTGGATATAGACCTGTTACGCCAACTCAACCGCTTTGGCAGTGTCAGAAATTTGAACGACCGGAGATTCGACATTTTTGAATTGAAGAAGACGAAATCATTAACGGATGGTTTAAACTAAGGTTAATATCCTACTTCCGCTGCAACAGCATAAATAAAAACTCCTGTTCTTTTTTGTTTGGGGTAACATGAATATGGGTAAAGTGGCTGATCCTATTAAATTGCGCAGAAAAGGTTTCCTCCATCCGGTTAACCGAATATTGCTGCACTTCCAGCCCACTGCATTTTTGGGGGCCATCTTCCGAAAAAGTTCCAATCACTAAGATGCCATCTTTTTTAAGTGCTGCAGCAGCAGTTTGAACATATTTATTAATTTCCTCAGGCTTACGCAAAAAATGCAGAACGGCCCGGTCGTGCCAAACGTCATATTGCCCAACAGGTTGCCATTCCCTGATATCTTCATTTATCCAATTAACTGATTGAGATCTATCACCCATTCTGTGCTTTGCCCTTTGAATTACATTTTGGGAAATATCCAATACGGATAAATTTGAAAACCCTTTCTCTAACAACACATCAGCCAAAAAGGCATCGCCTCCGCCTACATCTATAATGGCAGCCCGCAGAGAGAGGTTAAGGCTAAGGATTATATCCATTGAAACCTTTGGGTAAGGTTGATACCAACTTACCTCCTCAGGTTTTCGAATTGAATAAATATTTTCCCAATGCTCTTTTAAATCCACACACATATTATCTTCAATTTAAAACTTTTCAGCAAAAAGGAAATTAAATTTATAATGGAAAGGGTTTCCATTATATTGAAAAGTAAAAAGTTTCAAAACAATCCCATCTTAATTTTGTAAAGATGGGGGAAAGAAGAGAACGATTTCTCCTCACAAAAAAAATAAAATGCCCGAACTGATAATCAATGCGAGAAACGCTGCCCTAAGTACCGGCTTAAACGTAAAACGCATCCTCCCATTTAGAGAACGAAGAATGGTAGGCCCATTTATTTTTCTGGATCATGCCGGCCCGGTAAAAATAAGACCAGACCTGGCTTCTGCCATGGATGTCTTGCCACACCCGCACATTGGTTTATCTACTGTTACCTATTTATTAGGAGGGCAGGTTACGCACCGCGATAGCCTGGGTGTGGAACAGATAATCCGGCCCGGTGAGGTAAACTGGATGACTGCCGGAAAAGGGATTTCCCATTCTGAGCGATTTGAAGATCCACATGTTTTGGCAAAGGGGGAAATGGAGATGTTACAAACCTGGGTGGCTTTACCGGATAAAGAGGAGGAAACAAACCCTTCCTTTACAAATTTTTCGCCGAATGAACTTCCCGTGTTTACAGATAAAGGAATTTGGATGCGACTAATTGCCGGCGAGGCGTATGGCTTAACGAATAAAGTAAAGACCCATTCACCCCTTTTTTACCTACATATTCAACTAGAACAAAATACCCGGTTAACCCTTCCGGCTAATTATTCAGAACGGGCAGTATATATTGTAAAAGGAAGTCTGTTGATCAATTTACAATCTTTCAATTCGGGACAAATGCTGGTATTTAATAAAAATGAAGATCCGGTTATTACTGTCAATGAGCCCACGACCCTCATGTTATTAGGGGGCGAGCCCTTGGGACCAAGATATATTTGGTGGAATTTTGTTTCATCAAGGAAAGAAAGGATAGAACAGGCCAAAGCTGATTGGCAATCCGGAAGGATTATTTTACCGCCGAACGATAATACCGAATTTATTCCATTGCCCAATGATAAATCAAAGCCGTCTGAACCACCCGAGGCGCCGCTACTTTCGTGATCTTTTATTAGGTATTCTTAAAAACGTCCTGCTTTAAACCGATACATTAAAATCTCGCAAGGCATCATTCAGACTGGTCTTTAAATCGGTGCTTGCCTTTCGTTTACCTATGATCAGGGCACAACTCACACCAAAGGTTCCGGCGGGAAAATCTTTTTGATAGGTTCCGGGAATCACTACACTGTTTTCAGGAACTGAACCTTTCCTTTCTACAGGTTCTTTGCCACTAACATCAATAATTTTGGTGGATTGCGTCAGCACTACATTAGCGCCCAATACAGCACCCTTTTCTACTCTTACTCCCTCAACCACAATACAACGGCTGCCAATAAAGCAATCATCTTCAATAATTACCGGGCTTGCCTGCAGGGGCTCCAACACCCCGCCAATTCCAACCCCGCCACTCAGGTGGACCCGCTTGCCAATTTGGGCGCAACTTCCCACCGTAGCCCAGGTATCCACCATGGTTCCCTCATCCACATAAGCCCCTATATTTACATAGGAAGGCATCAAAACCACATTCTTTGCCAGGTATGCGCCGTAGCGTGCCACTGCATGCGGAACAGCCCTTACGCCCAATTGGGAATACCCGCTTTTCAGTTTCATCTTATCATAAAATTCAAAGGGAGGTAACTCAAATGTTTGCATTTGTTGAACCCCAAAATATAAGAGTATAGCCTGTTTCACCCATTCGTTTACCTGCCAGCCTCCGGTAACGGGCTCGGCCACACGAAGCCTCCCTTTATCTATTTCTTCAATACAGTTTTTTATGGTTTCGCGGTATTTTTCGGAAGTAATCAGTTCCCTGTTTCCCCATACTTCGGTTACCAGTTCCTTCATCATAACTATGATTTTGGCAAATGTAATGCCTCTTCATTTCCTTCTTCGAAGTTTTTATGAATAACTTTGTGCCCGTGCCGGGAATACTAATCATACAAACTGCTTTTATCGGGGATGTAGTTTTGGCCACCTCGCTGGTAGAGAAAATTCACAGCACCCATCCGGCTGAATCCATCGATTTTCTGGTAAGAAAAGGCAATGAAAGCCTCCTGGCTAATAATCCCTTTATCCGGGAAGTGCTAATCTGGGATAAGAAAAAAGATAAAAACAAGAACCTGATTTCCCTTGTTGGAAAAATCAGAAAGAAAAAATACGAAAGGGTTATTAATGTGCAACGCTTTTTTTCCACCGGATTAATTACCGCTTTATCGGGAGCAAAAGAAAAAGCAGGATTCGATAAAAACCCCCTTAGCATTTTCTTTACCCGAAAAATTCAGCATATCATCAACCCTTTCGAACCGAAACATGAAATTGAAAGGAACCAATTGCTGATTGAAGACTTTACCGGTAAAACCGTTTCAATGCCCCGGCTATACCCTTCCCAAACAGATTTTGAATTTATCCGTTCCTATACCAACCATCCCTTTATTACCATCTCGCCCACCAGTGTATGGTTTACAAAGCAATATCCGGCCTCGAAGTGGATCGAATTCATCCAATCCATTCCAGCCAATTACTACATAATGCTTTTAGGGGGCCCGGATAATACCGATGCCTGCGACCATATTTTGAGGGAGGCAAACAGGCCTGAAGTACAAAACCTGGCGGGTAAACTTAGTTTCCTTCAATCGGCAGCACTCATGAGTAAGGCCAGCATGAATTATGTGAACGATAGCGCCCCCCTTCATTTTTGCTCGGCTATGAATGCCCCTGTAACCGCCATTTTTTGTTCCACGATTCCGGGTTTTGGCTATACCCCTTTATCACAGGAATCATTTATTGTTGAAACCTCCGAAATGTTAGATTGCAGGCCCTGCGGTTTGCATGGAAGAAAAACCTGCCCCATGGGGCATTTTAAATGTGCCCTCACTATAAAAAATGAACAATTATTAGCTACTTTGCCTTCCTATGCAATATCAGGATGATATAGAAAATGCTTTGCACACGCTTCAAACCGGCGGGATTATACTATACCCCACCGATACAGTTTGGGGAATTGGCTGCGACGCCACCAACCCGGAGGCTGTGGCTAAAATATACCGGCTTAAAAACAGAAACGAAGAAAAAAGCATGATCATTTTACTGGCATCTGAATCAGCAATTCAAAAATATACCCGGCAAGCCAATCTAAAAACCTACGATTACCTAAAAGGAATTACCACCCCGGTAACCATGATTTATTCAGATGCGATAAACCTTGCTCCCAACATAATAAATGCAGATGGCAGTGTGGGAATTCGAGTGGTTAAGGATCCTTTCTGTAGAAGCCTGATTCAGGCATTAGGCAGGCCGATAGTTTCTACCTCGTCTAATATTTCGGGTTATCCCCCTCCGGCTTTATTTATGGATATTGACAAGAAAATCATTAACGGAGTGGATTATGTGGTGAAACACCGCCAGGATGACCAGACCCCCGCCCGGCCAAGTATGGTAATCCGAATGAAAGGAGATGGAGATTATGAAATTCTTAGAAGGTAAGTCCCAAACCCAGGTGGATAGTCTGGCTCTTCCATTTATCCTGGTTGTCGATATCATTTAACTCACTCAGCCCAACCCCATAGCGGCCATATAATCTCACCTTAGAAATATTTAACTGGATACCGGCCAGCATACTGAAATCTCCATTCTTAAAAGCCTGCTTTCCATTTTGCAAAAGCGTATTATCCTTATTCATTAATATTCCGTATTGAGGGCCAACCAGGAGGGCTACATATTTATTAGGCTTAATGCTCAACAGGATTGGAATATTGAGATACTGAAGCTTAACACTCGAAATTTTATTAAACTGATACACTTGTGAAAATTTATCGGTAGTGTCGATATTCACCTGGCTAAAATAAACTTCGGGTTGAATTCCAATGACCTTTCCCAGGCCTATTTCGAGTTGGCCACCCAGATGGTAGCCGTATGAAAACTGATCACTAAAAGATTTCCCGGTAAGTTTTTTAATATCGGTTCCCACTTTAACTCCAAGGTGGATGCCTTGAGCAAAAACAGTTCCGGAAAAAAGGCCAAGTCCTATAAGAACAATCGTAACAAAATTTCTTTTCATAAAATATTCAGGTTTGGATGAATGAAATTAGAGGGGATTTCCAATATGAATACATACAGGTTTGTTAAATAGGATAGAAAGTTGCTTATCGGGTATCAAAAATATTGGGAAGAAAAAGAAATAAATAAATGAAATGCCAGGTGAAAAAGAAGAATTCAAAAATGGATTACCTGAAATTGAAATTCCGGATTTCCAAATAGGGCATCCATCGCAATGTATGGCTGATAAAATTCCATTTTAAAGATTAGCAATTCAATGAATTTTGGCATTCTCGAAAAATTCACCTAAATTTGCGCCGGAATTTTTAACCGGACTGCATAACATGTTCAGTCGCTGTTGAAACCGGGCATTGATTTTTTTCAGACTCTCTTCCTTTTTCAGCTCAACAGCCCGTAGCATAATATGTTTTCCTTTTTTTAACCAATAGAATTAATGGGTAGCTCTACTCCATAGGGCACCCGTAACGAAAGAAAATTATGAACAGCTTCGAAGCCCTCGGGCTAAATGAACAACTGGTTGCATCCGTAACTGATCTTGGATTTGAAAATCCAACCCCTATCCAGGAAAAGGCCATACCCATTCTTATTTCGGGCACAACCGATTTTGTGGGACTGGCACAAACTGGTACCGGGAAAACCGCAGCCTTTGGGTTGCCATTAATACAACTTATTAATCCGCAAGACAAATTTCCACAGGCATTAGTAGTATGTCCCACCAGGGAACTATGTCTGCAAATCACCAACGACCTTCAGAATTTCAAAAAGAAAATCCGGGGAGTGAATGTGGAAGCGGTATATGGCGGGGCATCCATCACCATGCAAATAAGGAACCTCCGCCAGGGAGTGCAAATAGTTGTAGCAACGCCAGGCAGGTTAATTGACCTGATAGAAAGAAAAGCAGTAGACCTTCAAAAAGTAAAGTATGTAGTATTGGATGAAGCCGATGAAATGCTCAATATGGGCTTTCGCGATGATATTGATTTCGTTTTAAAGAATACTGTTAACCGGGAAAGTATCTGGTTATTTAGCGCTACCATGCCGCCGGAAGTTAGGGCCATCTCGCGCAACTTTATGGAAAGCCCGAAGGAAGTTACGGTAGGAAAAAAGAACAGCGGCAATGCTAATATCGTTCATAACTACTACATCTGCGCGGCACACCAACGATACGAAACCCTTAAGCGCCTGATCGATTTTAACCCGGGTATGTATGGGATTATTTTTTCCCGGACAAAAGCAGATGCTCAGGAAATATCCGAAAGGCTATCAAAAGCCGGATACGATATTGAGGCGCTTCATGGCGACCTCACCCAGCAGCAACGCGATAAAGTGATGGGAAGGTTCCGGGCTAAAACCCTTCAACTCCTCATAGCCACCGACGTGGCAGCGCGGGGGATTGATGTGGATGGTATCACCCATGTAATAAATTATGAGCTTCCGGATGATATGGAAGTTTACACCCATCGCAGTGGCCGTACTGCCCGTGCAGGGAAAAGTGGAATCTCTATCTCCATTTGCCATGTGAGGGAAATTTATAAGATCCGCCAATTGGAAAAAATGGTAAATGCCAGCTTCCATAAAGTGGACATTCCCCTGGGAAAAGAAGTTTGCCGTAAACAATTCTTCCATTTTATGGACCGCCTAATAGCAGCGGATATTTCCAATGGAGATTATGAAACATTTCTTCCCGACCTCATGGAAAGGTTTGCTCATGTTTCGAAGGAAGAAGTTTTACAAAGAGTGGCCGCCCTCGAATTCAGCCATTTCCTTAAATATTATGAAAACGCAGAAGACCTGAATGTAAAAGAATCAAGGACTGCGCGTAACGATAACCGGGAGTATGGAAAACCAGGAAACGCCCGTAGGGAAAGAGGAAATTACAACAACCGGGATAATGGGTTTACCCGCCTGTTTATTAACCTGGGAACCAAGGATGGATTTTATAAGGCCAGCTTCCTTCAGTTTATACTGGATGAGAGCAACCTTAAAAAAGATACCCTGGGAAAAATTGATTTAAGGGAAATGAACAGTTGGGTGGAAGTGGATCGTTCTGTTGCAGGAAAAATGATTCGTTCGCTGGATGGTAAACGTTTTAATAACCGGGCCGTGCGAATGAATGAAGCTGATGGCGGGTTCAAACGGCCTTCCGACGACGGTATGCCGCGCGGAGGTAACAGAACCAAAAAAGAAAGAAACATCTTCTAAATAAAATCAACCGCCAAATGGCGGTTTTTTTTATACCAGTTCAATTAAAGTAATTTCCGGGAGAATGCCTACCCTTCCGGGATAACCAATGCAACCAAACCCCCGGTTTACGTAAAGTTTTTGCTTTCCTTCTTCGTACAAACCAGCCCATTGCTTATATACATATTCAATGGGACTCCACTTAAACCCGGGAATTTCAACCCCAAACTGCATACCATGGGTATGGCCACTCAGCATCAGGTCGATATCGGGGTATTTAGACCTGATTTCTGCATCCCAATGACTGGGATCGTGGCTCATCAGAATTTTAAAAGGATACCTTTCGCAACCCCGGTAAGCCGGTTCCATCTTTCCATGTTTTGGGAACCTGCTTTTGGCGCTCCAGTTTTCGATTCCTATCAGGGCAATTTCGGCATTTCCCCTTTTTAAAATTACATGTTCATTCATCAGTAATCGCCAACCCATACCGGCCTGCACCGCTTTCAATTTATCGAGGTTTTGCGCCTTCGTTAATCCATCTTGTGGCCAGGAAACATAATCGCCGTAATCGTGATTGCCCAAAACAGAATACACCCCCATTGGCGCCGAAATTTGGGAAAACATGCGATGATAATTCTCCATTTCGGAGGCTTTATCATTTACCAGATCGCCGGTAAATAAGATGATGTCGGCTTTTTGCGCCATTATTTTATCCACTCCCCGGGAAACAGCGCGTTGATCCATAAATGTACCGCTGTGGATATCGCTGATATGTAAAATGCGAAACCCTTTAAATTCATCCGGAAGATTTGGAAATGAAATTTTCTGTTTGACAAGGGTGTAGTTATACTGATTCCTGAACCCATAAAGAAAAGTACCCAACAGTCCCGAGCCGGCAGCAATGCCAATCCAACTCAGAAATGAAGAACGGGTTATCCCCTGGCCATTGCCGGGGTTAGCCGCCGTATCTGCTAAAAACAGTTTGCTACCACCCCATTGAAAAAGCCGGCGGATATCATCAATCAGGAAAAATGTAGCCGCCAATAGTTTCGCAAAGAACAGCATGGCAATGGCCGAAAATAGATAAGTGCGGATTTTTCTGCCCATAACTTCCGGGGAAGTGTACACGAAAAGGAGCAGCCCGGTGATGGAAAGAACTGCTATGCCCCAATAAACTATTCCAACCAACAGCCGGGTTCTGTGAGAAACGGAAAGGGTCCGGATAACGGAATAGATATAGGCATCTAACAATAGGAAGATGATGATAATGATGATTCCTCCGGTGGTTGACCTCATTTGAAAATTAAAATTTAATAAATTCGTTTAACTGGTTTTGAATCGCCTTAAGCGTTGGTAAATCGTGTAATTCGCCTTGTTCATCCATTAATTTATCAACCCGGCTGATTGGAAGCCGGTTGGGGTGCACAAGCATCTTCATATGCAGGAGGGAACCGGTAAGGTGTTCCATCCCCCGCAGGTTACCGGCCCTGCCTGTAGCTACGCCGGTGAGCGCTACTTTTTTATGCCACCAGGACTTTGAGACTTCGGAATTATCCATCATCAATTTTAAAATGCCGGGGTAGGAACCATTATATTCCGGCATAACAATTATAAACTTATCGGCAGATCGCAACCATTTTTCCTCCATTTTCCTGAAATCGCCATCCGGATGGAAAACAGGCTGCTCATCCAGGGCCAATAATTGGTTCTCAACCCCCATTTCATCCAGCATTCGTTGGTAAATCCTTGCTATCTTTTTGGTGAAATTGTCCCGGTTACTGCCGGATATTACTGTAATCATATAAATCCTACTGTAGGTTTGCAAGCTACCAACAAATATGGTTGCAGCATTGTTTCCTTTTTCTTGCCCCGAATGGCTAATTTTGCCCGGATGGCTACCTGCCAACTTTAAAAAATGAAATTTACTTATTACGGACAGTCGTGCTTTGGGGTAAATTGTAACGGAAAGAATCTCCTTTTCGATCCCTTTATTACTCCCAATCCCAAAGCTTCCCATATCAATATTAACCAAATTGATGCGGATTATATTTTGGTTAGCCATGGGCATGGCGATCATATTGCGGATGTGGAGGCCCTTGCAAAAGCCACTGGTGCCACCCTGATTTCAAATTTTGAGGTGGGCGAATGGTTCAGGAAAAAGGGAATAAACAAAATTGAGGCCATGAACCTTGGCGGGAAAAAGAAATTTGATTTTGGCACGCTAAAATGCGTAAATGCCATCCATTCTTCCGTAATGCCGGATGGAAGCAATGGGGGTAACCCCATGGGATTTGTAATTCAGGGAGAAAATAATTTTTATTATAGTGGAGATACCGCCCTCACCCTGGATATGCAATTAATCCCATCCTGGGCAAAAATAGATTTTGCAGTTATGCCAATTGGCGACTATTTTACCATGGATGCCGCAGATGCAGCCAGGGCTGCCACATTTGTGAACACCCAAAGAGTGGTTGGAGTGCATTATAATACTTTTCCACCCATCACCCTAAATACGGATGCAGCAAAAAAAATATTTGAAGAAAATGGAATTGAATTATTACTTCCGGCAATTGGAGAATCCATCAACATTTAAGCAAGCGAGAACAGCATGGCAAAAATCATAGGTATAGCAAATCAAAAAGGAGGTGTAGGCAAAACCACTACGGCCATTAACCTGGCTGCCAGTTTTGCCATCCTCGAATATAAAACCCTGTTAGTGGATGCAGACCCCCAGGCAAACAGCACTACGGGTGTGGGATTCGACCTGCACAACGTAACCAAGAGCTTATACGACTGCATGGTTAATGAAGCCGAGGTGAAAGATGTTATCCTGAAAACTGCGTTACCCTTTCTTGATCTGGTGCCTTCGCACATTGACTTAGTGGGTGCGGAAATTGAAATGATTAACCACCCCAACAGAGAGAGCATATTAAAGCAATTATTGGAACCGGTTGTAAATCAATATGACTTTATCGTAATTGACTGTTCGCCTTCCCTGGGGCTGATTACCGTTAATGCACTGGTAGCTGCCCACAGTGTGGTGGTTCCGGTGCAAACAGAATTCTTTGCTCTGGAAGGATTGGGCAAATTATTGAATACGGTTAAGATTGTTCAAAATCGTTTAAACCCCGATTTAAAAATTGAGGGGATTTTAATGACCATGTACGATGGTCGGCTTCGTTTATGCAACCAGGTAGTAAGTGAGGTTCGGCGGCACTTTGATGAAATGGTGTTTAACAGCATCATCCACCGGAATACCAAACTAAGCGAAGCGCCCAGCATGGGTAAACCCGTTATCCTTTATGACTCCGACAGCAAAGGAGCGGTAAACTACCTCAATCTGGCCAAAGAGATTCTTCAGAAAAACAACCTTACAAAAATCCGGCAGGAAGATAAAATCCTCCAATAAGCATAATATATGAGCACTCCGAATAAAAAAAATGAGGCCCTGGGGAAAGGTATCCGCAGTCTCCTACAAAATATTGACGCCGATCTCAAAACTACCGGTGGTGGATTAAGGACGGATGTAGCAGAAAAAACCACTTCCATTTCCCGCATTCCGCTTGATCAGATTGAACCCAATGCCTCCCAACCCCGAAAAGATTTTGACGAGGTTTCGCTGAGTGAATTATCGGCGTCTATCCGGCTCCACGATATCATACAACCACTAACTGTTTCTCCCCAGAAAAACGGAAAATATAAACTCATAGCCGGCGAAAGGCGTTACAGGGCGGCAAAATTAGCCGGGTTAAAAGATATCCCGGTTTATATCCGGCAAACTAACAACAGCAGCCTCCTTGAACTTGCTCTTCTCGAAAACCTGCAACGTGAAAACCTGAATGCTATCGAAATTGCACTTAGTTACCGCAGGTTGATGGAAGACCTGGACTATACCCAGGAGCAGGTGGCAGAAAGGATGGGAAAAGAACGTTCTACTGTTACCAATTATATCCGGTTGTTAAAACTTCCGCCCGACATCCAGGTGGCGGTAAGAAATGGCAGCATCAGTATGGGCCATGCAAGAGCCATTATTAATGTAGATGCAGTGGAAAAACAACTCTTCGTTTTCAGCCAAATTAAAAGCAAAGAACTTTCGGTGCGTCAAACGGAAGACCTGGTACGAAACCTCTATGCAGATAAAACTGTTAAATCTGCAGCAAAAACCGAACTATCTCCTACATTCAAAAAAATTGAAGATACCTTAGCCTCCCGGTTCAGTACCAAAGTTAAACTCAACCATCATAAAAAAGGGTATGGAAGTATTACAATGGAATATTATTCACTGGAAGAACTGAACAGTCTGCTTGATAAACTTGAAGTAAAAGTTAGTTAGGTTGAAATATCTTATTTTTCTTTCCCTATTCTTCACTATTAGCCATGACATTTACTCGCAGGATAGTATTGGCGTATCCCACCCTGTTATGCAAGCTTCCCATTCACCAGGCGCTAAAAAAGATTCCTTATCAAAATACAATCCCCGAAAGGCCATTATTCGCTCTGCCATCTTGCCGGGCTGGGGCCAGGTAACCAATCATAAAATCTGGAAAGTACCGATTGTATATGCCGCATTGGGAGTAACTACCTATCTGTTTGTTCGGAACCTGCACCAGTACCGGGATGCAAAGCAGGCCTATATCCTGGCTACGGATAATAACCCGGCAAATGATAACCAGATTAAGCAGCCCTACTTCAACGTGAAAGACCAACCGGAAAGGATCCGGTTATTCCGAAATGGAGTGCGCCAGAATATGGATTACTGTGGCATCTTTTTTCTTGCATTCTGGGGACTGAATGTTGCCGATGCCGCGGTGGATGCTCACCTGAAAACTTTTGATGTTAGCAACGATCTCAGCCTTCAGTTGAAACCGGGTTACAGCCCTATGGCCAACACGGCAGGAGTTAGCCTGGTATTGAATATTGGCCGGTGATTTCAAACCGCGCTTTTCATTGAATTATATTTGTTATTAAACAAGGGGAAAATTATCTGATTATGGCAAAAGAAATTCCAAAACTCAAGATAGTCCTAATTGGCTATGGTAAGATGGGGAAAGCGATTGAGGAGGTTGCCATTAGCCGGGGGCATGAAATCTTATTTATTATTGATGCCCACAACAGAGAACAATTGCAACCGGAAATTCTAAAAAGGGCAGACGCAGCCATTGAATTTACCGGTCCGGATTCGGCCGTGGAAAATCTAAAAATTTGTTTCGATGCGCAAACCCCGGTGGTGTGTGGCAGCACAGGTTGGCTCAAAAATTGGAAGGAAGTAAAAAATCATTGTGAAATGCAAAACGGCGCACTCCTCTGTGCCAGTAATTTTTCCATTGGGGTAAATATCTTTTTTGAAATCAACAAAAAACTGGCCCTTCTTATGGGTAGCCACCCGGAATATAACGTAACAATTGAGGAAATTCACCACACCCAAAAGAAAGATGCCCCCAGTGGAACCGCCATCACACTGGCAGAACAGGTCATTCATAATAACCCCACAAAAAAGGACTGGGTTACCCAGGCACCTTCAACCAGGGAACAGCTACAAATAATAAGTAAACGAATAGATCCCGCCCCGGGCACACATATTGTTAACTACCAGTCCCCAATAGACGATATAACCCTAACGCATACCGCTCACAACAGACAGGGATTTGCTCTGGGTGCCGTTTTAGCGGCGGAATTCATAGCAGGTAAATCAGGCATATTCAACATGAAGGATGTTTTGGGATTGTAAATCAGAAAAAGGGAAAATACAGATGGCATGTTTAGTAAATGCCCCTTCATTCCCCAATAACAATTTCATTTATTGGAAAAATTAAATTTTAAAATAGGCATAATTCACTTCCTGCCCGTTCATCTGGAAAACATATACCCTACTTTAATACTAAATCCGTGGTTCTTCCAGTCAAAATCCTTGTTCGGATCAATATCGGTTAATCCCAGATAGTAGCCCCCATTTAAAAATAATCCATTGTGCAGTTGGTAGCCGAGGCAAAAAGATAATCCCAAATCGGTGGTTTTCAAATGGAGAAAATCTGAAGAAATTTCATCTTTCCCATCAAATTTAATTTTTACATTTTGATTGTTATCCCCCTTTCCTTTTCCCGAAAGTCCGAATGCAACCTCTGGCCCCAGGCCTCCGAAAATCTTTCCAGGCCCTAATTGGTGCTGGTAAACCACATGCAACGGAATATCTAAATAATTCAGCCTATATTTTCCCTCTACTGTGTAACTCACAAAGCTGGAAGAGATATTACTCCCCCGTTGAATAAAGTTAAGCTCCGGTCTGAATTCAAGCCACTTCCATATTTTCAGGCTGGTGGTTGCACCCACTGTGGGTCCAACAATATGATTGGATCCAATGGAAAACCCGGGCAGAGAAAGCCCCGGCACAGAACGATTCACATTAGAAATGGCGACCCCGGCCTGCACGCCAAACTGCATTTGCGAATATCCCCAAAGAGAACAGGTTGCAGTAAAAATTGTAAGCAAAATTTTCTTCATAGTAAAGGGATTAAATTATGAAACAACAGAAAAAATAGTTTAACATTCGAATTATTTCAGATTTGCAATCATATCAACCGTCATCTGGGAAAGATTATACTGTTCTCTCCAGCCCCAATCTCGCCTGGCAACACTATCATCAATACTTTGAGGCCAGCTTTCGGCTATGGGCTGGCGATAGTCGGGTTGATAATGAATGGAGAATCCCGGGATGTGCTTTCCGATTTCATTGGCAATTTCTTTGGGCGAGAAAGTCATGGCCGCAAGATTATAAGAAGTGCGGACAGAAATTTTTGAGGCATCGGATTCCATAAGTTCAATGGTTGCCCTAATGGCATCAGGCATATACATCATGGGGAGATAAGTGTCTTCCTTTAAGAAACAGGTGTATTTCCCATCCTCTATGGCATCGTGAAATATTTCCACCGCATAGTCTGTGGTACCACCCCCCGGGGCGCTTTTATAACTGATGAGCCCCGGGTAGCGAAGGCTGCGTACATCAACTCCATATCGTTGAAAATAATAGTTGCACCAAAATTCACCGGCATATTTACTGATTCCATATACCGTAACCGGCTCAATGATCGTTTGCTGCGGGCAATTTTGCTTTGGTGAGGTGGGCCCAAACACCGCTATACTGCTGGGCCAATACACTTTTTTTACCTGTTCTTCCCGGGCTATATCCAACACATTCAGCAGGCTCAGCATATTTACATTCCAGGCCAGGCCGGGGTTCTTTTCGCCGGTGGCGGAAAGGATTGCCGCCAGCAGATAGATCTGGGTTATCCCCTGCCGTACTACCTGAACGTGCAGCATCTCCCGATTGGTTACATCGAGGGTAACATAAGGACCTGTACCTTTAAGCAGTTCGTTTTCTTCTCTCAAATCTGAAGCCACTACATTGGCATTACCATATATTTTCCGCAGGGCCAGGGTAAGTTCCACCCCTATTTGGCCGGATGCTCCAATTACCAGGATTCGATCTTTAATCATCAGAAAATTATTTACCCGCAAAGGTATAAAACCGATTGCTGTAATTTCGCAGTATGCAACCCTACCTCAAAGAACTTTTTACCAAACAGGAATACGACCCTACCCAGTTTTTCCTCATTGCAGGCCCCTGCGTGGTGGAATCAAAAGAAATGATAGATGAAGTTGGGGAAACCGTAATGCATCTTTGCAGAAAATTTGGCATCCCCTATATTTTTAAAGCTTCCTATAAAAAAGCCAATCGCACAAGCGCTAATTCCTTTACCGGTATTGGGGATGAAAAAGCGATGAAAATGATCGGAGGGTTAGGAAACAAACTGTCTATCCCAACTACCACCGATATTCATACGGCCAGCGAAGCATCCCTTGCTGCAAAATATGTAGATATACTTCAGATCCCCGCTTTCTTATGCCGCCAAACCGACCTGTTAGTTGCTGCCGGTGAAACCGGGAGGATTGTCAATATCAAAAAAGGACAATTCTTGAGTGGCCACTCTATGAAATTTGCAGTTGATAAAGTAGTAGCTACCGGAAATAACCGCGTGGGATTAATTGAAAGGGGAAATATGTTTGGCTACCAGGACCTGGTGGTAGATTACCGGAACATTCCCTGGATGAAGGAAACCGGTGTTCCCGTAATTATGGATTGCACCCATTCCCTGCAACAGCCCAACCAGGCAGGTGGGGTAACCGGTGGGAATCCGGCGTTAATTGAAACCATTGCTAAAGCTGCTATTGCAACGGGTGCCGATGGTTTGTTTATTGAAACCCACCCCAACCCTTCGGTGGCGAAAAGTGACGGTGCCAATATGCTAAAACTCAGCCACCTGGAAAGCCTGTTGGAAAAACTCGTTAAAATACGGAAAGCGGTTGTTTAAAAGTAACGCAATGGGTTACGGCGGGCATTCATGATGTAATTTTTGATATTCATCCAGAATGCTACAAAAAGGTAAATAATAACGGGAGATCCCATGGTAAGAAAGGAGATGTAAATAAAATATTTCCGGATGGCCGAGGTGGCAATTCCAAACCGCTCGCCAATTGCCGAACATACGCCGAATACCTGCCACTCTATAAAGTTTTTCAAACGGTTCATGGCTCAAAATTATAAAGTTTCAAAACCAAAAACAAGGGCTTTCTCAACTGGGAATTCGGTTGTAAATTTGCACCCGATTTGGGAGGGCCATTTAGGTTAAACAGCTCTAAAAATAAGTTTTTAGGAATATTTACAGCCTTTGGCTCTCGACGGCATTATAACGATAAATCAAACCCCTGTATATGGCTTTCGATATTGAAATGATCCGGAAACTTTACTCCAACATTCCCAACCGGGTAGCGGCAGCCCGTAAAATCAACCAAAAACCGCTAACCCTTACCGAGAAAATCCTTTATGCCCACCTTTGGAATGGGGATGCAGAAGGGAAACCATTTGAACGGGGTAAAGATTATGTTGATTTTGCACCCGACAGGGTGGCGATGCAGGATGCCACCGCCCAGATGGCTCTGTTGCAATTTATGCAAAGCGGCCGCTCCAAAGTGGCTGTTCCATCAACCGTGCACTGCGATCATCTCATAGAGGCAAAGGAAAACAGCAATACAGACCTGGCACGGGCAGTGAACGAAAGCAGTGAAGTGTATGATTTCCTTGCTTCGGTATCCAACAAATTTGGAATTGGTTTTTGGAAACCCGGTGCAGGCATTATTCACCAGGTTGTGCTCGAAAATTATGCATTCCCCGGAGGAATGATGATTGGTACTGATAGCCATACGGTAAATGCAGGGGGTTTAGGGATGGTGGCTATAGGTGTAGGGGGAGCAGATGCCTGTGATGTAATGGCCGGATTGCCCTGGGAGCTTAAAATGCCCAAACTGATTGGTGTACACCTAACGGGGAAGCTTAGTGGCTGGGTAACTGCGAAAGATGTAATCTTAAAAGTTGCCGGGATTCTCACCGTGAAAGGGGGAACAGGTGCCATCCTTGAATATTTTGGAGAAGGTGCCACCAGCATGAGTTGTACCGGGAAAGGCACCATTTGCAATATGGGAGCTGAAGTAGGCGCTACCACCTCAACCTTTGGATATGATGAAAGCATGAGCCGCTATTTACGGGCCACCGGACGGGAGGAAATTGCAAATATGGCCGACGATATTAAAGAACACCTCACCGGAGATGCGGAAGTATATGCGCAACCGGAAAAGTACTTTGACCAGGTTATTGAATTAAACCTGTCTGAACTGGAACCGCATTTAAATGGGCCCTTTACACCCGACCTTGCCACGCCCATTTCAAAAATGAAAGAAACGGCCATTGCAAACGGATGGCCCACAAAAATAGAAGTCGGGTTAATTGGAAGTTGCACAAACTCTTCCTATGAAGACATCAGCCGCGCAGTAAGCCTGGCAAAACAGGTGGAAGAAAAAGGGCTTAAACTAAAGGCACAATTTACCATTACCCCAGGAAGCGAACAGGTAAGATATACCATTGAACGGGATGGTTTTCTGGAGGTGTTTGATAAAATCGGAGCTACTGTTTTTGCCAACGCCTGTGGCCCCTGTATCGGTATGTGGGCCAGGGTGGGTGCAGAAAGAAAAGAAAGAAATACCATTGTACATTCCTTTAACCGCAATTTTGCAAAACGGGCAGATGGGAACCCCAATACCATGGCGTTTGTTGCCTCCCCCGAAATGGTAACCGCTTTAGCCATTGCCGGTACCCTGGAATTTAACCCGCTTACCGATACCCTCATCAATGAAAAAGGAGAAAAGGTAAAATTGGATCCACCCACAGGCTATGAATTACCTCCCAAAGGGTTTGCAGTAGATGATCCGGGATATCAAAAGCCCGCAGAAGATGGAAGTGAGGTGCAAGTGATCGTAACCCCCGACAGCAAACGCCTTCAACTCTTGGATCCATTTGCAGCCTGGGAAGGAAAAGACCTTACCGGACTGAAACTCCTTATTAAGGCAAAAGGGAAATGCACCACCGATCATATATCCATGGCAGGGCCCTGGCTGAAATTCCGTGGCCATCTTGATAACATCAGCAACAATATGCTGATTGGAGCCATTAATTATTTTAACGATAAAACAGACCTGGTAAAAAATCAAATAACCGGCGAATATGGCCCGGTTCCTCAAACCCAGCGGGCTTATAAGGCACAGGGGATTGGTACCCTGGTTGTAGGCGATGAAAATTATGGAGAAGGATCATCCCGCGAACATGCTGCCATGGAACCGCGACACCTGGGCGTACGGGCGGTATTGGTAAAATCCTTTGCCCGAATTCACGAAACCAACCTGAAAAAACAGGGGATGCTGGCCCTGACTTTTACCGACAAATCGGATTATGACAAAATCCTGGAAGATGATACGATTGATATTCTCGGCCTCAAAGATTTCACACCCGGTAAGGCCTTGCAAATTGTACTCCACCATCAGGATGGAACGAAAGATCAGATTCTGGTAAACCATACTTACAACCACCAACAAATTGAATGGTTTAAAGCAGGTGGGGCCTTAAACATCATCCGAAAGGAGTCCCTGAACTAATAAATTATAAACTGATTTCAAATTTAAGGCTCCTTTTCCGGAGCCTTTTTATTTCCAGAAAACATCCTATGGAGAGCCTTATATAATTCGGGGTGATTCTTCTCCAACAATTCGGGTCGTTCAAAAAAATACTCCGAAGCCACAGCGAAAAATTCTGCTTTATTCGTATAAGCATAAACGTTGATATCCGATTTCCCTTCTGCAATATGCAGCATCTCCTGATGGATCATATCCAGCCAGGGAAGCACATATTGCCTTTCTAATAGCAGGTTGGGAACTCCGTCGGTCTCCCCATCTACCTTATCAATTAGATGAACAAACTCATGAATTACCGTATTCGATTTATCGCCCGGGTTGTTAAAAGAAGCCCGGATAGCTGGTTTGGACAAAATCATGGTTCCTTCCATATATCCATTGCCTACCATGCCCAGAATATTTCTGAAATTTTTACCGCTGCTTTCAAAATCGTGATTAAAATTATCCGGGTAAACCAGTACTTCCCGGAGGTTAATATATTTCCAGTTTGGAAAATGGAATATTGGAATAATGGCTCCACACGCAATAAGCAAGATCTCTTCTTCTGAAATATCGGTATTCACCGGAGTAATTGTAACCCGGCTCAAAAAATCCCGAATATCGGCTTCAAATACATTTCTCTGGGATTCATCCAGTTTGGCATAAAACGCGACCTCCGTCAGAAGGAATTGCCTGTCAATTTCAGCCGGATTTTTCAAAAGGGTCCCGGAAGGCCGCCTTTTAAAAAAAAGGAATGCGGAAATCCCGATAATCAAAAAAAGGATCGCAGCTATTTCATAATAAATTTTCATCCGTTCTTCATTTACTTATTCTCGAACCATACCTGCTTATCATCATCCCAGTCGCCATTATAGTTAATCGTAAGTTCTTCACCTGCTTCTACAATTCTAACTGTTTTAACCATGATACTTTCTCCGGCAAAGTCCATAAAATACTCACAATTGCTCCGATAGCTGTGATTGTACATTGGTACATACCCCAGTGCCATGGCACATTGATTCTTTGAATCACCCCATTCAAAAATATAATCATGTAAAAGGGTTTTATCCAGGAATGCCCGGTCTGCCTCCTTCATTACAATTACCGGGGCAACTTCTATAACTGTTTCGGCGGGTATTTCCCGGGAGGAAAATACGCCCCTCCCCTTCATCCTGGTTTGCGCTAAAAATAAATATGGCCATTGCATAGTCTTCTCCCTTATTTATTACAATTTCTTAAAATTAAATAAGTTACTTTGCACTCCGTTCATTTCCTGATTCTTCCTAACACCGGCTATGCAGATAGAGGAAACAGATATACCATTAATCGAACAGTTTGATAATCTGATTTCGCGGGAAGAAAAGCTCGCGATACAGGAATTTCTGAATAATCAGAATATCAGTGATGTTGCGGAGTTAATTTATGAAAGGCCGGATTATGAGTCTCAAATCATTGCCCATCTGTCCATACACCGGGCTGCAGGCGTATTTAAGATCTTAGATGTTCATATCCAGAAACGGATAATTCAAAATCTCCCCACCTTTAAATCGGCAGAACTTCTTAATGAGCTGCCTGCGGATGACCGGGTTGCATTTTTGGAGGAACTGCCGCCCAGTGCGGTAAGGGATATGATTAAAACCCTTGACCCCGAGGAACGAAAAGTAACCCTGGAGTTACTGGGGTACCCAGAAAATAGTGTGGGCCGGCTCATGACGCCAGATTATATCTATGTTTTCGAATACAATACGGCCCGAGAAGTATTGGACACCGTAAGGCGTTTTGGGAAAAATACCGAAACCATTGATGTGATTTATGTAATTGATGGAAAGGGAGTTCTTCTGGATGATTTACGAATTAAGGATATCATCCTGGCTTCGCCGGACGCGAGGGTAAATGAACTCATGGATGGCCGGTTTATTTCACTGCATGCCACCGACGACCAGGAAGTGGCCAATGAAGTATTTAAAATGAATAATCGGGTAGCCCTCCCCGTTACTGACGATCACGATATCCTGTTGGGTATAATTACCATCGATGATGTTTTATGGGTAGCGAGTGAAGAGTTTGGAGAAGATATTCAGAAAATCGGGGGTACGGAAGCCCTGGATGCCCCATACCTGTCTATTAGCATTCCTAAACTCGTGCGAAAAAGAGCGGGCTGGCTTGTACTGCTTTTCCTGGGAGAAATGCTGACGGCCACCGCCATGCAGTTCTTTCAGAAAGAAATTGAAGCGGCCACGGTGCTTGCCCTTTTTATCCCTCTAATTATGAGCAGTGGGGGAAATAGCGGTTCCCAGGCTTCTACCCTTATCATACAGGCAATGGCATTGGGAGAATTAACCATTGCAGACTGGTGGAAGGTAATGCGAAGAGAAATCCTATCCGGAATTTTATTAGGGGCCATCCTGGGAGCCATTGGGTTTTTGCGGATTGTATTATGGCAAAACCTCCACATTTTCGATTATGGAATATATTGGAAACTGGTTGCTACCACCATCTTCTTTTCCTTAATTGGTATTGTTTTATGGGGTAGCCTCATGGGATCGATGCTGCCCATTATCCTAAAAAAACTCAAGCTCGACCCCGCCTCATCATCGGCGCCATTTGTAGCCACCCTGGTGGATGTTACCGGAATTGTAATCTATTTTTCTGTAGCTTACTTTTTCCTTCAGGGAAAACTGCTATAAAAGTGGATTGAAACACTAATTCCCTGAAATAGATGCTCGAACAAGACACAACAAACTTCTCTTTCAAAAAAAGATGAACGTAACGCCAGTAAATTTTAAAAAAGTATTTATCTGTAGAAATACTAAATCCTTTTTAATGCTGGTGACCTGCTTCAGCTAAAAAAGTTTCTTTACATTCAGGCGAGCAAAAACCATATACCTTTCCATCCACAACGGCTGTGTCCGATATGCCGGCAGTAAGAGGCATACCACAGATACTGTCTTTATTTATTGCAAATTGTATATTGCTAAAATCTTTCTTTTCAGACTTGGTATTCATAGGAGACATATCAGATTTACCTGCTTCCGGCTCCACGGCTTTGTTCCCAGTTCCCTTGCAGGCAAAAAACATTGAAATAACTAAACCGTAGAAAATTATCCTCTTCATGCTAATCCTTTTTGCAAAGAAACAAATTTTACATTGCATTGTTATTGGAATAAATAGAATTTGACAGGCCAAAAATAAAAAAGGGCGAACATAGACATGTTACCCCTTTCAATCCTTACAGTATGATTTCTGCAATACAATATTATTAATACACAGGAACCGGTACCATGACTTAAGTCAATAATTAAATCGAAAAAACCTAATTTTAATCAGGAATTTCAGCGCTTCTACGGATATATTAAATTATTACATAACATAGGCCCGCCAAATATTATTTCTCTTTCCACTATAAAAATATAAAATGAAAAGTAGCTATCTGGATTTAGCAATTGCCCAGTTTAAAGAAATTAAGGAACTGGCTGAAAAAACATTCGCACAATTAAAAGAGGATGATTTTTTTTGGAAGCAGAATGAAGAAAGCAACAGTATTGCTGCCATTATTCATCACATGAGTGGAAATATGCTATCGAGGTGGACGGATTTTTTGACTTCGGATGGAGAAAAACCATGGCGAAACAGAGATCAGGAATTTGAGGATGAAACTACCACGCGGGATGCATTACTAAAGATCTGGGAAGAAGGGTGGGCGTGCCTGTTTAAAGCCCTGCATGAATTGAAATCTTCTGATTTGGAAAGCATGGTAAAAATCAGAAACCAACCCTTAACCGTAGTGTCAGCTATCAACCGGCAACTTACCCATTATGCATATCATGTCGGGCAAATCGTTTATGTAGGGAAATTACTTAAGGGCTCCGCCTGGAAATCCCTCAGCATTCCTAAGAGGCAATCTGCGCAATACAATGAAAACCTGATGAAAAAGAAATAGTAACAACTTCCTAAATTGATACCTGGTTACAATTAGTCTGGCTCATAGGATCAATGCAGAGTATGGATTAATCCATATGTATTAGAATGGCAGGTACTATTTGTTTTTTAATTAGATTGCAGCAATTCGAAATTTAAAAGACAATTAGACCTAATAGGAATGAGGGCTTTTTTTCTCAAATTTAATTCAACCTTACTCTTCTTCATTTTCTATTCTATTTTTTCATTTTGGGGAAAACCAGGGTATTCGCAGATTATTCCACCCGGCATGGGGAAAGCAAAAACGGGAAGTTGGGCTACCCTGGGGCTGTCGCAAAATTTTGGAACAAAAGACAGGAAAAATTGGAATTCAGTAACCTATTTTGGCTTTGGCCGTAAAAGTAATCCGGATGGTAAAGGGCCATTTTATAAACCTTCCATTTTTATACTTACACAGGAGTTCAAGAACCGGTTTCGGAGAAATTGGGAATATAATCTTGCATTGCTTTATGCCAGGCAAAATGAATACATTGACAGCTTTCCCTTTAATAAGAAGTATCCTTCTTTTAAACAGGAATTCCGGGTTTATGGGCGTATTTCATACCTCCTTCAATTAAACCGCCTTCGGATTACGCCAACATTCAGGCAGGAAGTCAGAAAATTTTATACACCGGGATTCGATCAGCCGGGTGAAGACTGGCAACTGCGTTCCCGCTTTCGATTACAATTCAGCATTAACCTGGATGGGGGAAATATACACCGGATAATTTCAACCTCTGAGCAATTATTTTCAACGTCAAGAAATTCAAAAACACATAAATGGTCGGATTTTGAATATAAGGATAGCCGGTTTGCCCTATATTATTCTTTTTCACCTAAGAAGACTCCAATCACTTTAAATATCGGATACATGTATAACCTGGTGGGAAGAAAAGATCCTTTTGGTGCTAATATTTTCGCTTTCGACTTCATGCTAAGAAATCCATTTTAAGCAATGGGAGAGAATAGATAAAGGGAATTATTTTATAATCAATTTCTATTCCCCACCTCAAGTTTCCTTTCAATAAAAAAGGTTAAGGTAATTTTTTCCAATTTAATATTTCACTTACCACAGATTGAGGAGACACCTGGTGCATACAGGAACAATGTTTGGGACTGTTTTTACAACTATGGCACGATTTCTCATCCACAAAATAAGAAGCATGTTCCCCCAATGGAGCCCACCTGCCCGGATGCATGGGGCGTATGGGAGGAAAAATTCCGATAGCATAACGGTTTAATGCAGCCGCAATATGCAAAGGCCCGGTACTGGCGGCTACCAATCCATCACAACTTGAAACAAAGCTGATCAGTTCATCTAAGCTCATAGAGCCGGTTACATCCATTACATGCGAAGGCAATCTCAGAATCCAATCTTTCAAAAGAGGTTTTTCATCCGGACTTCCAGTAATAAATATTTGAAATCTATCCTCCGGCAATAAAGAAATAAGAGAAGCAAAATTTTCCAATCCCCACTCCCGTGCGGAGAGATTTGATTTCGGATGAAGTATCAAATTGATCTTGTCCTTATCCAGAAATGTCTTTAATTTTTCGGGTAAAGGTTTCACGTTAACAAATCCGAAATAGCGATGGATAACCTCCTTCTCCATTTGCGTATTCATCCCGAACGGAGAGAGCAGGGCCAGATTCAATTGCGCTTCATGCAAGTTGGAATTCTTCCTTCCAATATTCAGCCTGTAATTGCAATTCAACCAATGATAAAGCCGGTGAGAAGTCCCGATTCTGTAAGATATTCCTGCCTTCCTCGCGGCCACGGCCAAATCTTTCCGTGGGAAAACATGGATAATGGTATCCACATTATAATTACGCAAAAAAGCTGGTTTATCATTTGCTTTCTCAAAATCATTGTAATTAATAAATTCATCTACAAAGCAGGAAAGGGAAACAACCGGTTTTGTATAACTCCGTCCCATAAAAAGAAGTTTACAGAAAGGGAACTTCTCCTTCAAGACTCCAGCCATAGGGAGGGTTAAAATCACGTCTCCTATAGCATCGGTCCTGCTAATGATGATACGTTTTGGATCATTTATTCTTTTCACGCTGAAGCTGCATTTGTTTCAACTTGGCATATTTCGAAAATACATGCACTGCAGATAGCATACAAACCACGTACCCGTAATACCCATCAAGAAATCCAAGTTTAATAATATAATCGCGGAAGAACTTCCAAAATGGGCGAATGGTTAAATCGAAGATTCCAGCCCTCTTTCCTTTATCAAAAAGTTGTTGCGCGCCAATTTCGGTAAAGCTGTTCATTTGCTTTATATGCGATTGAATGCTATCATATGAAAAGTGAAGGATATCACCCTGAAGGATAGAAACTTTTACGTCCGGTTCAATCACTATCTTATCATGCGGGTTTGTGCCACCCCATTTACATTTCCGCCTATTAAACAACCTGATTTTTGAATCGGGATACCAACCGCTATGCCGAATAAATTTTCCACAGTAATTAGTAAGCCGGTTCATTTGGTAGGCATCGAAAGAAAAATTACCCTTTACTTTACGGATTTCACTTAATAATTTATCTGAAAGCCGTTCATCCGCATCTAATGACAGAATAAAATCGTATTTAGCCAACGAGATGGCATAATTTTTCTGCTCGATATGTCCGTCAAATTTGTGTTGCGAAAAATTCACTTTGTATGCTCTGCAAATCGCTTCGGTATTGTCGGTGGAGAAAGAATCTACCACCACCACTTCATCTGCAATGTTAATTAAGGAATCGAGGCATCCTGCAATTTTCTTTTCTTCATTAAAGGTGATAACTACCGCAGAAAGTTTTTGCATATCAATTTCAAAGATAGCAGTTTCTGACACAGCAAAAATACGGGCAGCAGGGTAAACCTATTAACTTACTAAGAGTTAGAGTTAAGTTTTATTCATTCTAAAGTTAAAGAATCAGGTCTGGCAAATTTGGATACAAAAAGGCTACTTCCGGATGATCCATTCCTTTAAAGGCTTTTGAAACCGGGTGAAACCACATCGCGGAGGGGTCAATTTGATAGGACGCAATATTTTGGATCTCCGCTTCAGAAAGGGAGGCGTTCAACCATTGGGAAGCAAGATTCTCCGTTAAAATGGTAGGCATCCTCCTTTTTGTATTGTGGATTTGTTCCAGAATGGAATTTGCCTTCGTTGTAATGATGGCAAAGCTGTTGATGGTTTCTCCTGTTGACTTATCAGTCCAGGGTTGCCATATCCCTGCAAAGTAAAAATAAACCTGTTCTTTCAGGCCAATGGCATAGGGGTAAGTAGTATCCTTTTTCTCACCCGGTAATTTAAAATGCCGCCATTCGAAGAACCAGGATGCCAAAACCAAACACCTCCTTTTTAAAGCGGCGGGCCGGAACATTTTACTTCCCAGCAACTTTTCGGAGGTGGCATTTAACCATGGAATCCCCTTCTTTCGTGAATCCAACAGGGCTTCAAGATTTTCAATCCAGGGTGGAATAAATTCCCAATGTGCTTTTGTAAGGACAGGCTGGCCATTCTCCAATACAAGTATAACGGTATCCGGATAAAGAAACCCATCCATAACCGGAGATAATAAATTTACTACTTCCCTGTTCTGATTGAGGTCAAGACTTATGTCATTAATATTAACTTGATTAATGGCCGCCAGATTACCTCCAAAAAAATAGCACATTGCAACTAAATTTGAACAAATTTCGAGGAAATCCCTCTTATCCAAATCTAATTCCAATTTTTACCATCACAATAGCAAATTATAATAGACATATCCAGTTTTCCTTATTCAGGGGATAGCGCTGATTCCTTATGGGCGGCAATATGATCTGTTTTACTGCTTTTAATTTCATATTGGGGATCCTCGTTTGAAGCATGATGGTTATATCCTTTAAAAATAAAATCACGGGTGTGCACCTTAATAATGGTGCCGGAAACAATTCCTGCTTCAGAATTCCATTTTACTTTGTCGCCAATTCGAAAACGTATAGCCATAACCGTAATATTAAATAATGGGAGAATTGAAATCTTCGCTGTAATAAAGATGATGATTAACTACCCGGGCCGCGGATGTAAATGGGTGTTCCTCCTGTTTATTTAAGCCCATGATGTGAATCACCTTCCACCCACTTACCTTAAGATAGTCTGAAACCAACGCCCGATGGCAACGCCACCAAACAGCTTCTGCACACATAATTGCAGTAACCTGATTTTCTGCAAGAGTCATAAGATTTTTCATCTCTGCGGCAAATCCATCCGTTCCCATATAATCCGCATACCCTCTGAAAGTATCTTTTCGCCACCGATCATTAATGGAGTCCTTACTTCTTTTCCTTCTTCCTCCCAAGCCAATCAAATGAACATACCGGAATCCTGCATTTTGAAGTTCGATTTGTAACGCATCCATATTATACATTGGGAATTTTCTGGATCCCGGATATCGCCTAATATCTGCAAGCAACTGAATATTGCAACTATTGAGCAATTGAATAAACTCCTGGATTGAGCGGGTGGAATGCCCAATGGTATAAATTATAGGAAGGGAATCACCTTTCATTTCCTAAAATGAAAATAATCTGTCTGATATGAACAATTATTTAATCCCGATTGTTCTGAGACCCACCTATTATTTACCCTTACCTGCAAGGATAATCCGGAATGTATAAAGGATAATTTTAAAATCGAGCGGAAGGGAAATATTTTCGATATAAAGCAGGTCGTAATCCAATCTTTCCGACATTTCATGTAAAGAAGAGGCATAACCAAATTTAACCATCCCCCAAGAGGTAAGTCCGGGTTTAACTTTGTATATGTATTTAAATTCCGGGCGAATGGCAATTAATTGGTCAGCATAAAATTTCCGTTCAGGTCTGGGGCCAACCAGGCTCATTTCTCCAATTAAAATATTCCAAAGTTGAGGAAGTTCATCGAGCCTCCATTTCCGCATGGTTTTCCCCCAGTTGGTGATCCGGCTGTCGGATTCACTACTAAGTTGAGGGCCGGCATGCTCCGCATTTACATGCATAGATCGGAATTTATACATAGTAAATGGTCGGCCCTTATACCCCAGCCGTTCCTGGCTAAATATAACGGGGCCGGGAGAGGACCATTTTACTCTGAAAAAGCAGAAAATGTAAACGGGAGATAACAAAATCATGGCTAAAAGAGCAGTAGCTATATCAAAAACCCTTTTAAAATTCTGCTGCCATTCTGGTAATTGCCCGGAGTGAACATCGATTAGCGGGACTCCCAACACATTGGTAGTTTTTAACGCACCACTAATGATATCCAGCGTATCAGGAATTATTTTGATGTTCACTTCCACATCACTCAGGTCCTGGAGAATCCCGGCAATTTTATTCCGTTCTGATTTTTCTACTGATATAACCACTTCTTCCACCTGCTGTTTTCTGATAAATTCTGACAGGTTGATGGTTTTGTCTAAACAAAGAACTGAATCATCAATCCTGTTCATACTACCGGACACATCATAATACCATTTTATCCGGAACCCGCGCTGGTCTCCGGCAGATTGAAATTGATGAAAAAAATGTAAAGACTTTGGGCAACTACCAATAAGTAGGGTATTAAAATATACCACTCCATTTTCAATTTGCCTTTTTGCAATTCCAAGAATTATCAATCTGACAATTCCTGTAAGTATGATATACGGAAACAGGAGACTGTAAAATTCCAGATAATAATTCTGATTATGCGATTGAGGGTTCTTCAGAATAAAAAAGAATAAAAGGAAAAGGCAGCCAACAATACCAACGGTTACGGTTTTAAGCAATTCGTTGATCCTTGATTTCTGGTAAAGGGAATTATACGCACCGGTTAAAAAATGAAGGGTTACCCAACCCAGGGTATAAAGCAGAAGCCCAATATAAAATCCAGGCGGTATGCTAAAAGGATAGTTATAAATAACCGTACGCAGGTAATAAAAACAAAGCCAGGTTAGTACCGACACCAATACATCTGCCAGGATGTACCATCGTATATTTATGCGAGGTTGATCCAAGAATCTTTTATTGAATCTGCTTTTGGCCAATTTTCTCCAGAATCTGATGGGCAACTTCCATAGCGGCAAATCCATCCTGTACCGAGACTGGCGGATTCGTGTTATTTATAATTGCATCCCGGAAGGCTTCGAGTTCCATTTTAATAGCATTGCTATCTTTCACGATTGGACTGGCGATAGCAATAGATTTATTGCCACTATTTGTAGCAATATCAAAGACAAAAACATCTTTATCTTCCGGAGAATGAAGTTTAATGATTTCGGCTTTTTTATCCAGAAAATCAATTCCGATGTAGGCATCTTTTTGAAAGAGGCGCATTTTGCGCATTTTCTTCATGGAAATCCGGCTACTGGTAAGGTTGGCCACACAACCATTATCAAATTCAATGCGAACATTGGCTATGTCGGGTGTATCACTCATCACGGCAACTCCATTTGCAGAAATATAATTGACATTGCTTTTTACAAGATGTAATACAATATCAATATCATGAATCATCAGGTCGAGGATTACACTTACATCTGTTCCACGCGGATTAAACTGAGCCAATCTGTGCACTTCGATAAAAACAGGTTGAAGTGATGTGTTTTTTAGTGCGAGGAAAGCCGGATTAAAGCGCTCTACATGCCCAACCTGGAATTTCACATTCGACTCTTTAGCCAGTTTTACCAGGTTTCTGGCCTCATCCATAGTATTAGCAAGTGGTTTTTCCACAAACACATGTTTACCCATGCGCAAGGCACTTTCGCACAGTTCAAAGTGGTGAATTGTGGGTGCGATAATATCTACTGCATCACAAATACGAAGAAGGGAATCAACATCGGTATATCTCTTAAGTGAATATTTCTCCGAAACTTCATTTGCATTTTTATCATCAGGATCATAAAATCCAACCAATTCAACGCCACCAATTTCTTTCCAATTGTTCAGGTGAAATTTACCGAGGTGTCCGGCACCGAATACGGCAATTTTGAGCATAAGTTAAATGTTAATCCGCATCCTATTTTGTTTGCGGTGCATGTTCCAAAGATGCGGGTTCGGAAGTTTCGTTCCAAAATCCCATATTTCCAAACTTTTTGATTCGCTGAGCGACCCTTTCCCCCGGTGGAATGGCCTGCAGAGCCTTTATTTCGGGGATAAGGAAGTTTTTAAGAATATCCGCCGCTCCCTGATAATCCCAATGAGCGCCGCCAAGCGGCTCGGGCAATACTTTATCTACAAGGCCAAATTTTAGCATATCCTTCCCCGTTAGTCTAAGTTGTTCTGCAGCCACTTCCTTTTTATCCCAACTGCGCCAAAGGATGCTACTGCAACTTTCGGGGGAGATTACCGTGTACCAGGTATTTTCGAGCATCACTACCCTATCACCCACACCTATTCCCAAAGCTCCGCCACTTGCCCCTTCGCCAATGATGACACAGATTACCGGAACTTTCAGGCTTATCATTTCAAAAATATTGCGCGCAATGGCCTCCCCTTGCCCCCGTTCTTCTGCCTCAAGGCCTGGATAAGCCCCCGGGGTATCAATCAGGGTAACAATGGGTTTATTAAATTTTTCCGCAAGCTTCATCAATCTAAGTGCTTTTCTATAACCCTCGGGGTTTGCCATACCGAAATTTCGCATTTGGCGCGACTTTGTATTGCTCCCCTTTTGCTGGCCAATCATCATTACTGTTTGCCCATCCAAATCGGCAAAACCACCCACCATGGCCTTATCGTCTTTCACATTCCGATCGCCATGAAGTTCAATAAACTCCCTGCTCATTAAATGTATAAACTTCAGTGTATAAGGCCTATCGGGATGTCGGCTGATTTGAACCCTTTGCCAGGGTGTGAGGTTATCGGTAAGATGTTTCTTTGTTACTTCAATTTTTTCTTCCAACGACTTAATAGCGGATTGCATGTCCGTTTTCGTCTTTTCTTCCGTCTGTTTAAGCTGCTCAATCTGGTCGTAAAGGTCCTTAACGGGTTTTTCAAAGTCGAGAAATTGCCTGTTAATGAGTTGCGTCATGGGATAGATTTCAATTTAATTTAGGATTAATCCTGTTCCCGGATTGTAAAAGTAGGAGTTAGATTTTTTTTAGAAAAAGTTTTGTTTATGAAAAATAAATATACCTATCTTTGCCGTCCTGAAAAACTTATTATTAGTGATTTTCAGGGGTTTATATCCGTTGGAAGGAATGATATGGTTACTTTGGGAATATAGGTTATAGAAGAATTAGAGTTCCTTCCTACATAATAGCTCTTTTTATAAATTTTGGATCGGTAGTTCAGTTGGTTAGAATGCTGCCCTGTCATCCCCACA
>JAFEAB010000090.1 GCA_018266615.1 Bacteroidota bacterium
CCAATCATGGTTCCGAAGGAATTAATACCTCCGCCCAGGTTTACTCTGCTGGAGCCGGTGGCAGGGTCGCCCAGTGCAAAAGCGAAGGGTTGTGCTGCGGTTTGCTGTAGCGAAAATCCAAGGGCCACAATAAACAGCCCTACCAGCATTCCGGCAAAAGTGCTTACTTCCACTGCCATAATCATGGCCGCTGCGCCTAAAGCGGAAAACAGTAACCCATAAACGATACTTTTTTTATATCCCCATTTCCCCACAAGATCCTTACCGCCAAAAGAACCATAAGCAAATAAAATAAGGGCGCCAATATAATATGCCAGGTAAAAAGCAAAATCAATTAACTGGCTTTGAAACTGGTCGAGGCCAAACTTATGTTTGCAAAAGGGGATAAAGACGCTGTTCCCGGCAGCAATAAACCCCCAAAAAAAGAAAACGGTAACAAGGGTACTCAATGCCCCATAATTAGTAGGAATACTGGGTTTTCCTCCTTTAACTCCTGCATTTTCCATAATAATCAGTTGGTTTGAGTGCTGAAAATACCAAGAAATTTTATGGAAATAAAAATTAGTTTTCTAATTTACCGTGCCATTAATGGAAGTTCAACATTTTGGAAAATAGCAGCTTGTTGTTTTTTACTCCGGGTCGGATAAATCATTTTTCTTTTGTTTATGGAAATTCTTCACGTTAGCGCAGAATGTTATCCCATGGCCAAGGTGGGCGGATTAGCCGATGTGGTAGGGGCATTACCCAAATATCAGTCTGCACTTGGGCATTTTGCAAAGGTGGTGATGCCCATGCATCGCACCAGGTTTCTTACGGATAATGAATGGGAGGTTGTGCACAAAGGAACTTTTGATATGGGAAAACTGCATTATGATTTTACCATTATTAAAGAGAAAACCAACAAACTCGGATTTGATCTATACTGTGTGGATATTTACGGCTTACTCGACAGGGAAAAGGTTTATGGTTACAACGACGATACCGAACGGTTTATGGCATTTCAGATTGCCGTGCTGGAGTGGATTTCGAAATGGCACCATAAACCCGACGTAATTCATGTGCACGATCATCATACCGCACTGATCCCGTTTATGATGAAGTACTGTTACGCGTATAGCAATATCAGTAATATCCCAACTTTACTCACCATACACAATGCCCAATATCAGGGATGGATGGGATGGGATAAATCGATGTATCTCCCATCCTGGGATACCTGGCGTTGGGGCCAGCTCGATTGGAATAACAACATCAACCCACTGGCCTGCGGAATTAAATGTGCTGATAAGGTAAATACAGTAAGCCCCGGGTATTTAGGTGAATTAATGCAACATGCCAATGGGCTGGAAAGTCTGTTCAATTATGAAATGGGCAAATGTTCGGGGATTATTAACGGGATTGATTATGCCGTATGGAACCCCGAAACGGATACTTTTATATTAGATAATTACAACCTCAAAGATTTTACAAACGGGAAACACCTCAACAAACAAGCCCTATGCCGCGAGTTTCAGTTCGATGAAAACCTTCCCCTGTTCATTTTTATTGGGCGGCTGGTTAATGAAAAAGCAGCCGATCTGTTACCGGGCTCAATCCAATGGGCATTCCAGAAGTTTGGTGAAAAGTTTTGTTGCCTGATCCTGGGAAGTGGGGAATCTTCTGTGGAATATTCCTTGCAGGCCATTGCCCGCAGGTACGTTGGATACTATAACACCCAAATTAAGTATAACGAGAAACTAAGCCACCAGATGTATGCCGGTGCCGATTTTCTGCTGATGCCAAGCCGTATAGAGCCCTGTGGATTGAATCAAATGTATGCCATGCGATATGGTACTGTACCGGTGGTACGGCGTACCGGCGGGTTACGCGATACCGTTATTGATTATGGAGAAACTGATGGATATGGCATTTGTTTCAATAATCCCAGTATGGATGATATCGTTTACTCCATTGGCCGGGGAATCGAATTGTTTGAGAATAAACCTAAATTGCTTGAGGTGAGAAACCGAATGATGAATATAAATTTGAGTTGGGAAACAAGTACCGAAAAATATTTAAACCTTTATCATTCCATAATTCATTAAATTTAGGAATATGGTTGGCAATAAAGTAATCGCAATTATCCTGGGTGGTGGAGCCGGAACAAGATTATACCCATTAACTGCAACCCGTAGTAAACCGGCAGTGCCGGTGGCAGGGAAATACCGATTGGTGGATATCCCTATCTCCAATTGCATTAATAGCGACATCAGCCGGATATTTGTTTTAACCCAGTTCAATTCCGCATCCCTCAATAAGCATATCAAAAACACCTATCAGTTTAGCGGTTTTAGTAAGGGCTTTGTAGATATTCTGGCCGCCGAACAAACTCCCGAGAGTAAAAGCTGGTTCCAGGGTACTGCCGATGCCGTTCGCCAATCCCTGAAACATGTGGAACGAAATGAATTTGAATATGTCCTTATTTTAAGCGGTGATCAGCTTTATCAAATGGATTTTGAAAAGATGGTAGATAACCATATTAATTCAAAAGCATCCATTTCCATTGCAACCATCCCGGTAGGGGAAAGGGAGGCAACTGAATTTGGAATCCTGAAGGCAGATGAAAATAATTGCATAAAATCATTTATCGAAAAACCGGCACAGGAATTATTGCCAAACTGGATCAGCGATACCGGCGATGCCATGCAACAACAGGGGCGAAATTACCTCGCTTCCATGGGTATCTATGTTTTTAACCGGGATTTATTATTTGATTTGTTATTGAATGAATTAACAGACGCCACCGATTTTGGAAAAGAGATAATCCCTACCTCTATTAACAATTACAAAGTAATAAGTTACCAGTATGGCGGTTATTGGACCGATATTGGAAATATTTACTCCTTCTTTGAAGCCAATCTGTCTTTAACCCTGGATATACCTCCCTTTAATCTTTTTGATAACAACCGGATGGTGTATTCCCGTGCCAGAATGTTACCCCCCTCAAAAGTGAGTGGTACCACCCTGGCAAACACGATAATAGCCGAAGGATGTATCATTCATGCGGCCACCATACAAAACAGCGTTATTGGGAACAGAAGCCGGATCGGATTAGGATCCAAACTGGTCAGTTGTTATATTATCGGAAACGATTATTATGAAACCATTGCCGAAATAGCCCAAAACAAAGAAAAAGGATTACCTCGGATCGGCATCGGCGATAATTGCCAGCTCACCAATGTGATTGTAGATAAGGATTGCCGGATAGGAGATAATGTAATTATTAAAGGAAGTGTTGATATGCCCAATACAGACCATAGCCTCTTTTCGGTGAAGGATGGAATTGTGGTAATAAAAAAGGGAGTGGTTATTCCAGATGGATATAAAATCAGCGTTTAACCCATAACGAAAGGTAACAGGATCTATTAAAGCAAAGTGCCCCAGTATAACTGGTCCATCCACTTCTTGGAGTCGGGGTCATCACTTTCCACCCAATCTTTGGTGCGGTCTTTCAGGGTAAAACCCAGGCTTTTAAGGGTGTCGTATTTTTTTGCTTTAGGCGGAACAATGGCCGAGGTACTTCCCCCATTTACATTTACCGAAGTAGCCATCCAGGAGGTATATATCCGGGGGATCGTCATCCCCAGAATAAGCCCCGGAAGCCCCGAAATAGAGCAGGGCCCCCCGGAAATGGTGATTTCATCCGTATAAAAGGCAAAAACATAAACACTGTCCATTATTACTCCTACCGCCTTTCGGCAATTATATCCGGCAATAATGCGATTTTCGTTTGTTAATTTCCATGAAATATTACGTAATGAGTCTTCCACATAAAAACTGGTGCCAAACACCGATTTCAACATGGTGAAACTATTATTGTTGTGGTTGAAGTACCATTTGCTTTCCTCATCTCCACGCCGGTACCAGTCTGGCACCATGGGCTTTCCCCAATGGTCAAATTTGTAGAGACTTTTCCCATTATCGAAAATAAAATGAAAATAGCCGGTTTTAAATTGTGGCATCGATTCTCGCAGAGCATCCGCCCATCGGCCATTTCCCATGGTTTTTTGCATATTGGTTTTTACCTCATATTCAACTTCGGCTTTATTAACAAACAAGCCCTGGGATATTCCCTTCAGCGAGATGAACAGAATGGCAATTGCAAATAATATTTTTCTTGTCATAAAATTTTTAGGGTTGAGGTGTTGGAGTTGCCTTGGGGCCTTTGTTTCTAAAATCCCAGGAGAAACCAAGCATCCAGTATCGTTTCAGCCTGTCGTTCCGGGTTTCGGTATAGGTGTTGCTATAAAAGCTCCTGTCTATACCAAAATTTTGGTTTAAAATATCGCGAATCATAAAAAATGCGGTGAATTCATCCTGGTGAAATGTCTTCTGTAACCGGGCATTCCAAATATGGTTATTCAGGTTCGTTTGCGATTCCTGGGTTTTACTTCTGGCATTAAAGGCATAATCGGTATTGATTGACCAAACTTTTTTAATGTAAATGGTTGCGTTTGCCGATAAAGTATTGGTGCGGTAGTTCACTTTTTTAGTTACCTGGCTCGTTTTACTGCTATTATAATTGAATGAATTGCCCAGCGAAAAATCATATTTTTTGTCTTTCGATTTAGAAAGATAAACACTAAGTCCACCACTGAAATTATCTACCGCCGTTCCTACATTATTAATTACATCTTTCGACCGGTAATAATTGAAATTGGGCTGAAAATTAATGCGGGTATCAATTTTTCTCATTTTTAAGCCTATTCCACTCCAAAAACTTATATTATAATTTCCATCGGTATTAATGGGCTGGGTTATTGTTTTGGCCGAATCAATTAAAATTATCCTGTTGTAGGTAATGGCATTAGAAACCTGATTGAAATTAAGTGAAGCATAGGTCCACATTTCCTTTAAAAAATTGTAACTGTTGTGGCTCAGGTTGAAGCTGTTGGTGAATGAAGGCTTTAGGTTGGGGTTCCCAATATACTGGTTGAAATAATTGTTATTATCCCGTAATGGCTGGAGTTGATTAATCGTTGGTTGGGTGGTATTCCCATTATATTGGAAACGCAAATTCCGGTTCGACTTGTAAGAATAATTAAGGGATGCAGTGGGGAAAATGTTTGTGTAATTCCGGATATAATTTTTGTTGAACGAGTTATCCTGAAGATTAAAATGGGTTAAACCCAGGGCCCCACCAAAATTGAATTTCAATTTTTTAGTACTGTAATTAATTTTTGCACCGGGACTGTGAATGGTAATATGCTGGTCGAAATCATTGGTGAGAGAGTCAACCAACAGGTCATATTTCCCCGAGCCGGGGTTTTGGGTGTAAGTAACCTGGTTATTTAACCCCCGGTTTAGGGTGAGGCTGTAGCTCAGTTCCAGCGCATATTTGGCGCTAAGCGGTTCAGTGTAAACCAGTTTTCCGGTGGCATTGGTAGAGGTCTTGTCGAATGTTCGGTTTTGGTCAATCACCTGAAGGAAAGAAGGGGTTCCGTTATTATAGGCCTGGTTGTCGGAATTTAACCTGTTGTTTCCATTGGAGCCAAGCCGGTTCCAATTGGCAGTAAGGGACAATGTCCTCCTTGCCTTTTTAAATTTATGCCTGAAAAGGGCGGTGGCGCTAAAGGAAGATTTGTCGGAATTGAGATAAGACAATCGGTCGCTCTTATTTTTCAATATTCCCAGGTCATCTACAGTGCTGGCATTATTATTTTCCTTACTTTCTGTATGATAGAAATTGGCGCCAGCCGTAATTTTAAGGCTGTTTGCCGAATCAATTTTCACATCATACACCGCTTTTAATTTATAATTGTACCGGTCTACCTGCGAAAGGGTATGAGAGGTGGAATTTAGCGAAATATTTCGTTGTGCTACGCTGTCGTACAAGCGGGTTTGTGTTAAAACATCCTGGTTGTTCGAGTAATCCTGGCTGTTATAACGTGGTGAGAAATTAAAATTGTGTTTGTCGTTCCACTTATTGGAATATTGAATCCCTGCATTTATATTTTTAATAAAACCATTTTCTGTATTTACAAAAGGTTCTTCATCCGCCGAAGTCCCGGAAGTCCAGGTATAGGTAACTCCCCCGTCATCATCCACCGAAATACTGGTGTTATCATCATCCAGCCCATATTTGTCATTGTCGCTCCAGCTTAGTCCATCCTGTCCGGTATTCCCATTTAACAGGAAGGCAGAAATTTTTCGTTTTCCCTTAAAAGAACTAATGAGAAAATTGTTATTATATCGATCATCTATATCTTTTATCAGTCCTCCTGCCACACTGGCTTTACCAAAATATCCTTTCTTCTTGTCCTCCTTTAATTTCAGGTTGATGGTCTTTTTGGTGTTCCCGTCGTCAATACCTGTAAATTCGGCCTGGTCGCTCTTTTTATCAAAGACCTGTACTTCTTTTACGGCATCGGCACGAAGATTCTTTACGGCCATTCCGGGATCATCACCAAAAAATTCTTCCCCATCTACCAGCACCCGTTCCACCTTTTGGCCCATGGCTTTTATCTCTCCGTTCTTATCTACCTGGATGCCTGGGAGTTTGCGCAATAGTTCTTCCACATTGGCATTTGCACTCACCTTAAAGCTGTCTGCCGTGTAAACCGTGGTGTCTCCTTTAATTCTTATGGAACTGCCGCTCTTAATAATGACCGCCTCCAGCATTTTACTTTTTGGGGTAAGAGGAACAATAAAATTCATTAACGTTTCGCCCGGTTTCAGCACAACTTTATCAATGTAATCAGCAAAAAGTGGGTGCATAACCATTACCAGATGCTCACCCGGGATAAGGCCATCAATATTAAAAGTTCCATCCTTTCCAGACCGGACAAATTTTTCGAGAATGGTATCCTGAGGAGAAAGCAGAGCCACCACCGCATTGGGGACAAAGGTGTGAGCGGTAGTGTCTTGCACCTTTCCCTTGATTCCGGATTGGGAGAAAGAGAAAATACTAATTAAAAAACCAATTGCAGTCAGGGTAAGTCGTTGCAGCATCAATATTATTTTGGCTTGGCGCGAAATTGAAAAACAAAAGTCGGAGTGCAACATAAAGCTTCTTAAATTTACGTTAATAGCATTTTTTTATGATCGCACGATAAAGCTGATAAATGGCATACGAGGATTATCATTTTATTGATACAAAGAAACATGTTTGGAATTATTCCCGGTTTGAAGGGGATGATATCGACCTGTTTCAAAAAGGAAAACTATTCCGGGCATACGAATTGTTTGGCGCCCATAAAATGCGTGTACTGGATACCGAAGGTTACTATTTTGCAGTTTGGGCTCCCAATGCAGAGGGGGTGTCGGTTGTAGGCCCCTTCAATGGATGGAAACAACAGTTGCACCCCTTATTTCCCCGGATGGATAGTTCCGGAATCTGGGAAGGATTTATTCCTCGTATTGGGAAGGGGGTTCAATATAAGTTTCATATCAGCGCCCCCAACGGATTTGAACAGGATAAGGCAGATCCATTTGCCCGATATGCGCAATTTCGTCCTTCCACTGCGTCTATTACCTGGGAATTTGATAAATATTGGTTTGATGGCGAATGGATGGAGAATCGCCACCACCGTAATGCTTTAAATGCACCCTGGAGTGTTTATGAAGTGCACCTGGGAAGCTGGATGAAACCGGATAAAGAGGATGAAGCCTCATTTAATTCCTATACCGAACTTGCGGACCGACTGGTTTCCTACGTAAAAGCCATGCATTTTACGCATGTGGAATTGATGCCGGTTATGGAATATCCTTATGACGGGAGCTGGGGCTATCAAACCACGGGCTATTTTGCACCCACCTCCCGATTCGGCACACCCGAAGCGTTTATGCACCTGGTGGATACCTTTCACTCAAATGGAATAGGTGTAATCCTGGATTGGGTACCCTCGCATTTTCCCCGTGATGAACACGGTCTATATCTTTTTGATGGCGCAAATACCTACGAATATGCGGATATGCGCAAGGGTTACCATCCCGATTGGAACAGCTATATTTTCAATTATAAAAGGGGAGAAGTGCGATCGTTTCTTATCAGCAGCGCCCATTTTTGGATGAAACATTACCATATCGATGGCCTGCGGGTGGATGCGGTGAGTTCCATCATTCGGCTCGATTTTTCCCGAAATGATGGAGAATGGGAGCCAAACGAAAAGGGCGGAAATGAAAACCTCGAAGCCATCCAGTTTCTTCAAGACCTGAATAACATCCTATACCGGGAATTCCCGGGAACACAAACCATTGCAGAAGAAGCTTCCGACAGGCCTGGAATTACCCTTAGCACAAAAAAAGGCGGCCTTGGCTTCGGAATGAAGTGGATGATGGGCTGGATGCACGACAGCTTTAGATATTTTAAGATCGATCCGGAGTACCGCCCCGCACACCAGGACGAATTCAGTTTTAGCATCATGTATTTTTATGATGAAAAATTCATGTTGCCCCTGAGCCACGATGAAGTAGTGCATGGGAAAAGCCCCATGTTATATAAAATGCCGGGTAATGAGTTCGAAAAATTTGCAAACCTGCGCCTGCTTTATACTTATATGTACACGCACCCGGGAGCAAAACTTTTATTTATGGGAAATGAATTTGGACAAACCAGCGAATGGAATTATAAAACTGAACTTCAATGGCCATTACTGCAATACCATGCTCATAATAATCTCCAGGAATGTGTACGGAAGCTCAATGAATTGTACATTTCCAAACCCACATTTTTTGAATTGCAGTTTAACCAAAAAGGCTTTGAATGGGCAACCCTGGATCACCGCGAAGAGGCCGTAGTGGCCTATAAACGAAAAGGGAAGTCCAGGGAAAAGGATATCCTGGTAATACTAAATTTATCAAATAGGAATTACCCGGGGTTTGTTATGAAAATTAAAGGGAAACCCGGGTGGAATGTACTCTTTAATAGCAACGATATTGCCTATTGGGGAAGCGGAGAAATGGTAAATACACCGGTCATTTGCCTTTCGGAAGACAAAAAAGAGAAAGTTTGCGAAATAAAATTGGATATTCCGGCGTTAACAGGGATAATTCTGGAACAAGCCTGAGGGCTCCAAAAATATCTAACTATGAAACACCTCCTGTCCCTGGCTGTTTTGGCGGGTAGCCTGGCTACCGCAACGGCACAAAATATCGATAGTTCGCAGGTGTATTTTGAAAAAGGTAATGCCGAACTACAGGCAAAAAGGTATCTCGTTGCCTCCCAATATTTCAATAAAGCAATTTCTTTAAATCCCCGGAATACACAGGCTTTAATACAAAACGGGTTTACATACCTGCATATTTCCAAATCGTTTGAAGCCAAAGCGCAATTTGAAAAAGCGCTTGAACAGGAACCCCAAAACCAGGCAATAATTAAAGAACTGGCCGAATTGTACCTGAATTACAGGCAATTTGATAAAGCCATAGAATTTGCCTCAAAATGCAGCCAATGTAATAAAGACAGAATACTGGGCATAAGTTATTACCAGCAGGAAGACTATGGCATGGCTTCAAAATTTCTGGCCGCAGCTATTCAAAAGGAACCTACAGACGGAGAAGCTACTTATTACCTCGGGCGAACTTATGTTGAAATGGAATCTTATCAACAGGCAATTGGTATATATAATAAAGCCATTTCCTTACCCGATGCAAAGCCTTTGTGGTTTTACGAATTGGGCCTGTTGCAATACAACCTCGAAGATTATAAATCTGCCCTGGCTTCATTTCGCACCGCGGCAGACAAAGGATATACGGCCACCCGCGATTTTAAAGAAAATCTTGGATTTGCCTGCCTTTACACCGGAGAATTTGATTATGGCGAGTCGGTGTTGCTAAGCCTTTATGCCGACAGGCCCGGGAATACCGACATTTTAAGAGAGATTGCTAATATTTTTTATAAGAATAAAAAATATGATCGCGCCCTGGGATATTGCGAAAAACTACTTCAAATAAATGGCAAGGATGCCAAAGCGATTTACCAGGCCGGTATGTGCTTTCAGAAAAAAGGAGAAAAGGATCGTGGCCAGAAAATGTGCGATCATGCCATCGAACTCGACCCGTCACTTGCCAGTCTGAGGTCTAAGAAAGAATTTGTAGGCCTTTAAAGATATGTTGATTGTTTGTTTAGCCGGTACCTCAAAGGGCCGGTTTTTTTGTGTTGGTAGTTCGAGATAATTCTCCAAGGAAGAAATCCTTTTTACCATATCAAGGGCACAAAAGTAAATTCATGACTTAAGTCTGAATTTGCTGAATAACTTAAAAAAATCAGGATACTTTGCTGCCCCCGCCCCGGGGGTAAAAATAAACCCTAAGAAAATGTGAACAAAGTCTTTTTGCTAAAGTAAATTCAGCCCTGCCATTAGAAACTTTACAATTCTCTTATTCGATATATTGTGACACAAGAAACAAAAAATAGTTCCTTGCGGTTTAATCCGGGGAAGGAGTGAAATATTTATGCTTTTTTGGTAAAAATTACCTGTACTTTATAAAACTGTAATTTATGGCAAAGGCCTGCTGGCATTAATGATTGGCTTTCTTTCCGTACGCCTTTTCTCCTGCTTTTACCTCGGTATGGAGATGATTTTCGACAGGAGGGATGGGGCAGTTGTACCCCGTAGTGTAGGCGCAGTAAGGATTGTATGCCTTGTTGAAATCAAGGGTTACCTGGTTGCCATGAATATCTGAAATCTGAAGATCAATATACCTCCCCATTAAATAGCTGTCCTTTCCGGAAGTTTCATCCGTAAATGGCACAAAGAGATAATTCAGGTTTTCGGGTTGGGTAACTAATGGGTCGGGTTTAAATAGGGTGAGTTGATATGGTTTATTTTTCAAGCTGAACCGGGCGATACCGTAACGATAAAATTTCTTAACCTTTGTTCCGGAGGTCTTCATTATTATGCCGTTCGTATCGGTGGTGATAGGAGAAAATTCAGCCACAACCCGGTAGTGTTCATTGGCTGGAAAAAAGCGGATATACTGATGATCATCTCCTTTTACCACTTCATGGTTCATCACATATTCTACCTGGTAGGTTTCAATGGAATCTTTAAAGGTATTAATTTGGGCATACCCCGGCAGGGAAAACAAAATAAATAAGCTGGAAAAAAATATCCGGTTCATGTTAATTCATCATCAGCATATTCACGCTGCGCTGTAAAATATTAAAAGCTATTTCGGCCATCAGGTTTTCTTTATCGAGCGTGGGGTTAACCTCCGTAATTTCAAAACAACACACCTTCCTGTTCTGCATAAATTTGCTGATCAGGTCTTCTGCTTCCCTTTCTTTAAGTCCGTTACTCACCGGCGTTCCGGTTCCTTTTGAAATGCTCGAATCCAGACTATCCACATCAAAACTCACAAAAATATCGGTGCAATCACTCAGGTACCGGAGTACTTTCCGGCTCACATTTTCTGCCCCATTTCGGCGCACCTCGCTGGTGGGGATTACTTTAATATTGTACTTTTCAATCAACGCCTTTTCTTCCTTTTCGTAATCGCGAAGGGAAATGAATACAATATCTTCGGGTAATACCTTGGGTTTTATCTTTCCAATACTCTTTAACTGGTTCCAGAGGCGGACCGTCTCTGCATCCGGGTCGTGCACCTTGTATTCCAAATTATCTTCGCCAATAGCGGTACTTAATGGCATCCCATGCATGTTCCCCGATGGGGTGGTATAAGGCGTGTGCAGGTCGGAGTGGGCATCAATCCATATTATTCCCAGTTTCGATTTTGGCCTGGCCATTTTTATTCCCGCAATAATACCGCCTGCTGTACTGTGATCGCCGGTTAATACCACCGGGAAAAAATTATTTTTCAGGGTATCCGAAACAGATTTGCTCAACCTTTCATACAAATTGACCATCCCATGAATCCTTTTGGCAAAGGGCGATTTAATGGGCTCGAAAAGCAGGTTATTTTCTACTTCGATTTTTTCGGATGGAAAATGAACAAAAAAATTGCTCATGAAGTCCAAAGCTGCAATCTTTACCGCATCTATTCCCATGCTGGCGCCTCGTGTACCAGCGCCAATTTCGGAAGGAACTTCGATGAGTTTAATATTTTTCATAAATACAAAGGTACAATTTCCCTTTCCGGGATACAACCTCCCGGATATAAGGTAAAAAAATAATCAGGAAAATTAATTGCCTGATTGAAGGGTATTAAAACTAACCATCCAGTTAATCCCAAACTTATCGGTCAGCATCCCAAAATAATCACCCCAGAACATGGTTTCCATGGGCATGGATATTTGGCCGCCGTTTGACAGGGCAGCAAAGAGTGTATCGGCTTCTTCCCTGGAATCGGCGGTTATGGCGACTGAAAAGTTGTTTCCTGCTTTAAATTTAGGCGACCATTCACTTCCGCAATCGCTACCCATAATAATAGTGGGCCCAATGGGTAAGCCAACGTGCATGATCAGGTTCTTATCCGACTCAGGTGCTTTATACTTTTCACTCGGAGGGATATCCCCAAAACGCCCAATATAGGTGAACTCCCCGCCAAAAACCGATTTGTAGAAATTAAATGCTTCTTCGCAATTCCCATTAAAATTCAGATAAATGTTGGAGGCTGCCATGATGTAAGGATTTTTATTGTTTAAAAAGAATTTTTAATTCGGATTACCATATTTGCCGTGGAGAAATTTAATGGTTTCCTTCATTAATGTTACCAGGTTTTCCTGGTTAATATCCGCAAGCCTTTTTATGTAAATACAGGCTTTCCCCATTTTATATTTTCCTAAATCCCGGAGCAAATAGGCGTGTTCGTCTGAGCCATTGTACACATAAAGTGATATGGCGTTTTTTCTGGGGGAAAATCCAATTAAGGGCCAATCTCCTTCCTGGCTGCTCCTGTCGGATTTATAATGATACCTGCCAAAGCCAATGATACTTGGGCCCCACATTTTGGGCTCGCAACCCGAAACTTTTTCCATAAGTTTCAACAACGTTAGGCTGTCGGCCTTTTTCTGTTCCGTGTCTGCAAATTCATTAATGAAATTCAATACATTGGCAGAAGTTTGTTTCGTCTTTATTTCTCCCATAAAATAGTGACCTTTGATTTTATTCCCCTTTGGGGGAGGAAAGCCCCAAAAGATACGAAGATTATGTAACTAGGCTTTCCTATCTGATAAGAAATAATTGCTTTAATTTCAGGATCCCTGTTGCTATCCAAAATCGGTTGAATATTAAATTCTGGCTTTAAATTTCATTTAAGGGCAGGATTTACCAATTCCGGGATAAATCTCCTACTTTTGCGCCGCTTTATGAAGCCCCTGATTGAATTATATCCGCTATTAAATAACCCGCAAAAGCTGGTTGTAACCATGCACCAGAAACCAGATGCAGACGCCATGGGGTCGGCATTGGGTTTGTATCATTTTTTACTGCAATTAGGTCATGAGGTGGTGGTAATTTCCCCTACTAATTGGGCCGGATTTTTAAACTGGATGCCGGGAGCGGATAAAATGATTGATTTTGAGAAAGACACCGAGAAAGCAACGGCCCAGGTAGAGTTGGCACAATTCATTTTTTGCCTCGACTTTAATACATTGTCACGAACCAAAAGGATGGAGGAATGCCTTAATACCGCAAAGGGGATACGGGTACTCATCGATCACCACCAGGAACCCCAAACGGAAAAGTTTGCCTATGGGAAAAGTGACACCGGAAAAAGTTCCACCGCCGAAATGGTATTTGATTTTATGATTGAATCGGGGAAGGAGGAATATATATCCCAGGAGGTTTCACAGTGCCTCTATGCAGGTGTAATGACGGATACCGGTTCGTTTCGCTTTCCATCCACTACCGCCAGTGTACACCGAATGGTAGCATACCTCAAGGAAAAAGGATTAGATCATAGCCGGATTCATGAGGCTTTATTTGATAACTTTTCAGAAAGCAGGCTCCGGTTTATTGGCCACGTGCTATTAAACCGGATGGAAGTTTTTTTTGAATATAATACTGCGCTGATTACGGTACCTCAATCCGATTTACTGAAGTATGAAATCAAAACGGGTGATACGGAGGGGTTAGTAAATTATCCATTGAGTATTGAAGGAATCAGGCTGGTGGCCATCGTGATAGACAGGGGCGAGGAGAGAAAATGGTCGTTCCGCAGCAAAGGTAATTTTGATGTCAATGTATTTGCCAGAAAATATTTTAATGGCGGGGGGCATAAAAATGCCGCCGGGGGAGGAAGTAAAGATAATCTGGAAAGTACGGTTCAGCATTTTAAAGTGGCCATGCGGGAGAATAAAGAACAATTAAGCACATACCAATTTTAAACATAACACAATGAAACAATTTTCACGGGCATTAGCAATCGTAATCCTGTTTGCTGCCTGCAATTCCTCGGCTTATAAAAAGGGAAGGGGTGGTTTGGAGTATAAAATTATTTCTGATGAAAAGGGCCCGTTAATTAAGTACGGCGAGTTTATGCAATTAAATTATGCCACTTATTACAACAACGGGAAATCGGATAGCCTTTTGGAAGATACCCGAAATTCGGTTGGACCGATGATCCAGATGTTTGATTCCGTTTCAACCCCTATGGCCTATTATGAAATCCTGCGCCAATTGCGAAAGGGTGATAGCCTGTTGATCCGGATTAAAACAGATTCTGCATTTAAAGGGGAGATGGCTGCTCAAATGCCTCCCTTTATGCAAAAAGGACATTATCTGATTACCGCAGTAAAAGTTATAAATATTTTTCATGACAGGAAACAGGCCGATAGCGCCCAAACGGCCAGCGATTCGTTACACAACGCCGAACAACTGGTTAAGGATGACAAGGCCATTCAAGATTACCTGAAAAAGAATAATATCAAAGCTGAAAAAACGGCGAAGGGTACTTATGTAGAGATTATCAAACCCGGAGAAGGCGCCTTCATTGATACTTCGGTGGTGGCCAAAGTAAATTATACGGGGCGAACATTGGAAGGGGAAATGTTTGACAGTAACACCGACCCTGCCAAAGGACATGTGGAACCTTTCCTGGTTAACCTTACCAGCGACAGAACACTGGGTGTACCGGTTATTCAGGGATGGTATGATGGATTAAAATTGATGCAAAAAGGAACGGTAGGTAAGCTGATTATCCCTTCCACATTGGCTTACGGAAAATTTGGTCGTCCTCCATTGATTAAACCAAATAATATATTGATTTTTGATATGGATGTATTGGATGTTCTCAATAAAGACCAGGCAAAAGTTGCTGCTGAAATTGAAAAAGGTAAAATGAAGATTCGGCAAGAAAGGTGGATGGACAGCATTAAAGCTGAAAATGCAAAGAAGGCAGATTCTATTAAAGCTGCAAAACCCGAAGGGAAGAAATAATATTAATACATGTTGAAAATCATGAAGGATCGCTTTGCGATCCTTTTTTTATGCCTTTTCCAGTTCTAAGAATAATTTGATGGCCTCCATGGCGGGTGCCACATCATGCACTCGCAAAATATTAGCTCCATTTTTGAGGGCTACCATGTGGAGTGCAGTAGTGCCATTCAACGCCTGGGAGGGAGTAATACCTAATGTTTTATAGATAGTGGCTTTCCGGGAAACGCCCAACAGGAGTGGTTTATCCAAAGCCATAAAGGAGAAGAGTGATTTTAGTAATTTGAAATTTTGTGCGATGGTTTTGGCAAATCCAATTCCGGGGTCAAGAATTACATCTTTAATTCCGGCTTCTTCACAAGCAAAAGCCCGCTCCTTTAAATGGTCAAACACTTCCGATACGACATCCCCATAATGGGTAAGGGTCTGCATATTTCCGGGGTTTCCCCTCATGTGCATGGCGATATAGGGAGTTCCTAACCGGGCAACGGTCAACAACATTTTTTCATCTAAGTTACCGGCGGATATATCATTAATGATTCCTGCGCCCGCTGCAAACGCTTCTTCCGCTACTTTGGATTGGTATGTATCAACCGAAATGGGGATTTCGGGGAAGCGTTTATGTATTGCCGTAATAATTGGAAGAATGCGAATTAATTCTTCCTTTTCGGTTGTCCGTTCACTTCCCGGGCGGGTACTTTGTCCTCCAATGTCTAAAATGGTAGCCCCATCAGCGATCATTGTTTCAGCCAATTGTAAAATTCCATCCAGCCCCAAATGCAAATCGCCCCTATAAAAGGAATCGGAGGTTGCATTTAAAACCCCCATTATTATGGGTTTATCGATACAAAGCAGCTTTCCTCTAACATTCAGGGTGAACATATTGAAATGTGAATCGTAAATTTGGCCACAAAATAGCATAATAAACCGCAATGGCGCAAATGAATACCGATGAGCAATATTCTAATGCAGTGGCACCCTGCCGGAATATATTTTTAATCAAAACTAAAGATTACGGCACCTCCTGGCGTGTTTACCGGCCTATTTCCGTGGCAGACCAAATCTATATTAAAGCAAAGCGGATCAGGACTATCCAGGAAAAAAAATCGCAGCGGATCGCCGATGGTATACGAAGTGAATTTGAAGGGATATTGAATTACGCAGTTATTGGGCTAATTCAACTAAGCCTTGGAAGCGATGAAAGAGAAGATCTTGATGTATTGGAAGTTAAATCGATGTACGACGCCGAAATTGAAGCCGCCCAAAAATTAATGCAGGATAAAAATCACGATTATGGAGAAGCGTGGAGAGAAATGAGCCAGGAAAGTTTTACCGATCTCATTCTTTCAAAGATCCTGCGCATTAAACAGATTATTTCCAACGAAGGGAAAACGATGGCAAGCGAAGGGATAGATGCCAATTTTTACGACATCCTGAACTATGCCGTATTTGCATTAATTCAAATTTCCTCAAATAGCCCCACCAAAAAATCATGAAGACTGTTGTAACTATTTCCCGAATTATAACCGGATTGTTATTTATCTTTTCCGGGTTGGTTAAGGCCATTGATCCCAAAGGGCTGGCCTATAAAATGGAAGAATTCTTTGAAGCCTGGGCCATGTCGGGATTTATGAAACCGGTAATGGAAACATTAGGCCATTATTCCCTGTTTTTTTCAATTGTAATGATTACGCTGGAGGTGGCAGTGGGCGTAGCCCTGCTCATTGGCTGGAGACGAAAACTGACTACCTGGATCCTTTTTTTACTGATGGCCTTTTTCACCTTCCTTACCAGTTATGTGCTGTTTAGCGGGAAGATCAGATCCTGCGGATGTTTTGGCGATTGTATTCCCTTAACCCCGGTGCAAACCTTCACTAAAGATATATTTCTTTTAATCCTCACTTTAATTCTGCTTATTCGGAGCCGTTATATAAAACCTTTGCTGGGTGAAATTTCGGGTTGGGTTATAATGCTTCTCAGTATTGGCCTCACGCTTTTGCTTCAATTTTATGTAATGCGCCACCTGCCGCTCATAGACTGCCTTCCGTATAAAAAGGGAAACAATATTCTTGAACTCAGGAAGATGCCGGCTGGTGCCGTACCGGATAAATACGAATACCAGTTTGTTTATGAAAAGGGGGGAGAAAAGAAAAATTTCCCGGTATCGGCCCTGCCAGATAGCACCTGGACTTTTGTGGAACGGAAACAAACGCTGGTTCAGAAAGGGGTGAATAATATACCGCTTATTAATGATTTTTCGCTTACAGATGAAGAGGGCACAGATGTAACAGAAAGTGTTCTCAACGAACCGGGAACCTGTTATTTATTGTTTATTAAAGAAGCACCATCCAATTTGAATGCATGGATTAAGGAAGTGAAGCGAATCAGTGAAGAACAGAAATCGAAAAACATACATTTCTATATTGTTACGGCTACGCGAAATGCGGTTAAATCGATATTAGATAAGGCGAATATTCCTTACGATGCCATTCTTTCCAGTGATGCAACCGCCATTAAAACCGCCGCCAGAGCCAATCCTACGCTATTCATCATGCATGGACCGGTTGTGGCATTAAAATTCGGCTGGGCCGATTTTGATAAAGTAAAGTAAAAACTATTGTAATTTAAGGTTGTGGTTCGAAAACTCTCCACGGCTTTGCTTATTTTATTGGGTGTTACCCTCGCAGTGTTTGCTATGTTCCAGGGGTTTGGCGACCCGGCCCGTATGGTGGTAGGCCAAACAGGAGATAAAGCTACCCTGGAAAATATTCGTACAGACCTTAATCTGGATAAGCCCAAATGGAAACAATTTTTTCTCTACCTGAATGATATATCGCCTGTAGGAATTTATAAAAAGGAGTCCATTAAAAGAAAGGAATTACGGGGATGGTTTATTGGGAATGATATTCGGGTAGGCATCAAAGTGCCATATCTTGGACGAAGTTATCAAAGTAAAAAACTGGTGACGGAAATTTTGTCTGATGCTTTACCCGGAACCCTGGTGCTCGCCTTTACGGCAATACTCTTCGCCAGCATTCTCGGTATTACCCTGGGATGTATAGCCGCCATTAAGAAAGGAACCTGGATAGATCAAACGGCCATTGTATCCAGCGTGGGTGGCATCTCTGCGCCTTCCTTTTTCATGGCAATCATCATAGCCTATCTGTTTGGTGTGGTTTGGCATCAGGTAACCGGACTAACGCCAACGGGTAGCCTTTTCATAACGGATGAAATTTCAGGGGAAAGTAAACTCCGGTTGCAAAATCTCATTTTGCCGGCTATTACCTTAGGAATAAGGCCATTGGCAATTATCACCCAACTTACCCGGAGTTCAATGCTCGATGTGCTTAATCAGGATTTTATTCGAACTGCCAGGGCAAAAGGTTTACCACAAAGGATAGTCATTTTCAGGCACGCACTGCCCAACGCATTGAATCCTGTAATAACCGCTATTACCGGGTGGTTTGCAGAATTGTTGGCAGGTTCCTTTTTTGTAGAGTATATTTTTAACTGGAAAGGGGTAGGAAAGGTAACGGTAGATGCTTTAGAGAAACTGGATTACCCGGTAGTGATGGGGGCGGTGTTGTTAAGCGCCTGTGTATTTATTCTGGTTAACCTGGGTACCGACCGGCTTTATAAAATTTTAGATCCCAGGGTGCATTAGCCGCTTTCATAATTGAAAATTGAACCTGGTTTCTAATTTTTGACTGGATTTCAAAATTTTCAAGCCTCATTAATGGTTGAATTAAGGGAAAATTCTGCAAACCGTTCCATTCGGTGATGAGCCCTGCCTTTATTTCCGCCTCCAGGAATGAGGATGGTTCAGGTTTGGAAAATTAAGGGTTACCATTCCTTATTTTTTAAAATACAATATAAAATTATTGTTTATCAATAAATATTTATTATATTTGTACAATAAATTTGTAAATATGTCTACCAAGAACAATTTTGTATTTAAAGCTTTATACATCATGGCCTGGATCATTTTTGTCGGATTATGTATAGAGGCAGGCGGGTTGCTGGTTAATTTCTTCTTCAGTGTTTTTAATCCGTCGGTTGTTAAGAACTTATACCAGAAGCTGGATTTAAGTGCAATGTATTCCCGTAGTAAATGGGCGTTTTATGGCGTTTACAGTTTTATCCTGGTTATTGCCGTTTTAAAGGCATTCCTATTTTATATTCTGATTCGTCTATTAGGTAGGCTTGATCTGAGCAAGCCTTTTAACTATTATGTTTCCAGACAAATTGCTCAAATCAGTTATTATACTTTTTTTATCGGGATATTGAGTTTGATAGCCATCCAGGTTGCGAAAAACTTAATGCATTTTGGATATGATGTTTCTGCCCTCAATGAATTTTGGGCGGATGGGCGAACCTTTATCCTAATGGCCGCCGTGATCTATGTTATAGCCGCAATATTTAATAGGGGCCTGGAAATTCAAAATGAAAATGATTTAACTGTATAAACCATGCCAATCATTGTAAATCTGGATGTAATGATGGCCAGACGAAAGATGTCGCTTAATGAGCTGTCTGAAAAAGTTGATCTAACGCTTTCTAATTTGTCGATTTTGAAAACCGGGAAAGCAAAGGCGGTACGGTTCAGTACGTTGGAGGCTATTTGTAAGGCATTAGATTGTCAACCGGGAGATATTTTGGAGTATGAAGACCAAAAGAAAAAAACGGCATCCCGGAATACGAATCAAAAAGTCTAAAACCATTTAGAATTTGATCCAGGCAGCATCCAGAGATACTTATTCCCCTAATTCTCCATTACCGATTATTTCCTATAATTAACATTATGTTTAGTAGAATATTTTCAATTTACCCTAAGAATCAATGAGTTAATCTTTCAAATGGACATTGCCAGTTATTAAAAAATGACCTAAAGGTCTAAAGACCCCCTATTCGGTTCAGTTTTGGAAAAGTTCAATTCCTCTCTAAATCATCAACCAGGGAAAGGTCTGCGAAGGATAAAAAAATGGGTAGCAAATTGCTACCCAGGATTAAAGTTTAAATGTGGGTCCGCCTGATCCAACACTCGGGTTATCGGATCGGCTTTCTGCTTTCCCAGGTTGTTTTTGTCAATTCAAACCAATCGGTTGGGTCGCCTTCATAGTCAAAAGTTTCCTGAAAGTCAAAGCCCAACCTGGTCAGTACCTTTTTTGAATTTAAATTTTTCGGGTCAGTTATTGCAAATATTGATTCAACATTCAGGTTTTTAAATCCATAGTCTAATATTGCAATGGATGATTCAGTCGCAAACCCTTTTCCCCAATGTTTTTTCTTAAACCGATATCCGAGTTCGTAAAAATTTTTATGACTGTTTACTTGTAGATTGAAATACTTTAGTCCCGACCAACCCATACATTCGTTTGTTAATTTGTCAACAACCGCCCAACGGGCAATTCCATTTTCCTCATATTGCTTTTTAAGTAGTTTAATCCCATTTTGTATTTCGTCAATTGTTTTTACAGGATTGTTTTCGATATACAAATGAACGTCTGGGTCAGCGTCCATTTCGAATAAGTCATTCTCGTCTGTGTATTCAATTTCTCTTAAAATTAGTCGTTCTGTTTCTATAAAAATTCTCAACTGCCAGTCGTTTCTTTGTTTAATCCTGTCGTTCTAAAAGCAGACCGCTCTCATTTTTATTTACGAATATTATTCTTTGTTGGAAATTTCGTCTTCAGATGAGTCTTTCGTTTCTCCTTCCTGATTTTCTGATTCCGGATCTGCTTCCATATCCGTCTCTTCTTTCTCATCCAGTTCTGTAATGGCGGCAATTTCATCCCCTTCATCCACCCGGATTAATTTTACACCCTGGGTGGCGCGTCCCTGTTCAGAAATTTCGGCAACCGACATCCGGATGGTGATCCCTGAAACGCAGGTAATCATCAAATCCTGGCTTTCATCAACGGCAAGTAATCCTACCAGAGATCCGGTTTTATCTGTAACATTGATTGTTTTAACACCCTTTCCGCCCCGGTTTGTAACCCGGTAATTTGCTTCTCCCGTTTCCGAATCATCCAGGGCTGTTCGTTTTCCGTAACCTTTCTCACTCACTACTAAAATAGTTTTCGAATTATCATCTTTTGGAACACAAACCATACCCACCACTTTGTCTTTTTCTCCATCCACTTCTATACCGCTCACACCAATGGCCCCACGGCCGGTTGGTCTTACTTTATCTTCATGGAAACGAATGGCCCTGCCGCTCTTAATGGCCATGATAATTTCACAACTACCATCTGTAAGCCTGGCTTCGAGTAATTGGTCGCCATCAACAATATGAATGGCATTTACTCCGGTTTGGCGCGGACGGCTGAAATCTTTAAGATGGGTTTTCTTAATGGTGCCATTTTGTGTGCAAAGTACAATGTACTTATCCTTTACAAATTCTTCATCCTCCAGATTTTTGATGTCGATAATGGCACGAACATTATCATCAGGAGGTATCTGAACCAGGTTCTGGATGGCTCTTCCCTTGCTATTTTTTTCTCCTTCCGGAATTTGATAAACTTTTAACCAGTAACACCTCCCTTTCTCAGTGAAAATAATCAGGGTATTATGCGTTGATGCCACAAAGAGGTGTTCAATATAATCTTCATTGCGGGTAGCGCTTCCCTTGGCTCCCCGTCCTCCCCGTTTTTGTTGACGGTACTCCGTTGCGGAGGTGCGTTTAATGTACCCCATGTGCGAAATGGTAACCACCACATCCTCTTCTTCTATGAGATCGAGCATGTTAATTTCATCATCGGCATATTCAATCTCTGTGCGACGGGGGTCGCCAAATCGGGTCTTTATTTCAATTAATTCGGTTTTAATGATCTCGAAACGAAGGCTTTCATTGGCCAGGATTTCTTTTAACCGGGCAATGGTCTTTAAAATCTCGGCATGTTCTTCCCTGATTTTGTCAATCTCCATGCCTGTAAGCCGCTGCAAACGCAGTTCAAGTACAGCTTTTGCCTGGATTTCAGACATCCCGAACTGGCTCATCAAGCCTTCCTGGGCAATAGACGGTGTAGCACTTTCCCGGATTAGTTTAATAACTGCATCCAGGTTATCCAATGCGATAATATATCCTTCCAGGATATGGGCCCGTTCTTCGGCTTTTCGCAATTCGAATCGGGTACGGCGAACCACCACTTCATGACGGAATTCAATAAACTCAGAAATCTGTTGTTTCAGCGTTAATATCCGGGGCCTTCCCTTAACCAGCGCTACATTATTAATACCATAGGATGTTTGTAATTCTGAATGTTTGTATAATTGGTTGATGGCCACCTGCGCTACAGCATCTTTCTTTAATTCTACTACAACTCTCGTTCCTTCCTTATTATTACTTTCATTATTTACATCTGCTATACCTTCAATTACCTTTTCAGTAATAAGGTCGCCAATCTTTTGCGTAAGCTCATCCCGGTTTACCAAATAGGGCACTTCCGTGATAACAATTTTATCCTTTCCCCGGCTATCTGTTTCAACGGTCGTTTTACCACGGAGTACTACCCTGCCTCTTCCGGTATTGTAAGCCGATTTGATCCCATCAATTCCGTAAATAATGCCTCCGGTTGGGAAATCCGGGGCTTTTACAAACTTCATCAATTCCTCTACACTAATCTCCTTATTATCGATATACGCAATACAGCCGTCTACCACCTCATTCAGGTTGTGTGGCATCATATTGGTGGCCATTCCTACGGCAATACCGCTACTTCCATTTAGCAATAATTGCGGAACACGGGTTGGCAGTACAGTTGGTTCGTTCAGGGAATCATCAAAATTCAACTGGAAGTCTACCGTCTCTTTGTCGATATCCTCCATCATCGATTCTGCAAATTTTTGGAGCCTGACTTCGGTGTACCTCATGGCTGCCGGAGGGTCACCATCCTGGCTTCCAAAATTTCCCTGCCCATCAACCATCATATACCGCATCGACCATTCCTGGGCCATACGCACCATGGTAAAATAAATAGAAGCATCACCATGGGGATGATATTTTCCCATTACCTCCCCTACAATACGAGCTGCTTTTTTATATGGCTTATTACTGGCGTTCCCTAATTCATTCATGCCAAAAAGCACCCTCCGGTGAACCGGTTTCAATCCATCGCGAACATCCGGAAGTGCCCTGCCCACAATTACACTCATCGAGTAATCGATGTAGGCGGTTTTCATTTGTTCTTCAATATTTACCGGGATAATTTTGCCCCTGTTGTTAAGGTCTTCCCCTTCGTAATTCTCATTCGTTTCCATAATAAAAAATGTGGCACAAAGGTACTGAAATCAGGCCTTGTTTTTAGTTAAAAAACAGGCATTTACGCCGGTTTTTTACACAATTTGCAGATCGATGTGGAGAACTCTTCACTTCTGCTTTGTCCTTTTTGCAAAAGTGTAAGTAGGGAGGATTGGAGAAAGAAAAATCATTAATTTTTATACCTGCATTCTTCTTTGGCATCAGGTATATTACCCTAACTTGCCGCCCATGAATCCGAGTAAGAAAATCCTGCTTTTTGGTGCAGGAAAATCAACCACCTCCCTGATCCGCTACCTCCTGTCCTTTGCTGAGGCGGATTGCCTTGAAATTTGCATTGCCGATACAAATATTAACCAGGCAAGGGAAAAGATTGGAAATAGCCCTTATGGTATGGCCATTCAGTTGGATATTTCAAATGCTGAGGAAAGGAAGAGCCTGATAAAAAAGGCAGATTTGGTAATTTCCATGATGCCTCCGGCACTGCATATTTTGGTGGCCAGGGATTGTGTAGCAGAAGGGAAAAGCCTGCTAACTGCCTCTTATGCCGATGAGGCCATGAAATCGTTGAATGAGGAGGTTGCCCGGAAAGGATTGCTTTTTCTCTGCGAAATGGGGCTCGATCCCGGAATCGACCACATGAGCGCCATGCAAATTATTGAGCAGATCCGGGCCAAAGGCGGCGTCATTAAAAAGTTTTTTAGCCATTGTGGCGGATTGATAGCTCCCGAGAGTGACGACAATCCCTGGCATTATAAAATTACCTGGAATCCCCGTAACGTGGTAACGGCCGGAATGGGAGGTGCAAAATTTCTGGAAGATGGAAATATTTCTAAAATGGAGTATGCCAAATTGTTTGATTCCAACCGGAAAGTAACTACCGGTAACGAACAAGTGCCATATTTGAGTTATTATCCGAACCGGGACAGCCTCCCCTACATCTCTTTATATAACCTCCACACCTGTTCCGATTTTATGCGTACAACCCTACGGTATCCTTCCTTCATGACCGGCTGGCTTCAAATGATTGAATTGGGTTTTACGGATGAAACCATAAGCTATCAAACCAATGGCATGAGCATTGGTTCTTTCTTTCATGCACATCTCAAAAGCCGCAACCTGGACCCTGAAAAGCCGGGCGCTTTTATTACCCGGGAATTCCGGGAACAACTCGAGTTCCTTGGCCTCCACGATACAGGCACTCCCATTAACCTCGGCGAAGCCTCCATCATAGAAATCATGCAATTTATTTTACAAACTAAACTGGTAATGCATCGTACCGACAAAGATTTGGTAGTTATGATCCACGAATTTCTGTATGAATGGAAGGGGAAAAATTTTATTTTGCATAGTTCACTTTTCCTCAAGGGTATCGATAATGAAGAAACCGCCATGGCCAAAACCGTAGGCCTACCCCTGGGTATTGCCGCAAGGAAGATATTGAATGGGGAAATAAAGTCGAAAGGGGTAAGAATCCCCATAGAACAGGAAATATATTCGCAAGTATTGCCCGAGTTGGAAAGCCTGGGTATAAAATTTATGGAGAGGGAAGAAATGGTATTATAAATCTAATTGATTTAAAGCCTCAACAAAATCAACAATCCCTTTTGTAGCAGGTTTATTGATATGATGCAGGTTTGGTAGTTTACCAATTTCAGGAATGTTTTTATCAATGATAAATTTAGGGCATTCAGCAGGAACATAATTCAATAACCCGGCAGCAGGATATACCTGGAGAGAACTCCCTACCAGTAAAAAAACATCGGCCATTCTCATAATTTGGGAAGCGATATCAATTTCCGGTACCGGTTCGCCAAACCAGACAATATGCGGCCTCCACTGGCTGCCATCTGGTGCGAGGTCGCCCGGCTTAATATCCCCATGAATATCTTCTAATATGGTTTCATCCCTACTGCTCCTCATTTTAAAAATTTCTCCATGAAGGTGCAATACATCACTTGAACCGGCCCGTTCGTGCAGGTTGTCGATATTTTGTGTAACAATCCGGACATTAAATTCCTTCTCAAGGCCCGCAATAGTTAAATGGGCCTGATTGGGATTGGCGGCAGCTACATTTCTTCTTCGCTGGTTATAAAATTCCAGTACCAGCTCCGGATTTGCCCGGAATGCTTCCGGGGTTGCTACGTCCGTAACTTTATGATTCATCCAAAGGCCATCGCTTGCGCGAAATGTGGGAAGGCCACTTTCCTCACTTATCCCGGCGCCGGTTAATACAACCAGGGTTTTACAAGACATAAGATCCTCCCTTTAATAAATAATTATGCATTTGGCGTTTCCGACATTTGAAGGATTTCGTTCCATTCTTCCTCACTTACCTGTGAAACGGAAATCCGGCCAATTTTTATAATTCCCATGTTAATCAATTTGGGATTTGCTTTCATGGATGCAAGCGTTACGGGCCTTTTAAGTTTTTTATACGCTTTTATTTCTATTGCCACCCAATTGGGATTTTCGGTTCCCGGGTCCTGAAATGCCTCCTTACTAACTTTCGCTATACCAACAATGGCAAGGCCTTCATTACTATGATAAAAATAGGCCTGCTCCCCTTTTTTCATCGCCCGCAGGTTATTACGTGCGGCATAATTGCGCACTCCGTCCCAAACTGTGGTTTTATCCTTAATTAATTGATCGAAACTATACACATTCGGTTCCGATTTAATAAGCCAATAGGCCATTGTAAATTAAATTTTAATGAATTAGAGTAATAAATTTCTGCCTGGAGTAAGAATAAAAAAAGCTGCAAATGTAGCAGCCTGAAATTTATCGTACAAAATAATCCCAGGTTAAATTCACTCCCAGGAAATGGGATGGATTACCATTTATCTACTTCCTCCGTATGCAATGAATCGGCAGGAGGATTGGGCTTGGAGTCTGGCATTTCGTTTGAATTTTGTTCTCCTGCCGGCCCACCATTTTGCGCATCGTCCGTACCATCTGAATGCTGGGAAGGAGCGGCATTTTCATCCATTTCATACGGCGTATCGTGGTTGAATGCATCGAAATTAAAATCGGGCATCAACTCCGTTTTTACATGATCAATAGCTTCCGTAAGCCCTTTTAAAAACTTATTAAAGTCTTCTTTATATAGAAAAATTTTGTGCCGGTTATACCCTTCACTTTCTGTTCTTTTCCGGCTTTCCGTAATAGTGAGGTAATAATCGTTTCCCCTGGTTTCTCTTACATCAAAAAAATAGGTACGGCGTTTCCCGGCTTTAACCCGGCTACTGAATACACTGTCCACTTTCTTGTCATTATTTTCGTATGCCACAATCGCAAGTTTTGTTTCGCAAATTAAATTCGATACCAAACAAAGATATAGTCATTTTTGAAATGGCAAAAAAATAGAAATTCATGTTTTCCCCTTGTTTTCAGGGTTGGTTATGCCGTGGCATTTTCATCTGCCAATAGCTGCCGCCGGTACATTTCTGCATAATACCCTCCCCTGCTCAGCAATTCGGCATGGGTGCCGGTTTCCACTATTCTTCCTTCCTCTAAGACCACAATCTTGTCAAAATCCAGGAGGGAAAAAATCCGGTGGGTAATAATAATGGCTGTTTTCCCCCGGAGGTATTCGGCCAGGTTGCCGGTAATTTCTTTTTCTGTTTTTGCATCTACGGCACTAAGGCAATCGTCCATGATGATAAAGGCTGGATCCTTAATCAGGCCCCTGGCAATGGAAATTCGTTGTTTTTGTCCGCCGCTCAGCATTACGCCTCTTTCCCCTACCAGGGTTTTAAACCCGGCGGGGAATCGCATAATCTCGTCATAAATTACTGCTTGTTTGGCGGCCCTGAATACTTCCTCATCGGAAGCCCTTTCATTTCCAAAAAGGATATTGTTCTTTATGCTATCACTAAAAAGAAAAACATCCTGGGGAACATAACTAATTTGTTTTCGAAGGCTGTCTAAATCTATTTCTGTAATTGGAATCCCGTCAATATCCAGCCCCCCCGATTGCAAATCAAACTGGCGAAGAAGCAACTGGGCCACGGTTGATTTTCCGGAACCCGTTCTGCCTACAATAGCAATTTTTTGCCCGGCAGCAATGGCAAGAGAAAAATCCTTTATGGCATGAATCCCGGTATGTTGGTAGGTGAAATTGGCCTGATGGAAAGTGATATTTCCCCTAATAACTGGATTAACCGGGTTTTCAGGGTTTCTTATTAAAGGGTTTGTAGTTAGGAATTCATTTATCCTGCGTTGGGAAGCCACGGCCCGCTGGGTCATACTGGCTGTCCAGCCAATAGCACTAACGGGGAAAGTAAGCAATTGAATATACATTACAAATTCTGCAATTTTTCCAATACTGGCACCTGGTACATTATTCAAAACATCATATCCGCCAACTAAAATGGTGATTAGCGTACTAAGGCCAATTAGCAATCCCATACTGGGGAAATATATGGCTTCTGTTTTTGCCAAACTGAGGGAATTATCACGATATGCCTCCGAATTCTGTTCAAAAAATGAAGCCATGTTCTTCTCCTGCACAAAGGATTTTATTACCCGAATCCCTGAAAATGATTCCTGCGCATTGGTGGTTAAATGGCTAAGCATCGCCTGGATCTTTTCACTTTTCCGATTAATGATCGTATTAACAAAATAAATGGTTCCTGCCAATATGGGTAACGGACACAGGGCCACGAGGGTGAGCCGGGCATCGGAACGGAACATAAAATATAAGCTAAACCCAATGGTAGCAGCCAGGTTGATGAAATACATAATGGCCGGACCGGTGTACGACCTTACCCGGCTAACATCTTCTGATATTCGGTTCATCAGATCGCCGGTACTATGCGTTTTATAAAAGGAGCTATCCAGGGTTTGATAGTGGTTGAATATTTCATTCTTCTGATCGAACTCAATATGGCGGCTCATTACAATAATGGTTTGCCGCATCAGGAACATAAAAAATCCACTTACTACCGCCGTTCCGATAAGAATTAGCCCGGCAAAAAGAATTTGTTTTACAAAAGGAAGGGTATTGAATTGATCAATTAAAACCTTTACCAGCCTGTCGTAGGTTTGCGATGAGGAAGGAGAAATATTGGTTCCGGATATGGAAGCTACTACGGTATTTACAACATATCCGGTAAGCTGAGGGGCCAAAATCCTGAAATAGTTGGTCAGGATTACAAAAAGGAAACCCAGGGAAAAAAGCCATTTATATTTCCAGAAATACTTGTTAAGGGTTGAGAGTTGGGTCATCTGGCACAAAGGTAACTAATACCAAAAGTTGAGACGGCAGGGATATATTGTAAAATGAAAAATATTTAAGATTCGCCGGATTACTATACATTAGGGTTCTTTTTTCCTGCCTATGTCTCTGTTTGCATGTTCCTTAAATTCGGGTAGTAATGGAAACTGCTATTATATCGGTTCCGCCCATAATGCGGTGCTGGTGGATGCCGGGCTTAGCTGCAGGGAAACGGAGAAACGGATGCGGGAATGTGGGTTAAGTATGTTGAAAGTCCGTGCCGTATTTATTTCTCACGAACATTCCGATCACATCAAAGGCATTGAAAGATTATCTGCCAAATACGGTATTCCGGTGTATATTTCGCAATTAACGCTTAAGCATAGCAGGCTTAATATACCGGCTTCCCAGGTGAATGAAATTTTTGACGAAGAAAAGGTGGAACTACACGAAATGGATATTATCCCATTCAGGAAGTTTCATGATGCGGCAGACCCGTTTAGTTTCATTATTTCATACAAAGGCATTACTATCGGTATATTCACCGATTTGGGAAGGGTGTGCAAAAAGCTTATCCATCATTTTTCAAAATGCCATGCTGCTTTTTTGGAGTCGAACTATGATGCTGAGATGCTGGAAAGCGGCCCCTATCCGTTACATCTAAAGAATCGTATTAAAAGTGGAAACGGACATTTATCGAACAAACAGGCCCTTCAACTTTTCATCCGGCACCGGAATAAACAACTTTCCCATTTGTTCTTGGCTCACCTGTCCAATGAGAACAACTCCCCTGCCCTGGTTGAAAATTTATTCAATAAGCATACGCTTAATACCCGGATTATAATCGCCTCCCGATTTAACTCCACCCACGTTTATGAAATTTGTCCGGGGATTATGAAAGGGAAAGCAGAAGGGATTATTCCATTGCGAAGGGGAACCCAGTTTCAGATGTTTTAAATAAAAATGGCCGGTAAAATTACCGGCCAGAGCCAACATCCAAAACATAAACCCTAAACCAACATTAAACAACATGACTTGTGATACTGGATCTAAACAATTCTCATAGGGATATTTCCATTTGTATAAATTTTTTGAAATAACTGATTTTGTGGGGTTAGAAATTGCTTACCAGGATACTGCAATTGCCATCAACAGAAAAAAACGATTTTAAAGAATTAATTAAGTTTTTCATGATGCAAAGTTTTAAAGGTGAGTATTAATTTATTTTCGGTCATTTGTTCATACAGACCCAATCAATAGAAAATGATTTAATACGGAGTATTTAAAATTCTGTTAAGAGAGGAGAGCTTTTCTCAACACAATGGAAATGCAAAGAAAGAGTTTGGGAAAAGAAGCGGATAGAATAATTTAATCATCGATGCATTAAATCCTCAATTGAATGCAAGGGATATTATCCTCCAAAAAATAAATAGGCCATTAATATGGAAGTAATAATTCCTACCAGGTCGGCAAGCAGCATAGATCCTACTGCATAGCGCGTGTTGCGTACTCCCACTGCGCCAAAATACACGGCAATCACATAAAAGGTGGTATCAGAAGATCCCTGCAATACACAGGAAAGCCTTCCGGCAAAGGAATCGGCTCCATAGGTATTCATAGTATCTACCATCATCCCTCTGGCGGCACCACCGCTAAATGGTTTTACGAGAGCCGTAGGCAGGCCATCAACAAAACGGGTATCCATATTCGTTAGAGCAACCAGGTGCTTGATTCCATCAATAATTATTTCGAATGTACCACTGGTTCGTAGCATACTAATGGCTACTAGCATGCCTACGAGGTAAGGAATTATTTTCACGGCTATTTCGAAACCACCTTTCGCCCCTTCAATGAAGGCGTCAAAAATATCCGTCTTTTTGTAGATGGCGCCGGCAATGATGGCCAGAAAAATAAAAAGGATGAGCCCATTACTCAACATACCCGAAAAATGGTTTACTGCCATGGGGGAAAGAGAACGGATATACACGATCAACGTCGCAATAACGACGGAGATTCCCAATACCCACGCCAGGATAACCGGTTGCAGGACATTTATTTTCTGTCTTATAGATACAATGATCATAGCAGCCATGGTAGCTGCAAACGTAGCAATCATGCAGGGAATAAAGATATCCATGGGGTTGGAAGCACCGGCTGCTGCCCTTAGGGCAATGATACTAACCGGAATCAGGGTTAGTCCCGAAGCATGCAGGCAGAGGAACATGATTTGGGCATTCGACGCTACCGCCTTATTCGGATTAAGCTCCTGTAAACTCTCCATGGCTTTCAATCCAAAAGGGGTAGCCGCATTATCCAGCCCAAGAAGGTTAGCCGAAAAATTCATCATCATGTGCCCCATGGATGGGTGGCCTTTAGGGATATCGGGAAATATTTTACCAAAAAAAGGACCAATAATCCGGGAAAGTAATCGAACCCCTCCTGCCCTTTCGGCAATACGCATAAAACCCATAAACAAGGCCATAATGCCAATCAGACCCAAAGAAAGGTTCACGGCAGTTTTGCAGGTTTCAATAACGCCATCAGATCCCTGTATCAGAAAATTCAGGATTTTATTTTGAGAAGTATAGGCCACAAAATGGTTGCCTTCCCTGATCTTTTTAGTGGAATTTAAAGCGACTAATAAGCTGGGATTAACGGATGATTTATCCAATTCTGAAATTCGAATTGTATCGCCCGACCTGCCAGTAACCATCTGGCTAAAAACAGTTTCGCCGCCTTCGGCACCCATCAACCTGATTAATGCCACCAAAATGGCAATGATAATAAACGCCGCCCAAATCCTGCTTAACGCCATCTATACTGTTGGTTCTTAATTTGAATGGTCAAATTACAGCATTTAAGTCAATTCAATACCAACATCAGGCCTTACCTTTGCAGCCAATTTTAAAAAAAGTATAATGGCACTTCAGGCGGGCATCGTGGGGCTTCCCAATGTAGGAAAGTCAACTCTTTTTAATGCGGTAAGTAACAGCGCAAAGGCACAGGCAAGCAATTATCGTTTTTGTACCATCGAACCCAATGTGGGACTGGTGAATGTACCCGACGAAAGATTGAAAAAACTGGAAGAACTGGTAAAGCCCAACCGGGTTGTTCCTACGCAGATTGAAATTGTAGATATTGCCGGACTGGTTCGGGGAGCATCGAAAGGGGAAGGGTTGGGAAATAAGTTTCTGGCTAATATACGGGAGGTAGATGCCATCATTCATGTTATTCGCTGTTTTGAGGACGAAAACATTCTTCGGGAGGAAGGCCCGATCAATCCGGTATCGGATAAGGAAATTATTGAAACCGAGCTTCAGTTAAAAGACCTCGACAGCATTGAGAAAAAGATTCAACGGGTAGAAAAGATGGCCAAATCTGAACCTAAATTAAAATCTGAATTAGATGTGCTATTAAGTTGTAAATCACAGCTTGAAAAAGGTAAAAATATTATTTCACTTGGGCTATCCAAAGAAGAAAAATCCGCTATTGAAGACCTCTTCCTTCTTTCAGATAAACCCATCCTTTACGTGGCCAATGTTGATGAAGCCAGTATGCATACCGGTAATAAGTATAGTGAAATATTGAAATCAATGGTTGAAAAAGAGGGCAATCAGCTTATTGTGATGACCAATGCCATTGAAGCACAAATAGCTGAATTTGAAAACCCGGACGATCGTCAAATGTTTATGGATGAATATAAAATGACGGAGCCTGCTCTCGACAGGTTGATTCGCTCCGCCTACAAACTTCTCAATCTTTCCACCTATTTTACCGCCGGTGTTCAGGAAGTTAGGGCCTGGACTATTCATAAAGGATGGAAAGCGCCTCAGGCAGCCGGTGTAATCCACACCGATTTTGAAAAGGGATTTATTAAGGCGGAGGTGATCAGCTACGAAGATTTTGTACAATTAGGATCGGAAGCCGCTTGCCGCGAAAATGGAAAACTTCGGATTGAAGGCAAAGAATACCTGGTGAAGGACGGGGATATCATGCATTTTAGATTCAACGTTTAATCCGGTATCCACCTGCTGTATGGCAATCTTTAAGTGTAAACAGGGGGGATTGGATAAATGGGAAAGGGTAAAGAAAAATTGCTGCATACCCTTTCTTAATAATAATTCCCAAACAAAACTTTATTTATACAAGCAGGGAGGAATAAAATTGGAGCAATTTCCTGCCCCCTCCCCGGGGGTAAAAATATGCCTTGGAAAAATTGAAGCAAAAAATGTATGCTGTATATAATTTAGTCTTGCCTATTTTTCTTCAACCCAAAATTAGCCAATACAATTAAATTACCGGGAAATCGAAATTTTTTTAACGAGTCAATTATTTTTTGAACCCCGTCTGCTCCAAAATAAACGCCCATTTTCTGGCCCATTTTTTAAAGCCGGCGAATTTATCTTCGCTGTCGCCATGCCCGGCATTATAATCAACCTCTAATAAAACAGCCTTTCCGGATGTGCTGGCATTTTGTACCGTCGCCGCAAATTTTGCAGGCTGCCAGCTTATTACCCGGGGGTCGTTCCAGCCTGTTGTTATAAACATAGCCGGGTATTTTGTGCCGGGCTGCACATGCAGGGTTGCATCCATTTCCATGAGGGCAAAAAATTCATTAATGTTTTTTACCGTGCCAAATTCGGGTATATTGCCTGGCCCGTTGGGCGAGAACTCCTGGCGCACCATGTTAAGGCAGCCCACTTGTGGCACGGCACATGCCCACAAATCGGGGCGTTCTGTAACCGCCCTGCCAACAAGAATGCCTCCTGCACTGATGCCATGGCATACAAGATGCTTTGCAGATGTGTAACCCTTGCTGATAAGGTATTCTGCGGTGCTGTTTAAATCTTTCCAGGTGTTGGGTTTGGTTTGCTTGAAACCTGCCAGGTGCCAGTTCTCGCCTTTTTCGCCACCTCCACGCACATGCGCAATGGCTATCACAATTCCTTTATGCGCCAGCAACTGATAGTTGGCTACGAAAACGGAAGCAGAACTCATGCCGTAAGCGCCATACCCATACACATAACCCGTATTCTCTCCATTTAGTTGTATGCCCTTTTTATGAATTATAGAAACGGGAACCATCACCCCATCATGGCTCGTAATTTCCACTTCTTCCACCACCATTTCATTGGTATAGGGGTATTTTGGATTGGTATGAAATGAGAACGTTTTTTCTTTGGCAAAAGGTTTATCAATACTGCTGTACGAAAGGGTTGCCGGTGTAACCCATCCGCTTCTTTCAATAAGCACCTCATCATTGCTTTGATTGAAAGGGGTAATGTTCATTAGATTGGTATTTTCCAAAAAAGGGATTTTTGAAAATTTACCTGTTCTCATATCCACCGTATAATTAAATAGCTGTATGCCGTTTTTCATATAGGGCAATATCAGGTAATTTTTTGTTTGCAATAATCCGTCATAACACTGCAGGGGAATTTCCTTTTCGGCAGCTATCAATTTTGCGTTGGCCACGGAAACAGGATGGTCTAAATCCATCATCAGAATTTTTCCGTTGGGTGCATTTTTTTTGCATACCATATACATTTTATTGCCCAAAATATTTATTTGTTGAATTTCGTCTTCGGCACCAATAAGTTTTTTCCAAGGGGTTCCGCTGTTTATTTGTCGATAATAATATTCTTTATAGGGTGATACGCTGCCTAGCAACAGCATTTCATAATTGCAATCTTTATCAAACCATGCAGGCCAAAGGCTTTTTGTATTATCCGGTGCATATAGCTGAGGGTATAATTTATATGAAAGAAAAACCTTATCCTGTAATATATCGGCGCCTAAATGGTGTATTTTATAAATGCGGTCTTTGTCCTGCACCATGGTATGCACATCTTGTGTGGGCTGCTGTCCATAAAATATATTGCCTTCGCCGGGTGCAAAACCTACAAATATTCCCGGCAGGCTGTCGTTCAAAAATTTGCCTGTGGCTATATCATAAAATTTAACCACGTCCGAAATTTCCTTGCCACCCTCGCCAGCAGAAATTACCAGATACTTTTGGTAATAGTCTGCCGAAAACCAACTGATATTGTAGTTACTGCCCCAGCGGCTGTGGTCTGTAACTAATTCTTCTTTGCCATTTTCGCCATTTCTTTTATACAACTTTTGTTTGGCATCGCCTGGTTTCTGGTTAAAATAGAACAGGGTGTTACCTACCTGTTGTATGGAGGCAATGTTGTCTGTTTTTATGGAGTCAAACAGCAAAAGGTCTTTATACAGTTCATCTGCCAGGGGTAACTTATTCAGTATGCCGTTGGTAAAATCATTTTGTGCTTTAAACCAGTTTTTAGTTTCATCGCTTTCTAAATTTTCCAGCCAGCGGTATGGGTTTTTAACGATAATGTTATGCCAGCTATCGCTGCTGTCCACGGTTTTGGTTGGCGGGTAATTAAACTGTGCTTTAATATTGTGCCCCCAGAAGAGTAGTATTGCAATAAAAAATAGTTGTCTTATCATATTGTTGTATTTGCAGAGTTTGTACGTTGGCATAGCAGGCAACAGGATTATTTCAGCGAAAGATCAAAATTCAACTTTCGTTCTGTGATTAAAGTTTTATGCTAAATATCCCATCTTTATCTAAACCCTAAATACGCCATCCGTTATAACCATTGTTTCTGAATAATTTTATGTTCACTAATTTGATGAATGATATTTAATTTCTCATTTTAATATGAAGAAATCCCAATTATTAGGCGGAACTTCTCGCTAACAAATCCAGTTATTCTTTGGAAAATTAAAAATGCCCCCAAAGAGTTTAATCAGTTTGGGGGCATATCAGATTTCGGTTTAATTATTTACATCGATGGCAACAGTACCTGGTCAATCACATGGAGCGTTCCATTCAGGAAATGCTGATCGCTTGTACCGCCCGGGTCAGGCGTTGGATTGATTACAAAATTAGCTGGAGTGGCATTAAACGCCCCTTTTGCAGTAGCAGCCGTTACGCCGGTTACACCAAAACTGGCTTGCAGCGTTACCGGAGGATATGCAAAACCGGTTGTGTTTGCACTGCTCAACAAGGTAGGGTATGCAGTGGCGGTAGTAGGCATGTTATTGGTAAAGAACCGTCCGGGACGTTGGAGAGTAAGGCCCGGGCTGGCCGTATTGCTAAATCCATCAAACATGTGATAAACTGCAATTCCCTTAATCATTTGGGTGGTAACCTGGTTGCTTCCCAGGAATCCAATAAAATAGGCATCCGGATCTGTGGGTTGTAATACCCCGCCGGTTAAAAAGCTAAGAATATTCTTTAATGCCTGGTTGTTAGGTGCAAGAACAGTAAAGTTTGCTCCTATGTTAGATAATCCGGCAATTAAACTGGCTGAACCAACAGCCCCACTATCTGCCCTTTGCAAAGCCGCTTTAAAAATGGTGAGATTGGGGTCCGTATTAATTCGGTTCCAAATATACCGGGTGGGAGGAGCCACAATAGTAAAAGTATGATGAATAACCCCATTCCCTGCTTCCAAATTAGTGCCTACAACGGGGATGTTGTTCACCCAATTTCCATTCATCCTCGAAGGAAAAGTAGTTAGCCTCAACAAAGCGCTAAGAGATGGCGCCGGGTTGAAGATGGTTGGGTATTGCAGATTGGGAAAATTACCGGGTACACTTTCAAATGGCACTTTTTGGGGTACCGTGTTGTAAGCCACTATCGCCTGCGCATTAGCCACCGAAATATTAGTGGTAATGAATTGCGAGAAAGCGGCATCGGGTGCATTGAGCGGAACCAAACCACCGGAAACTGCATTAATAAAAAACTTCATCCCGTTGTTATCGGGTACAAACAGGGTAAAGTTTGCATTCTTATTATTGATTGTATTGAATAATCCGGAACGTACCACCAACCTGTAATAAAGGCTGTCGTTTGCATTGGATTTTAAAGTATCTCCCAGCATGGCTCCGGAGGGAGGAACTACCTGTGGTTCGGGAATATCGTAAATCCCTTTATTGCAGGAAGTGAAAAACAAAATACTGCCTAACACAAGGAGCAGCCCCAGCTTGTTCTTCATTGAAAAGTATTTCATATAAAAAATTTTGATGTTTTAAATTGGAGTTTGGGATTCATTAATAAACATTATATCCAAACCCGATATAATATAAACCACCTACCATGGAGTTTCCAATCCCGTTATAATAGTATTGGTTAAGCAGGTTGGTTGCCCCTACTTTAAATATTGATTTAGAGGAAGGGAATTTATATGATATCTGTGCATCAAGCGTCTGCACGGCCGGTATCATGCCACTTGCGAGGTCGCCATCAAAATCAAATTTATCCTGCCAACGGTAAGCAATGTTGAATCCCATTCTCTTTGATTTACCAAAACCGCTGTTGCTGATTGAAGCATTTACCTTGTATTTGGGAGAATTGAAGGAAGTAATTAAACCAGCAGGTGTATTATCCAAATTATCGGATGCTAAATTGGCGGAAAGTGTAAAATTGGAAGGAAGGCGATAATCTACACCAAGGCCCCAGCCATAGGATTTAATCTTATCCTTAGAATTAACAGGGATGGAATAAATCTGGCCGGTGTCTGCATCTGCCTGTACAATGGGTGCGCCGGTTTTGCTTTGCACCACCAGGGTACGGCCGGTGAAGTCCTTGTAATTTCCATAATATCCATACAAATCAATCAGCAACTTAGAATCCAGCAATAGGCCTTTATATCCCAATTCAAAAGATGAAAGAGACTCCGCTTTAAAATTGCCAAACTCCTGTTGCACCACTTTACCCTGGCGAAGTGAATCGCGGTTGTAAATGGGATTGGTATCGAAATGATAAATATTGATGAAATCTTTAATTCCTCCTATCAGCTTATAGGAATTCAGATCGAGGTTGATCCATTGTTGCTGTGTGGAAGGGAATCGATAAGCCGTTTGATAAGAAAGACGAATGTTATTATTTTCAGCGACTTTATACACCGCGGTTACCCTTGGAGTAAACTTACCTTCAAAGTTTTCATTTTTATCATACCGGGCAGAAGCCGAAACGGTTAGCTTGTCAATCACTTTGCGAGTGGCCTGCACATAAATGCCGAATTCATTAATATTTACGGCACTGTCTGGTTTATCAGCAAACAGGGTTCCTTCCGAATTCAAAACAAAACGTTTATAAGCTGCGCCAAAAATTACATCCGCTACTTTATGCGTGTATTTAGTCAGGTTATAATTTCCTTCTACCTGATACAAATCAGACCTGTCGAGAAGCAAACCACCTTGCGGAACGGGTAGCTTTCGGATCTGGTTATAGACGCTATTAAACTGGGCAGAACCAGCAGCAGGCCGGCCGATATCTGCCAATGCACGAGCCGCATTGTGGGCATCCATATCTGAAAGGCCGTTTAATTTACCCTGCAAAAATGCCTGGGTATATTGTACATACCAATCGGAGGTTTGCGGAGCAGGTTTACCGTTAATCATCGTAACGGAAGGCTTCCACGCTTCATTGAAGTTTTGGGTGGTGGCCGCCATGTTAAAGGTTTGCCCGGCATTTTCCTGGGTGGTGAAAATCCTGAAGTTCCAATCCTTATTTATGAACTCCAGTTTATACTGGCCCATTTTAAAATCCTTAATGGAATAACGGGAAGCACCGGTATACGCCGTATTCCCTGTGCCCCAATATCCGGCAAGAACGGCCTCTGTATTAGGAGAAATTTTATAATGGAATGAACCTCCCAGTTTAAAATTCAGCGTGTTGGGATCCATAATTTCCTGTTCGGTATAACCGGTACGGGAAACATTAATTGAACTTCCAGTTAAGGTAGAAATAAATGGGGCAAGGAAGGGGGCCTGGGCCGCAATTCCATTTAGGAAAGGAACAATATTAACGGAAGTTTCATCGCCATACACATTTACCCCGTCGTAGTTGGGGTCTGTTTTACGTGAACCCGGAACCAATACCTGGTTGTTGCGGTCATAATCACGGTAATCCATGCCAATCCAGTCTTTTGCCTGGATAAGCTCGGAGGTGATTTTAAAAGCAAATTTTTCATTTACTTTCTTTCCCCAACGTAAGGCCCAATTATGATAAGCCGAAGCCGGCCTTTCCCGGGCATCGGCATGCATTAATCCTTCGCGGATGCTGAACGAAAAGCCCTGGTATTTGAATGGATTTTTACTGGTCATCAGGAGCGTTCCATTCATCCCGCCAGAACCATACAAGGCAGAAGAAGCGCCAGACAGTAATTCCATATTATCTATATCCAGTTCATTTAACCCGATGATAGAGCCAACCGAAAAGTTGAGACCTGGAGATTGGTTATCCATCCCATCTACCAATTGGTTAAAACGAACATTTCCACTACCCCCAAAACCACGGGTAGTTGGGGTTTTGAAAGTAAGGGAAGACGTAGTTATATCCACCCCCTTCAGGGTAGCAACCACATCGTAAAACTGAGGGGAGGTGGCTTTCCGAAGGGTGGCTGCATTTACCCGTTCGATGGATACAGGTGATTCCATAATTTTTTGAGGAACACGGCTGGCCGAAACCACAATGTCCTGGCCCAGATCAGCAGATGGTACGAAGGCAACATCTACCGCTTTTGCGGCGGAACTAATGGTTACATCCTGAGATACAAAGCCTACAGATGAAAAAGACAGACTTACCGGAAGGCTTTTTACCCGGATAGAGAAATTTCCCTTATCATCGGTAAATGTTCCAGTGGTAGAATTAGTTACCACAACAGATACTGCGCCTACGTTTTCGTGGGTTATGCTGTTTTTCACATTTCCCTGAACCAGGATTTCCTGTGCAAAAACAGCAGAGCTGAGCAGCGAGGCCATTACCAGAATCAGTAAATGACTCGTAACTTTTCTCATATAGCAATAATTTTATGAATAATTAGCTGGCAAAATAACAATAGTTATTATTACACAGAAATTTAATTTTGAACGGATTGTGAAAACCTCAGCCTAAAAAATCTACCCAAATCCGGTGCCTGTGAATTACTTTAGCGTGTGGTAAATTTTTCATTTCCGGGACAAACCTCCTTTTACAAAGGAAAAGTGCGGGATGTGTATGGTATTGGTAATAATTGGCTGGTAATGATTTCCAGTAACCGTATTTCCGCTTTTGATGTGATCCTGCCGCGGGAGATTCCGTATAAAGGGCAGATTCTGAATCAGTTATCTGCCTTTATGCTGGAACAGACCCGGCCCGTTTGCCCCAATTGGCTATTGGATGTTCCTGCCCCCTCCGTAAGTATTGGCAAAAAATGTATCCCCTTCAAACTGGAGATGGTAGTTCGCGGCCACCTGGTAGGCCATGCCTGGCGCACCTATCAATCGGGTCTTCGTACGCTTTGCGGTGCAACCCTGCCCGAAGGGTTAAAGGAGTATGCGCCCCTGCCCTTTCCTATTATTACCCCATCCACCAAAGCGGATGCAGGACATGATGAAGATATTACTCCGGACGATTTAATTCGGAAAGGAATTATTTCTCCGGACCATTGGAAAACCATTTCAAATTTCGCTCTTGCTCTTTTTGAAAAAGGTAAAGAAATGGCAAAGGAACGGGGATTGATACTCGCCGATACGAAATATGAGTTCGGTTTATATCAGGACGACGTGCTGTTGATGGATGAAGTGCATACACCCGATTCTTCACGGTACTTTTATGCAGATGGGTTTGAGGAGAGGCAGTCCCGGGAAATAAAGCAACAGCAACTAAGCAAGGAATTTGTCAGGGAATGGCTGATGGCCAACGGGTTTATGGGAAAAGCAGGACAGCAGCTACCAGAAATGACCGATGCGTGGGTTGATCAAATCAGTAAAAAGTATATCGAATTATACGAACGGATGGTGGGAAAGAAATTTGTTCCTGAATTGCTTACCCCTGAAGACACCCAACGGCGAATTGAAACTTCACTGGGTCATCTCTCTTCTTCCACTATGCTGCCGTAATCAATACACAGTTCCTCACCAATGGAAATATCCCGGATTGCTTCAAATTGCAACCCATCATCCAGCGATTGAATATTTGGAGTGCTGCTATGGTTTAAGAAAACCACCAGATCCAGGATTTTAAATCCCTCTTCCGGAACAAAATATTGATCTTTATCGTAAAGGCAATAATTTTCAATTAACCGGATGGCATGTTGGGGAAGTGTTGCTAATTCTGCATCATTTATGCCCAGCCATTGTTGCGAATTTTTGGAAAAAATATCTTTTTCTCCTTTCCATATCGGGGCAATGGCAAAAACTCCGATGCCATGTATGGGAGAAGGTTTCAGCATCACTTTGGAATGATACTTCAATTCGTTGAGCAGGTCTTCCTTATTCATTTTTTAAAGAAAAATCAAATTCCGGATTGGTTCGTTCGTGTAAAAGTTTGGTGCAGGGCTCGGTTATAAATTAAAATGGTCGATCAGCCTTTGTTTCGATTTATTGAATACCATTCTCCCCTTGTCGATCCCCTTCCTTAATTTCTTTTGCTCCTCTTCGGGAAGATGTACAATTTCCTGGCAGGCAGTACTGCAACAACGATCATATTTTTTAGCACAGGTCTCGCACTGGATAAAGAGCAGGTGGCACCCTTCGTTAGCACAATTTACATGCGTATCGGCAGGTTGGCCGCACTGGTGGCATTTGGCAATAATTTCATTGGATATCCGCTCCCCCATCCGGTTATCGAAAACAAAATTCTTTCCCTTGAATTTATTTTTCAATCCCTGACTCTCTACCTGGTTGGCATAGTGGATGATGCCTCCTTCGAGGTGGAATACATTTGTAAATCCACGGTGAAGCATATATGCGCTGGCTTTCTCGCAACGGATCCCACCGGTGCAGTACATGATGATATTTCGGTCTTTATTGTCTTTCATCATCTCTGCCGCCATAGGAAGTTGCTCCCGGAATGTGTTGCTGGGTATCTCGATGGCATTATTAAAATGCCCCACTTCAAATTCGTAATGGTTGCGCATATCAATCACAACGGTATCCGGGTCATCCGTCATTTGGTTAAACGCAGCGGCATTTACATACTTTCCCTTCTGCTCCATTTGGAAGGAGGGGTCGTTAATTCCGTCGGCCACAATTTTATTCCGTACTTTAATTTTCAATACCCAGAAAGATTTCCCATCATCATCTACTGCAACATTCAACCGTAAGCCATTCAACCCCGGAATAGCATAAAGCAGATTTCTAAATGTTTCGTAATGCCTTTCGGGCACACTTATTTGGGCATTTATTCCTTCCGATGCCACATAAATCCTCCCAAACACCGAAATGCCTGTTAAGGTTTTATACAGGTCATTTCTAAAACCTTGTGGATCGTTAATGGGGAAATACTGGTAGAAGGATATGGTAATCCGTTTATCCTCTTCTTTCAACAATTTAGCTTTGAGTTCCTCCTGCGAAACCCGATTGTGCAATACGGCCATAATTTTTAATTTGATCCCTGGTGGGGAAACCTTTGATGTAAGATTGGATGCTTGCAGGGCAAACCAAATGTGCCGCAAAGATATAATAATTAAAACAGGCTGATGCTTCTTGCCCGCCCAGAGAAGCCCTGGCCTACAGAAACTCCGCCCCCTAAGATTCCACCGCTGCCTATTCGGATGCCAGTATGGCCCTGGGTTCCGTTTTCAAATCCCCAAACCACATCTACCCTGAATAATTTGAAAATATTTTCAAATCCGGCGAACAGTTCCACATAATTGTTTTTCCTATTTACATAAAATGCATTGGTGCCTCCTACCAGGTTCCATTTCAACCGGTTAATGAGTGGGATCTTATTGGTGAGAAGCCCGTTAAAATGGTGTTCTACATGAGCTATCCCATACAGGTTAGCGGTAGTACTGTTGGCATAATACTTAGCCAGTTGGAAACTGTTTACGTACTCGGAGGCGGCTACAGCCTGGTTGCCATTAAAATGTTGATAGTCCTGGATGAAAACGTTCCGGGCATTCAAAAAACCACCGGCACCAATTTTATACCGGAGGGTACCGGCCAGTTTAAAATTCTTATTGTCGTCGATATAAAATTGCCATTTATCAAAATCTTCATCACTGCCAAAGATATTTTTAATGCCTTTGGTATAACTCAGATTAAGGGTTGGATATTTCGATCCCAGGGAAACCCGGCTATTCGGAAATTGGATATATCGTTGACCGGGGCGATAACTCACTTTTACTTCCCCAATAAAAGCCTGGTGTTTTGGAAATTGGGCACTTAATTTTTCATTCGGATAATTGGGCGTGATGCGGGCGCTGTCTTTAAAAAATGTAAAATAGGTGCTGTTATTTAACGGGATGCGGTCTTCATAAACAAGCCCCAGGCTAAACTGCAGGCCGTTGTCGTAACGTTTATTAAAAAGTACACTGCCAAAATAATTTTCATAGGTCTTTATTAGGTTATTTCCATAAAATAATACACTAATACTGTTAACCAAAGGGAGAACTGTATTCCCCTTGTTAAACTCACTCACCCTTTTTCCGCCGCTTATACTAAGCGAGTACATTTTTGGTTTCCGGTTTACCTGTTGGTCGTTGGTGCTAAATTTCAGCGTGGCCCAGGAGTTAAGATGGGTATTATCAAAACCATATCGAAGGCTTGGCATAAAACTCACATGAGTTCGCCACTTTTTCCAATAGGCCCGATACGTTCCATAAACATTTAATACAATCCCTTCCGCAGGATTATATTCCATATTTCGAATCAGTGATTCAATATCCCAGCTAAACATATGTTTCTTACTATAATGGGTTCGATGGATTCCATTCCAGAAAATGCCCAGAGGTTTTACTGGCCCTTGCCTTTTCTTCAAAGAATCAATGGCATTTTTTGTAAGTGCCGAATCTTTTGTAACCTGAAGGATGCTGTCCTTTACATGATAATCTTTAACTTCTTCCCTTTCTAAGGGTACAGGCCGGATAGTGTCCCAATAGGCTTTACTATGATTGGTAACTCCGGTATCATATTTAATGATGGTTCGATCGAAGAATTTCTTTCCAAACTTTGGATCTATGTTATAATCGGAATACACATTCAGGAATGCTCCATCTGCTTTAATATTAAACTGATTGAAATAAAAACTCAGAACCTGGCTATGAATTCTCCATATATCAGCAGAAACCGGAACGTGGATCTGGTTTATGTGCAGGGTATCCATGATTTCGAGTTGTGCATTTTTTGACAGCATGAGGTCGAGGCTGTGTATTCTCCAATCGCCATCCGTAATATTAATGGTACCCGAAAACAAAGGTTCAAACTTTCGCCTTGGAGTTACCCGGATCGAATTAATAGCCCGGCCGTCTTCAAAAAAAGTGCCTAAGAATTTAAAGCGGTAATAGTAAATCGCATTATCGGCAATGGGTGAAATAAATCCTCTCGGATTTAGCTGGTTAAGCATTACCGTTACGTTATTGGTATAAAAGCTGATGAAGGTGGGAAAGGTGAGTCCGAAATTATCGCTACCGCTTACCCGGCTGCTGATCACTTCCAGTTTAAATTTATCGGGCAACTGTTGGTTAACTTTGGAGATCGCTTCTGATAGATATATAATTCCCTGTCCGGCGGAATCGAGGTGCAGGTCGGCCCGATCCTCGGGGTTAATCTTCCTGCCTAAAATTTTATTTGGAAGGTTGCGAAGTTTCAGTACATCTTTCGAATACAGGTTGCAGGTAAATGCCTTTACCTGGGAATGGTAAAAATCCCTTTTTTTAATAGCCTGCCGGATGATTTCATAGGCAGGGTCTTCATCCCCCGTTTTTACAACCACTTCCTGCATGGTTAGCTTTTGTTCTTTGAGGATAAAACTAACTTCCATATCTCCACTTACGGTAATGTTTTTTTCGGCGGCTTCATAACCTATATGCTGGCACAGCAGGGTATATTTTCCGGGTGGGAGCAGCAACGTGAAATTCCCTTTGGTACTGGCGCTGGTACCTTTTGAACTCCCTTTTATTATAATCGAGGAATACGGAAGCAGATCTCCTGTTTCGGTAAAAACGGTGCCTGAAATGCGTTGTGCATAAATCAAATTCGTAACCAGTAGCCCTCCCAATAAATAGATAAAAAATTTCCAACGCATAAACAAGATTGGTTAAACGGCTTTCAGGGTTTGGAAAAAATAGATCTAAGTAAGGACCCTGATAAAGCAGCAAAAGCTCCAACTACCCCACCGATGCCCCCAGTTAGCAATATTAGTTTTAAAGGATTGTCTTGTTTAAGCATCAGCAACGAAAAACGATGAGCCAGGATGTTGTCGTTATTATTACTGATATAATATACCAACCCGGCCCACAATAAAAAAAGCCCAAACAACCCACCCAGGAAGGCTGTACCGGGCTTAGCCTTCACAACAAGCCCTGTCACAAACGCTGCAACGGCAATCGACCACCAGGGGAAATACATTCCCATTCCAAAGGCAAGGGCAGCAGAAAGGAATAAAATAATCAGAAATTTTACAAAGGAATTATTCATTATTTCAGGAATTTGAAAAGTTCATCACCCATTTAATTCGTTTATCTTTTGCTTCTTCTTTTTTCATCAGCCAGAGGGGATAATATTTACCGGCTGCCCATTGATCGATAAAATTATCGTAGAAGAAACTGCCCGGGTTACCATTTTGTCCGCCGGGGTAAACGCCAAATGCTTTTGTTTGCGGTTCGAGGCTAACAATCATTCTCCAGCTTGGGCCATGCGTAGTTTTTGTGGCATTAATAATATGCTCTCCTCCGCCTATGGGAACGTGAAGGCGGCTTAAAGCATCCAGCTTAAGAAGGTGTGTGATTTTAGTATCCTTAAAATTTCCCCAATCCATGGTGCCGGTTTCGTCCAGTTTTTCACAATCCAGGGCAGTGGCGTTTAGCGCAGCGGCAACTAAATCCTCCAGGGTTTCTTTTTGGGGGGTATTGATATTATCAATAAAAGAATAGGCCGAATCGCGCAAAAGCGATTCCATTACCGTAAAATCGAGAGGATAACTAATGGGTTGCGGGGCATTCTTATATTCATCCACATACAAGGTATCCCGCAGGTGTTGCCATGCAAAATAAAAAACGGTAGCACCCCGGCTGCTGAAATCATTTCGTTTATCCCAGGCCTTTAGTTCACCGGCATATTTTTTCGCCTGGGGGCTCAGTAGGCTTTCATTCAGGTGGTTTATAAAAATGGGAACCACCATTTCAGCAAAAATATTATAGTTATCCGTTTGCATACCCTGCATATCTTCCACGGTAATATTATTCAACTCATGTAATTTCCGGTTGATGATAATACCCCTTGCCAGCGGGTAATCGCGGCCCAGGTAATACGGATAAACGGTATCTGCCGGAAACTGGTTGGCGCTGCTTACAAATCCGCGTTCGGGGTTATATTGAAATGGAGTTTCATCCATAGGAATCATGGCCTGCCACATATAACTGCTATCGGTACCGGGCATAATAAAATCGCCTTGTCCCTTCCATTTTGCCGGAAATTCGCCCTGTGTGCGAAGGGCTATTTCGCCGGCCTTATCTGCAAAAACCACATTTTGGCCAGGAGTATGAAGGTTTAGTACTGCATTCGTGTAATCGTTGTAGTTATGCGCCCTGTTCAATAAATAAAACATCAGCAATTCATCACTGGCATCGTGGGCTTTCCACCTCACTGCATAGTTTTTCGTACTGGAAGTACGCTTACCCCCAAACGATTTATCGTACATAACGGGGCCGAAGATGGTATAGGCCACTGTATCAATCATATCCGGTTTCCCGGCAATTTTAATGCGTTCATACCTGAATGTGGTGGGCAGCCAGGAACTATCAAACCAATATTCCTTGCGGCTTTCATCTTTAAATTTCACCTCGTAGTAATCACGAACATCTCTTCCACCGTTAGTAAATCCAAAGGCGCAACTATCATTATAGCCTATTACCACCCCAGGTGCACCGGGGAAACTCACTCCATACGCATTAAATGCAGGGGTGGAAAGCTGGATTTCGTACCAGAGAGAGGGAAGGTTTAAGCCCAAATGCGGATCGTTGCAGAGAATGGGATATCCGGAAGCTGTTTTTGTGCCACTAACTGCCCAGTTGTTACTTCCATTGGCTTTATCTGCCTTACTATACTCTTCAGCAGAAATTGTATCTCTGGCAAAGTAAAGCGAATCGGCTGTAGCCGGAGTTTGGGGATGAACTTTGGGTGCCTGGTACACCGTCCCTTTAGGAATAATAGGGTCAATGGAATCGTGATAAGTGGGGAAAAGGGCCTTAAATTGTTCGGGAGAAAAATAATTTTTAGCATTCGTCATTTCAAAATCCTCCTCATGGCTGGCGAGGTCGTAGCTCATATACTTTAAAAACAGTGCCGATTTCAGATTCGACCACTTTTCAGGATAATAACCCAACAATTTATATTCGAGCGGGAGATTGGCGCGGGTTAATGATTCGATATAGGCATTTACCCCGGAAGTATAGGCATCACATTCGCCCTTTACCCTTTCATCTTTCTCCATTTCCTTTAATGAATTTTCGGCAGCGAATACCATTCCCAGCCGGCGAAACTCACGGTCGTGGTTAAGGGCTATATCTCCTACCACTTCACTTGCCCTGCCGGCGGCGGCCAGGGTTTGCAATTCCATTTGCCACAGCCTGAATTTGGCATGGAGATATCCCTGCACAAAATATGCGTCGTTTTCCTGTTCGGCAAATACATGAGGAACCAGCCGGTCGTCGAGGTAAACGGTTACTTTGCCGGTCAATCCTTTCAATGAAAGGGATGCATTAAAATCCTCTTTCACGGGTTCTGCATTTTGCCAAATTCCTTCCTGCGGGGATAACAGGCGGCCCAATGGAGCTGGGAGTAGGACTTTTGAATTCAGGATAATGCACAATGCAATGGTGACGGCGGAGGTCAAAATAAAAAATACGATTCTCATAAGCGGCCTTAATATCCCGAAATTAAAATATTTGCCATAGTTTTCTGCATTAAAACGCATAAGATAATTTTACAGGATGAATGAAAATTTAAGTGAACACACCCGGAATATCCTGGGGTTAAGGCTTCCCACCGATCCGAGGTGGGTGAATCTGGCAGAGATAGAACTGGAAGAAATCCTTACAGACCATGCCTATTGTGAGCAAAAAGCGGCTACTACCTGCATCAGTCTGATCCAAAAAAATCCCGACAAAGAACTCCTTGTGGAGGAATTAAGTCCTATTGTTACGGAAGAATGGGGGCATTTCAGGATGGTATTGGCAGAATTAAAAAAGCGAAAACTATCATTGGGGAAGCAGCGCAGGGATGAGTATGTGAACAGATTACTTGAATTTCAGAAGAAAGGAGGAAGCCCAATGGAACGTTTTCTTGATCAGATGCTTATTATGGCGCTTATTGAGGCAAGGAGTTGCGAACGGTTTAAGCGGCTAAGTGAAGGGATGGAGGATGCGTATATGCGTAAATTTTATCGAAAATTCATGGAGAGCGAAGCGGGGCATTACACCTTATTCATTACTCTGGCCGAACATTATGTAGATAAAAAGAAGGTACGTAAACGATGGGCGGAATGGTTGGAATATGAGAAACTGCTGATGAATGAAATTGCCCTTCGGGGAGACAGAGTACATTAAAAAAATGGGGAGATAGCGCAGGAAATGCAAGAATTACCAATTCATTTGACAGCCATTTATTTCAATCCATTTTCAAAAAAAAGGGATTCTTCTCCAAAATTCAAATAAGGATAGGATTCTTTTAGCGTTCTGATTTTTTCCAATTGATCCTGCAGAAACTTTTTATGCTGATCGGAAGAAGGATTAAACGGTTTATGATTTCTTGCCTGCATTATGCCTGCTATTGCTTTCATTAGTTCCCTGGAAGGCTCATCAATGCAGGCTGTACAAAATTTTTCCCATACATAATTCGTGGCGGCATAATTTGGATGAGCCATATCCTCTGCAAAGAACCTGTAATCCCGAAGATCATCAATCACCAATTCGTAAGAGGGAAAATAGATTGTCTTGTTATCGTCGGTAACCTGATGTACAGCCTGTATTAAAGAGGCTTTACTCCGGTTATTTTCTATAAATCCTTCCCGGAGGTGCCTGACGGGGCTGATGGTGAAAATGATTTTTGCGGAAGAATTCACCCTGTGAATTACTTCAATCATTTGGGATAAAACTGCCTCAACTTCCGCCGAAGGCAGCAACCGGCGGTTAAATTTATCTGCTGGAATTTTATGGCAATTAGCAACTGCCTGAGGGTATTCCGGACCAGATAAAATATCTCTTCTTTCATACACAAAGGCAGAGCCCAGGGTAATGAGAACCCAATCTGCCGTAGAAACATATTCCTGCCCCAATGTAAGAGAATCATTGATTTTGCGCAGGCTATCTTCCGCATAAACTGCCGAGTAACGCGTGTGGTGATCCCAATTCCCCCAAACACCATTAAAATTAAAAAGTTCATCCTTCGTGTAAGGGATACCAGTAGCATACCGTTCTAAAGATTTCCAAATACTTACCGGGTTAAAAAGGATCCCATTGGGGTTTTCGAACGTATCAAATTTATGCCAGGAAAGTTTGGCTCCTATTTGCTCGGTAAAG
>JAFEAB010000091.1 GCA_018266615.1 Bacteroidota bacterium
TAACCTAATTTTTTCAAAAATCCTCACTGAAGAATATTTAGTTCAGCACAAGACCGGCGAGACTACCGGGTTAAGGACAGAAAATTGTAAATTCGCAGATTAAAATCAGGAAATGAAGACAAAAGAAGAGATAGTAGAAAACTGGCTCCCAAGATACACGGGAGAAAAATTATCAAATTTTGGTGAGTATATTTTGCTCACGAATTTCTCAAACTATGTGAACCTTTTTGCCCAAATTTATAAAACCGAAGTGGTAGGAAAGGACCGCTCCATGCAATGTGCCACTGCCAATAATATTACCATCATCAACTTTGGGATGGGCAGCCCCAGTGCGGCTACCATCATGGATTTGCTAACGGCCATCCAGCCCAAAGCGGTATTATTCCTTGGGAAATGCGGTGGGTTAAAGAAAAGAAATAAAATTGGCGACCTCATCCTCCCCATCGCTGCCATCCGGGGAGAAGGTACCTCCAACGACTACCTGCCTGCCGAAGTGCCGGCTCTGCCCGCTTTCGCACTTCAAAAAGCCATCTCCACCACTATCCGAGATTTTAAAGTGGACTATTGGACCGGTGTTTGTTACACTACCAACCGCCGGGTTTGGGAACACGATGAGGTATTTAAAGATTATCTCAAAAACATCAGGGCGTACGCCATTGATATGGAAACTGCCACCATCTTTACCGTAGGCTTCCATAATAAAATTCCCACCGGCGCATTGCTTCTGGTAAGTGATTCACCGATGGTTCCCGAAGGGGTAAAAACAGAAGACAGCGACAAATCCGTAACGGCACAATTTGTGGAAACACACCTCCGGATTGGGGTAGATTCGCTCATGCAGCTCATTAACGACGGGCTCACCGTTCGCCATCTTAAATTTTAAAAATGAATACCGGGGAAGATCAACCACCATTACTGGAGATCCGTAACCTGGTAATTCAATTTCCAAATCAGCCGAATCAACAATGCGTTGTTGACGGGTTAAATTTTAAAATTTCCCCTAATTGTTTCTCGGCCCTTGTGGGCGAAAGCGGATCGGGCAAATCCCTGACGGCCCTCTCCATCCTTTCCCTGCTTCCCGAAAACGCCAAAACGGGGGGGCAAATTTTATTCTCCCATGCAGGGATACAGAGAGATCTCTTAACTGCCTCTCAGCATGTATTAGAACAAATCCGGGGGAACCGGATCAGCATGATTTTCCAGGAACCCATGACCTCCCTGAACCCCATAATGAAATGCGGGAAACAGGTTACGGAAGTGTTTATTCAGCACAAGCTGGCAAATGCTCTATCGGCAAAAGAAAAAACTATCCAACTTTTTAAGGAAGTGGAACTCCCCGAACCAGAAAAAATTTTTAACCGGTACCCGCACGAGTTAAGCGGCGGTCAAAGGCAACGGGTCATGATTGCAATGGCTATCGCCACAAATCCCGTATTACTGATTGCTGATGAACCCACTACCGCACTGGATGTTAGGGTACAGGCCGGTATTGTGGAATTAATAAAACGGTTGCAGCAAAAACAGGGGATGAGCGTCTTGTTTATTACCCACGATTTAGGACTGTTGGCCGATATGGCCGATGAGGTGATGGTAATGCGTAAAGGAGAAATCGTGGAAACAGGCCCGGCGCAACGGGTTTTATTAAACCCCATGGCAACCTATACTAAGGCCCTGCTTTCCTGCCGGCCTGCGGCAAACCCGCCACAAACCCGGTTACCCGAAATGGACGCTGGAAAAAATCAAGAGTTCCATACTTCCTATCCACCTGCTAAACAGGATACCAATTCCACTCCATTACTTGAGGTACACAACCTGGAAGTTGAAGTGAAAGACAGCCATACCCACCTCAAAAAACGAATACTCGGCCCCGTTAGTTTTGAAATACAGGAAGGAGAAACCCTTGGGTTGGTGGGTGAGAGCGGTTGTGGCAAAACCACCCTCGGAAAAGCCATAATAGGGTTATTACCCAAAAGCGGTGGTAATATCCTGTTTAGGGGGCAAAATCCGGATGAACTAACTGCAACTAATAGACGAAATTTAACGGCTAAGATTCAAATGGTTTTCCAGGACCCGTTTGGTTCACTTGATCCACGGATAACCATTGGCAAGGCCCTCCTGGAACCCCTGGTGGTTCACCATATTGGTGGTACAGAAGCCCGCCGAAAAGAAATGGTTCAGGATATGTTACGTAAAGTAAAACTCTCATCCGATCATTTTAACCGCTACCCGCACGAATTTAGCGGCGGCCAAAGGCAACGCATTTGTATTGCGCGTGCCCTGGTATTACAACCCAGGCTCCTGATATTTGATGAAAGCGTTTCTGCCCTGGATGTAAGTGTGCAGGCAAGCATCCTTAACCTGATAGCCGAGCTGCGGGGACAGTTGGGGTTTTCGGCCCTTTTCATTTCACATGATCTTTCCGTAATTCATCATATTTGCAACCGGATAATGGTTATGCAAAACGGCCTGGTTACGGAAACAGGAACTGCCAGCGAGGTATTTGCGCATCCCCGGAAGCCTTACACCCAAAAACTAATCGCAGCAATCCCCGGAAAAAGCCTGAAATAATAGAAGCCCCCTGGGGGCAGGGTTACCCTGCTGTGCAGAAATATATTGTACCGGGCTGGCAATTGGAGGACATCGAAATACACCTATGATCTTTCCCCTCACCCCATAAGGCAACGGGATATAATAATGAAAATTGATTTTTTTCGTTTTACATTCCGGTACATCCAAGGAAGCATCAAAGTACCCAAAAACCAAATCTGCACATATTTCAATACAATTCTTTAACTTTGCCCGTTTTAAAATCATGCCGTAACATGATATGCGCCTGGTTCTCAGGCTTATATTTCCATTATTGGCATGTGATACGGATTTATAAATTTTAACTATTACATGAAATTATCACAGTTTCGTTTCGATCTTCCCCTGAACCTCATTGCCCAACACCCTACCAAAAAAAGAGAAGAAAGCCGGATGATGGTAGTCCATCGTAAAACCGGTGAGTTGGAAAATCGCCAGTTTCGCGACATCATGGATTACTTCAATGAAAAGGATGTGATGGTGGTAAACAACACCAAAGTATTCCCGGCGCGTATGTATGGCCGCAAGGAAAAAACGGGTGCCAAAATTGAAGTTTTCCTTCTGCGCGAATTAAACCGCCAAAATCGTTTATGGGATGTGATTGTAGATCCTGCCCGTAAAATAAGAGTGGGAAACAAACTCTATTTTGGCGATAGCGACGAACTGGTTGCCGAAGTGATAGACAATACCACCAGCCGTGGACGCACCATCCGCTTCTTATGGGATACCAGCGAAGAGGAATTCCGCGCCATGCTCGAAAAGATGGGCGAAACCCCACTTCCAAAATACATTAAACGTAAACCCGAAGAAGAAGATAAAGAGCGCTACCAAACGGTTTATGCCAAACACGAAGGCGCCGTAGCTGCACCTACTGCAGGGCTCCACTTCAGTAAAGAACTCATTAAACGCCTCGAAATTCAAGGAGTCCGCTTTGCCGAGGTAACCCTTCACACCGGGCTGGGAACCTTCCGCCCAATTGAGGTGGAAGACCTCAGCAAACATAAAATGGATGCCGAATATTATAAGATTGATGAACAGGTGTGCGCCATTGTAAATAAAGCCAAAGAAAGCGGCCACCGCATCTGCTCCATCGGAACCACCACCATGCGCGCCATGGAAACATCCTACACCGCACAAAAATTATTGAAACCTTCCGAAGGCTGGACGAATCATTTTATACATCCTCCTTACAATTTCAATATTGCCGATGCACTGGTTACAAATTTTCACCTACCAAAAACCAGCCTGCTGATTATGGCCTGCGCTTTTGCCGGATACGATTTGATGATGGAAGCCTATAAAAAGGCGATCAAAGACAAATACCGTTTCTTTAGTTATGGCGATTCGATGCTGATTATCTAATCTCCTTTCTTCATAAATTTTTAAGCCTCCTTACCGGAGGTTTTTTTATCCGGATTAATGATTGTCAACTGCCGTATATTAATACCAGGTTAGCAACGGCTTGTAAAAAAAAGGGGCCATGATAGAAATCAAAGCCCGTATTAATCCAATATCCTATGAAAAACCATCTATTAAACGGGAATTGGCTCCACTTATTTTGCAACCCTCAAAAAAGTTACCACAAAATATTTCCCTTCATTTTTCGTTTGCCGGCGCTTCACAATGATTAACTTAGGCATAAACTGCCCCAAATATGAAATCCCTCCAATCCTGGCTCTCCGAATATGGTGAGAGCCATCAAAACCATACCAACAAACGCATTCACTGGATTTGTGTTCCGGCCATTTTCTTTTCCATCTTTGGCATGTTATATTCCGTTAAACTCCCAATAACCATTTCGGGCCGGCTTTTGCCTCTGATTTTTGTATTGTTTACCCTGCTACTCCTGTATTATGCCAGGATTTCCCGCAGCATCGCCCTGGGTATGCTCATTATTGGTATTATTTGCACCATCCTTTGTATAGCTATAAACCGGATTTCTCCTTTCCCGCTCTGGCAGGTTTGCCTGCTCCTTTTTGTGCTGGCATGGATTGGCCAGTTTTATGGCCATAAAGTAGAAGGCAAAAAACCATCCTTCCTCAAAGACCTGCAGTTTTTACTGATTGGACCGGCCTGGCTGATGAGTTTCATTTATAAACGGCTGGGAATTGGTTTATAAATTCGGGGTACGCAAATATTGTAGTTGTTTATAATAATTTTTACAGGAACTATTTTGAGCCTTTTTGATAATAACAACCGGCATTCCCAAATTGTCCATTCATGGGGGCGCCACTCCTTCCCCCAAACTACTTCCAAAAGGGGCTACCTATTTCCATTGCTTATTGGCTCGTAAAAAGGAATCTTTCCGAACAAACATAAAATCGGTCTGCCATATTACAAGGTCCAGGGGGCGGCGGTGAATCTCTACAATATCATAAATTACAAAACCGTTTTGAAACAATAAGCCAATAACCTCTTCGGCTAACCGCACTTCCTTATGCAGGTCGAGATGGTTTAACTCGGCAATAATAATATCCACTTTTTCCAAATTACCCAGCAAGCCGGAGATTATCTGATACTCAAACCCCTGGGTATCGATCTTTACCAAATTGGGCGCATCCAGCCCAAATTCCCGGATGCAGGCATCGAGCGTCCGCATTTTGTGATACGTGGTTTTAAAGTCCTTGCTATGGTGCTCATCTAAAACCGAAGAAGCAGTTTCACTTTCGTTGAACTTCACCTTCTCCCTATTCTCATCTCCCAAAAGCCCATGAATTACGGTAACCCGATTTTCCTTTTCTGCCCATTTTTGAAGCTCTGCGGCCTTCTCGGTTAAAGGTTCAAAGCAAACTACATTTACATCGCCCCACAAATCCAGGCAAAACCTGGCAAATTCTCCTTTATATGCCCCAATATCGAATATGGTTTTGGGTTTATATCCAAATTCCTTCAATCGTTTCATCGATTTGTCAAAATTGGGTATCGACAAATTATTAATAAAGTGCCCCTTTAATTTGTCTTTAATTTGCTGAAACATAAACCTGGTAAACTGGTGGTTAATAAACGGCCGGTTGCCAGTCGGCACATCCTTCATAAAATTTAAATCCGGCCTTGAAGGTAAGTAGAAATCACAATTGGCTATTGCTGCGACGTCCAATAAATTGACACCTTTATAAAGAACCCTATTCCTGGTTATTTAGAAAAATAAAATCCGGATCGTTTCCACGCCAACATCAACGGTTTCAAAACCTAAAATTTAGAAATATATTCCCTTTAAGAAGTTAGCAAGTGCGAACCCGCTCAAATTTCAAATGGGATAACAGCCAGGCATACTCGAAAAGAATACATGCTAAAATTCAATGGAAAATCTTTCAGCCAATGCCGTCAAATCAACCACTACTTTCTCGTTAATCGGTATGCCCTGCTTCCTCCTCCGTTGCTCACTTTCCCTTTCGGGGTCTCCGGGTATAACCACAGCCGGCTGACCATCCACACGGGCCGCTGCCCTGAAGGCGCGTATCCAACGGTCCATATCCTGCTTAAAGGCATCCGCTTCCCTGAATCCATCAATTCGCATGGCGCCCAAAAAATGACCAATCCCTTTGCCCGGCATATTTTGAGGCATGGGCACATAGGCCGGAAACGGCGGCACCCAGGGGCCATAGTTTGCCCCACTCAGCACCCCCGAAAAAATATCCACAATACTCCCCAGCATAAACCCTTTGTGGCTGGCTCCTTCCCGGTTGCCTCCCAACGGAAGTAGGGATCCGCCCTTTTTCAGTGCATCTGCCTCACGGGTAGGCATACCCGATTCAGTTTGTACCCATCCGGCAGGGGCTGCTTCCAGTTTACGTTGTAATATTTCCAACTTGCCATTTGATGCCGTAGTGGTGGCAAAATCAGCTACAAATGCGGGTTCCTCCCCTGCGGGTATCGCCACCGAAATTGGGTTGGTACCCAGCATCCGGTCTTTCGAAAAGGTGGGTGCCACCAGCGCAGAGGCATTCGTCATGGCCATCCCAATCATATCCTGCTCCAGGGCCATCATGGCATGGATACCCGCAATTCCGAAGTGGTTGCTGTTGCACACACTCACAAAGCCGGCACCGGTATTCAATCCCTTATCAATCGCTATTTGCATTGCACGGGGCGCCACCACCAGCCCCAGGCCACTATCCCCATCCACCACGGCCGTGCCGGGGCGTTCATGGACAATTCTTATATCCGGCCGGGCATTAATTCGCTTCACTTCCCAGAGCCTTACATAACCTGAAAGGCGGGCCACCCCATGACTATCCACTCCCCGCAAATCCGCACTCAGCAAAGTTTGGGCAGCCTGGAGGGCATCCGTATCGGAGCAGCCCATTTTCAAAAACACCTGCTTAGAAAAATCATATAACCGATCGTACGAAAATAAATCTTCCATCCTGCGAAGGTAATACTGAATATTTTTTGAAGCATGATCAGCGGTGCAATGCCCTGCATTTGTCTCCCGCTATTCTATCGGGGCTATCAGCAGCCTATTTGCAAAGCCGGGCTTCATAACTAACCAGCTTTTTGTAAATTTGCCACCCTTAAGCACCAAAATACATTAAAGGATATGGGACGGATATTTGAAGTTAGAAAGAGTACCATGTTTGCCCGTTGGGATAAAATGGCAAAAAACTTTACCCGCATTGGAAAAGAAATTGCCATTGCCGTAAAAGCCGGGGGCCCCGATCCCGATAACAATCCGGCCCTGCGTCGTTGCTTCATTAATGCCAAGGCGGTGAATATGCCCAAAGACCGCGTAGAAGCTGCCATCAAACGCGCCGTAGGGAAAGATAAAACCGATTACGAAGAACTGGTGTATGAAGGCTATGCCCCGCACGGAGTGGCATTAATGGTTGAAACAGCCACCGATAACCCAACCCGCACAGTTGCCAATGTACGAATGCACTTCACCAAAGGAGGAGGAGCTTTGGGCACATCCGGCTCGGTGGCATTTAGTTTTAACCGCATGGGCGAATTTAAAATTAAAAATGGGGGACAAAACCTCGAAGACCTCGAACTTGATCTTATAGATTTTGGCCTTGAAGAAATTGGGGAAGATACCGAAGGGCATATCATCATCCGCACTCCTTATACCGAGTTCGGCCACATGGCCAAAGCGCTCGAAGAAAAAAAGATAGAAGTAATAAGCGCCGAGCTTACCCGCATTCCTGCCAATACCGTTGAGTTACCCGAAGATCAGGCCAACGAAGTATTAAAAATGGTTGACAACCTGGAGCAGGACGATGACGTACAGAAAGTTTACCATAACCTGAAGTAAAGCTCAATTACAGCTTTATGGGGGCATTATTGTTTTGGCCAATTAACGCCCGGCAAAAAGGGTCCCCAATATGCCTACTGCAAGTTCTGCCCATACCAACAGAAAAACAAACAGCACAACGCCGCAAAGGATAATTCTGCCTTTAATACTTTTCACCTTTCTTAAAACAAGTTCGCAAAGTAACCCAGCGCCCAATAGTAACACTCCCATGCTGGCAAAATCGAAAATCTTCCAGTCAACAGCATTACTAAATTGCATTGCAATTAGCGGGATAAGCAGCAGCACAGGTACGGCGGCCAATATGAGCAAGAATCTTTTATTTGGCATTGTCATAATGGGTAAATTCTTATCTGTTAAATGAAAAATGTCACCACTGATTGTTGTCTTAAGCAGAAGTAGTACTTCCTTAAAAATAAGCCAATTGGCTATACCTCCAGGATAAAAGCAGGTGAATTTTCACCTGTCAAATGAAAAATGTTACAAATAATTGCTGGCCCAAAAAGTAATAAATCTCCCTTAAGAAATAACCGCTTTGCTGCCCCCACCCCGGGGGTAAAAATAGGCGCAGAAAAAATCCAAACAAAAAAATATCACTAAAGTAATGTAAGCGTTGGCTGATATCTTTTCAGTTTGGCCCTTCAAGAAAATTATTTTCCCGCAGATGCTTTTGCCGGACACAGGATGGCAGAAAAGGATGAACTCAATACCATCAAAATTGCCAGGTCATAATACAGACCATCATCCATCATTTCTAACCCGTAAATTCTTCTTCAAATAAAAAGCCGGCAGGCTCCATTTAAATCGTACGGCCAGGATTCGTACTAAAATAATCAGCAGGATACAAATGATTTTGGCTACATCATTATCGATGGGCGATTCTCTCAATAGGAAATAAAGAATTCCCCCGGCGATGCTGGCCATAGCATAAATTTCTTTTCTAAATACCAGGGGTACATTATTCAGCAATACATCCCGTATTACTCCGCCAAAGCAACCGGTAACCGTACCCAGGGCTATGCACACTTCCATACTCAAATCGTGCACCAGTGCCTTTTCAATACCCATAATGGTAAAAAGGCCAAGCCCCATGGCATCAAACAAAAACAGGGTGGTATTTATTTTTCTTAACCAGCTTCCAAAGAACATGGTGCCAACGGCCGAGAAAAAAATCAACAGGATCAGGGTTTCATTTTGCATCCATGCAACCGGGAACTCTCCCAGTAACATATCGCGGATGGTTCCACCGCCTATTGCCGTAACAAAGGATAATATAAGAACACCAAATGGATCGAGCCTTTTCTCCATGGCAAAAAAGGCGCCGGAAACGGCAAAGGAAAAGGTTCCCAGGATTTCTATAAGGGAAAGAAACTGGTGATGATTCATAATTATTCGCGCATAATGTCCTTCACTATCCTTATCACATCTTCGGTATTGGGTTTACTGAAGTAATCGCCATCGCTGCCATAAGCCGGCCGATGCGCTTTGGCCGAAAGGGTACGGGGCGAGGCATCCAGAAACCGGTAGCCGCCCTGGGTTTCCATCACCTGGTTATACATATAAGCTGTTGCTCCACCCGGCACATCCTCATCCACAAACAAAATACGGCTGGTCTTTTTCAATGATTTTAAAATATCGTGTTCCAAATCAAAAGGCAGCAGGGTTTGCACATCCACTACCTCGCAGGAAATACCCATTCCTGCCAGCATCACTGCTGCTTCTTCTACAATCCGGAGGGTAGATCCGTAGCTAACCAGCGTGATATCCTCTCCTGTTCTCACTATTTCCGGCTTACCTAACGGCACCGAATAGGCGAGCAGGTTGCCGGGTAGTTTTTCTTTTAGCCGGTAACCGTTTAAACATTCAATAACAATCCCCGGGTCGTTGCTTTGCAACAGGGTATTGTACATCCCCCCAGCCTGTGTCATATTTCTTGGCACACAAACATACATCCCGCGAAGGGAGTTAATAATCATCCCCATGGGAGAACCACTATGCCAGATTCCCTCCAACCGGTGGCCCCGGGTACGCACAATCAGCGGCACACTCTGCTGCCCGGCAGTGCGGTAATGGGTGGTACATACATCATCGCTCAGGGGCTGCAAACCGTAAAGCAGGTAATCGAGGTATTGGATCTCGGCAATGGGCCTCAGGCCACGGAGCGCCAACCCAATACCCTGGCCCATGATGGTAAGCTCCCGGATACCGGTATCAAAAATCCGGTCTTTGCCGTGCTTTTCCTGGAGGCCGCTAAAGCCCTGGTTCACGTCGCCAATCTGCCCCAGGTCTTCGCCAAAAGCCACCACCTTATCATTGGAATGAAAAAGTTGGTCGAAATAATTATTTAATACCTCAAACCCGTTTACCTGGGGTGCATCCGGTTCGTAAAAAACAGGAACAGGAGCCACTTTCAACGCCGATTTTGCTCCTTCGTTGTATAAACAGGAATCATATTGTTGCGTTGCTTTCCGGCCATAGGCTTCGAACAAATTAGCAATGGTTTCTCTTTGTGGATGAACTGAATCCAGCAATTCAAGGCTATTGAAAAGGCTTTTCATCACATCGCGGCGCATGGGTTCCTTAATCCCTTTCAGGTGGGCACTTATTTTTTCAATGTCTGGATTGTTTACTGTTGAAAGAAGGTTCGCCGTTTCATTCACCATTTCCTGAATGGGAGCCAGGTACCTGTCCCATGCCAACTGTTTGCTTTCTTTTACAAAAACCCGTGCCTTCAATTCAATAGCATCCAGTTCCGAAGCATCGGCGAGCGCATTGGCAATAATCCAATCCCGCATCTGCCGAAGGCAATCCCATTCTTTTTCCCATTCCAGCCTTTCGGAACTTTTATAACGCTCGTGGCTACCCGAGGTAGAATGACCCTGCGGCTGGGTAATTTCCTCCACATGAAACAAGGCGGGGGTATGGGTATCCCTTATTTTCTGGATAGCGGCTTCCAATACTTCGCACATGCCGGCATAATCCCAACCCTTCAGTTTATAAATATCCACGCCATTGCTGCCATTTTCGGGCTGCATACCGGCGAGGGCTTCAGAAATGGAGCCTTTGGTAGTTTGATATTTTTTAGGCACGGAAATTCCATATCCATCATCCCACACAAACACAGCCAATGGCACCTGCAACACGCCGGCTGCGTTCATGGTTTCCCAAAACTGGCCTTCGCTGGTGGAGGCATCGCCAATGGTGCAGAAGCAAACTTCATCCCCTTTGTGCGACAGGTTGTTGTATTTATGAAGGGCATCCACTTTCCGAAAAGTTTTAGAGGCAAAAGCAAGCCCCAGCGCCCTTACCATCTGGCCTGCTGTAGGAGCAATATCGGAGGATACATTTTTTCGATTCACCAGATCCAGCCAGTTGCCCTCCTCATCGGTAAATTTAGTAGCAAAATGGGCATTCATCTGCCGGCCTCCGCTGAAAGGATCGTGGCGGGTGTCGGGATCGGCATATAACTGGGCAAAAAACTGTTCCACGGTGGCCAGCCCGCTGGCAAACATAAAAGTCTGGTCGCGGTAGTACCCGGATCGAAAATCGCCGGGTTTGAAAAATTTCGCCATGGCAGCCTGGGCCACTTCTTTACCATCCCCAAAAATGCCAAATTTAGCTTTGCCGGTAAGTACTTCCCGGCGCCCAAGCAGGCTGGTTTCGCGGCTTTCCACGCAAACCCGGTAATCTTTCAATATTTCGTTACGAAAATTATCGAAACTGAGCTTTTCTTCCTGGAGCAAATCCTTATTTTCCATATGGGCAAAATTACGATTTTAACAGGGCTATGTTAAATATTAGCTAACCGTGTAACAATTTGAAAGCGTAAATCTCGTTTTTGTATCTTTGAAATCCTCAATTTCATGTCATTGAATAAAGTAATTCTCTTTTTTGCCCTTGGCCTGATCTCTTTTGCAAGCAATGCCCAGGAACAGAAAACGCCGGAGGCTATAGCCCAGGCGCAGGTAGCTGTTGTTACTGCACCCAGCCTTTTGGTGAAGGAGGAAACCTATGATTTTGGGAAAATCCCCCAGGGGAAACCGGTACATCATAGCTTTACCGTTCAAAACACAGGAAATACCCCATTAAAAATAAGCAATGTAGTAGCCAGTTGCGGCTGCACCACCCCCGAATGGGAAAAAGATGCCAGCCTGGCCCCGGGTGCCAGCACCCAAATAAATGTGGGTTATAATGCCGCTGCCGAAGGCGCTTTTCATAAAAACATTACAATAACCTATAACGACAACCAGACGAAGATTATTAATATAATTGGTGAGGTCTGGAAAGCCCCTGCTTCCAGCGCGCCGGAAAACCAGGCCTTAAACGATTTAAAAGATTAAACAAAACCTTTAATTAAATATTCGAAAATGAAACAATTCTTATTCTCCGTATTAGCACTTACCTTTTCAGTTGTAGCTTTTGCTCAAAAAAAATCTGCTGATGTAGCAAAGTTTACTTCAGAAACCATTGATCTGGGAAAAATACAACAAGGCAATCCGACCTCTGCAGTTTTTTCGGTTACCAACATTGGAAGCGAACCCCTGATTATTGAAACCGCCAGCCCCACTTGCGGATGCACCATCAGCGATTATACCAAAGAACCGATTGCTGCCGGTAAGCAAGGAACTATCAAGGCTACTTATAATGCCGCAAATATCGGTCACTTTGAAAAACACCTTACTGTAAAATTTGCAGGAACTGACGATGTGCGCAGTATCACCATTAAGGGAGATGTATTAAGCAAAGACGATTATGCTAAATTGAAACCTTCTGAAACTCAAAAAGAGGAAGCCGCTCCCTCCAAAGATGCAAAAAGCAATAAAACAAAGGCTAAGTCAGCAAAAAGCTAATTGAACCCTTTTCAAAATAAAGCCCCGGATTTTCCGGGGTTTTTTATTGCCCTATTTTTGATTGAAAATGCGATAAATTTATAAGATAAGAAAACCGGGATTAAACGATTTTCAAATATTATTTGTTATGGATACGGATAAGGTTGTCAGGGATTCGGAATTGATTCCTGCTATTCCTCCGAATTAAATTTTGTTCCATTAAATGTCAGGCCCTTTGCTTATACCTGGCTATTAAAAAATGTGCAAATGAAAATTGCAGTTGCCTCCGACCATGCCGGATTTGAATACAAAGACCTGCTTATTACCTTTTTGAAACAAAAGGGGTATACTGTGGATGACTTAGGACCCGAAAAGGTGATTCCGGAAGATGATTACCCGGATTACGCTGCGAGGGTGTCGGCAGCTATTCAACAAGGAAACTATGAACGCGGAATATTACTTTGTGGAAGCGGAGTGGGTGTAAGCGTGGCGGCAAATAAATATAAGGGAATTTGTGCTGCTGTATGCCACGATGCCTACTCGGCTCACCAGGGGGTGGAACATGATAACATGAACCTGCTATGCCTGGGTGCAAGGATTATTGGCACTTCCTTAATGTGCGACCTTGCCGAAATATTTCTTAAAGCCCGGTTTTCAAATGAAGAAAGACATATCCGCAGGTTTAATAAAATGAAACATATTGAAGAAGAAAATTTCAGGTAGCAGCAAAAAGACTCCACTTATCCATCCACCTATCCGCACCTTATTGCTCGATATTGGAATGGTAATATTAACCAATGGCTGGGATCGGTACTCCCGCAAACGGGCAGCCCAAATATTTGGGATTAATGAAGAAGAGTTTTCCGACAGGCATAAATTCTTTTTCGACTCCTTCGAAGCGGGGAGGATGACCTTACATGAGTACCTGCAATTTGTAGTTTTTTATGTAGAGCGGGAATTTACAGAGACTGAATTTATCACATTCATGCTTTCCCAATCGAAACCCATCCGGGGTTCCATGGAGTATTTCATGGCGCTCAAAAAGAGGCATAATCTGAAAATAATTTCCCTTAATAACGAAGGAAGAGAGCTAAATGAATATCGGATAAAAACCTTTCACCTCGACAAACTCTTTGACGCCTATCTTTCATCCTGCTATGTGCACCTTCGAAAATCGGACAAAGAGTTTTTTTTGATGGGCTGTGATATTTCAAATACTCCTCCCGAAAACTGCCTGTTTATAGACGACAGGCTCATCCATGTACAAATTGCACGGACAATAGGATTGAATGCTGTTCAGTTTACCGGCCTTTCGGCGGCTAAAAAACAAATTGCCCAATTCGGGCTCGAATTATAAGTCAAATAAAATTTATGGAATCAATATATCAATTCGGAATGGTTGGCCTTGGAACCATGGGTCGTAACCTGGTGTACAATATGGCCGATAATGGATTTTCTGTTTCCGGTTACGACAGGGACCAAAAACAGGTAGACCACCTAAATGAGGAAGCAGGCAAAAAGAACATCAAAGGATTTTCCAACCTGCAGGAATTTATTAACTCGCTAGCCTTACCACGCACTATCCTGCTGCTGGTTCCGGCAGGGAAAATTGTAGACGCAGTAATTGATACCCTCAAACCTTTTATGGGAAAGGACGACCTGATAATAGATTGTGGAAATTCCCATTTCACCGACACGAACCGGAGGATTGAATTATTGGATGGAGAAGGCATTCACTTTATGGGAATGGGGATTTCAGGAGGCGAAACAGGCGCCCGGGAAGGCGCAAGCATTATGCCAGGCGGGGATGAAATAACTTTTAAAAGAGTGGATAAATTATTGGCTGCCGTTTCAGCCAAAGTAAACGGCGACCCTTGTATGGCTTATATGGGAAGAGGTTCGGCCGGTCATTATGTAAAAATGGTTCATAACGGTATAGAATATGCGTTAATGCAACTCATTTCCGAAACCTATCACCTGCTTAAAAATATCGGCGGATTAAGCAATGGAGAATTGCATGAAGTATTCAAAAGTTACAACAACTCGCCGCTTCAAAGTTATCTGCTCGAAATTACTGCCGCAATTTTTACCCAAAAAGATGATGTAACCGGCAACGATCTGGTAGATATGATCCTCGATCGTGCCAGGCAAAAGGGTACCGGGGCATGGACCTCACAGGATGCCATGGCGCTCGAACTACCCATCCCTTCCATTGATGCGGCAGTTGCGCAAAGAGAAATGACCTCCCTAAAGGAAGAAAGAGTAGCAGCACAACCCATACTGCAAAAGAATGGAAACCGGATTGAGGTTGAAAACCCCGGTTTGATTTCACTTTTACAGCATAGCTTTCATTTCTGCATGATCACCACCTATGCTCAGGGGATGGCGTTATTAAAAAAAGCCAGCGCTACCTATAATTATGGTACAGACCTGGGAAAAGTTGCTTCCATTTGGCGTGGGGGGTGCATCATCCGTTCCAACATGCTGGAAGATATTACGAAGGTGTTTCAGAAAAACGAAAACTGCAATAATCTTATGACGGATGAAATATTCTACCCTACCCTGCTGGATACACAACACCAAATCCGGTCTATCATAACCACCGCAGTGCAAGCGGGGATACCGGTTCCAGCCATGATGGCCAGCCTGGCTTACTTCGACAGTTACCGAAGCGGATGGCTTCCGGCAAACCTCATCCAGGCACAGCGCGATTTCTTTGGGGCGCATACATACGAACGAACCGACAAACCGGGGATTTTTCACACCGAATGGAATTTTAAAATAAAATAAAATGGCTGAAAACAAACACGCAGAAGCTACTATCATCACCATATTTGGAGGATCGGGCGACCTTACCTGGCGCAAACTAATGCCGGCGCTTTTCAACCTTTACCTGGATAATCGCCTGCCCGAGCATTTTCACATCCACGGGCTGGGAAGGCAAAACTATGCTGATACAGAGTATCGGAAACGGCTACACGAAGGCGTAAATAAATTCTCCAGAAGGGGAAAGGCAAATCCAAAAATCTGGGAAAAATTCTCCAGCCATATCAGTTATTGCCCTGCAGACTTTGCCAAACCTGCATTTTATACAAAATTGAAAAAGGATATTGAGGCAATGGAAAAAGAATGGGAGAAACCCATCACCCGTATTTTCTACCTCGCCATTCCGCCCGGTATTATTGAAATGATTTCCATCAATCTCGGTAAGGCCGGCCTTGTTAAGGATGTTTTAAAAAACAGGGTGGTGGTGGAAAAGCCATTTGGCCATGACCTGCAATCGGCTACAACCCTCAATAAAAAGATGCTCAGCATTTTTAAAGAATGTCAGATATACCGTATAGATCATTACCTGGGGAAGGAAACCGTACAGAATATTATGGCTTTCCGTTTTGCCAATGCACTTTTTGAACCTTTGTGGAACCGGAATTTTATTGACCATGTTCAGATTACCGTTTCAGAAAAAATTGGCGTGGAAGACCGGGGCGGATATTACGAAACCGCAGGGGCCCTCCGGGATATGATCCAAAACCACCTGTTGCAATTGGCCTGCCTGATAGCTATGGAACCACCTCTTTCCTTTGCTGCCGATGAAGTTCGAAATAAAAAAGTAGATGTATTAAACGCAGTAAGACCTGTTACTCCGCAGGAAGTACACAACTTTGCGGTTCGGGGGCAATATGGGGAAGGATGGATTGAAGGCAAGAAGGTGAAAGCATACCGCGATGAAAAAAACGTGGATGCCCACTCAAATACCGAAACCTTTGCCGCCTTTAAGTTTTTTATTGACAACTGGCGTTGGCAAAATGTTCCATTCTACCTGCGTACCGGAAAACGGTTGCAGGAAACCATAAGTGTTATCACCATCCAGTTCAGGCCTGTTCCACACATGGCTTTCCCTGAAGAATCAACAGAAAACTGGCAACCCAATAAACTCATTCTAAACATTCAACCGGATATGGGTATCCGGATACGGTTCCAGGCAAAAAGGCCCGGACTGGATATGCACCTCATCCCGGTAGATATGCTCTTTGATTACTCCAGCACCTATACCACCGGCACTCCCGAAGCGTATGAGACCCTGTTGCTGGATGTGATGGAAGGTGATGCTACCTTGTTTATGCGTGCCGATCAGGTGGAAGCGGCATGGCGCATATTGATGCCCGTTATTAATACATGGGCAGGTAACCCTTCCGTTAATTTTCCAAACTATTCGGCAGGAATGCAAGGCCCTGAAGACGCTGAAGCCCTGATTGCCCGCGATGGAAAAAGTTGGATTGCCCTTCCCTTTGATAAGAAAAAGAAATGACCGAAATAAAAATATATGAGTCTCCGCAGGAAACGATAGATGGTTTGGCCGGATTAATTTCCCAAATTTCCCAACAAGCCATCCAAAAGGATGGGAAATTTACCATCGCGCTCTCTGGAGGGAATACGCCTAAAAAGCTATACCGGCTGCTGGCAGGAAAAGAATACCAACAGAAAATAAACTGGCAGAAGTCCTGGATTACCTGGAGCGACGAACGCTATGTGGCGCCAACCGACCCCGAAAGCAATGTGGGCATGGCGATGGATGCTTTGATAAACCAAATCTCCATTCCGGTTAACCAGGTATTGAAGCCTGACACATCCCTAAAACCTGATGTCTCTGCAAAAAAATATGAAAAAGTTTTGGTGGATTCATTGGGACCCGATCCACGATTCGACCTCATTTTGTTGGGATTAGGCGAAGATGGTCATACGGCCTCGCTGTTTCCCGGCACGGATATCCTCCACGAAAAAACGGCGATGATTAAAGAAGTCTTTGTCCCTCAAAAAAACACCTTCCGGATAAGTTTTACCAGCCAGTTGATTAACCAGGCAAAAAATGTGGCTTTCCTTGTAATTGGAAAGGAAAAGGCAGGAATTATCAACCAGTTGTTGAACCATAGTGAACCCCCCTATCCGGCCAGGCTGATCCACCCAAATCAGGGAAATCTTTATTGGCTTTTGGATACCGGTGCGGCTTCCATTCACAACCATAAAGGTTAACCGGAAGGGAGTATCTTTACAGCATGTTAAACATAAGTAAGCGCGGCATGGAAATGCCTGCCTCTCCGATTCGGAAATTAGTTCCCTTTGCCGATGCAGCAAAGAAAAGGGGAATCAATGTGTACCACCTAAATATTGGACAACCTGATATTGAAACACCTCCTTCTATTCTTAAAGCAGTGCGGGATTGCGATATAAAAGTATTGGAATACAGCCATAGCGCCGGAAATGAGAGTTACCGGAAAAAGCTGGTGGAGTACTATCAGCGCAATGATATTCATGTAAATCCATCGGAAATTATTATTACTACCGGAGGAAGCGAGGCCATCCTCTTTGGCTTTATGGCCTGCCTCGATGCAGGAGATGAAGTAATAATTCCTGAACCCTTTTACGCCAATTATAATGGGTTTGCCATACAGGCCGGAGTAAAGGTTGTGCCCATTCGCAGCAGTATTGAATCGGGATTTTCCTTACCGCCTATTGCGGATTTTGAAAAGGCGATCACGTCTAAAACAAAAGCCATCGTGGTTTGCAATCCCAACAATCCTACCGGGTATTTGTACAGCCACGAGGAAATGGATACCTTAAAAGACATCGTGTTAAAGCATCAACTTTTTCTTTTTGCTGATGAAGCCTATCGCGAATTCTGTTACGAAGGGCATCATACCAGCGCCATGCATTTAAAAGGTGCGGAACAACATGTAGTGTTGATGGATACCATCAGCAAACGATACAGTGCCTGCGGCGGGCGCATCGGGGCTTTTGTTACGAAAAATAAAACCGTTCTGGATGCGGCCATGAAGTTTGCACAGGCCCGTCTCAGCCCTCCCTTTTATGCCCAGGTTTTAGGTGAAGCAGCCGTGGATTTGCCGGGTAATTATTTTGACACAACCAAAGCCGAATACAAACTGAGAAGAGATACGCTCATAAGCAGGCTGAATGAAATCCCCGGTGTGTTTTGTCCGAACCCCGGAGGTGCATTTTACGCCATGGCTCAATTGCCCATAGATGATTGCGACCGTTTTGCCCAATGGTTATTGGAATCATTCAGTTACGAAGGGTCTACCATAATGGTGGCTCCTGCAACTGGATTTTATTCAACACCGGGCTTAGGTACACAGGAAGTCAGATTGGCTTATGTACTGCATGTAGAAGCCATTCATAAAGCGGTTGACTGTCTTAAGAAAGCGTTGGAAATTTATCCGGGCAGAAGGGAACCTGCAACAAAAAAATCAGCCGCTTTATCCTGATTTAATTGGGGGAACAGTAATAGGGCACAACAAAAAATAAAAGATTATCCACCAGGTAAAAGAATAATTTATTTCCGCACCCATTGTATTCAAAAAGGCGGGAATAAAAAATCTGTCATCAATGCACATGCCTCCGTGTCAAAATTCCGCCAGATGCATCTTTAATTGTACTGGCAAAAATGAAGGCTTTGGGATCTATTTCATAAACGAGGTTCTTTAGCTTCCTGATTTCCATTCGGGTGATAATAGTAAAAACAATCTCTGCTTCGGAGCTTTCGGTATAATTACCGGGCAGGAACCCCCGAATACCTTTATACACGGTAATTCCCCTTCCCATGTTATTTACAATTTCATACTTTATGGCTTCGCTTTTTGCTGAAACAATGGTTACGCCCATATAGGCACGAATTCCTTCCACTACATAATCGATGGTACGGGTGGCTGCAAAATAAGTGAGAATAGAATAGAGGGCGGTTTCAATTCCAAATGCAAAAGCAGCCACACTAAAAATCAGAATATTAAACCCTAAAATAATTTCGGTAATGGTGAATGCTGTCCTTTTGAGGGTATAGAGGGCCACCACTTCCATCCCGTCCAGGGCAGCGCCTGCACGCATAACCAGGCCCACTCCAAGGCCCAGGAAAACGCCACCGAAAGTGGCTGTCAATAATTTATCCTGTGTTACGGCCATTACCGGAATAAAATGGAGGCACATCCCAAATAAAAAGACACTGATTAGTATCCGCACCGAAAAGTGCATTCCCAGAATATAATATCCCATAATTATCAACGGGATATTAAATGCAATGATCAACAACGACAAATTTATATGGTACATTTCATGAACCAGGAGCGACAGTCCGGTGATTCCTCCATCAAAAAACTGATTGGGCACCAGGAAGAACTTCAGGGCCATGGAGGCAATGATTACGCCCACCACATTAAATATAATATCCTCCGCAATTTCTTTGGCACTGTACTTTTTTGATTTAGTAAGCAGATTAGACCGTCTTCCCAGCAACTGCGCTAAATACTCAAGTTTCCTTTTTTGCCTTTCTCTTACTGCAGTTTGGGTAAAAAAGGAATGCGCTGATAAAAAATTAATTTGCTGCAATTCCCATTCCGCATAAGTTTTAATGGCACCTGTACGCTTAAATTCCTGGAATAGCAATTCAGATTTCTTTTCATAATCATCTCCGCCCAAATAGAACAGATCCGCATCGCACAGGATTTCTCCTAGTTTGCCTTTGGGAGTTTGGGGAATTCGAGTGGCCATTATAGTATCACAAATCAAATCAATTCCCTCCGGTGAATATCCGTATTGTGGCAATAATTCCTTAGCCTTTTCACAGGATCGTCTTTCATGATTCAGGGGCGACTGAAGGTAACCTACATCATGAAATAATGCCGCTGTTTGTAAAAGAATCAAATCATCACCTGTTATTCCCTCACTTTTGGCAATGTCCGTAGCTGCCTCCATTACGCCGGTCGTGTGGGCCACATTGTGGTACGTCATATAGGCAGGAGTCTCCCCTTCCAACTTATGCAAAATCACATCCCTTATAGTTTCATACTGCATTAATAAGCATATTAATTGACAACTTCATAAAGCATCATTTCCTGGGTTTTGTTTTTCAAAGCCACTTTACCAAAGGGCTTACAATCGAATGATTGTTTTACTTTTTCGTAACAGGCTTCGGGAATCAGGATTTGATTTCTGCCGGAGGTGGATTGCAACCGTTGGGCCGTGTTTACGGTATCTCCAATCACGGTATAATCAAGCCTTTTCAGGGTTACAGATCCAATATTTCCGGAAATCATTTCTCCGCTGTTAATGCCGATTGAAACCTGGGGATTAAAACCATGAATGGAATGAAGCTTATTAATTTCCCTGACGATGGCAAGACTGGCATCGATGGCACGATCCAGGTGATAATCCCCCCTAAATACCGCCATGATACAATCGCCAATAAACTTATCAACGGCCCCACCCTGCGAAATAATTTCTTTAACCATTACCTCAAAAAATTCATTGAGCATTTTTACTACGGTATCCGGAGGCTCTCTTTCACTAACAGCAGTGAATCCGCAGATATCAATAAAGGCAACGGTTGCGTCGAGGGTTTCGTTTTCAGTAAGTGAGACTGCGAACTCCGGTCTGTCCATAAAATTCAAAACATTCTGATCCACGTACATCTTCAGAATGTTATTTTCTTTTATGGCTTTCAAGGTATCTTTCATCTGCTCTGCCTGCCGGACCGCTTTATCGATGGTAATATGGAGGTCTTCAAAATCTACGGGTTTCGTAACAAAATCAAAAGCGCCCCGGTTCATTGCAGTCCGGATATTCGTCATATCGCCATAGGCGGAAACAACTACTGATTTAAGCAGCGGATGAGATTCGGCTACCCGGGAAAGGAGGGTAAGTCCATCCATTTCAGGCATATTGATATCGGTAAGCATCACCTCAATATCATTCTCTTCTTTCAATAAACGAATTGCCTCCAGCCCATTTACTGCGAAGGAAAAATTAAACTTTTGTTCCCGGATCATTTGCCTGAAACGCTGTCTGATTAACGATTGTAAATCGGGTTCGTCATCAACCACCAGAATCTTAATCATAAATTGAGTTTTCTTAGTTTTTCTTTAAGCTCCGTGAAGTCGACCGGTTTAGTAATGAAATCATCAGCGCCCAATTCGATTGCTTTTGCATAATTCTCTTTGTCGCCATAAGCCGTAATCATCATTACCACAGGAGGTGGGGCGCCAAATTTTTTCTTTATTTGCTCCAGCAATTCAAATCCGCTCATGCCGGGCATATTAATATCAGAAAGAATCAATACGGCTTCCTGTTTATGCTCCGTCATATACCGCAAGGCTTCTTCGCCGGAAAAGGCAAAGGCAATCTTTATTTCTTCATTCCGGATCTCCTTTCTGAATCGCTGTTCAAAAAGTGCCTTTACATCGGCTTCGTCATCTACTACTAATATATTCATCATAAGACCTTGTTTAAATATAATAAAAAAAACAATATGTCTATCTCTATTGAATAGGCAATTCGATAATAAAATCCGTCCCTTCTCCTTCTTCACTATTCACGGATATTTTTCCCCCATGTGCTTTGATGATATCGTAACTTAAACTCAACCCTAATCCAGTTCCCTCTCCAGTGGGCTTGGTAGTAAAAAAAGGTTGAAAAACTTTTCTCATTACCTGCTTTGGGATTCCGGAACCATTATCACTGATTTGGATAATCGCTTTATTATTTTCCTTCCTGGTTGTTATTTTCACTAACGGGCGGTATGAAGGGAGTGCTAATTTTTGTTTTTCCCTGACGGCATAAAATGCATTATTTACAAGATTCAATATCACCCTGCCAATATCCTGTGCCATGATATTAATACTGCCCAATCTTTCATCGGGAATCAATTTAAAATCCGCATTAAACGATTTATCTTTTGCCCGAAGGCCATGATAGCTCAGCCTGAGGTATTCATCTGCCAGCGCATTGATGTCGGTTGGTTCCTTTTGGCCCGCATTCATCCTCGAATGTTGGAGCATCCCTTTTACGATACCATCAGCCCGGCTTCCGTGGTAGTTAATTTTTTCTGAATTCAATTTTATATCATTGATCAATCCCTTTTCCAATTCCCAATCGCGTTCATTAATGGGTTTCGATTGTTCCAATTCCAACTCCTCAATCAACTCTCTATTCAATTCGGAAAAATTATTTACAAAATTGAGGGGGTTTTGAATCTCATGGGCAATACCGGCAGTAAGCTCTCCCAGTGAGGCCATCTTTTCTGAATGGACGAGTTGCACCTGTGCCGATTTTAAATCTTCCAGGGTTCGCTCCAATTTGATGCTCAATCTTCTTTTTTCCCTGAATCGCTTAAAAAATATGATCACCCAAATAAAGGCAATGATTAACCCAACTATAATAATATTGCGCATTAACTTTTGCCTTCTTATCTCAGCTTGTTGTTCCGAAAGTTTCTTATCCTGACGGGCCTTAAGCAGCGCTTTCTTATTCTGAAATTCCAACTGATTGGTAAGGCTGGCAATCTTAGCGGCTTTCTCCAATACCGAAACGGAATCTCCGAAGCGTTTAAACTGCAAACTACTTAGGTAGGCTTGTTTAAATTCCCCTGTTGTATAGTAGCTTTTTCCTAACCGCTCATAAATGTTTTCCAGGTTTCTATAATCACTACTGTCGGTATAATGGATTGCTTTTTGCAGCGTTGCCTGTGCCAGTAGTTGTTGATTCTGATGTACATAAACATCAGCCATACCTTGCAAAGCCTGCGACTGGCGAAACGGGTCTTTATACTCTGTACTAACCATCCAAAGGCTATCAAAATACGTAAGGGCATTCTTAGCATCCCCGCTTAACAGATAGGTATTTGCCAGGTCGGAATAGGAGTCCAATAAAAATCTTCCATCTTTTAACAGCTTCGCGTACTCCAGCGACTCCAGGCCATAGGAAATAGCCTGACCGTATTTCCCCTGTTTAACCAATATGTTAGAAAGGTAAAGCAGGTTACTGCTCAGGTAGGTAGTTAAATTTAACCGCTTCCGAATGCGGAGTGCCATTGAAAAATTCTCGAATGCAGCATCCAATTTTCCTGAACGCATATTGGTATTACCCAAATCGCTATAAACGGTGGCAATATAACTGGAGTCTTTGATGGTACGGGCTAAGTTTAATCCTTCGTACTGAATTTTCAATGCGGAAGGATAATCTTTTGCCAACATGTAAATAAATCCATTTGCCAAAATACATTCCAGCACTAAAGTGGAATCATTCGTTTCTCTGGCAATAGAAAGAGCCTGCAGGTTGTTTTCCAGTGCATCACCATACATCGCCATCGATCTTTGGGTTAGAGAAACAGTGTAATATAAAAATGCAACTTTCGGCTTATTTCCTATTGATTGATAAAGTCGCAGGCTTTTACCCAGATAATATAATGAGCTGTCGGCATTATTTTGATTTGCATAGGTTTCCCCAAGCCTTTGAAAAGTTAAGGCTAATCCTTCCTTATCCCCAATTTCCAAAAAGTATTTTTCAACGGCTAAAAATGAATCAATTGCCGCTTCCGTTTGGCTGGACATAAAGGAAGATGCCAGGTTACTAACGGATTCTGCCCTGAGTCTCTTTGCCACTAATAAAAATGCAGGCGTATTTTTTACCTCTGCACTATTTATGAGTTGATTCGATAATTGCAATGCATAATTTGCATACTTTCGGCAGCTATCATACGCATAGTTAATAAAATAGGATTCAGCTAATTGATTCGCTGCCTGTACCCTTCCGGTATCGCTGCCTGCTGTTCCAAGGGCAGATTTTAGTTGGGTAATATTCTGTCCTGCAGCATAAAATCCGCAAAGCATAAAACCACCCAATAACCAGCATGGCAGCTTCATATTTGAAACATTAATTTAATAACCCCTAATATCTCACTATATCTTCAGGAACTTAACCCCTTACAGATCTTCAACCATAAAATAGTTCTGCCAAATATTATTCTGCCTTACTCAACAATAAAGGATTGAATGCCCGATCCCACAAATTTAGATTTGAAATATACTACAAAAGGGAAAAAAACCCTCAATAAACCGGCTCCGGATTCAAGTTCCGTAAAAACTTTAGCATCTGTTCCCCCCGAACTAAAGTACGGGACAATATCATGCCGGGTAGCCGCGTCACTTGACCCAATTTAAACTGGCAATTGAATAACAAATTCCGTCCCTTCCCCTTCCTTGCTTGTTACCTCTAACGTGCCTTCATGGGCTTTTACAATATCGTAACTCAAACTCAACCCAAGGCCTGTACCTTCCCCTGTAGGTTTAGTGGTAAAAAATGGTTGGAAAATTTTCTCAACCACAGTAGCAGGTATTCCAATACCATTATCCTTCACTGTAATAATGATAAACTTATTCTTTTGCTGCGTGGATACCTTAACCGTAGGCTGGAAACCTGGCTCGCCCAGTTTCTTTCGTTCACTTACTGCGTAAAACGCATTATTAATGATATTCAAAAGCACTCTTCCAATTTCCTGGGGAACCACATTAATGTTTGGAAGTAGCGGATCCAAATTTGCAACAAACTCAGCATTAAAAGATTTATCCTTCGCCCGCAGCCCGTGATAACTCAATCTCAAATATTCATCGCACAAGACATTAATATCCGTAGGTTCCATTTGGCCTGAGGAAGTACGGCTATGTTGCAACATTCCTTTTACAATAGCATCGGCTCTCTTGCCATGATAATTAATTTTCTCTAAATTTTGAACTACATCCGTCATTATTTCCTGTGCGGCAACCGAATCACCCTTTTCGATTGCCACCTTCATTTCAACCAACAGCTCAGTGCTTACTTCTGAAAAATTATTGACAAAATTCAACGGGTTTTGAATTTCATGTGCAATACCAGCGGTTAGTTCGCCGAGTGAGGCCATTTTCTCAGACTGTATCAATTGCTTTTGAGTGGCTTGTAACTCTACAAGCGTTTCCTCTGCCTTCTTCCTGGCTTCTTTAATTTCAATTAAATCCTTTGCCGCCTTTACGGAATGTTCTTCCGCAACTTTCAAATCATTGAATCGGGTGAACGTAAGGTTGAATACAGCCGCAAATCGTTCGAGCAATTGAATAGTGCCTTCCGGTTGCTCCACAGGAGAAGCCAGACCTATAAAGCCCCTGCTGAAAAAAGCTATATATTGAATACTCCTGATTTGCTCAGACCCTTCCTTATATGGAATATGAATACAGTTCAGATATACCAGGTACTCCTGAAGCTCGGCACCCTGCAAATCAAGGATAAGAGAGTTATCTTGCTTTTTCCACCTGTCGAAAATTCTTGAAAAAACAGGGTTGTTGTTTAGGTTATCCTGATATGCCGTGCTTACGCCGGTACCTGCTTCTTCTGAAATCCAAAACTCTGCCTTGCCGGCATCACTTTGCATAATAGCGAGGTAAAAACCGCTGGGTTCAATACCAAGTAAAATCAACTGCTGAAAAAGTACAGAAATTGCATCGGCAAGTTCTCCCGACTTCTGCATGGCCATTGTTTTGCTTCTCACGCGTTCCAATGCCGCTTCTATCTGTGCTTCTCTTGTCTGTGCTTCGGCTTTTTGCAGATCCAAAAAGCGGATGTAAGCCTGTTCAAAAACCTTTGAAAAACGGATTAGAATATTATTTTCTTCCTTTGAAAACAGCCTGCCTTCATAATCCTCCAGAAAAATACCTGTATGCTTTTGTATTGCATAGGAAAAACTTAAGCAAGGTCGTTCAAGAATCCACTGTATCAACTCTTTCGGAAAATATTTAAAATCGGAATGTTCAACCGCCGCATGAATGTACCTATTCTTTTCTTCTTTTGAATATTGCTTTACCAATAACTCCATGCCCTCATTTCTTGCATTCACACAATCATTATAAATGAGATCATCGAACCAGGGCATAAACATGGTTGTTGCTTTACCGGGTATTTCCGCATTGGCATGCCAATGCATGATATCTTTGGAACCCGGCATAAATGTTGCAATTGAGATGCCCTGTGCATCAATACCCAGGTCTTTCATCTTATCAATGACAACCCACACTACTTCTCCAATTTCATCGCTTTTATGCATGGCTAATGAACGCGAACGCACTTTTTCCAATGCTGCTTCTACCTGCGCTTCTCTTGCCTGTGCTTCTGCCTTTTGCAGGTCAAGAAAACGGGTATACGTTTGCTGGAATACATTTCCAAAACGCAGGAGTATATTATTCTCTTCATCGGTATAAGGAATGGCGGAAAAATTCTCAATGTACAATCCTACATTATCCAACAACACGGTGGAAACGGCCAGGCCCTTGCATTCCATATAAAACTTCTTTGCTTCTTCAGGCACCTCAAATAATTTAAAAAGGGACCGATAAAATTTATTTTTCTCTTTGAAATCCAGCAGGTCGGTGTGCAAGGCTATTCCCTTCTTTTTGGCATTCAAAAAGCTATTCCAGGTGGGTGTATCAAAATAGGGAAGGATGGCAAAGAATGGTTCAAGGTTGGGGTCGGCCAGCCAGATATGCATATCGTCCTGCGCTTTGTAATCAATATAAAAACCTGCATGTTCGGCTTTGATATTAAGATGAACAAATTGCTCGAGCACTACCCGAATCACATCCTTCAGTTCGTCACTTTTATGCATTGCCAAAGAGCGGCTTCTCACTTTTTCCAATGCTGCTTCTATCTGCGCTTCCCTTGCCTGTGCTTCTGCTTTTTGCAAATCTAGAAACCGGGTGTAGGTCTGTTCAAAAACCTTCGCGAATCTTATATAAATATCCCGAAATTTGGGGCAAGGTTCAAGGGTGATGAATAATAAATATCCCTGTTTAAAGAAGGCGATATTGTGAATCATCCGGGCAGGCGTTTTTATACCGGCTGATTCTGATTTAATCAATGCGCCCCGATAAGAAGGAAGTGTATGGAGGTACCGATAATGCTTTTTTAGAGCCTGCCCTTTTATGTCATTTTCAAAAAATAATTCATGGCTCTTCCATGCATTGTATGTTTTTAAATGCTGCGCTGAATCATGAATATTCATGGGTAATGGTGGATTAACTTCCCCGTTGGGATTACTCATCCAAGACACTACATTCTCTTTTTCATTGTCCCAAATATTAAAGCCGCTGGTGTAGATTGCTATTCCCAACTTTTTTACCTGTTCAAATAATAATACCGCCACTTCGGCCAATTCATCACTGGCATGCATCGCCATCGTTCTTGCACGAACCCTTTCCAATGCTAATTGTATCTGCGCTTCCCGTGCCTGCGCTTCGGCTTTTTGCAAATCAAGAAAACGGATATAGGTCTGTTCAAACACTTTCGCAAAGCGTTTTAAAATATCGTTTTCCGTATCGCTGAATTTTTTGCCCTGGTGATTAATGATAAAAATGCTGGTATGTTGGGATACAGCAACAGAACGGGTATAGCCACCCGGAGCAGACAGGGTTTCCTTTTTTCTTTTGCTGCTTAGTTTTGACCATGGTTTATGCTTAAATAATTTCGTGAAGAACTCCTTCTTCTCTTTCTGAGAAAATTCTTCCGAAAAGAAACTTTTTCTCCTTTTAATCCCTTTCACCAGGTTAGTAACAAAAGGCATATTAAAATGCGGTATCACAAATTCTTCGGATGTATTAGCCGTACCCCCGGATCCCCAGCAGCAAAGCGTGCTATCTATATCTTTATTGATTACAATAAATGATCCCCCGTCAATAGAAAGTTTTAAATTGAGTAACTCTTTATGGACAGTTTGAATCACGTCCTGCAATTCGGAAGTCTGGTGCATGGCCATAGAGCGGCTTCTCACTCTTTCTAACCCGGCTTCTATTTCCAGCTCCCGGTTCTTATTTTGGATTTCCATGGTGCGCTGAGCCACCACCTGTTCCAGTTCTTTAAGTCTCTGTGCTGCCTCGCCGAGGAGAAAGGTTTCTTCCATACTGCTGCCTGCATCGGGGATAGAACCATGAAACAGCACCATCTGCCAGCTTTCCCACCGGTATTTAAAAACAACGCTAAACCACAGGTGGAACTTTTGAATATTTTTTCTATCCCCTATCTGCACTACCATTTCATTATGAAACTGTGCCGTGTCCTCATCTATAAATTTCGGGTGGTAAGGTGTAAGATTCTTTGCTTTAAAATACAGGCCCCTCGATTGTTGCCTGCTTTTTATTATCACGTTTCTGTATTCTTCTCGCGACTCCACTTTTTCATCTGCCGCCGTGCCAAAGCCACATACATCCTCAGCTATATATTGGTTGATATACCGAAGGGGAGCCTTCCTATCCAGGATGCTCACTTTCATAACACACTGGTAAGCTACTTTCAGTTGGGCTTTGCGTTGTTCTAACCGTTTCATTTATTATCCATTAAATGGCAAACAAATTATGAATTCCGCGCCCTCTCCCTCATTACTATTCACTTTTATCTCCCCACCATGCGCCTTTATTATATCATAACTTAGGCTCAGCCCTAATCCCGTTCCGCTGCCGGTTGGCTTTGTGGTGAAGAAGGGTTGGAATATTTTGTCTCTAATTTCTGATGGGATACCATTGCCGTTGTCCCCCACAATTATTTCAACTTTATCATTTACCTTTTTTGTGCTAACAGAAACAACCGGTTCGTACCCGCCTCCTGACTGATTTTTCTTTTCATTCACTGCAAAAAATGCATTATTAATTAAATTCAATAATACTCTTCCGATATCCTGAGGCATGATATTTATTTTATTGAGTGAAGTATCAAAATCTGTTCTTATCCCTGCATTAAACTCATTGTTCTTTGCCCGCAGTCCATGATAAGCCAATCGAAGGTATTCATCAGTCAAGGCATTAATATCAGTAAGCTCTTTCTTTCCTGAACTGGTGCGGCTGTGTTGAAGCATTCCCTTCACAATTGCATCAGCTCGCTTACCATGATGATTTATTTTTTCAGAATTGGCTTCAATATCATTTGCGAGTTCAGACACCTCGTCTATGCGGCCATTTATTATTTCATTCTTTAATTCCTTAATGAGTTCCGTATTCACTTCAGAAAAATTATTTACAAAATTTAGCGGGTTTTGAATTTCATGCGCGATACCTGCAGTGAGCTCACCCAGCGAAGCCATTTTTTCCGACTGAATGAGTTGGGATTGAGTGGATTGCAATTCCTTATAAGCATTTTGGATTTCCAATTTTGCTTTTTGTTTCTGCCTGATGCTTCGCAACAATCCAATGGCCGAAAAGATAAGGAGTGCCAGTACGGTGGAAATGCCGAGTAATATTATTCGCTGCTCTTTCCTTTGCTGTGTCAGACGATTGATTTCGACTTCTTTTTTAGACAGGTCATTATTGTGCTTTAGCATCAATGTTCTGTTACGGGATTCAGAGTTGAGAATACTGTCCTTTACCGAATTGTACTGAAGGTTGTATTTATATGCATTCTGATAATCGTGGAGCGCTGCATACGCAGCAGATAAGGCGCCGGCGTTATCTCTTACAAACTCAGGTAAATGATTGGCTTGAGCAATATCCAGCCCTATTTGTGCATAATAAATGGCGCTGTCGGGCATTTTCTTACTGAGATATGCACGGGATAAGATGCCATCAATCCAGGATACCCCAACCGAGTCTTTGTAAACCCGGGCCGTATCCAAAGCACGAAATGCATAATGAAATGCCAGGGGCAAATTATCCATACGGGTGTAAACATCTGCCAGGTTACTTTCGTACATGGAAATAGAAGTGTTGGATCTGCTCTTTTCGATGGCAAGCTGATACGATTTAATTGCCTCTGGGTATTTTCCCATGAAGCGATACATTTCTCCCATGCCGTTCAGGATCGGCTCCTGGGCATATGATTTATTCTCCATTTCTGCGAAATGCTTTGCTTTTGTAAATGCCTGCAATGCATTTTCATAGTCGCCAACACCTGCATAAATGAATCCAATGTTGACCCAATTGCGTCGTTGAAAGTAAGGGCTCTTCTCTTTTTCGGCAATTTGCAAACTCTTGAGCGCATAATCCATGGCCAAAGGATAATCGGTATGTACGTTCAAATAGTAATCAGACACAGCTCCGAAGGCTGAAGATATCCCCTGGTTGTATCCCACTTCAGCAAATAAAGCTGCTCCCTTCAACAATTCATCCACTCCCGATTTTTTACCCTGGTCTGTATGAACAATACCCAGGTTTGTGAGTAAACGACCTGAAAACTTTTTATCATTTACTTCTTTCTCGATGATTTTTAGTTTATTCAGTATCGAGTCTGCTTCTGAAGAACCCGATTCAGGATCTGCATTGGAATAATAAAATAGCAGTGCATTTCCTTCTCCCAATTTGTATCCGATCTTTTGAGATATGGCGAGAGCCTCTTCCTGCCAGGGAACTTTTAATTTTGAAGCAAATTGAGGCGAATTGACAATCTCAATCAGAATATCCACGCGTTTTTTGTCCTGCTGCGGATGTTGTTCCAATTCCCTGAGTAATTCCTCTCCGGACTTTTCCTGGGCCCATGTTTGGGAACAGGCAAAGAGAAGAGCAAAAAGCAATAGTATATTTTTCATCCCGGTTTAGGTAAATAAATAATACATGAAAAACCTTTCCCCATCCTCGCCTTCTCATAGCCCAATGCAAAAATCTCCTTCAAAGTACCATGCCACTACAACCCGGAGGCATATAATTATTTCAAAACTCCAGACGCTTTAAATTTCTGGCTTTCCCTGAATAAATCCATACAATTGCCTTTCAATAATTGAGCAAAAATTACCCCCTGTTTCCGAGGATGCTGGCTATTCAAATAGAAATGTTTAAGAAATTTTACAATGATCCTTCTAAATTTACCACTCTATAGGCTAATACAATGCACAAAATAATAATTCGATAAAATTCGATGACACAGATTTGGATAACAATTCAATAAAGAGACTCCCCCCCCCTTTTCTAAGATAAAAATACCCGTCAATACACATCTACCCCATAGCTGAACATCCATTACACATAGGAAAATACCTTTCCGGGTGGAAAAAATCAATTTTCCATCTCCTATATTTATCCGGCTTCCATCAAGGGAAATTACTCTGCCGTCGTCGGATCTATGGTGGTAGCCACTTCGCTCACCGAGTTCGCCGGAAAGCCTCCCTGCTTTGCATGTTCCAGAACCATCTCGGCATTGGGCGCTATATATACACAGTAAATTTTATCACCTGTAACATAGCTATGAACCCATTGGATCTGAGGCCCCAATTTACTGAGCACCCCACAAGAAGTTTGAGAAATTCCCTTTAATTGATCAGCCGTTAATTTGCCTGCTCCTGGTATTTCCCTTTCAATAACATACTTTGGCATAAAAATGGTTTTAAGTTTAATTTCCTACTCATAAGGCTTTTCGGATACGCCCCGTTTTTAATTGGTATCTGGTCTCCAAATTATTTATTAAAATGCGCTTGGCTCATTCATCCCGGAACAGAAATAAACAGACTACCCGGTCATTTCTGCGATCTTTACCTGTTTGTTTCTGTAGGTTTTTCAATGAAAAAAATTGAAATAATCCTTATCCTTTCAATAGGCCGGTTCGTTTCTGCACTTTCCGAATCACAAAAAATAATATGGAAACGAGGGCAATAAAAACAAGGGTAAATAAGACTTCTTTTACCCTTAAGCTGGACAGCACCCCTATAATGGAAGCAATACCAATTACGGGGAAAAGCAAACCTCCCGGCATGCTGAATGCCCCTTCCGGAACTATCTGCTCTGCCCTTCTTAATTTTAACGTTGCAAAAATTACAGAGAGATAAATAAGTAATATGGCCGTACTGGCAAGTATGGCTAATTGTTTAAACCCTCCCGAAACAGTAAAAATAAAAATTAGGGATGCATAGGTAATTATGGCGAAATAAGGAGTGGCAAACTTAGGATGCAATTTTCCAAGGAACTTAGGGAACATCCCATCATTAGCCCCGGCAAATAAAACCCGCGGTGTATTTAGCACATCGCCAAAAACAGCGCCAAAACAGGAAACAGCAGCCGCAACCAGTAAAATAATACCGCCTTCAGATCCCACAATTTTAAAAGCCACTGCTGCAAGGGGTGCATCCTTAACCGAAGCCATTTGATTTCCCAATACGCCCTGGGTGACCGTTTGTAAACACAGGTACATAATAATTATAACCAGCGCTCCCCAAAAAATTCCTGTGGGAATGGTGCGCCTTGGATTCTTAATTTCACCACTCATCCCAAGTGCAGTTTCAAACCCGGCAAAGGCAAAAAATAAAATCAACAGGGTACTCGAAAAAGCAGAAAATGAAGGAGGCTGATGTAAATGCAGGTTAACTGTGCTTATTTGGGGTATCCCCAAAATGATGATTCCTATCAGAGGCAATATTTTGATGATCGTAATCCACTTTATAAAAGAAACACCCAATCTAGAACCCCTGACATTTACCAAAACCATAAAAAGAAGGAGAACAAAAAACAGGGAAGCCCGTATATAGAGATTTGAGAATGCAGGAAAAAGAGGTTCCAGGGAATCCGCCACCACATTCATTAAAGCTGCATCAGCAACAATTCCCCATAGCACAAAAAATAACCAGTTAATGATAAATCCGGCAAATTTCCCAAAAGCTGCTTCCACATACGCATAACTACCACCCGAACTCGTAACCTTACTTCCGATTTCGGCATAACAGAGCATGATACTTGCCAGCATCAATCCACAGAAAATATAAGCGAAGATGGCGTATGCGCCCAACACAACACCTACCATCGCCGGCAAAGCAAAAATCCCGGCTCCAATCGTGAAGTTGATGATATTTAACGAAAAGCCGGAAATGCCAACAACCCGTTTTAAGCCTTCCTCCGTTGTTTTATCTGAACCCATAAACTAAACCTATGGTTGAATAAAAAATTAAAATCAAGGTTAAGCGACTCTATTTTCAAATTGTGCCCGGGCGATGGCAACCGCATTTCAAATACGCCAATCAATTCGGATAACCATTCGTGAGCCGGCATTTGGAAGTTGATTTAGGTTCATAATTTGCCTTATATATTCCCGAACAGGAAAGAAACCACTGCAAACAGCAATGATGTGGAATTTGGCAAAAAGAATCTAAAGGGGGTTGGAAAGGAAATAAGGCTTCGCTGTTACGGCTGCAGGAAGCAAATACAAAACAATTCATACTGTATTGTGCTACTATATGAATGAACTTCATCATGGCAGCATCCTTGGATTGCTTTAATTAAAAAACGAAACTTTACTCAACAACATTTAGGTTTGAAATAAAGGTTCCTCTTTAAAATTAGAGCATTTTCATATATAGGAAAAATTTAATTATACCTGAGTTAACAAGCAGCCCTGCTTACCTCCCACCGGGTGGGCAATGTTGCCGTAGAAAATTGCTGTACAATGTTTTTAAATGGGCAAAAGTCCCCTTCCCTTCACTGATTCCATGCGTACGGTTGGGATAGGGCATAAAAGAAAATTGCTTACCATTAACCACCAAAGCATTGATGAGCTGTTCGGCATTATCATAATGTACATTATCATCGCCCGTGCCATGTATATACAATAAATCTCCCTGCAGGCCCTGCGCCTTGGTAACCGGCGAATTGCGGATATAATCCTCCATATTTTCCTGCGGAAGGCCCATATACCGTTCCTGGTAAATATTATCGTAATTCAGCATGTTGGTAATGGCGGCAATGGCGATCCCGGTTTTAAATAAATCGGGATACATGAACATTAAGTTAAGGGTGGATGCTCCGCCTCCACTCCATCCCCAAACGGCGGTACGGCTTTTATCAATATAGGGAAGTTCTAATATTTTTTTAAACCCATTGGCCATATCGCGGATATTAATATCTCCAATTTTACGATAAATGGCTTTACGCCAACCGGCACCTTTTAACACGGGCGTTCCGCGGTTATCAATCCCCACCTGCACATAGCCATCAGCCGCCATATCGCCATCATATAAAAAATTATCCTGCTCTCCATATTCATCTTCGGTAACCGATTTGGCAGGTTCGCCATATACATACATCACCACCGGGTATTTCTTAGAAGGATCAAAATTATCAGGCTTGTGAACCCAGGCATCCAATAATATATTATCCTCTGTCTTTATTTGGAAAAACTCCACCTGGCTATTGGTCTCCCTTCTTATGTTGTTAGCAATTGATTTCGCTTTATTAACCGGCCGGTTATCCGGGAGGGTTATCCATTCAGAAACCCGGGGTGTATTATGACTACTAAAAGCATGGTAAGCCATTTTTGCGGTTGAGGATATATTGTAAGTATGCGTTCCCTCCAGTTTTTTATCACTCACCAATTCTGCCTCATCCTTATTTGATTTTCCATCATACTTTATTTTGTATAAATACAATTGGGTGGCATTATTGGGAGAAGCGGAAAAATAAATATATCCGTTTGTCTCATCAATCCCTTTTATTTCCCCAATATCATAATTCCCTTTGGTGATTAATGAAGTGGATTTTCCATCCCGGCTTATCTTATAGATATGACGCCATCCGTCTTTTTCACTAATCCATAAAAAATCCTGTCCGTTATTGATGAAAATCCAGGGACTGCTGTCATCGGGCACATCCACCCAGGATGGATCACTCTCGGCCCAGAATGTACGTGCCGACCCATCGTTGGCATTACAATATATCAGCCTGCTTTCCTGTTGCCTGCGGTTAAGTTGTTGAACGATTATTTCACCTTTGCTCACCCAGTCCATTCGCGGGATATAAAGCTCTGCAGGATCGCCTTCAATATTCATCCATTTAATGCCGCCACCACTTACCGATATAACACCAATCCGTGCAGGGGAAGGAGACTGGCCGGCCTTTGGATATTCAATCGGAATAATACGCGAATACGGGCTATCCGTTGTATTGATCATGTAATAATCCCTGATCTTATTGGCATCCAGGTGCCAAAAGGCAATTTTTGTTCCATCGGGGCTCCAGCGGAATCCATCCTGACATTTGAATTCTTCCTCATATACCCAGTCGAACGTTCCGTTTATCATTTTCCGGGTTCCATCATTTGTTAACTTTTTGGAAAAACCCGAGGAGGCATCTTCCACAAAAATATTATGTTCACTTACATAAGCCACCTGGTTTCCATCCGGAGACAACTTGGCAAACATCAGCGATTGTGAGGGCCTGTCTTTCCCCACCTGGCGAAGCCGCTTGCTGGCTATATCCAATAACCAGTAATCGCCGCGGGTACGGTCCCGCCATACTTTTACCGTGTTGGTAAAGAATAAAACTTTTCGCCCATCATTAGAAAAAGCAAAAGACTGTGGGCGGAGGGTCTCCATGCCGGAAGGCGTTAACTGTTCCCTGGAAACCAAAACAGTTTCCCCTTCTGTCCGGGGATCTATTCGAACCAAACTCCCCTCTTTAAATTTCGTATATGCAAGACCGTCAGTCGTCCAGTTAATTTTTTGTGACCAGGAGGGGGAATAGCTGATAACGAAAAAAAGGAGAACGATATAGGATTTAAGCATTATGATGATTTTTAATCGCGATAAAATTAGCCAAAAGCCCCTATCAAAAACCCTTGTTGATATAAAAACATCTTAATTTTGAAAATAAGGTTAGCCATGGAGAGAGAAAAACCCAGATTGGATAAATATTTGTGGGCCATTCGGATTTTTAAAACCCGGAGTCTGGCGGCAGATGCCTGTAATGCCAATAAGGTTAAATTAAACGGACAACCGGTGAAACCCGCTAAATCCGTATCGGTGGGCGATGACTATGAGGTAAAAACCGAGTCAAGGAAATGGCTGATCAAGGTAACCGGCCTGCTTCAGCAAAGAGTTCCCTTTTCAGAGGCTGTAAAATTTTACCTGGATCTTACTCCGGAAGAAGAATTAAACAAACCACGGATTCAGGTTGCTTCTTTCCATACCGGTAAACGACTAAGTAAAATAGGCAGGCCCACCAAAAAGCAAAAAAGAGATCTCGACGAATTTTTATCGGACGATTAACCATGCGAATAGACATTATTTCCGTTGTACCCGATTTACTTTCGGGCCCTTTCTCCCACTCTATCCTCAAACGGGCAAGGGAAAGGGGCCTACTCGAAGTCAACGTCATCAACCTCCGCGATTATACCACCTATGCCCGAGCCCAGGTAGATGATTATCCCTTTGGCGGGGGCGCCGGCATGGTATTGATGATTGAACCCCTGGTTAATGCCATGGAAGCCCTGCAGAAGGAAACACATTACGATGAAATAATTTTTCTTACCCCCGATGGCCAAACCTTAAACCAGCAAATGGCTAACCAGCTTTCGCTGAAACAAAACCTGCTCCTGTTTTGCGGCCACTATAAAGGCATTGATCAACGATTCCGCGATCATTTCATTACCTGCGAAATTTCAATCGGCGATTATGTGCTTAGCGGTGGCGAACTCGCTGCTGCCGTACTTACCGATGCCATCGGCAGGCTTATACCGGGCGTTCTTAATGATGAAAGTTCTGCGCTTTCCGATTCCTTCCAGGACCATCTCCTGGCCCCACCCGTTTATACCCGTCCCGAAACCTTCCGGGGATGGCAGGTACCCGAAGTACTGATGAGCGGAAACCATAAACGGATTGAAGACTGGCGTTATGAGGAAGCAGTTAGGCGTACCCGTGAGCGAAGACCCGATTTGCTCGAAGACAAAGACTAAGTTTCCCCATTTCTTTCCCTACCTCCAATCGGGAATTCATTATTACCCTAACCTATTTCGGCATTTGCCATTTATGCAGTGCCAAATCCCAAGCCCCGTTTTAAATGGAAGCGGCGTATTTTTGCAGCTACACAAAAAAACCATCATGGTATCCTTTTTCGAATCAGGAAATATTATTGACATTTTCCAAAAATCCATTTTTTACGGCCAGGTAGAGGTAGGAAATGGGAAAATTGTTTCTATCCAAAACCTGGGCGAAGAAAAGGAAAATGAAAAGTTTATTTTACCCGGCTTTATCGACAGCCATGTGCATGTGGAGAGTTCGATGCTCATCCCCTCAGCCTTTGCCCGCATGGCCGTAGTACATGGCACCGTGGGCACCATCAGCGATCCGCACGAGATTGCCAACGTATGCGGTATGGATGGAGTAAGGTATATGATTGAGAATGGGAAAAAAGTTCCCTTTAAATTCAACTTTGGAGCGCCAAGCTGTGTACCCGCCACCCACTTCGAAACCGCAGGTGCAACCCTTACGGTAACAGATGTGGAAGAATTATTGGCCGACCCACAAATTTTATACCTCAGCGAAATGATGAATTTCCCCGGGGTGTTAAACAAAGATCCGGAAGTGCTGGCAAAAATTGCGGCAGCAAAAAAAGCAGGAAAGCCTATAGATGGCCATGCTCCCGGACTGCGGGGAGAAACCGCCAAACAATATATTGATGCCGGAATTTCTACCGACCACGAATGTTTTACGGAAGAGGAAGCAGCAGATAAACTGAAATACGGAATGAAAATTCTCATCCGCGAAGGAAGTGCTGCAAAAAATTTCGAAGCCCTCATCGGACTCTTACACAAGCATCCGGATGACATCATGTTTTGCAGCGATGATAAGCACCCCGACAGCCTGGAACTGGGGCACATCAACAGCCTTTGCGCCCGCGCCATTGCTTACGGCATTCCCCTGTTTCATGTTTTGAAAGCCGCCTGTATTAATCCGGTTGAACATTACAAAATGGATGTTGGCCTGTTACGCAAAGGCGACCCGGCAGATTTTATCATGATTGAAGACCTCGAAAATTTTGAAGTATTCAAAACCTTCATCAACGGCCAACTGGTAGCCGAAAAAGGTAAAACCCATATCCCCATTATTTCCGATAAAGCCATCAACCGGTTTCATTGCAACCCCATTTCTGCAAACTCCTTACAAGTTCCCTTCCACGGGCAAACAGAAATCGATGTGATAGAAGCACTCGATGGACAACTCATCACCAACTGCCTCCCATTTGCACCCCGGATTTTACAAAATCAAATTATCACCTGCCCCGAAAAGGATATTCTCAAAATTGCCGTAATCAACCGCTATAAACCCGCCAGACCTGCCGTAGCCTTCATCAAAAACTTTGGAATAAAAAAAGGAGCTATTGCATCTTCCGTTGCGCACGACAGCCACAATATTGTAGCCGTTGGGATAGACGATGAATCCCTCACCCGGGCCATCAACCTGATTATTAAAGCCCATGGGGGTATCTGCGCCATTTGCGATCAAACAGAAAAAATTATTGAACTTCCTGTTGCCGGATTAATGAGCCTGAACGATGGCTATAATGTATCAAAAGCCTATACCCAACTTGATAATTTTGTAAAAACCAGCATGGGCTCTACCCTGGCCTCTCCCTTTATGACGCTCTCGTTTATGGCCCTCCTGGTTATTCCACACATAAAGCTCAGCGATATGGGATTGTTTGATGGAGATCGTTTCCGATTTATTCATCAGGTTAGCTAAGTAGGCATTCCCATTCGTGCATTCGTGGCTTTGCATTCGTGCATTCGTGGCTCATGCATTCAATTCGTGCATTCGTGGCTTAGGTATTTCATTTGTGCATTCGTGGCTTTGATATATTGCCCTATTTAGCGAGCAAAATAAATTTTAATCAAACTGAAATTTCATTAGCCATTTTCTTTTGTTCGGATTTTTCCCAGTTTTATTTTCGCCCCCGGGGTGGGGGCAGCAAAGCGCCTTAATATTTTTCAACATTCATATCGTTTCGCATTTCTCCAAAAGGGCCCACATTCATTCGTTCATTCGTGGCTTATGAATTCGTGCATTCGTGGCTCATGCATTTCATTCGTGCATTCGTGGCTCATGCATTCAATTCGTGCATTCGTGGCTCATGCATTTCATTCGTGCATTCGTGGCTCATGCATTTCATTTGTGCATTCGTGGCTTTGATATATTGCCCTATTTAGCGAGCAAAATAAATTTTAATCAAACTGAAATTTCATTAGCCATTTTCTTTTGTTCGGATTTTTCCCGGTTTTATTTTTGCCCCCGGGGTGGGGGCAGCAAAGCGCCCTAAAATTTTTCAACATTTATATCGTTTCGCATTTCTCCAAAAGAGCCCACATTCATTCGTGCATTCGTGCATTCGAGGCTTATGCATTTCATTCGTGCATTCGTGGCTCATACATTCCATTCGTGCATTCGTGGCTTATGCATTCCATTCGTGCATTCGTGGTTTATGCATTCAATTCGTGCATTCGTGGCTTACCGGAATAATCTCCCAAAAGGACCACTTCCTATTTCACCGCCGTTGCCTTTACTACAGAAATGGCCACACTGTCGGTTCCTTTTGCCGCAAAATATTTGGTCTTAAAAGAAGTAGTTTGGCCTGGAGCAATAACCTCAAAAACCGTTTCATGATCCTCCTCCAGCAACACCCCGGTTTTGCTGAAAAAACGGAGCCGCAATTCTATATCCTTATAGGAAACCATCTTCGCTTTGTTTTCAATTTCCCCCTTCACTACGGTTTGTCCAACTAAGTTCCTTTTGTCCTTTCCATTCACGGTAAGGAATTTTTCAGGTGCCTTAGCCTCAATTTCCACAAGGGTTAATTTTCCCTTTTCATACCTATCCGCCTGTTTATCCGCCCCTTTTTCATTTCCGCAGGAAGCAAGAACCAGGATCCCCAAAATGGCAAAAAATATTCTTTTCATGGTTTGAAGGCAAATGTCTTTTCAAATTAAAGGCTTTACCCCGATTTCTTTCCCAATTTGTTTGTTAATGGTTAGAAAAATGATATTATTGCGTGTTTGCCACCCAACATCCCGGCATCACCCCCTTAATAATTGTTTTATGGTCAGGAATCTAAGCGCCGAACATTCGCTAATCAGTAACTGGGTTTCCGAATTGAGGGATATTAATATCCAGCAGGATCGCATGCGTTTTCGCCGAAATTTAGAACGGATTGCCGAAGTGATAGGTTACGAAATCAGCAAACAACTGCCCTCCACCCAAATTGAAGTAACCACACCCATGGGCGCCGCCGATTGCCAGGTACTGGAACAACAACCCGTTCTGGCAACCATCCTGCGGGCCGGGCTCGCCATGCACAACGGGCTTCTTAATTATTTCGACCGGGCCGATAATGCCTTTCTTAGCGCCTACCGCAAACACAACCCCGATGGCAGTTTCGATATCAGCCTCGAGTACATGAGCTGCCCCGATCTGGAAGGCCGGATCATTATCATCAGCGATCCCATGCTGGCCACCGGGTCCTCCCTCGTAAAATGCATCCAGCAGCTTAAAAATGAAGGCGATATTCGGGAATTGCATATAGTTTGCGCCATAGCCTGCACCGTGGGTATCGAATATGTGCTTCGGGAAGTCCCCAAAGCCATTGTATGGTGCGGAGCCATCGACGACGAGCTAACCGCAAAAGGCTACATTGTACCCGGATTGGGGGATGCCGGCGACCTGGCCTATGGAGCCAAAACCCAGAACTAATTGAAAAATAAACCCTGTGAACTTTGTTAAAGAAGATAACCGGATTCTGCTTTTTAGCACAATTGTTTATCTTTATTTTTTGAATATAATAAGATAATGAGAAAAATTCTCTTTTACCTGGTTGCTATCCTTTTC
>JAFEAB010000092.1 GCA_018266615.1 Bacteroidota bacterium
AACCTCTTTTTGAAACATGGCATTACGGATTCGCTTGCATGTCCCGAAATTCTTCGGGAAAGAGGTCACCGGTTCGACTCCGGTATTCTCCACCAGTGAGAGTTAGGAGGGTAAGCTTTTTTGAAACATGGCATTACGGATTCGCTTGCATGTCCCGAAATTCTTCGGGAAAGAGGTCATCGGTTCGACTCCGGTATTCTCCACCAGTGAGAGTTACGAGGGTAAGCTTTTTTGAAACATGGCATTGCGGATTCGCTTGCATGTCCCGAAATTCTTCGGGAAAGAGGTCATCGGTTCGACTCCGGTATTCTCCACCAGTGGGGTTACGAGGGTAACCTCTTTTTGAAACATGGCATTACGGATTCGCTTGCATGTCCCGAAATTCTTCGGGAAAGAGGTCACCGGTTCGACTCCGGTATTCTCCACATCAATTTGGGGTTACAGCAGTAACCCTTTTTTATTTTCTTATAGATACCTTTTGCCTGTGTTCAATTCACTTGGCGCTGAGAAGGCAAAAATTTTTGTGAGAATTGAATAGTTGGCAATCTGATTTTCTATCCCTGATTCGAAAATCCTAAGGTGATTTTTGTCACGGCTCAAAAGCAGCTAATTCCGAAATTTGCCTTTGATTTATTTCGTCCATTTTCTTAATGGATGATTTTAGCAATTCAAAAACGTTGGCAGTAAATTTCAAATTCAATTTTTCTATTCAATTTTTTTTATATGGGTGTACTAAGTATTTTATTCGGAAAAAAAGATCCAAAGATTAAAGAAGCATTGGATGCCGGAGCACTGATTGTGGATGTGCGTACCCCCGGTGAATTTTCATCCGGGCATATTAAAGGATCAAAAAATATGCCCCTTCAGCAACTTTCAGGCTCCTGGAAAAGTTTATCCGGTACTCATAAGATCATAATCACCGTTTGTGCAAGTGGCATTAGGAGCCACGCCGCAAAAAAAATATTAGAAGACAAAGGGTTTAAGGTGATTAATGGCGGGGCATGGCAAAGCGTTGAAAGTATAATGAACTAATCCGCCCCGCATTTTGTAAGTTTGATGATAAGCCAATCGTCATGACAAAATCTGAGATTCGATTTTTAGAAGGCCCGCAAAAAAGGTGGAGCGATTTCAAATTTACTTTTAATGTAATGCTTGAGTTTATCAGGGGATTCCGTGCATTGCATTTTGTAGGGCCTTGTGTTACTGTTTTTGGATCAGCCCGGTTTAAAGAAGGCCATCCTGCTTATGAAAAGGCGAAGATACTTTCGGGCCGGATTGCCAAATTGGGATTTACCATCATGACGGGCGGAGGGCCTGGTATTATGGAAGCTGCTAACCGGGGGGCAAAGGAGGTAGGCGGTAAAAGCGTGGGTTGTAATATTGTGTTGCCCAAAGAGCAAAGCCCCAATCCTTACCTGGATAAATGGGTTAACATTCGTTATTTCTTCGTCCGGAAAAACCTGCTCATCAAATATTCCTATGCCTTTGTAGTGATGCCGGGAGGTTTTGGTACGCTGGATGAATATTTTGAAACCCTTACCCTCATTCAAACCCGGAAAGTCAGTGATTTCCCCATCGTAATTTTCGATAAGGAATACCATAAAGACATCATCGAACATATCGAAAAAATGAAAGCCGCCGGTACCATTTCCGCCGATGATATGAAGCTCTGCCTGTTTACCGATTCCATTGATGAAGCCACAAAACATATTCAGGATGCCATTTCCCAATTTGGACTTACTCCTGCACCTTTAAAAGGCCCTTCCCGGTGGCTGTTTGAGAGGTAATTTTTTCTTCGGATTAAACAAAAAAAATCTACCATGAATAAATTTGAACAACATATCCAGGGTAACAAACCGGTTTTGGTTGATTTTTATGCCGATTGGTGTGGCCCCTGTAAAATGATGGCGCCATCTATTGTTGATGTAAAACAAAAAATAGGGGAGAGAGCAATCGTATTAAAAATGGATATTGATAAGAACCCGGCCTATGCTTCGCGCTACAACATACAATCCATCCCTACGCTTATCATTTTTAGAAAAGGAGAAATTTTGTGGAGGCAAATGGGGGTGGTGCCAGCAGCTACGATATTAAAACAACTGGAATCTTTTTGCTGAGGTTTTAAATATTCGTATTCCTAATAGGTTGTTTTATCCGGATTATTTTTCCAGGCATCAAAAACTTTTAATGCCTGTTCTCTGCCAAGCGATTTAATCGGGATGCGGCGATCGGCCAGGCTTCGATCCATTTCTTCGTAAATCAGGGAGTCGTCAAAACCCGCATCTGCTGCATCTTCCCGGGTGCCCGCATAATAGATAACCTTTGGCCTTGCCCAGTAAATGGCGCCCAGGCACATTGGGCATGGCTCACAACTGGTGTAAATTTCACAGTCCTCCAATTGAAAACTATTTAAATTTTTGCAGGCATTACGAATGGCTACTACCTCGGCATGGGCAGTCGGGTCGTTGGTGGAGGTAACCTGGTTATTGCCCCTGCCAACAATCTCATCTCCTTTTACAATTACACAACCAAAAGGGCCTCCCTCCTTATGGGCAATCCCCCGATTCGCCAATTGAATGGCTTCTGACATAAATCTTTCTTCCCTTGTCATAGGTATCAAGTTGTTTCCAAAGATAATTGAATATAAAGTAAACGGGCTATTTGAAATAATATCCCTTAGCGCCGAAAATTGAACAGCGAAATGAACTTCCGGGTTTAATGCATGTTATATCCAAAGGAATGTATTTCTATATCGGGATAAACTATATTCCTAATTTTGTATAAATTGAATATGGGCGTTTTACGACAAATTGCAGAATACCTTTATCTGAAAAAGAGAGATCCGGATGCACCTTCCAGCCAATGGCTGAAGTATATGCACGGCATTAACCGGTTATCTATTATCCTGGCATTAATTGGGCTGATCATTGTCCTGATTAAACTGTTTCGGCATTAACCTTTATTCATCCAGGCAGAAATAATTTCCGCTGCATTTTCTGAGGCATTGCCTTCCCTGCTTAATAATTTTTTCAATTGCTGGTAGTCCTGCTTTATCCGGAGGATTTCATTTTCCTGAAACAGTATTTTGTTTAATTCAGCTTTTAAATTTTTTGCATTTAATTCTCCCTGGATCAGTTCCTTCACCACCGGTTTATCCATGATGAGATTTACCAGTCCGATGTATTTTATTTTAATAAGCCTCCTGGCAATTTCATAAGAAATCCGGCCTCCTTTATAACATATAATTTGAGGAACCTGAAATAACGCTGTTTCCAGCGTGGCGGTACCGCTGGTTACCAGGGCGGCATCTACTTCATTCAAAATTTCGTAGGTACGGTTGGCCCTTACCTGCACATTGGGGTGTTGTGCAATCAGGGGTAAGTAAAATTGTTCCTCAATACCCGGGGCCTTTGCCACAATAAAATCAACATTTGGAAACTGTCCTGCCACCTCCATCATAATGGGAAGTTTAACTTTTATTTCCTGTTTTCTGCTTCCCGGGAGTAAGCCTACCTTTTTTCTCAGCCCCTTAACCAGGAAGGGGTGCAGTGCACGGTACTCGTCAATCACTGAAACAAGAGGATGGCCAACATAATCCACCTCGTAACCCCATTTCTTATAAAAAGATTTTTCGAAGGGAAGGATGACGAGCATTTTATCAACCGACTGCTTGATGGTTTTTACCCTGTTTTCCTTCCAGGCCCAAACCTGGGGCGATATGTAGTAAATGGTTTTAAATCCTTTCAGTTTTGCCCATTTCGATATTCGTAAATTGAACCCCGGATAATCAATAAAAATAACGGCATCCGGATTGAATGCCTCTATATCCGTTTTACAAAATGATATATTTCGTAAAATAGTACGCAGGTTCAGCACCACCTCCGTAAATCCCATGAAGGCCAGGTCGCGGTAATGCTTCACCAGGGTTGCGCCCGCCGCTTTCATCAGGTCGCCACCCCATGCCCTGATTTCCGCATTCGGGTCATTTTTGAGCAAATATTTTACCAGGTTGCCACCATGCAAATCGCCACTGGCTTCTCCTGCAATTAGGTAATACTTCATCGCCTGCAAAGCTATGCTTCCTTATGGATTGTTGGAAAAATGGAAATGGCAATATTTTATAGAGTTGGATTCTCCGGTTCGGCGTATGAAACCGGTTGTTTGGCCGGGCCACAATTTTTTGAGTAAGTTTTTTTCCAAAAAGGAATTGCCAAAACAGGGAAGTGGAAAAATTGAAAAAAGGGGGTTATATTTATTACACCAATTTGGTTCTAAAAATTAAATAGGCCTATGGGGCGCCTTGGAATAATCTTCCCTTTATTAATTGGGGGAATTTGGATGCTCTGCGTTTCCTGTAACCGAAAAAAGGAATCTGTATTACCTCCTCAGGATATTGTTACGGATATCCATGAAGTTCCCCTGGCCATAAAAAATCAGATTGAAACCATCCTGGATAATCTTTCCGGAAACCCACGCTTTGTAAAGGGAACTAAATTTTCCAGCTTCCCGGTGTTGAACAGGATTTATTCCCGAAACGATTTTAATCCGCTTTGGCTCGATGGATTAAAGATCAAACCTCAATCCGGTATTTTTCAATCCTATTTAAAGGATGCGGCATACGATGGACTTTTTCGAAATGATTATCATTACGACTCCATTTTAACCTGGCGCCAGAATCTGGAGGATACCGCAAAACAGCACGATGCCCTTTTATGGGCCAAATACGATATGGCGCTAACGGATGGTTTCCTGCATGTTTTGCAGGATCTGAAACAGGGAAGATTACAACCCGACAGCCTCTCTATGAGTTATTTACCCGATGAGAATTTTCCCTTTTTTTATCAGCGAATGGATTCATTTTTCAGGGGCGAAAAACTGGACTCGATCCTTTTTCACCTTCAACCTGTATTTCCAGGCTATGATAGCCTGCATCTTTTGCTGAAGGATTTTGTGAATACTATGGATACCCAGCATTACACCTATTTGAATTACCCTTTCGGGAAGGGGGATGAGAAGGACTCCTTGAAATTTATTAAGAATCTGTTAGCCCGGCTGGGCGAATCGGGCATTAAGGCAGTTGGCCAGCCGGATTCCTTATCACTAAGCACATTGCTGAAATCCTACCAGCATCAACGGGGAATTCAGGAAACGGGAAAGTTGAATACGGCTCTTATTAACACGCTAAACCTTACTGACCGAATCCGGTTTAATCGAATTGCGATTACCCTTGACCGTTATAAAATTATGCCTGCCGAAATCCCCGAACAATTCATTTTGGTGAATATCCCTGCTTTCCGGCTTTGGGTTTACGATGCAGATACCATTGCCTTTTCTTCCCGGGTAATTTGCGGGAAACCGGCTACTCCAACTCCATTTTTATCCGGTGCCATTTCCCAGATTATTACCCTGCCAACCTGGACGGTTCCCACCAGTATAATAAAAAAGGAAATTATCCCCGGGATGAAGCGCGACCCGGGTTACCTGAAACGAAAGGGATTGTCTCTTTACAACAATAAGGATGAATGGATTGATCCATCCACCCTGAATTGGGAAAAATACAAAAATGGGATTCCATACCGGGTAATGCAGGGTAGTGGAAATGATAATGCCCTCGGGGTTATAAAATTTAATTTTTTCAATCCATTTGATGTGTACCTGCACGATACCAACCAGCGCTATCTCTTTAAGAAACTGATGCGTGCCCTTAGCCATGGGTGTGTGCGGGTAGAGCAGTGGGAACAACTTGCCAGTTTTATTGCCCGAAACGATAGCCTCAAATTAGCCTCAAAAGATACCCTTCGTTACACCCGCGATTCCATAAATACCTGGATAGAAAAAAAGGAACGGCATGTAATTAAGGTAAAAAACAAGTTACCTTTATTTATCCGGTATTTTTCCTGTGTGGCCCAAAATGGAAAGATCCATTTTTTTGAGGATGTGTACGATGATGACAAACGCCTGAATGAAAAGTATTTTCAAAACCGACAATTACGTATTAATTGAAACGATTAGTTACTTTCCTGCCCGCCATTTTGTTGTCTCTTTCTTTTGTATTAATTACCCCCGTTTGTGGAAATGCACAAAATCAAAAAGCAAAAGCAAACAGGAAGGCAACTGCCCGGGTTGTTTCTCCTAAAAAACAAGGAGTAAAAAAAATCCTGTATGGCCAGGCTAGTTATTATCATCAAAAATTTCATGGAAGAAAAACTGCAAGCGGCCATGTCTTTAATCAGCAAAAATTAACAGCAGCCTGTAATGTACTTCCGCTTGGCACCAGGGTAAGGGTAACTAACCTGCGCAATAAAAAATCGGTGATTGTAACCGTTAACGACAGGCTTAATAAGAAAACAAAAAGATTGATTGATTTGACCTACCGGGCAGCAAATACCCTGGGTTTTATTAAAAGAGGATTAACCCGGGTTAAAGTGGAAGTACTTTGATCCATTTTCCGTAAAAAAAGCGATTGAAACCCTAATTTGCTGAAAATGAAAGTTATATATTAATATTTTTCTACGTTTTATACAATCAAATATTTTAGTATTTGAATTGAAGCGGCTATTTTTGCGGGGTTACTAAACCTAACTATATGAAGAAATTTAGTTTCTTATTCATTTCCCTGCTATTTACAGGCGCCACTTTTGCGCAAACCCGGCAGGTTAAACTCCCTTCTTTGGGAATCCATTTCTTTTTTGATGATTTTCAAACGGCTGCAGATATTCGAAACAAAGGATTGTCTAATGTTGTTCGTGAAAATCAATATTCAAAACTGAAACGGATGGCTCCAGGGCTTGCAGTGAGCTATCTCCAGGGCTTCCATCCAAATTTTGACGTTGCCGCAACACTCTCCGCTTCTTTTGTCCGGTATACACCTGGCGGCGGACAACCGCAGTACCGCGATCAATTTTTGTTGGAAGGCGCTGTAACAGGCAACCTGAAACTGCTGACTGATGAATTTTTCATAAATCCCTATTTGACGGCTGGTGTAGGGGCATCTTTATACAAGTCAACCTTCTCTGCCTTTATTCCGGTAGGAGTTGGGTTGCAGTTTAAATTAGTGCCTGATGTTTTCCTGCACATCAATTCCCAATACCGGATGCCTATCACAGAAGCCGGGGCGTACCACCTGTATTATTCGGCCGGGATAGTGGCTCCGCTTAAAGACCGCCCTGCCCCTGTGTCGGTGGTAGTGGCACCTCCCCCTCCTCCGCCTGTCCTCGACCGGGATAAAGATGGAATACCCGATGTAGAAGATAAATGCCCCGATGTTCCCGGTGTTGCTGCTCTTCAGGGATGCCCCGATAAAGATGGCGATGGAATTGCTGATGGCGATGACGCCTGCCCCGATGTACCCGGGCTCGCAAAATATAAAGGTTGCCCAATTCCTGATTCGGATGGAGATGGCATTAACGATGAAGAAGATAAATGCCCCAACGAAAAAGGATATGCCCGATACCAGGGTTGCCCCATTCCTGATTCGGATGGTGATGGCGTGAATGATGAAGAAGACAAATGCCCTAACCGCCCGGGACCGGCAAGCAACCAGGGTTGCCCCGAAATCAAAAAAGAAGTGATCGAAAAGGTTAATATTGCCGCGAAGAATGTATTCTTTGCAACAGGTAGTTATAAACTGCTCCCCAAATCGTACAAATCATTAAATGAGGTAGCCGACATTTTGAAGAGCGACGATTTATTAAAAATTCAAATTGACGGACATACCGATTCCCAGGGAGATGATGCCAAGAATCAAATCCTTTCCCAAAACAGGGCGAAAGCAGTAAGAGATTACCTCGTAAGTAAAGGAGTTCCTGAAGCAAGGACAAACTCTACCGGTTATGGTGAAACTAAACCCGTTGCCGATAATAAAACGGCCGCAGGAAGAGCCAAAAACCGTAGGGTGGAAATGACCGTAACCAATTACTAACGGCCTGTTTTCAACTTTTAATTTTTTAATGCTGCCGCTTTTGGCAGCCTTTTTTTGTTCTTTAACCTACTTAATGTTATAACATTCAAAATAAAATTTTTGAACTCATGGGTTTAAAAAATTGATTTTGATCATAATTCTCCATTTCTTTTCTTATAAATATTGGAGTGAGAATGGGATTTATTACCGGGCCGTTATTCATATTCATAATCAGATCCTGTTTTCATCCCATTAATTTATTACCGGCTATTGCATCTTAATGTTAATTCATCCTGCCCTGGTTAGTGAAAGGGTAACATCAGATTTAGTATTTTTACTTTGTATTTTTCCCATTGGGAAACTTACTTTTTTGAGTTATTTTGCATTGGATATAATGCCCTATCCAATACCCTGAACCAGGATCTGCCCGTGAATCAGATAAATCCGGACAAGATTTTCCCTCATTATGTCCCCTGCTATTTCGGATTATTATCTAAAATGAAAACGATGTCTAAGAAATTTTTTCTATTTACCATTATTGTATTAATGGCATTTTCTTCGGGCGCTCAAACACTGCCTGATGGCTTTAGCCTGACGGATATTGCCTCCGGAAGTTGGACGGAGCCGGTAGGTACGGCCTTCAACAGCTCCGGCTCTAAAATGTTTGTTTGGGAAAAAAGGGGACAGGTATTTGTTTGCAATTGGGATAATGCAACGCATACATACATAAAGCAAACGACCCCGGTTTTAAATATCAGCGAAGAAGTGGGTAACTGGCGCGATCACGGCCTGCTTGGCTTTGCTGTGGACCCTGATTTCGATACCAATGGCCTGATTTATTTATTGTATGTGGTTGATCGGTATTACCTCCTGAATTATGGCAAGCCGGGATACAACGCCAACTCTAACACCTATTTTGCAGCTACCATTGGGCGAATCACGCGCTATCAGACGATCATGAGTGGAAGCAACCTGGTGGCAAGCCTTCCTTCGCGAACTATTCTTTTGGGAGAATCAAAAACTACCGGTATTCCTATTTTGCACGAATCGCACGGGGTGGGTACGCTTGCCTTTGCGGCGGATGGAACTCTCCTTGCCTCTTGTGGTGATGCTGCTAGTTATGACGGAACCGATGCCGGAAGCTTTTCCGGAACTTATTGGAACCAGGCATTAAATACCGATCACATCATCCGGCCGGCCGAAAATGTAGGCGCTTTCAGAAGTCAGTTGCTCAATTGTTTTAATGGAAAAATTTTACGGCTCGATCCCACCAATGGAAATGGAGTGAGCAGTAATCCTTTCTTTAATCCTGCTGATCCGCGTGCACCGCAATCGAGGGTTTGGGCGCTTGGATTTAGAAACCCATTTCGTTTTTATATTAAACCCAATAGCGGTTCCACCAACCCGGCAGCCGGCGATATCGGAGAAATTTATGTATCGGATGTGGGTTGGAGCGATGTGGAAGAAGTGGATATTATCAAAAGCCCGGGTCAAAATGCGGGTTGGCCTTTTTGGGAAGGTATGGAACCTAATACCAGTTATAGTTCCCTCAATACGCTTAATAAAGATGAACCCAATCCACAATATGGAATTAATGGATGTACGCAGCAATATTTCAAATTTAAGGACCTGATTAAAGATGCGCTTACCAGTGGCGACAATACGGTCTACAACCCCTGCGATGGCAGCCCCATTGTTAGTGGCAACCCGGTCCGATTTTCCCATTATCCACCGGCAATTGATTGGAACCATAGCGCTGTAAGCGCCAGGGTACCTGTTTTTGGCTCCGTAACCTATACTCCTGAAGAAATTGGCAGCCCGCAATCGGATGTTATCGGAACTCCCTTCAGCGGATTCTGCTCCAGCGGAGGCTGCTGGTATAGATATGATAAGTATCCGGCGCAATATAAGAATACTTACTTTTTTGCCGACCTCTCAGGTAGCTGGATAAAAAATATGCAGGTGCAATTCACCAACCGGGTGAAGGCTATCTCCGATTTTAGCACCGGCTTTGGTGCGGTGATTCAAATTAGTGAAAGCCCCAAAGATTCTCTCCTCTATATCATCGATATGGGGGGCGATGCCATTCGCCGGCTTGATTATGGAGGAAACCGGAATCCGGTAGTGGAAATGAGTGCTGATCTGTACTATGCCCCTTCTCCATTTAATGTCAACTTTACCGGGCATACTTCATACGATCCGGATGGCGATGCCATCACGTACAGTTGGGATTTTGGCGATGGAAGCCCGCTGAGTACTGCAGCAGATCCATCTCATAGTTTTTCTGCCCCGGATGCGAATCCGCATAAGTTTGTAGTAAAACTTACCGTAACAGATATCAACGGAGGGGTTTCTACCGATAGCCTGATCATTTCTGCTAATAATACCCCGCCTTCGGTGGATATCATTAGCCCTATAGATAATTCACTTTATGTACCAGGCCCGGATACCACCTATACCCTCCAGGCAAATGTTACAGATGCAGAACAGGGCCCCGATCAATTGTTCTACCAATGGCAAACCTTCTTAAGGCATAATACCCATCAACACCCGGAAGCTATCGATACCAACAAGATCACTTCCGCGGTGATATCCCGGATTGGATGCAATGGAGATTCCTACTATTGGCTGGTAACCCTTGCCGTTACTGATGCCGCCGGTTTAAGAACCGTTGATTCTTCCCGGATTATACCGTATTGTGGAGGCCCGCTCCCGCTAAAATTGCTTAGCTTTTCGGTGAAAGGAAACGGAAAAGTTAATGCCCTGAGTTGGACAACGGCAGAGGAGAACAATGTCTCTCACTTTGATGTGGAAAGGAGCTATAATGGAAATACCTTTTCAAAAATTGGAAGGGTAGAGGCCAACCACAACCAAAATGCTTCTACATACGGATTCAACGACTCCGATTTTCTGGATGGGTATGTGTATTACCGGTTAAAAATGGTGGATGCCGACAACCAGTATGCGTATTCCTTTATTGTAAGAGTGTTCTCCGGGAAAGGAAAATCAAACGACATTACCGTTTCACCCAATCCATTTACCAGTGATATTTTTGTTGCTGCCGATTTTGCGAAAGAAGGAACAGTGGAGTTGAGGTTTGTTGATGCAAAGGGTGCCGTGGTGAAGAAATTATTGAAGCAGGTTAATGCGGGTTTTAATACATTCAATTTAGAAGATCTTCAATCCCTGGCGAATGGAGTTTATTTCCTCGAGATTTCCCAGGGGGGTGAAGTCCGTAAAGTGAAGCTGGTGAAACAATAAAAATCAATGGCGATGGCCGGGGATACTGTCTATTTTCCTCATTTGAAGGAAAGTGACAATCATGGATAACTCTTCGGGGAGGAGTTTCTTCATCACGGCATGGTTCGTAACATCATTGGTTTGGTATGCCGTAATGTAATTTTGAATTTCGTTGTTGGTGAAATTGGGCATTCCCTCCTTTCCTTTGCCATATATCCCATGGCATTCACTGCAATTGTTCTTGTAAAGAATACTTCCTTTTTTCAGATTGCTGAGTAATTCCGTTTTTCGATCCCCTTTAAAATACGCCGGAATGTTATATTCTATTTTTTTACTTCCGGAACATTGTAAGAGAAACGTAGCAGAAAAAAATGAGGCAGTGATGATTATTATTTTCTTCATTAGTATTCCCCGCCAACCAGTCTTCCCTTTAATTCTTTCTTTTTAGAATCGGGCAGGCTCACCGGTGGGGTATCAAAGATAATGCCTTCATCCAGAGCCCGCATAAATGCCTTTAGCTGATTTTTCTCATTAGCGGTCAGGTGAAGCGAATCAGAAGAAAGTGTTTGGTTGGGAACTTTTAGTTTGTGTCCTATGCCGCCACCATCATTGTAAAATTCAATGATCTGATCCACATCCGTAAATACCCCATTGTGCATATAGGGCCCGGTATGAAAAATATTTCTGACGGTGGAAGTGCGGAAAGCATGCAGGGTTTCGGGGGCCGGATTGATGATGGCCCTCCCACTATCGGGGCTAAGGGCAGAATAGGCCGTATCCTTTGGCACGCCCAACACTTCAAATTCACTTCCAATATATGGAGGTTTCACTCCATTGAATTGGGGTGGGAAATGGCAGGTGCCGCATTGCGCTTTACCCATAAATAAATTATACCCTTTAATTACATCCTGAGCAAGAGGAGCCTGGAGGTTGATGGCGCTATCGAACTGGGAATACCCCTGGCTGAATTGGGTATAATACAGCATGATGGCCGAAATTATATGGTCTATTTTAATTTGGGGTGAGTTGGGGGTAAGCTTTACAAACCGCTTAAATGCCTGTTCGTATTCCTTGCAACTCAAAACATTTTTCAAAATGGTATGGGTTTCGCCGCCCATTTCATTTGGGTTAATAACCACATCCTTTCCCTGGTTAAGGAGAGAATAATGTTTACCATCCAGCATTATCAGGTGCTGAAAGGTTACGTTGATAAGGCTGGGCGTGTTGCGGGTAAGGAAATTGCGCCCATCAATGGAAAGGCTGGTAGCATTTTTGGTTTCAGTGAAATATTGATCCGGTTTATGGCAGGAAAAGCAACTTCGTTTGATATTCCCCGATAGGATAGGGTCGTAAAATAATAGTCTTCCTACACCTGCAATTTCAGACAGGGTGGCACTGTCATCCACAGGAAGAAATATTCCTTTCACATTTTGTCCTTCGTATAACCCTTTATCAAAAATACTGTTCACCGCATTGCTCAGGGTAAAATCGTTGAAGTTTGCCGACCTGGCCCGATAGCCCCGGATCATTTCCTGATTTAATTTGAACAATGGGTTCACATAATCTTTCAACATTTTGAAATGATCAAATTCACTTATGGAAGCAGGTTGCCGGTTCGCGTAATCGCAGAGTTGCTGGTAGAGGCTGAGGTATTTATTATTTAGCGCATAGTTAGGGAAACTTGAATTAAAAGCAAGGTAAATTTCCCGGGTATCAGAAAGCATGCCCCTTAATTCGGGGATGATATTTTCCTTATCCGGACATTCGAACCCCGTGCTGTAAATGGCCCCCAGGTTGAGCAGGAAAAGCCTGTTTGCATAAAAAAAGTGATCGGGCTTATCCAGGAAACGAGTGATGGAATCGGCTCTGAATACATCCATTCCAAGCAGGGACGAATCAGCCATACGAATCAGGGAATCGCGGTTGACCCCTTCTTCCATATAGGTCTCCATCAGGCTCAACCCACTTCCTACCCGCCGGTATGGAGGTTCAAATTTCTCAAATACTTCATTCTCCCATTCAACAGGGAGCGGCCCATTTAATTTCCGGTAGGCATTCGGTTCAAGATAACGGTACCAGATATCCGCCGATTTTAATAGCGGCCTCATTCCCTTTATTTCTCCTAATAATTTCTGTCTGGACGCAGAATCATTCAAATTGCACTTTTCAAATTCTCCTTTAAGTTTTTGGAACCGTTGGGCTATTTCATCCGCCTTCCTGAAATATAAATTGTGGTAATCGTTGTTTACAGGGGCCGAATTGCTGGTACCGAAGCTTAGTACCGAAACCCATACGAGAATGGCCACTGCCGCTGTGATGAAATACGATTTTTTTAAATCCAACATGAATACTCCTTATAAATGCACATTTGCAAAATTATTGGTAAAGCTCCACTAATGCATACCCGATTAGTTAAACGTAAAAGGGAGCCGGATATTACTGATTTTAATCATCAACGCCACTTCCGGTTGAATCACCTGTTAGTAGGGCAGGAACTGGTTGGTAATTAAACCGGACATAGTATGATGGTAAATCTTTATCGGAGGATATAGACTCCGTTCTTTATTTGACAGAAAAAAGATGCCAACCTTTTAAGATTAGGTTGTATACAACAGACTACAGCCCCTGATATCGGCATGATCTAATCTTCCCAGGATTTCGAAACTGCCATCCGGGTTCAGTTGGGCGAGGTCGTCAATGGCAAGAAAAGAGCAACTGTTTATATTGGCTAAATCAATGATATTAACTACTCCATTTGATGGCTTTATCAGAGAATCCTGAAATTTCACATCAAAGGGGTCATCTTCCGCCCGAATGCCAACTTTCATCCAGAGGGGACAGCGAAAAACTCCATCACAGGCCGCCCAGGCTTGCGAAAGTAGCTCCGTCATGCCATACTCGGAATGAATGCAGGATAAGCCCGTTGCCTGTTTGAGGTTAGTATGTACTTCTTTACGGGTGAGTTCCATCCTTCTTCCTTTCATTCCACCGGTTTCCACCAGGGTGGTATATTGGAGGTTCATTTTATACAATTCGAAAAAATCGAGCAGGGCATAGGTAACCCCAATGAGCAGGGTGGGTTGTTGGTTTTCTTCGTTGGCCAGCAACACCCGGAATAACTCATCGTAGTTATATAAGTAAAATCCACTCTTGGCATGATTGCTTTGTCGTATCAATTCATCCACCATATATACAAGAGAAGAGGCACCCCTTTCCAGGTAAGAGGGGAGAAGGCCCAGGATGCAGTAGGAAGATGGCGTTCCATAAAACTGCTGGAAGGACGACAAAAAGCTTTTTTTATAGAGGCCGGGATCTGTAACAAAATGCCGGCTTACTTCCATTCCGGTGGTACCGCTGCTTTCAAAAACGACGGGCGCCTTTTGCCGGGGGGCAGTAATTTTCTTTGTTTTAAAGAAACCTACCGGCAAAAATGGAATGGTATTTATATTTTGTACCTTTTTTGGCGGCCGGCCGGTAAGGTCGGCAAACTCCCGGTAAACCGGGATCTGGTTATACTGATACCTGAAAATTTCCAAAGCCAGGGAGTTAAATTCCTCTTCTTTTATATCGAATATCCCGGTTATTTTTACCATCCTTTGTTAATTATTAATTGCCCTGGCAAAGTTGCATTCAATCCTTCTTATTTTTATTCCCTTATCAGTAAATTTGATGAAACATTTTTTCCCAGCAATGCGTACCGCCCTTTTATTATTTATTATTTCTTTTTCTGTAGTATCCTGCTCCAAGGATAAATTTACCACAAGCCCGCAGTTGCGGTATAAGTCGCTGACCAGCAACCGCAGCACCAGCACCAATTTTTTTAGCGCTCCGGATGTAATTTTGAATATTACAGATAAAGAAGGCGACCTGGGATTTACGGATAGGGATACGGCCTTTGTGTATATTACTAACCTCCAGGCACCCTACCTGAGTGATTCCTTTCCTTTCCCTCATTTGAATGGCGCCGCCGGGAAAAAGTTTGATGCCGAACTCCGGGTCAACCTCTTTAATATGCTCACCTGCACCCAGTCTACCCGCCCTTCTATCGACACATTTTTCTTTGAAATTTACGTGCGCGATTTTGCCCGTAATAAGAGCAATGTAATTGTAACCCCCGATCCATTTTATTACGAATGCCAATAATAATGAAGTGGCTTAGCTTCATTTTCTCCCACTCCATATTTGTTTCGCTTTGCAGTATGGCGCTTTGCTATCAAACCATACTCCTGCTTGGCGATAACGGTAATGTGTACCTGTATTTACTGATCTTTTTTTCCACGCTCGCCAGTTACAACCTGTACTGGCTCCTGAGCCGGTGGAAGTTTAACAGACGAAATCCAAAAGAGGCGTTGAAGGATGGGTTATCGAACCTGGTGATTCTTTTCCTTGCATCCATAGGCACCCTGGTGAGCTTTTTGTTTATTCCGCAAATTTGGCCCTGGCTTACCGGCTCCGTTATCTTAACCCTGTTTTACAGCCTCCCCCTCTGGCCGGTGAAAATACCCTTTGGGCTGAAAGAAGTAGGGTTCCTCAAAACCTTTCTTCTGGCCCTTGCCTGGGCATATACCACCGTGTTTATCCCGGCAAGCCTGAATGAAGCAGGCGATGATTTTCGGGTATGGATGATTTTCCTAACCCGCTTTTTATTTATGCTGATGCTTTGCATCATGTTCGACTCCCGGGATGCCCAAATAGACCGGATTCATTCTCTGAAAACCCTGGCCACCGATCTGAATCCGACTGCCATAAAAATATTGATGTTTATAACATTTGCCCTTTATATGTTGGTGGGACTTGTATTTCGTTCTGTGTTTAATGATATACCCCAAACCATTGCTTTCCTGGTTGTGGGCGTTGTTACGCTTCTTGTCTACCTCGGGTCGCAAAGGGAAAAAGGATATTTTTATTATTACTTTGTAGTGGATGGCTTAATGCTATTTTCATCCCTCTCCGCATATCTGGCAACTATTCTTTAATTTGCCACTCCAAAATTTACATTATATGGCAAGGGCAGTAAAGAAATCATTTCTACCGGAATCATCGTATCAATTTCTTCGCAATTACATCAATAACCCTTCCCCAACCGGTTTTGAATCGAGTGGACAGCGATTATGGATGGATTATCTGAGGCCCAATGTGGATGAAATGTTTACCGACCCTTATGGTACGGCAGTTGGCGTTGTTAACCCTAAAGCCAATTTTAAGGTGGTGATAGAAGCCCATGCCGATGAAATTAGCTGGTTTGTAAATTATATTACCAATGAAGGATTGATTTATCTGAAACGAAATGGAGGCGTAGATCATCAGATTGCACCCTCCATGCGCGTGGTTATTCATGGAAAGAAAGGTAAAGTAAAAGCTGTATTCGGGTGGCCCGCTATTCATACAAGGATGGCCGCTGCCGATGCAAAGGATACCCAACCCAAGGTAGATAACCTCTTTCTCGATTGTGGAGCCCGTTCTAAAAAAGAGGTGGAAGCATTGGGTGTTCATATAGGATCGGTGGTTACTTATGAAGATGGCTACGACGAGCTGGCCCATGGGTTCCTCATTGGACGCGCCTTCGATAACCGGATAGGCGGATTTATGATTGCAGAAGTGGCAAGGCTCCTGAAAGAACAAAAGAAAAAACTTCCCTTTGCCCTTTATGTGGTGAATGCTGTTCAGGAAGAAATTGGCCTCCGCGGTGCAGAAATGATTGCCCGAAGAATTAAACCCGATGTGGCCATAATTACAGATGTAACCCACGATAGCACCACACCCATGATCAACAAGTTTATTGAAGGGGATTGCTCCTGCGGCAATGGACCGGCCCTTTGTTATGGCCCGGCGGTTCATAATAAACTGCTGAATCTGGTGCAGGATGTGGCATCTTCCCATAAAATCCCGGTCCAACTCAGGGCCGTGAGCCGCAGTACCGGAACGGATACAGATTCCTTTGCCTATGCCAATGATGGATGTCCCAGTGTGCTGATCTCCATTCCACTCCGATATATGCATACCACCGTGGAAATGTTGCATAAAAATGATATTGAAAACACCATCCGTTTAATGTTCAATACCCTGCTTAAGCTAACGCCCAAAACGAACCTAAGTTATTTCTGATATGCGCAACCGGACCAGTAACTTTATCATGTTATTTGGCACCCTGTTTTTTACCATAATAGGAGTGCTGCTTGCATTGGTCGTTGTCTTTTTGCTGATCCGGCTACTTTTTGGTGTGCTGAGTTATATCCCCTGGATCATCTATTTATATGTGTTGATGATTCTGCTCTTTCCGTCCGTTTTGTTTATGTCGGTTTATGCTATTTTCTTTAAGCGTACCCTGCGCTACCCCTCGCCAATTGTGAAATGGATTTCCCTTTCTTTTTTTTGTATTGCCTTTGTAGCCTGGATTGTGGTATTCACTTTAGATATCAGGCTCTTCTTCCAAATGGGGCATACCGAACTGGAACCCTATCTTAGTTTTAATTTGCTGTTTCTTTTTGCCAATGTAGCCGGTATTTTTCTGATCGGGGTTATGCAGGCGTTGGCTTTACCCGCCGAAAAGGACTGGATGGATAAAAGAAAGGAAAAACACCCCGAAGAGTATCAGGGATTGTAATTATACTCCACTGACCCCAGCAAAGTTCGTCCCTTTGCGTAACATTTTTCTGCACTGCGTAAACCGTCATCATATTTATATTTCCAAACATTGTAAGTACCTCCTCCTTCGGCGCTGTTAGACATTTGGGTTACCTGTCCGTTGCTATTGTATTCGAAAGAATATTGGGGAACGAGTTTGTCTTTGTATTCATTGGCTAATACCACATCCGAAAGGAGTTGCCTGTCGTTATAATAATAGTAGTACTTACTTCCGGTCTGGCTGTTTTTTTCAATAGTAACCTTGCCCTTATCATCGGTTTTAAAAAGAATCAGGATAGTGTCTTTCCCATTTTTTACCCGTTTCATTTCAGTAGGGTATCCATTATCATCATAAAAGTAGAGATGCTCCTCCTTCATTTCTGAATGAAAATCATCATCAGAAGACACAACTTCAGTAAGGATACTGCTGATCTTACCCTGGCTGTTGTAGTTGTAATGGGTATATGAAACGGATATTTTAGAACTGTCGGTAATTTGAATTATTCTTCCCTGGGCATCATAAAGGCTGGTTAGGAGGGAGGCGGATGAAATATCGGAGCGGGTAAATAATTCGGTTCTCCTGAAGTCTTTCGAAATTTTCTTTTCACAAAAGAATCCCTCGCTTGGGGTACCATCGCTGTCAAAACTTTTTATGGACACCTCCCTGATTTTTCTTTCCTTCATTAGCTGGATGTCCTTTTGCAATTGCCCGGTATTCAAAATATCCCGGTAATAATATTGCGATTTTGCCTGGCTGAAGAGGAGGATAAGGGAGAGCAGGAATATGTAATTTTTCATCGGTGGCAAGATACTAACATTCGTTATTAAAGGCGAAAGCCGATGTAAGGCGCAGCGGCGAAACTTTGTTATTTTTAACAAAATTATCCGCCTTGAGCCATTTTCATGAACGAAAGGAGAAAAACTGCCTGAATTGCGGAACCGAGGTTGCCGGTAAGTTCTGCCAGTCTTGTGGTCAGGAGAATATTGAACCACACCAGAGTTTTTGGCAATTATTGAAGCATTACTTTGAAGACCTCACCCATTTTGATGGTAAATTTTTCAGCAGTACCTGGAATTTGGTTTCCCGGCCTGGATTTTTGCCGGCTGAGTATATTAAGGGGAAAAGGGCCTCTCACCTGAACCCCATCCGAATGTATATTTTTTCTTCGGCGCTATTCTTTTTTGTATTTTTTTCAGGCCGGAATAGGGAAGATATCATGAAGGTCCGGCCCAATGGGGCACAAGTGAGTTCAGATGCGGTAATGGAGATGGATTCTACAGAATTTGCAGACTATACAAAAGAATTAAACCGGTCGATAGGCAGGCAGGAACTGCCCATGAGCCGGGAAGGGTATCAACGATTTATTGATAGCACCACAGGTGCGGGTATTTTTTCGGGTACCATTAAATATCATTCCCGGGCTGAACTCGATAGCGCCATTGCATCGGGCCGGGAGCGGGATATTAGTTGGCTCGAGAAAAAATTCAGATACCGGGAAATTGACCTGGGGAATAAATATGGGCATAACACCCAAAGCCTGGAAAAAGTGATCCGGGATAAATTTTTGCATAGCCTGCCACAACTGATTTTTATTTCACTGCCATTTACCGCATTGATCTTATTAATGTTGTACTTCCGGCAACGGCAATTCTTTTATGCCGACCATTTCATATTCAGTCTGCACCTTTATATATTCCTTTTCATTGTATTGTTATTGGATATTCTGCTGAAGAAACTTGACGCGAATGCGGGAGTTACCTTCTTTTCCTGGCTGAATAGGGGCCTATGGTTTTGGTTTTGGCTTTATACCCTGCTTGCCCTGAAGAGATTTTACCAGCGGGGATGGTGGGCCACCATCCTGCGCTTCCTGTTACTTCTTCTCCTTGTTGGATTTATCCTTCTCTTGATATTTGGTGTTTCCGCAATTTTATTTTATTTATTTTTTGTATAAATATGAACCAGCCCAATCCAAGCCAGATAGCTTTTCAACGATTACTCACCATCATGGATGAACTAAGAGAACAATGCCCATGGGATAGAAAACAAACAATTCAAACGCTCAGAAATCTGACTATAGAAGAAACCTATGAACTGGCCGATGCCATTACGGCCGGGGATTGGAATAATATGAAGGAAGAACTTGGCGACCTAATGCTTCACCTGGTGTTTTACGCTAAGATTGCAACAGAACAAAACCGGTTCTCCATACCGGAGATGATTAATGCGGTATGTGAGAAACTGATTAACCGGCACCCGCATATTTATGGGGATGTACAGGTTAAAAATGAAGAAGAAGTAAAACAGAATTGGGAAAAACTAAAGTTAAAGGAGGGAAAAAAGACGGTCCTCGGAGGAGTCCCTCAATCCTTACCAGCCCTGGTTAAAGCTATCCGGCTGCAGGAGAAAGCCAGGCAGGTTGGTTTTGAATGGGACAGGGCATCGCAGGTTTGGGAAAAGGTACAGGAAGAAATGAGTGAATTGAATGAAGCAGTTGCTTCAGGAAATCAGGATAACATGGAGGATGAACTGGGCGATCTTCTCTTTTCGATCGTAAACTTTGCCCGGTTTTTGCATGTGGATCCGGAAAATGCCCTCGAAAGGACGAACCGGAAATTTATGATGCGGTTCAATGCCATCGAAAGAGAAGCAGAAATGCAGGGGCGAAAAGTACACGAACTCAACCTGGCAGAAATGGACGCAATCTGGAATAAAGTGAAAATGGAGGAAAGAAATTCGCATTAAAAAGTATTAGCTTATTGCCACAAAAAATCACCTTTAAACGCTTTTTATACCAGTATGCATACCTGTTGGTGATTGCCGCCTGGCTGGTCACCTTTTCCTTTATTGTAGATAATTACTGGTCGGCCAATGCCTCCATTCAAAATGTTCAAAAAAAATTTACGGCGTATGTGCAATCCCAGGAAAGGGATTTTAATTCCATTACCAACGATACAGCACAGCTCTCAAAAATTCTGCATAGGAATTATGATGAGAAGTTTCTCCGGCATTTTATTGATAAAAAATATTTTTTCTTTGCGTACCAGAGTGATAGCAGTGGAACGGAAGATCTGGTTTTTTGGAACACCCAAAAGGTACAACCCTTTCCTTCCCTTTTATACGAATCAGGAAGTAAGGGGTTTATCCAACTCGAGAATGGATTCTATGTATGGTTTAAGAAAGTGGCACCCGGGCATAAATTATTGGCCCTGGTACCCATAAAATGGCGGTATTATATTTCAACCGATTACCTTAGTAACGACCTGGCTATTTACCCCTCTTTATCTCAGAATTACGATATCAGTACCAATAACAGGCAAGGCGTTGAGATTAAATCTTTAAGTGGAGAAACCCTGTTTAATTTATTCCAGGTTTCAGGACAAAATAGCTTTCAAAATAATGCGGCGTCCATTATTCTGCGGTGCCTGGCTGTACTTTTTATCCTGCTTTATATTCACCTGTGCGCTCATTTCCTGGCCATGCGGAATTTCTGGGTTGGGATTGCCTTTTTTGTTACCCTGGTGGGCGGCTTCCGCACGCTCAGTTATTTCTATGCTGTACCCATGGATTTACGGCAATTCACACTTTTTGATCCTACGATTTATGGCTCCGGAAAGATACTTCGCTCCCTGGGCGATTTATTTATTAATGCTTCTCTGTTTGTCTGGTTTGTGCTTTTTGTGAGACACCATATCCGGCAAAAGAACCTGGAGTTGAAAGTCGGCAGTAAATGGGGGAGATGGGCCTTGCTTGCCGGGGTGAGTTCCCTGCTGTTATTGATAACTTATGTGGAAAGTCATATCATCCGGTCGTTGGTGGAAGATTCGCAAATTTCATTTGAAGTGATCAATTTCTTTTCTCTCAATATTTACAGCATCATCGGCTTTCTAATCCTTTGCTGCCTTTGCATTTCATATTACCTTCTGGTACAATTACTGGTTGATTTTATAAAACCATATTTTCCCAAAAGCCAGGTACCACTTTATTTATTTGTGGTGGTATTGGGCTTCTCCGCCATGAGTATTATGGTGGTTTGGCTATCCAGCAAGTTTGAGTTTATGGTTCTGCTCTGGCTGCTTGTTTTTCTACTCTTATTGAACAGCCGCTATTTCAATTTTATTGCCAATAAGGTTGTTACCTCCAAACTGGTCTTCTGGCTTTTCTTTTTCTCGGTATCCATTTCCCTTCTTATTTTGGAAGAGAATACAAAAAAGGAATTTCGCAACCGGAAACATTATGCGGAAATACTTTCTACCAAGGCCGACCCCTCCAACGAGAACCTGTTAAACTCCATGCTGACCGATTTCAGGAACGATTTCCTGGTGAAGAATTTTTACCGGTTCCTGAGCCCTGAATCTAATCAACAATTTAAGGACAGCATCATCAACAGCAATTTTTCGGGTTATACGAACAAATACGATACCCGCATTTTTTCCTATAATGCCGAGGAGCAGCCCTTGTATAATACCAACAATGCCGATTATAACGACCTGAATACAATCCTTAAAACCCAAACCAAACCAACAGGGATCCCCGATTTGTATTATTACGACGAATCTTTCGATCACTTCAGTTATATCAGTAAGAAGACACTCAGCAACGATTCGGGAAAGTTGCTGGGGTATGTATTTATTTTAGCCACCCCCAAAAAGTTCAAAAGCGATACTTTTTCTCCTGAACTTTTTAGCCGCGGGCAGGATAATTCCATCGAAAATTCTTCAGCCTATGCTTTCGCCATTTACAACAATGGAAAGCTGATCAATAGCCATAATGATTATCCCTTTGCCACGCAAATACGGAAGTCGGATTTTCCGCCACGGCAACAGTTCTTTATCAGGGAGGGGTTAACACATGATGAATTGTGGTATCGGGCCGGTGCCAATAAATTGGTTGTGATTGCCCGGAAGAATAGCATGGTTCTTGAGGCCGTTACTTTGTTTTCTTATTTATTCTGTTCCTTTCTCCTGGTGGCGGCTATATTCTGGCTATTAAATATGCTGGTACAATCGCGCCTCAATCCCATGAAACTCCGGGATTTCTGGCATTTGTCTATCCGGAACCAAATACATGGTACGGTGATCTTTATTAGTGTCCTGTCCTTTTTTGTGATTGGAGGTACCACTATATATTTCTTTATTAACCGGTACGAAAATAACAATCGCGAAAAGTTGAGCCGCACCATTCACATCATGGCCAATGAGGTGATGAAGAGTATTAATGCATCAGAACAGCCGGGCAACTCGGGGGAGAACCCTTATGTGATGAATGCATCCAACCTCGATGAAATTGTTAATAAGGTTTCTGAAATCCATGGTATTGATGTGAACCTATACGATTTGGATGGGAACCTGAGTGTTTCATCTCTTCCCCTCCCCTACATAAAAGGAGTGTTAAGCACCAAGATGGACCCCATGGCCTTTTTCCACATGAACCATAACAGGGAGGTTCAATATTTTCAGAAAGAAAGCATTGGAGGCATTTCCTATGTAAGCGACTATATCCCAGGTATAGATGCTGCCGGAAATTATTACGCCTATCTGAATATACCTTATTTCACTTCAGAAGCAAACCTGAAGAATGAAATATCCAATTTTGTTGTTACCATCATCAACCTGAATGCATTTATTTTTATCCTGGCCGGTATTGTGGCCCTGTTCATTGCCAACCGGATTACGTCTTCGTTTGGGGTAATTTCTGAAAAAATGAAGCAGGTAAACCTGCAAAAGCGAAATGAATATATTGATTGGAACCGTAATGATGAGTTGGGTGCTTTAATTGCTGAGTATAATAAAATGGTTGCCAAACTCGATGAAAGTGTGTTGGCTCTTGCAAAAACTGAAAGGGAGGGGGCCTGGCGGGAAATGGCAAGGCAGGTGGCTCATGAGATTAAAAATCCGCTCACTCCAATGAAACTCAGCCTGCAATTCCTTCAAAAATCAATAGAAAGCAATAAGCCAAACATTAAGGAACTTACCGCCAGTGTTTCCAATACCCTGATAGAACAGATCGACCACCTGAATCAGATTGCCGGCGAATTCAGCCAGTTTGCCAATATTGAGAATACAAAGAAGGAATTCTTCGACCTGAATGAAGCTATACGCATGGTGATCCATTTGTACGAATCGAATGACAGGCTTCATATCTCGGAGAACCTGGTATCAAACCGCATCATGATAGAGGCTGACCGCACACAGATTAACCGCCTGTTTACGAACCTTATCCTGAATGCATTGCAGGCAACCCCTGCTGAGCGAATGGCCAATGTGGATATTGTGGAAACGATAGAGGCAGACCGCGTTATAGTCCGGATATCGGATAATGGAAGCGGCATACCGGAAGAAATACGGGAGAAAATATTCATTCCGAATTTTACCACTAAAACATCGGGAACCGGACTCGGACTGGCGATGTGTAAACGAATTGTGGAACATGCAAAAGGTGAGATTTGGTTCGAACCCCGGGAACAGGGTACCAGTTTTTTTGTGCGGCTACCCATTTCCGTAATTATATAGCTTTTTCAGCCTTTCGCCGGGATAGGAAATTTTCAAACTCGTCTAATGTCATGGAACTGAGGTTTTCTTCCCTGGTTAGGCCTGCCTTTTGTGCCACCAGTACGCCGTATTTAATGTCGGTAAAGCTTTCAACATAGTGAGCATCCGGATTAATGGATATTTTTACGCCCTTGTTAAGGGCGTGCCGGATATGCCGCCAGTCGATATCAAGCCGGTTTGGGTTTGCATTTAATTCAATAGTAACCTGGTTTTCCAGGCAGGCGTCAATAATTTCCTCCAAATTTAGAGGATATCCTTCCCTGGTTAATAATAACCGTCCCGTCAGGTGGCCCAGGATGGTGGTGAAAGGATTTTGGATGGCCGTAAGCAATCGTTTCATGGCTTTTTCCACTGGCATTTTCAGGTTGCTGTGTACGGAAGCAATTACCATATCGAAGTTCGCCAGTATTTCATCGGGGTAATCAAGTTGACCGTCATTTAAGATATCCGATTCAATGCTCTTAAAAATCCGGAAAGGGGCAAATCGCCGGTTCAATTCATCAATACAGGTATGTTGTTCTTTAACCCTTTCGATGGAAAGTCCGTTTGCATAAAAGGCCGCCCGGCTGTGATCTGATAAAACCAGGTATTCAACCCCCAAATTTTTAGCGGCAATCACCATTTCTTCAAGGGAAGGTTCTCCATCACTCCAATTACTATGGCAGTGTATAATTCCCCGGATATCATTTGTTGTAATCAGGTTGGGAATCCCTTTTGTTTTTACCCAGGCGGGTGTTTCGGCAAGTTCTCGTAAGGGCAGGGGAATAATAGGCAACCCAAGGGAAGAGAAAAAAGATTCTTCATTTTTAAAATCCGCCTTTTCATATTCCGAAGTCGTTTGGAGTTGGGTCAAAAATTCAACCGAACAGGAAGTTTCAATTCTCTTTTTTTCCAGGCTGATTTCATCCGTGGGATAAAGCTTTATATTTATTCCTGCCGTGTTTTTATAGTATAGAAAATCTCCATCCGAAGCATTTTCGGTAAATCCTTCTGTGGCAGAAAAAATATTGCGGATGTATTCGGGTGTTTCAGCAATAACGTATTCCAGTTCTTTGATTATTTCCATTTGGCGGGTAAAAGCCCCGGTGAGGAAAATTTTTGATGTCGGGAATGTTTTTTTGAGAAATCCGGTGATAAGCGGCTCCGCAATTTCTACCTGGGCGTACAAGTGCCATTCCTTATTTTTAAAATAAAACAGGATGGAATCAATGACGTTTTGTTGGGTCTTTTCCCCGAAACCTTTATAAAGTTTCAATCTGTTTTCGCGGCAGGCATATAATAATTCGCCCGGATTTTCAATACCCATTTCCCTCCAAATCATATTAATTTTTTTTGGACCGATACCTTTTATGTGGAGCATTTCCACCACGCCCGGCGGTGTCCTTTTAAGCAAATCTTCCAGCGAGGCAAGGGTGCCCGTATTGAGGATTTCCCTGATTTTTTGTGCAGTGGAATTTCCGATCCCTTTTTGCCTGCTCATCTCATCATCGGAAAGCCGGGAAAGTGGAATGGGCATTTTTTTAATGGCGAAAGCCGCAGCAGCATAGGATTTGGAACGAAAGCTATTTTCGCCATGAATATCCATTAGTTGCGATAGAAGGGAAAAGCTTTCAGCAATCTGGCTATTGTCCATAGTATAAAATGGTAAAACTAAGCACAAAAAAAGTCCCGGAAGAATCCGGGACCTCATTATCATTCGTTCGTCTGAATTAAGCCTTTTTTGCGGCTTTCTTAGCGGCTTTTTTAGCGGCTTTTTTTGGAGCGGCTTTCTTAGCGGCTTTTTTTGGAGCAGCTTTTTTAGCGGCTTTTTTTGGAGCAGCTTTTTTAGCGGCTTTTTTTGGAGCAGCTTTTTTAGCGGCTTTTTTTGGAGCAGCTTTTTTAGCAGCTTTTTTCTTCATTGCCATGTTTTAAAATTTAATTGGTTAGTAAATAATACCTTAAAAATAGTCAGTATTTCGATACTACCAAAAAAATATTAAACATTTATGCAATTGCTTCCACTGCCGAAACCGATACGAGGGTACGGTTATGTTTTGCTTTTTTGAATTCCACCACGCCATCAGTGAGTGCAAAAATGGTAAAGTCTTTACCTACTCCTACATTTTTTCCGGGATGATAAACGGTACCCCGTTGGCGAAGAATTATATTACCGGCAACAACAGCCTGGCCTCCGAAAATCTTTACACCTAATCTTTTGCTTTGCGAGTCGCGGCCATTTTTTACCGAACCTTCACCTTTTTTATGTGCCATTGGAAAATAATTTGAATTGTTCTGTTGAAATTAATTTTTAATTACCGGGACATTAGGCAATCGATGTTACTTTGATCTCGGTATATTGGGTACGGTGTCCATGTTTTTTACGGAACCCTTTCCTTCTTTTCATTTTAAATGCGATAACCTTATCTCCTTTTATCAGGTCGTTTACAATTTCTGCTTTTACTACCGCCTTTACGCCGGTACCGCTGGCGAAATTATTTCCATCATGCGTCATCAACACATCGGAAAATTCAACTGAATCTCCGGTCTTTCCGGAAATATGAGGAACATAAAGACTATCGCCGGCTTTAACGGTAAATTGCTGGCCCGCTATTTTTACTACTGCTAACATAACATTCCTGAATTTAGGACGGCAAAGGTAGGGTTTTTTAGCTTTTTATTGCGCTTTTTTGGTAATCTTTTTAGGATGGATGCCCAAATTTGGGTTTCCTGTTATTTCCAAAAGGCTAACTTGCTGATATTCTTTAAATTCGCTCCTCCCATGCGCGTTGCGGCAAAGATCATACAATATATATATAGTATATATGCGTTTGCCGTTTTTCTGCTGCTGATGTTTGCCCTTTTCCCCTTTGTTTTGGTGGCCTTATTATTGGGGAGGGAAAAAGGGGGAAATATGGTATATTCCATTTGCCGGTTTTGGGCCGATACAGCCCTGTTTCTTTGGGGAATAAAACCCGTTTGCCTTTACGAAACGCCCCTTGAAAACAGAGCCTCCATTTATGTATTTAACCACATTTCCTATATGGATATCCCGGCCATCCTGGTTAGTCTCCGCCACCGGAATTTCAGGATTTTGGCAAAAGCAGAAATGGCAAAGATCCCGGTTTTTGGAACTTTCTATAAGGCAGCCACGGTAATGGTTGACCGGTCCAACCCCGAGAAAAGAGCAGAGAGTGTAAAAACCCTTGTATTATTGCTTAAGAATAATATTTCTGTTGTAATTGCGCCGGAGGGTACATTTAATACCACCGGGAAACCCCTGAAAGAATTTTATAATGGTGCGTTTCGGATTGCTATCGAAACCAAAACACCCATTCGCCCCATGTTGTTCTTAGATACATATAGCCTGTTAAATTATCATAGCATATTCTCCCAGTGCCCCGGTAAATGCCGAACCGTATTCCTTCCCGAAATCCCGGTGGATGGGTATTACCCGGGAGAGGAGGATAAATTGAAAGCCGCCGTATTCAAAATAATGGAAACAGCATTGATACGGTATAAGGCAAATTGGATTACGCAGCATGACTGAATTATTTGTACATAAAAAAAAGGCATATTCTCATTGGGTTGAGGTCATCCTGCCACTGGCCTTACCTAAAATTTATACCTATGCTTTGCCGAATGACCTGTTCCCTTTGGCGGTGCCGGGTAAACGCGCAGAAGTTGTTTTTGGAAGGAATAGAAAGTATGCGGGGATTATTA
>JAFEAB010000093.1 GCA_018266615.1 Bacteroidota bacterium
AGGTCTATTTTTTGAAGCCGGGTATTCTGATTTGCCGACAACCTCACTTCCTTCGAAGATCTTGTGGCAAGAAGTGCATCCCGGTTAAAGATGTTTTGGGTAAACCCAAAATCTGCACCTGAAACATTTCGGGTTCCGGAGTGGGTGATGTTGCCATTAAAATTTACGGTAGGCAACTGAAAATTATGTTGCAGAGAATAATTAAAATTAACCTGGGGGTACCAATCGGCCAATTTGCTTTTAATGGTGGCTTCAGTGATGTCTTCATTAATCATTGCATTCCGGATATCCGGGTTATGCTGAATGGCATACTCGATGCAATTCGGCAAACTGGCGGAAGATAGCTCTCCCTGGCCTTTGCCAACCTGCGAATAGGTATTACTGTAAGTGAAAAGTAAGAGAGCTAATAAGAGCGTATTTAAAATCGCGCCTTTTGAATATTCTTTGTCCTTCCGATACATACAAATGAATTTATAACAGCCATTTCCCTTCTTTTGTTGAAACAACAAGGTTGCAAAGTTCATTATTTGGTTCTATACTTATATTTTTTATTCAGGATTGAGCCGGCTCCGAATGTTAAAATTGATCGCTGCTCCAGTACCAAGAAAAAAAACTAATCCGTCTTTTTCATAAATTTCCCCCGTTCATAGGGCCGGGGCCACCGAATTTCTTCCCCTAACTCGTTCGCTGCCCTCAAAGGAAAATTAGGATCGCGCAGGCTCTCCCTTGCAATCATAATCAAATCTGCATCTCCATTTTTCAAAATTTGTTCTGCCTGAAATGCTCCTGTTATTAAACCAACCGCCGCTACCGGGATTTTGGCTTCATGCCTTATCCGGGAAGCAAAAGGAACCTGGTAACCGGGCTTCACTTCAATTTTAACATGAGGAACAACTGCACCGGAGCTGCAATCAATTAAGTCAACTCCATTGTCCTTTAATATTTTTGCGAGCCTTACACTATCCTCTAATTGCCATCCTCCTTCCTTCCAGTCAACTGCCGAAATTCTTACAAATAAGGGTTTATGTGGTGGCCATACCGTTCTCACTGAATTACAAATTTCCAGCAGTATCCGAATCCTGTTATCAAAACTTCCCCCAAATTCATCGGTTCGGTTATTACAAAGAGGAGAAGTGAACTGGTTGATTAAATAACCATGTGCCGCGTGAATTTCCAGCACATCATAACCCGCCTTTTCTGCTCTTTCAGCAGCGCTGGTAAAATCGGTTATTACTTTTTTAATTCCATCTAATAAAAGCGGGACAGGTGGGAGATCTGATTCATGATAAGGAATGTTACCAGAAGAAACCGTTTGCCATCCATTAGGTTCATCCGGAGAAAACTGCTTTCCTCCTTTCCAAAATATTTCAGAGCTGGCTTTTCTTCCTGCATGCGCCAGTTGAATTCCGGCCAGTGAACCCTGGCTATGGATAAACGAAGTGATTTGATTGTACATTGCAATCTGTTCATCCTTCCATATCCCCAGATCGCCATAAGATATTCTACCTTCGGGCGATATCGCTGTTGCCTCCTGCATTACCAAAGCAGCACCGCCTATGGCTCGTGCACCCAAATGAACAAGATGCCAGTTATTGGCAAATCCATCATGGGCTGTGTATTGGCACATTGGCGAAACCACAATCCGGTTTTTAAACAAAGTACCGCGTAATTGAAAGGGAGAGAATAAAGTATGCATCAGGAAAGGGTTGCCAGGTCTATCACAAAGCGGTACTTCACATCGCCTTTCAACATGCGCTCATAGGCTTCGTTGATGTAATTGATAGGTATCAACTCAATATCTGAAACTATTTGATGGTCAAAACAATAGTCCAGCATTTCCTGGGTTTCCGCGATCCCTCCAATTAAAGATCCTGCCAAGCTTTTTCTACCTCCTATCAGGCTAAAACCCTTAACAGAAATCGGCTCCGGAGGACCGCCTACGCAAATCATCACTCCATCCGGTTTTACCATCCCCAGGTACATATCATAATCGTGGGAAGCTGATACCGTATCTATAATAAAATCGAAATGCCTTTTCGCACCCTTAATCTGTTCAGCGTCTTTTGAATTTAAAAAATATTGGGCTCCTAATTTCCTGGCATCGGCTTCCTTGGATGGAGAAGTGCTTATCATGGTAACCTCTGCGCCAAAGGAGGCTCCTAACTTCACCGCCATGTGGCCCAAACCGCCGAGTCCCACCACCCCAAGTTTGTGTCCTTTTCCAACTTTCCAGTGCCGAAGGGGTGAGTAGGTGGTTATTCCGGCACAAAGCAAGGGTGCCACTGCAGCCAGGTTATTTTTTTCTAAAACCCTGAGTGTAAAATCTTCGTGTACCACAATCATCTTAGAATACCCCCCGTAAGTAGGTGTTATCTTATCCTGTTCGTAACTGTTGTACGTCCCGCTATTTCCATTTTCACAAAATTGTTCAAGCCCGCTTTTGCAACTGGGGCAGGTTCTGCAACTATCCACCAGGCAACCCACTCCTGCAAAATCGCCGGGTTTAAATTTCGTAACGGCTGAACCAACTTTCGAAACAATCCCCACAATTTCGTGCCCCGGCACCATGGGAAAAATACCCTTACTCCATTCATCTCTCACCTGGTGAATATCGCTATGGCACACACCACAAAATTTAATATCAATTTGAACATCATGCGGACCTGGTTCTCTCCTTTCAAAAGACCATTTACCCAGGTGCCTGCCTGCTTCTGGAGCGGCATAGGCCAATGTTTTTGTCATACCGGTTATTTGTTTCCTTAAACAAATTATTCCGATTTTTGTTTGCCATTTTGAATTGCCTGCGTTACTAAATTCCAATTTTTTGCAGGTTGAATTATATCTATATGGATTCAATTGAAAAACTGCTTTCAGCCCATTTTCCTCAACTCGAACCGGAACTCATTGCCGAAATGTCGGAAAAGGGGGATTTCAGGGAAATAAAGGAAGGGGAACCCTTCATCCATTCCGGGCAAAATATCCGTTCTGCCATACTTGTAATTGAAGGCCTGGTAAAAATTTACCGGGAAGATGATGAAGGGCATGAATTTTTTATGTACTACCTCGACCCCGGGAAAGCCTGTGCCCTCACTTTGTTATGCTCGCTGCGGCAGGAAACCAGTGCGGTAATGGCAAAGGCTGAAATCAACTCCACCCTGTTGTTTATACCGCTGCAATCTGTAGATAGCTGGATGCGGAAATATTCATCCTGGAACCAGTTTGCGCTGGGTTCTTATCGCGAAAGATTTGAAGAACTCCTGCAAACTATTGATCATATTGCTTTCCGGAATATGGATGCAAGACTGGTATTTTATCTTAAGCGGCAACAGGAAAAGATGGGAACCGACAGCATTCCGTTTTCATTTACCCAGGTAGCGCAAGACCTGAACTCATCCCGTGAAGTAATATCCCGGTTGATGAAAAAACTTTCTGAAAACGGGCTTATTCGATATACCCGGAATATGGTAGAAGTAATCGATTTAAACCGAAACCTTGTTTAATTCAATATTATTTGTCGTTTCTTTCCTTCCAGGCCACTTAAAAAACATCTCTGATGCAAATAACAAATTCCGGATAATAATTGCCTAATTAAATTGGGTATTATTTAGGGTGATAACCATCACCATATCCTAACTTGTGTCTCAACAACTTTGTGCAAATCCTTACATGGAAATTTTTGGTTATGTAGCAGCGGTCTTAATAGGTGTTTCGCTGGGCCTCATTGGCGGCGGGGGGTCTATTCTAACTGTGCCTGTATTGGTTTATCTTTTCGGAATTAATCCGGTGCTTTCTACTTCCTACTCTCTTTTTATTGTTGGCTCTACCAGTTTAGTTGGTGCCATAAATAATTATAGGAGAAACCAGGTAAGTATCAATACGGCCTTGCTGTTTGGGCTGTCTTCTATAACAACGGTATTTATTACCCGAAAATTTATTATTCCTTCCATACCCGAAGATCTTTTTTTAATTGAAGGGTTTACGATCACCCATTCCATGCTTACCATGCTACTTTTTGCGGTATTGATGATTATGTCTGCCATTTCAATGATCCGAAGCGGCAGAAGGAAGGAGGGTGCTGCCCGGCAGGATGAAAGCAAAGTTGAAAAAATAGTCCGTTTACTGGGATATGGCATTGGGGTGGGGTTAGCAACGGGGATACTGGGTGCGGGTGGCGGATTCTTATTAATTCCGGCGCTGGTATTATTGGTGGGCCTCCCCATGAAAAAGGCAATAGGCACTTCGCTTTTAATAATAGCTATGAACTCATTAATTGGATTTACAGGCGATCTGGGCTATTTTCCCATTAACTGGAATTTTCTCCTAAAAATTTCCGTCATCGCTATTTCTGGAATATTTATTGGAGGTGCGCTGGGAAAGAAAATAAGAGCGGAGAGTTTGAAAAAGGGATTTGGATGGTTTGTCCTGGTGATGGGAATATATATAATTGTTAAGGAAGTCTTTTTTAAATCCTGAAATCTTAATCGGAAAATGCAACTATCATTTTCATTGCATATTTAATAAAAATAAAATGAACCCAAATAAAAGGAAATGGATGTACCGGATCTGGAATATCCTCTTCTTTGGTTTCCTTGCCGGTATTTTACTAAGCCCCACATTGAAAGTATGGACCATGAGACTGATGATGCACACGGGGTTATTTGATGCAACGATTGAAAATCCGAAAAGTGGAAAACAGGCCACCCCATTTAGTTTTACCGATGAAACAGGAAAATTGCACTACAGTAACGAATTGCAAGGCAAAGTGGTTTTTATCAATTTTTGGGCTTCCTGGTGCCCTCCATGCAGGGCGGAGATGCCTTCCCTCAATAAACTATACCTGAAATTTAAAGATAGGGACGGTCTGGTCTTTTTGTTTTTGAACGAGGACGACAATCCGGAAAAGGCAAAAGCATTTCTTTCAAAAAATGGTTATCAACTGCCCATAGCCTCCCGCGCCGGAGAGATTCCTTCCGAAATCTTTAAGGGAAGTCTTCCCACCACCCTAATCATAAATAAACAGGGGGCTATAGTTTATCAGCATTCCGGGATGGCAGATTTCAGCGCTTCTGCATTTGAAACCCAGCTTAATTCCCTTATCAAATAATAAAATTCGGCTTCAGGAATATCAATTAGCGGGAAGCGCCGAAAATTGTATCATTTATTTTCGGTCTCAATTTATAACATAAGTTTCACCCTCCAATTCCTGATATCTCCATTAAATTTACCGGTATGAAGTTGTTGATTGTGGATGATAATAAAATTGCCAGGTCAACCCTAAAACAGTTGGCATCACGAGTTAACAGCCTTTCCCTTGTAGGGGAGGCATCAGATGCAATGGAAGCCATCAATATTATCAGGGAGTCGTCGCCCCAATTATTATTGCTCGATATTGAAATGCCTGGCATGACGGGCATTGAGCTTGTACGGGTATTAGGAAACAACAGGCCGCTGGTAATATTTACCACTTCTAAGAAAGAATATGCAACAGACGCCTTTGATCTAAATGTGGTGGATTACCTGGTAAAACCGGTAACTCCGGCCCGGTTTTTACAGGCCATTACCAAAGCAGAAGAATTGCTCGAAGATGCAGGAACGACCCTTAATGTGAGTAAAGAGGATTTCCTGTTTATTCGGGATACGAACATAATCCGGAAGTTAAACCTGGACGACATATTATTTGCAGAAGCAATGGGTGATTATGTAAAACTTCATACCCCAACCAAATATTATACGGTACATAGCACCTTAAAAGCACTGGAAGAGAGATTAGACCCCGAAAAATTTATTCGGGTGCACCGGTCATTTATTATTGCTATTGGAAAAGTGGATTATTTAAGAGATGGCATCATCTTAATAAAAGAAAAGCCTGTTCCGGTGGCGGATGCCTATCGCGCTGCCCTAAACAAAAAACTGCGGGTACTATAATTTTTATCTCTCCTCCGACAGTTAATTCTCATTCACCGAAAGATTTTCCCGTTTCATCGAAATCTGAATATTATCTGATGAGATGCTGAATACCTTGTGGATGCAAAGCAAAAAAATTTCTCTCACATAGTGTACTTAAGCAGTTTCGTCAAATTTACCGGCCCTGGTTTCTACCCGGGCCTCCATTTTTCAACTGCTTTCCAATGAAACTATTATACATCATATTATTTCTTCTGGATACCGCGATCCTTGTATTGCTGTGCCTGCTCCTGCTTTGGCTTTTCGATAAACACTCCCCCGCCTTTACCCTCATTGCCACCATTGCCGGCATTATACTTTCAATTGTTTTGTTGATCTTCTGTCTCGATAAGTACACCAACCTCCCCACCGGTTCTAATTGAAATATTCATAATTTAGTGGAAAGCAATTATGAACGGGAAGCGTATTGTCTTTTATATCCTGGCGGCTTTTATTTCCGGAACGATTCTTCTTTCGTACCTGCAATATAACTTCTCAAAAAATATTGACACCCTGATTAACGGGAACCAACAGTACCTCGAAGAATATAATATCAGCGTTGACCTCCGTTCCCTGGAACGGGATATCGTTCATGTAGAAAGCAATATCAGCGATTATGTTTCCACCGGCAACCCTAATTTCATTGTAGGCATGGACGCCAGGCTTTCCAAGGTTCAAAAAGACCTGGTGAAAGTAAAAAACAATGCCCTCGATTCCCTTTCAGGCCAATTTGTAACCCAACTTGATGAAGTAGTACAACTAAAATTGAGTTTTTGTAAAGAAGTACTTGACTCCCTTCACCACAAAGGAAAATATTCCGCTGAAACCTTAATCAATACCCTCGAAGGGAAACAATTAATGGATAGCATCTATTCCCTCGATCAAAAAATCCTTTCTTCCAGGCACTCTCTGATCACCCAGCTTAATGATAATAATATTTCAAGTGGCAGGAAGGTACAGTTTTCCAATATTGTACTCATTGTATTGGTTTTATTTTCAGCGGCATTATTGTTCTGGTATATCATCAGCATTATCCAAAAATTATTTCTATCCGAAAAGAAACTAAAAAATGCCGTTGCTATAAAAGAAAATTTCATGGCTAATATGAGCCACGAAATCCGTACACCCATGAATGCAATCCTGGGTTTTACTCACCTTTTGGAGAAAGAGGCACTTAGCCCACGTTCCAAAAACTATGTGGAAACCATTAAATCCGCCGGAGAAAATCTCCTGACCCTTATCAACGACATACTGGACCTTTCAAAAATTGAAGCCGGTATGATGCGAATCGAAGAAAGTAATTTCAGCCTGGCAAACAGCCTGCAGGTTTTATCGGAAATGTTTCAGGAAAAGGCTAACGAAAAGAATATTCATCTGCGGGTGAAAGCCGACCCGGAATTGCCCACCCTGGTTTCCGGCGATCCGGCCAGGCTGCTGCAGGTATTGGTGAACCTGGTGGGCAATGCGATCAAATTCACCGATCGCGGATTTATTGAGGTGGAGATTAAAAAAGGGATGCTTGATGCAAACCGCCTCGAAACCATCCTCACCGTTGAGGACAGTGGGATCGGCATCCCCAAAGAAAAAATACCTTTAATTTTTAACCGCTTCCAACAGGGAGACGACAGCATAAACCGACATTATGGTGGCACTGGGCTGGGCCTTTCCATTGTTAAAGAATTAATACAATTACAAAATGGAAGAATTGAAGTAGAAAGTGTAATAAATAAAGGAACAAAATTTACTATTCATCTCCCTTACCGCTTACCCGGCCCATCGGCAACAATCAATAAGCAGGATGTTGAAACGATGGAACCCATTGCAGGAGGAGCCTCCTTCAAAATCCTGATTGTGGAAGACAATGCCATCAATCGTAGCCTTCTCCAAAACCTTTTTACCTCCTGGGGGATATCCTACCTTATTGCAGAAAATGGAAAACAGGCCCTTGAAATAATGGCACAGGAATCTGTAAATATGTTGCTTATGGATTTACAAATGCCAGAAATGGATGGTTATACCGCCACCAGGGAAATAAGGGAAAAGTGGAATAAAAATATCCCGATAATTGCCATGACGGCCCATGCATTCATCACGGAAAAGGAAAAATGTTTAAAAGCGGGGATGAACGGCTATATCTCGAAGCCTATCGATCCGAAAAAATTATTCTCCATAATTAAGGAATATATAGGCGCTACCTCTGAATACAACAACCCGGTTCCGGGTAAAGAGGATACTCAGCCCTTCCAATACATCAATCTTTCCTATTTAAAAGATATCAGCGCAGGGAATAAGGAATTTGAAATTACAATAGCAGAGGATTTTATTGCCAGCTTTTCTCCTGAGTTGGAAGCGATGCAACGTGCCTGGAATCAAAATAACCCGGAACAGGTGAAAAGAATTGCCCATAACCTCAAAACCACCATTTCGGTATTTGGCCTTGAGCCTCATCTCTTGCAAGCATTAGACGAATTGGAATTAGAAGTATTAGACGAAATCCGTTTCGCAACCTGCTTTGCTGCAATTAAAACGAAAGAACAGGGTATAATTTCGGAAGTGAGAGAAATGCTCCGATCCCTTGCCCATAGTGGGCATTAACCCACCATCCTCAGGGCGGAATTCACCGATAGTTTTTGCCCATTCACCTAAAGTCCAATCATTACAGAAAATTTGAACTGCATCTTCACAGCAGAAATTGTGAAATGCAAAATCCCGAATTGTTACACCAGTTTTCTCACTTTGTCCCTTTCCATGAAAAAAAGGAGGTAACTACATTTTTAGGCGCATCACACCTACCGCTGGTTTTGCTGGCGGTGGATTTCGAAAACGGGGAGCTCTTGCTAAAGGGAGATATGGAATATCTGACAGCTTTCGGCCTTCCACATACAGCTTTTTCAGAATCGGGAAATCGAATAATAATTGAAGCGGATATTCAACCCCGGGTAATAGTAGATTTGGAAAACCTGCGTTCTAATGGGATGCTCCTTTCGGTAAGTGGCACAATTAATGACGGGAGTTTTGTAACCAATTGTACCGGGGTCCTGATCCTGCAAAAACAGGAATTAACAACCCGTAAATTAAATGCCGATTGGCTGATGAGCCTTGTACTTTATGAAGGGATGGATGCAACCCGGGAGATCCGGTACGATTTTCCGCTTTATCGCGGACAGAAAAATGTTCAAAACAACTAATCATAAAAATTAAAAACAAAATGAAAAAACTATTCCTTGCTGCAATGGCTGTATTGGGTTTAAGTATCGCCGGAATGGCTCAAACCAAAGCACCCGCAAAAAAAACGAGTGAAAAGAAAACCCACATCACCGCCCCGGCAAAATCAGAGGCTGTTGCTCCGGCTTCTGCCAAATCAGAAAAAGTAGCGAAAGAATCAAAGGCTACGCATCACGAAGCAAAAAGTGAAGTAGCAAAAACCAAGGCTGCCAATGGCACGAAGTTAAAAGCCGATGGAACGCCCGACAAAAGATATAAGGAAAATAAGAAACTGAAGGCCGATGGGACAGCTGATATGCGGTATAAGGAAAACAAACAAAAGGCTTCCAAGACAGAAGCCACAAAAGCTAAAGAAACAAAAAAAAGCGGTAAGTAGCAGGGTTTGAACTATAAAAACCCTGGCCGAGAGGCCGGGGTTTTTTCATTTCAGCAGGTTTAAAATAGCAATAAATCAGATGCAGGTTAATACGGCGAAATGGTTTCAATTCAAACGAATCGCACCCAGGGCGAGCTGGAGAGAAATAGTGGCTATTTTAATGATATTCCTGGCTATTCGCTTTTTCAAAAGTGAAAGGAAAGAATTACTAACTATCATTCCTCAACTTAGCCAATCCGACCCCCGATGGCTGATTTCGCTGCTGGCTGTTGCCATCTCAACCATACTATGCCAGGCAGGAATATATGTGTTCTCTTTCCGCTCCATCGGCACTACATTTAAAATTACTCATGCCATTGACCTCTTTTTAAAAAGAAACTTCCTGAGCATATTCTTACCCGCAGGAGGTGTAAGTGCATTGGCATATTTGCCAAGGAACATGAAAAGGGCGGGATACAATAAAATACTGGTGCACCAGGCAAGCGCCTTATTTGCACTAACCGGACTTTTGTCGCTAATAGCAGTTGCCATACCGGTTTTATTATTTACCCTGTTCTCCGAAAAACAAATTGGAAATGCATGGCTTGCATTACCAGTCTTATTTGCAATGTTTATTTCAGGGTGGGGTATTCTCCGGTCCTTCCAAAAGCAGGGCCTTGTTTTTAGTTTTCTCAATAAACGCTTTTCAACTTCAGTATCCCAAATAAAGGAGCTCACACAAATCCGTTTTAGCAAAAAGAAGTACCTGGCAGCATTTTTTTCTTCGATGGGGGTAGAACTATGCGGGATCCTCACTTTATATTTTTCGATACGCGCAATAGGAGCCACACCCTCCATAGAAATTGCGGCCATCACCTATGTGGTAAGTGTCCTGATGATGGTAATTTCTCCCTTCCTTAGAGGATTGGGAGCCGTAGAACTCTCGATGGTTCTGGTACTTCAACAATTTGGATTTGATGCCACCCAGGCTTTATCCATTACCCTGCTTTACAGAATTTTTGAATTTTGGTTACCCTTACTGGCCGGGCTTATTTCTTTTGTATGGAGAGGGGCGAAAATTCTGCTGAGGGCTTTTCCGGCCCTGCTTGCCTTCTCGTTGGGAATCGTAAATATTTTATCTGCCATCACCCCTCCAATGCACCAGCGTTTGCGGTTATTAAAACACTACCTGCCGCTTGAAGCCATACATGCTTCAACCCTAATGGTAATGCTGATGGGAGTAGCGCTGATTATCACGTCCGCCTTTCTCTTGAAGGGCCTCCGTAACGCCTGGATTATCACCCTGGTACTATCCCTGATTTCCCTGATTGGAAATATCACCAAGGCTCTTGACTATGAAGAAGCAACTTTTGCAGCAATAACGATCCTGGTGTTACTATTAACCTTCAACCAATACCGGGTTAAGAGCAGCAGGCTTTGGCTGAAGGCAGGATTGAAAACGGCTTTAGCTTCCATCATTGCGATTTTTATATTAGCCTACATCAACTTCTACTATATCAATAAACGTCATTTTGGGGTAGATTTTACATGGCAGCAATCGCTTTACCATACATTCAGAAGTTTTCTTTTAATACAGGATTATTCTTTGCACCCCTTAACTCCCTTCGGCCGGGAGTTAATTTGGTTCCTCCGTACATTACAAATTTCAATTTATGGCTTTATCCTTTTCTGCCTGATTAAAACCGAAAAGAAGATGGCTTTGCCCGGCGATGCATCGAGGGAAAAGGCGAGGTTCCTTCTCACTCAATTTGGAAATTCGGCCGTGGATTATTTCAAGACCTATCCCGATAAACTGATTTTTATTTCAGAACTGCATGAAGCTTTTATTGCATACCGGATATCGAGAGGGTTTGCCATTGTTTTGGAAGAACCGGTATGTGCCCCGGAAAATAAAGTGGACGTCTTAATAGAATTTGACCGCCATTGCCGGAAGATGGGCCTTAAGCCGGCGTTCTACAGGGTTGATGAAGATAGCATCCCCTGGTTTAGTCAGTTACGGAAGAACAAATTGCTGATTGGCCAGGAGGCTATTTTGGATGTGAACCGTTTTAACCTGGAAGGAAAGGAAAAAAAATCGTTACGAAACGGCTTAAACAGCCTGCAAAAAAAAGGATATGTATTTATAGTGAACAACCCGCCCCATAAGGGGAAATTTATGCAGGAACTTAAACAGGTATCCGACGAATGGTTAATCGGATTCAAAAAAAAAGAACAGGTATTTTCGCAGGGGATGTTTGATGAAAAGGAATTGGGAAACCAGGTTATTTTAACGGCGAAGGACCAGGATGGAAGCGTAAAAGCTTTTTTGAATATTATTCCTTCGTATGCAGATGAAGAGATAACGTACGACCTTATCCGAAAATCGATGGATGCGCCGGGTGCGGTTATGGATGGCCTGATAGTAGAACTAATCCAATATGCAAAAATGAAGAGTAAGGCCTATCTAAATCTTGGCCTGGTGCCAATGGCAGGGATTTCGAACCCGGAAAGCACTGCCGAAACCATTTTAAAAATTGCCTCCGAAAAAATAAGGCGTTTTCAACATTACCGTGGATTGCGAAACTTTAAAGAGAAATATGCGAGTTATTGGGAAAATAAATACATGGTTTACGATCACGATTTCGACCTGTTGCAATTGCCCGTTGCACTAACCGCTGTAATGAAACCTTTATGAAATTCTTTTATTCCCTATTTTGTTTCCTGTTAATCCTTTCAACGAACCCATTTCCAGTGGAGGCTCAATCATTGCCGCTAAAAGATTGGCCGGGGAATGCCTCGTTGCCACTGGTCATTTATATTTCGGGCGATGGAGGCTTTAATAAATTCTCCAACAACCTCTGTGCGGTTATTTCGGAAAAAGGTTACCAGGTAATAGCCCTGGATGCCAAGTCGTATTTCTGGAATAAGAAATCCCCGGGTCAGGCTGCTACGGGTTTAGAAAAAGAAATAAATAACGCCTCAGCCAATAATGAGAGCAGGAAAATTATTTTCACAGGATACTCTTTTGGTGCCGATGTACTGCCGTTCATTTACAACCAATTCCCCGAAAATTTGAAAAATAGGATCAGGTCGGTAATAATGATTTCTCCATCCGGCTCTACCGATTTTGAAATACACCTTTCCGATATGCTTGGGGGTAATACCAAAAGAGAAATGGATGTATTTAAGGAAGTAAATAATATGGGCAACCCCACCACGGTGGTAATAAATGGAGATGATGAAAAGGATACCGGGGCTGGTGGGGTAACCCGCAAAAATTTTCACCACGAAACAATTCCGGGGGGCCATCATTTTGAAGGAGACATCAATACCCTGGTCTCTGCGATGATGAAATATTTTTAATCCCTTCTTAAAATACTACCATCAACAATGTACCCTTCTATTTAATAAGGGCCAGGTTTTCCAATTCACAGACATCAGTTCAAAAAAACTTATTTTATTAGGGGTAATCTTCCATATCAGTCAGTCTGATCTACAAACCCAACTGCAACGGTGTTGTTGGAAAATTCATCGATGAGGATAAAGGCTCCGTTAGAAGGGTTATCTGCGTATAATTCGGCAAAAATGGGTTTGGCCAGTTTCACCCGCACCCGGCCAATATCGTTAAGCCCAAATTGATTCTTATTACAATTGGGTTCCATAGTATGAATATCCAGGATGGAATGCACCGATTCAATTTTTGCCTTTACCCGGTTCACTCCATGTTGCAGCAGCAATACTTTCCCGGCAGCCAATTCTGTATCTTCCATCCAACAAAGGGTGGCATCGAAAACGGTTACCGGCTTCAGCGGTTCATCCGCCTTTATCAGCATATTTCCCCTGCTGATATCTATGGCATCCTGCAACGAAAGAACCACCGATTCCCTGCTACCTGCATGTTCCATTTCTTCACTGCCATAAAGAATAGAAGTAATGGTACTGGATTTCATAGAGGGAAGAGCAAGCACTTTATCTCCTTTTGAAAAGGCACCACTCACCACCCTGCCAGAATATCCCCGAAAATCATGAAATGCAGGCTGCTGTGGCCGGATCACATATTGAACGGCCATTCGTGCGGATAGGTTTTCTTCCAAAGCAAAAACATCAACTGTTTCGAGGTATTGCAGTAAGGTAGGTCCTTTATACCAATCCATCCTGGCAGAAGGGGTTGCAACATTATCGCCATGGGTAGCCACTATCGGAACAAATAAAAGTTGTTGCCCCCGAATTGTTGTTTTGGATGCAAGGGATTCAAATTCCCTTACAATGGATGAATACACCGATTCTGCAAAATCTACCAGATCCATTTTATTTACACATACGGCTATATACCGGATACGAAGCAATGAAGCAATGTAAAAGTGCCGGCGGGTTTGTTCGGTAATTCCATTTCTGGCATCCACCAAAATCAGAAAAACGGATGCGGTAGACGCTCCGGTAATCATATTCCGGGTATATTCTATATGCCCGGGTGTATCGGCAATGATGAACTTACGCTGTGGGGTAGAAAAATAAATATAGGCCACATCAATTGTGATGCCCTGTTCCCTCTCGGCTATTAACCCGTCTGTTAACAACGACAAGTCGGTATACCCTAGCCCCTTCCGCAAACTGGATGATTCAATAGCCTGCAGTTTATCTTCCGCAATTGACTTTGTATCGAACAACAATCTTCCTATGAGGGTGCTTTTCCCATCATCCACACTTCCGGCCGTGGTAATTCTGATTACTTCCATTTGATATAAATAAAAATGTGTGCCGTTAAAAATAACCTGCGTTCTTTCTTTTCTCCATAGCTGCCTCCGAACGTTTATCATCTATCCTCGCTCCCCGTTCCGAAATAGTGGCTTCGAGAATTTCCTCTATTACGCTGTTAATATTATCTGCGTCCGACATCACTGCCGCAGTACAGGTCATATCTCCTACCGTTCTAAACCGAACTTTTGCATTAAATGGAATTTCATCTTCGGAAGTATTTAGAAAATTGGAAAAGGGCCAATACAATCCATCCCTTTCTATGATTTTACGCTGATGGGCAAAATAAATTGAAGGTATTTGTAACTCCTCTTCACGGATATAGTTCCAAACATCCAACTCCGTCCAGTTTGAAATGGGGAATACTCTTACATTTTCACCTGGATTAATCCGCCCGTTAAGCATTTCAAATAATTCGGGACGTTGCTTTCTTGCATCCCATTGTCCAAAATCATCTCTCACCGAAAAAATCCTTTCTTTGGCCCGGGCCTTTTCTTCATCTCTCCTTGCACCTCCAATACAGGCATCCAGTTTTAACTCTTCAATGGCATCGAGAAGAGTAACTGTTTGTAAAATATTTCGACTGGCATATTTCCCTTTTTCTTCCTTTACTCGTCCACTGTTAATAGAATCCTGTACGTAACGCACTATTAATTGAGCGCCGGTTTCCTTTACCAGCCAATCGCGGAATTCGAGCGTTTCAAAAAAATTATGGCCCGTATCAATATGCAATAAGGGGAACGGGATTCGGGCGGGATAAAATGCCTTTTGTGCAAGCCTTACCAGGGTAATGGAGTCTTTTCCACCCGAAAATAAAATGGCTGGTCGCTCAAACTGGGCTGCCACTTCCCGCATAATATAAATGGCTTCGTGTTCCAATGCCGATGGAAAAATTCTCTTACTACGCATGTTTCATTATTTATGTAACCCACACTCTTTTTTGGATGTTTCCCACCACCACCTGCCGGCCCTTGGGTCTTCTCCCGGCTCAATAGCCCGGGTACATGGGGCACAACCAATACTGATAAAACCCTTCCGGTGCAAGGGGTTATCGGGAACATCATTTTTCCTGATATAATCTATCACATCTTCATATCGCCAATGGAGCAATGGATTGAATTTAAACAGATTCTTTTCTTCATCCCACTGCAATAAGGGCATATCATGCCGGTTTGCCGATTGTTGCGCCCGCAACCCGGTAACCCAAACCGAAACCCCGATTAACGCACGACCCAAAGGTTCCACTTTTCTAATTTGGCAGCATTCAATCCGATTCTCCACCGATTCATAAAAACTAAAAAGGCCCTTTTTAGTAACCATCCTCTCCACCGATTGGTGATCCGGAAAATACACTTCAATTTTTGTATTATATCTCGCCCTTGTTTTATCAATTAGCTCATAGGTTTCATAAAATAACCTTCCGGTATCAATAGTAAAAATCCGGACGGCCAGGCGATGCCGGCAAATAATATCGGTGAGAACCTGGTCTTCCTGCCCAAAGGAAGTAGAAAACGAAATTCTCCCGGGGAAATAATCTAGTAAACAGGAAAATTGCTCTTCAATTGCCTTTCCGGCTAATTGGATTTGAAGTGTATGAAGCAGCTCCTTCATTCTTCTTTATGGTTATTTCGAATTTTAAAATATTCCCAGGTACGATCGTGGAGATAAAACAACATGATTTTGGTAAACACTTCCACCGCACCAATACTGATGGCAAAATTCCATTTCCCCGTTATCAGGTAGGAAATCAATATGGTATCCAGAGTGCCAACAACCCGCCAGGATATAGCTTTATATAAACTGATGGCATGGCTTCGCCTGTTTTGAACTACGGTTTGCCGTTGTTTATACAGGTAGTCAAGAATCATAAAAAAAATCAATTAACCCCGGTAACCACCACACCCATTTTGCCAAAAACAGCAATTAACACGGGGAAAGTCAATAAAGGACAAAAAACCTGCCTTCTTCCCAAAAGCGCGGTAGAAGAAAGTTCAGGGCCCGAAGGTATAAGAAAATGAATACCCTACCAAACCAATAGGGTATGATTTGTTTAAAAAAATAACCTGATTTATATCAGGTCTTTGAGGGTTCGCTTCTCCAAAATATTAAGCGTGGCATCTCGTACGCTCTTCATAATATCGTGTAACCCGCAGTGTTTTTCGTTGCAATTTTTACAACGTTGATAAAAATAAAGGCTCACACAGGGCAAGAGCGAAATAGGACCATCTACGATCCGGATAACAGTAGCAATATAAGTTTGTGATGGGTCTTTCTTTAAGAAATATCCTCCTCCCTTCCCCTTCTTGCTTTCAAGAATATTATTCTTCTTTAGCTCCAGCAGGATGCTTTCCAGGAACTTTAAGGGAATTCTTTTCTTTTTTGCAATCTCGGCAATCAATACAGGACCCGAATCATAATGTTCCACGAGGTGGGCCAGGGCCCTGAACGCATATTGAGCTTTTTTGGAAAGCATAATTGTAAACGATTTGCGACAATGCGCAAAATTATAGCTTATTGAGAAGTAACACAACCGGGAATTTATGATACAGGCCTTCAGGGCTTATCCGTCCCCTTTTCCAATTCTTTTAAAATTTTACTTACATCTTCTTCTGTGCTGCTAAGTTTGTTTTTGCAAATTTTTATGAGGGCTGAAGCGCGTTTAACCTTCTCCGAAAGTTCATCTACCGAAATCTCACCCTCTTCGATTTCCGAAACGATAGTCTGAAGTTCTTCAAATGCCTCTGTATAGCTAATCTGCTCTTTCATGGTGGGTTAAATTATGATGATGGATTAACAATGCTTATTACTTCACCCTGGTGCAGGGTGGTGCAAATTAAATCCCCCGGGTTAACTTCTGCAGAATTTGTAATCGCTTTGCCATCAACCCGGGTAATGCTGTATCCTCGTTTTAGTACCGCTTCCGGCCTGAGGTTTTCCAGGTTCTTCTCCACAGCTTGCAAGGCTAACCTATTTTCCTTCAAACCCAATATGGCCATTTGCTGCAACTGATTCATTAACCGGATCAGCCCCTGCGATGAATCTTTTAGTTTTACTCCGCCTCCTCTGTGCATAGCCCGGGTAGTTAACTCAAGCTGTTGCAATTGCTGCCCAAGAAGGTATTCCGTTCCCTTGCCTATCTGCTTCGGGATACCGGCTATGGCCTCTTTGTTGGTCTTAAGGATAAATCCGGTTTGCAGGCATAATATCTTAATGCCTTGCCTTATCTGAGCACGTTCGTTGAACACCACCCTCCCGAAAACGGATACTAATAACTTCCCCGCCGTTTTAAGTTTCGCCCTTTCTTCCTCCAATATCCTCTTTGATTTGTCAATTATTTTCTCTTCCGCTTTTTGAACAGGGATCGAAAAATTATGAAACCGCTGAATGATCAACTCGGCCAATTTAGTAGGGGTTATCGCATTTTCAAATGCCACCATTTCCGAAACCGTTTGGTTGGTAGCATGGCCTATCCCGGTTATTACCGGAATGGGAAAGAGGGCAATTTGTTTTGCCAGTTTGTAATTATTATAACAGGACAATCCAATATCTCCGCCGCCACCCCTGATAATTGCTACCACATCAAAATGTTTAGCAACTTTTTTAATCTGGTTTAGCTGTTGTAAGATGGAATCTACGGCTTTGTCGCCCTGGAGCAAAGAGGGAAAGAGCAGATGAAAAAATGAATACCCCCAGGTTGTGGTTGCATTCTCCATCACCTTCATAAAATCGGCAAAGCCATTACTCGACTCCACCGAAATAATGGCAATCCGTTGTGGAAGCAGCGGCATCCTTAATTCCTGGTTCCGGGTGAAAAGCCCCTCTTCTTTAAGTCTTTTAATGGATTCCTGTTTTTCCCGTTCCAGGTCGCCGAGGGTATATCCGGGGTCAATATCCAGGATATGTAGTGCCAACCCATATTCGGGATGAAATTCAATTTTAGCCTGGAGCAAAATCTTTATTCCATCTTTCAGCGGCTCATTGATAAGTTGGATGAAAGCTGCGTTTATTCTCCTGTAATCTTCCCGCCATAAATTGCTGCGCATCTGAGCCGTAATTTTATTGTCGCGCTTTTCTACCAATTCGGGGTAACAATGGCCAGAATGCGGATAATAATTCAACTTATTTAATTCGGCTTTTATCCAATAACTATTGGGATATGCCTTTGCAAGGGTAGCCCGTATCCCCTGCGCCACTTCATACAATGAAAATACAGTCTTCCCGCTTATTTCTTCTGGCATTGGTTATGGATGAATTGATAAAAATATCATTCCTAATAAATGAATTTACGAAACCTGATATTATAAAAAAAAGGAAGGTAAAGAAGAGATGTCCTTGCGAAAAGCGGCCATTCGGGCTGGATAAAATTTGGCCTGGTACGGTGGAAAAATTCGGATGAGGTAAATTGAGGGCGCTTCTAAAAAATATTTTGTGTCCATTTTTAACTTTTGTAATAAATTCTGCTCTATACTCAAATTTGGATGGAATGAATAATATAGAGAAAAACAGGCATCTGTGTGCCCGGGCCGGTTTTGGGCTAAACTTTAGTGAAATAGATCTCTATAAAAGGACCTCACACGAAAAACTGTACTCGCTTTTAAGTCAATATTCATACACGCCTCTCCCAATAGAAGGATTTCCTACTTCCTTTCGGGAATATCCGGATAAAGATTCTTTCAACGACCGAAAGGCCATGAACCAATATTTTAGGAATTACAACCTGACCATTGCAAATACCTGGCAGAAAAAAATGACAGAAAGCCCCGGGCAACTTCAGGAGAAAATGGCTCTTTTTTGGCATGGTCATTTTGCAACCCGGGTGCGTCATCCCCTATTCAACCTGAATATAGTAGAAATTTTCAGAAAACACGGCTTAGGAAATTTCAGGGAGTTGTTAATGGAGGTCTCCCAATCTCCGGCCATGCTTCAATTTTTAAATAACCAGCAAAATAAAAAGCAACACCCCAACGAAAATTTTGCCCGGGAGCTAATGGAACTCTTTACCCTTGGCAGAGGAAACTATACGGAAAAAGACATCAGGGAATCTGCCAGGGCATTCACCGGGTGGAGTTTCGATAAATCAGGCCAATTCAGGATGAACTATCGCCAGCATGATGAAGGAGAAAAGAACTTTCTGGGAAAGACCGGCAACTTCACAGGGGCAGATATCATCAACATTATTCTCGACCTTCCTCAGTGTGCCCGGTTTATTACCGGAAAGATCTTCCGGTTTTTTGTAAACGAACAGGCCGATGAGGAGATTATTAATCAGCTAAGTGCGAAATTTTATGCATCCAACTATAACATTGGCAAACTCATGGATGAGATTTTTCTTTCGGACTGGTTTTATGCTGAGAAAAATATAGGTGCAAAAATAAAATCGCCGGTTGAGCTTATCACCGGTATTTGCCGTGCCATGCCATTCGAAAGCAGGAATGAAAATATGGTTTACAACTTTCAACGCTTATTAGGGCAGGCGCTATTACAACCTCCCAATGTTGCCGGATGGCCATCGGGCACTTCCTGGATCGACAGTTCCACACTACTGTTACGGATGCGCATACCCGAAATTTTGGCCGGATACCGTTCCCTGGATATAGAACCCAAACCCGATGATGACCTGAATATGGGCCAGCGCGAAAAGGAAATAATAATTAACCGGATGAAAGGGCAGTCAACCATTTTGTGGGAAAAGATTACCCCTGCCCTGAATGAAGATTTATTTGCCCTGTTGCTTCCCAGGTCATCTGAAGAATTAAAAAATTTACTCCTTTCCTTTAATGCGGGAAAAAGCAGGCAGCATTTACTCGTCAGTATTCTTTGCACGCCCGATTACCAACTTTGTTAATACCGATACGATGTTAATTTCAAGAAAAACATTTTTACAGACTGGCAGTTTGGCTACCGCCTCCTATCTGGTTCCCAATTTCTTAAAAGCCATGTTGAAACCGGAAGCAATAAGCAGCAATGGGAAGATTCTTATTATCCTCCAGTTATCCGGGGGTAATGACGGTTTAAATACCATCATTCCGGTTAGAAATGATATCTACTATAAATTAAGAACCCAAATTTCCATTAAATCCAATAATGCAGTTTTGCTAAATGATGAAGCAGGCATCCACCCGGCATTGGCCTTTTTTAAAGAATTATTCGATAACGGAGAGCTGGCTATATTGAACAATGTGGGTTATCCAGAGCCTAATAAATCCCACTTCAGAAGTATGGATATTTGGCAAACAGCCAGCGACAGCAATCAGTTCCTCCAATCGGGGTGGGTGGGAAGATACCTCGATGAGGCTTGCCACAGTTGCAGCAACCCCACACAGGCAATGGAAATAGACGACTTGCTGAGCCTGGCCATGAAAGGAAACAAGAATAAGGCCATTGCACTAAAAGATCCGCGAAAATTATATAGGGAGAGCCAGGAAAGTTTTTATAAGGAACTGAATTCAATGCACCAGCCTCATACCGAAGTTCTGACTTCTTATTTATACAGCACCCTCAGTAATACGATAAATAATGCGCAATACATTTTTGATCAAAGCAAATCCAGACCATCCGCTGATTCTTATCCTTCCACACCCATTGGGAAGGACCTCAACACCATAGCTTCCTTAATAAAATCGGATATCAATACCCAGGTATATTACCTTTCCGTGGGGAGTTTCGATACGCACAACAATCAAAACCAGCGGCAGGAGCAACTGTTTAAAATCATTAACGACGCTGTGGGGGTATTCGTAGCTGATATGAAAAGAAATGGGAAATTTAAAGACGTCTTGTTGATTACCTTTTCTGAATTTGGAAGACGCGTCTCCGAAAATGCAAGCCGGGGTACAGATCACGGCACCGCCAACCAGATGTTCTTTATAAGTGGCGGGTTAAATAAGAAGGGGTTGTTGAATGGCCTTCCCAATTTATCGCAATTGCAAGAGGGCGACCTGATATATTCCGAAGACTTTAGAAAAGTGTATGCAACCCTGTTAAAGAAATGGTTAGGCGCAAATGATAAAAATATCCTCGGAAGGGACAATGGTTATTATGATTTCATCTGAACAGAATGGCGAATCCTTCAATTCAATATGCTCCGTTATATTAAAATAACAATCCCCGCCATTATAAGGCAGGGACGTGGAATATGTTAACTCAAACAGCGTGGTAGTCCCGACAAGAATCGAACTTGTATCTAAAGTTTAGGAAACTTCTATTCTATCCATTGAACTACGGGACCAAAATTGCAAAACCCGGCACCTGCAAATTTTCAAATAGACAAAAAATCTACCCAATAAGCAAGAGGGGACGCAAAAATACAGGAATCCCGCCTTTTGGCGAAGCCTTTTATGCCTTTTCTTCGCTCCCCGTGACTGCCTTATATTTGCAATCCCAAATTATTAAATATGAAGTGGCTGAATATTCTGATAAAATACCGCCTGCCTGTTGGACTAGTACTATTGGCGCTTGCGATTTTTGTAAATTACCAAACCAGTTTTTGGCCTTCATTTATCTTGTATTTTATTGCCATCGTGCTTGTTGTTGGCCATTTTCTTTTTGGCCCGATGCGCCTCATCCAAACAGCCATGGAAAATGGGAACATGGATGAAGCCAAAAGGATTGTAAACAGTATCAAATTCCCAGGGCTGCTCATTAAACCGGTTCGTTCGGTTTATTATACCCTGAAAGGGAATCTCGATATGGTTGACCAGAATTATGAAAGCGCAGAGAAATACATGAAAAAAAGCCTCGATTTGGGTGGCGGATCTTTAACCAAACAATCGGAAGGCCCCAATAAATTACAATTGGGAATGCTGTCTCTTCAAAAGGGAGATATGCGACAGGCGGAATCATACATTCGCCAGGCATTAAAAGCAGGACTCCCCGACAATGAAAATAAAGCGGCCGCTTATTTACAATTATGTTCCATTATGATGAACAAAAGAGAATTCAGGGCCGCAAAGGAATATTTCAAAAAGGCAAAAAGTTTAAAACCGGAAACTCCCCAACTCGTGGATCAAATAAAACAAATCGATAAATATATTAACCGGATGCCAGGTTAACTTTCTTTTGTAATTTTGCTGACTGCAATAATTCAACCCTTTCTTGAAATCTGCCATTATTTCGATTTGCTTCACATAAGATAATTGCATGAAAAGAACACTTCATTTGTAGGTGTTTCCTAAGCTTTATCCGGTATTAATAGTTTCATTTTTTTTAATGTACTATAATAATACATTGGACAATTTTTAAAATACTGCCATGAACCACCTTAGCTATGCACGGGAAGAATGGGTAGATGTTACACCCCCGGGGAATTTCACCAACACACTTCGCCTTGAAATCTCAAATTTCGGAAAGGTTCGTACACACCCCGGAAATAACAAATACAATTTCCTTAAAGGGTCAATGATTAATGGTTATAAAATAATTCGGTTAAAAATGTTTAGGCCAAGAAGCGCCGAAGAAGAAACTAAACTCGGAGAATACAGAGCTGCTATCTCCGCATACGACAACGAAATAAAGCAAATTAAGAAAATCATAAAATCGGATGAGGAAAGCGAGGTACAAAAATCAATTGCCCGCCAAAAGATAGAATCCATACAAGTTGAGCGGGAAAGAGAGAAACTTCGCTATCAGAAATACCTGAATAAAATTACCAGGAAAAACACCTTCAATTATGGTTGCCTGGTCCACCGCCTGGTGGCAGAAAATTTCCTTACCCCTCCCAGCCCCGAACATACTTTCGTAGCTCACCTCAACTATGATAAACTGAATAATATAGTTTCCAATCTTTCCTGGATGACCCGGGAAGAGAATGTGGCACATCAACAAAAAAGCCCTTATGTGATAGCCCAAAAAAGGAAGAGAAAAGAAAATGACAGCAGCAATACCAAAGTCAGTAAACTCACTCTTACCCAGGTTATGTTTCTGAAAAAATTACTGAATGAAGGGAAAACAATCGCCAGCCTTGCCCGAAAATTCAAGGTTACTCAGACCCAAATAATCCGGATTAAAAAGAACGAAAACTGGGCATCGGTAGAAGCTGCAAAATAACTTCCGCCAATATTGATTCAATTTTTAACAACCGGCTTTACCCCCGAAGAAAAGCGAGTTTTCTGTTTTTAGGCTTCATTCTCCGTTCGAAATAATTTCTATCATCGCCTCCCGGAGCCCTGCCCAAAACGTATCTTTGAAACATGCCGCACAATCGAAAAGCCCTTCAGGAAAAATTTGAAGCTGAATACCAAAAGTTAAACGATAACCAGCGTAAAGCGGTAGACACTATTGAAGGGCCGGTAATGGTTATTGCAGGCCCCGGTACAGGAAAAACGCAGATCCTGGCCAGCCGTATTGGAAAAATATTATTGGAGACTGATGCTCAGCCATCAAACATCCTCTGCCTCACCCATACCGATGCCGGCGTGGTAGCCATGCGAAAAAGGTTATTACAATTTATCGGGCCTGATGCTTATAAAGTAGGTATCTATACCTTTCATGCATTTTGCAATGAAATAATCCAGGAAAACCTTCCTTATTTCAAAAAGAATGAACTCAACCCCATTACGGAACTTGAAAGCGTGGCCCTTCTTACAATCCTGATTGACACCCTTCCAAAAAATAACCCACTTAAGCGGTACACAGGGAAGGTGTATTGGGAAATAAAAAATTTGAAAAAACTGTTTAATGTGATGAAAACGGAGGGATGGACTTCCGAATTCCTGAATCAGAAAATAGACGAATACCTTAGCGACATCCCCACCAGAGATGAATATATTTATCGGAGGAAAACAGGGGAATTTCAAAAGGGAGACCTTAAAAAAAATAAATTGGATGCGGAGCGGGAAAAAATGGAAAAGCTCCGGGCCGCAGTAAATGAATTCCCCAGATACCAGGAATTAATGAACGAGGCAGGGTTATACGATTTTGCCGACATGATAAACTGGGTAATACAGGCTTTGACAGAAAATCCATTACTCCTGTCTTCTTACCAGGAAAAGTATCAATACATCCTGGTAGATGAATACCAGGATACCAGCGGTACACAAAATAAGCTGGTTGAACTTCTCATTAATTACTGGGACCTGCCCAATATTTTTGTAGTTGGTGACGACGATCAAAGCATTTTCCGTTTCCAGGGCGCCAACGTGTACAACATGGAAAAATTCGCCAACAGTTTTGGCGATGCATTAGAAAAAGTGGTGCTTTCCAATAATTACCGGTCAACCCAGCCCATTCTGGATATTTCGAAAGGCTTAATTGAGAAAAACAAAGAAAGACTGGTAACGAGTTTACCCGGATTGACAAAAGAGTTGATTTCTTCCAATGAAGACCTCCGGTTAATCGAACAACAACCGGTTATTTCCCAATATAAGACCCCTCACGAAGAAATGATTGGTATTGTTTCTGCCGTTCAAAATCTATTACAAGAAGGAACCCGCCCCGGTGAGATTGGAATTATCTACAAAGAAAACCAATACGGCACCGACCTCGCCAATTATTTTTACAAGCTGGGGATACCCGTATTTAGTAAAAGAGAAGAAGACCTGTTTAATATACCACTGGCAAAAAAGATTATCCTCATTTTTCAATATCTCGCAGCCGAACATGATATCCCCTTTAGCGGCGATGAACTCCTGTTTGAAATTCTCCATTTCAACAACTTCAAAATAAAGCCTATTGAAATAGCAAAAATTTGTATTGAAGCGAATAACCGGAGAATTGAAAGCCGGGAAAAAATTTCGATCAGGGAGTTGATTATCCAAAAAGCAGGCGCCCCTGCCAAAGACCTGTTTAGCATTGCGGTTGACCCCGGCCTTAAAAGTGCCTCAGACATAATGGAAGAACTTATTTCCGATGTTTCAAATAAACCTCTTTTGCATCTGCTTGAGTCCATCATTCAAAAATCAGGGATATTATCGGACATCATGAAGAGTGCCGATAAACATTTTGAACTGCTCACCCTTACCACTCTTTTCCATTTTGTGCGGACAGAAACCCAACGAAATCCGGAGCTACAATTGGATGAGCTGGTAAAGATTCTTGATCTGATGAAAAAAGAGAAATTAAGGATCCCCTTAGTACGGGTTTCGGGCAACGAAAAATCCGTTAATTTAATGACTGTTCATGGTTCCAAAGGGTTAGAGTTTGAGCATGTATTTTTTGCCGGATGCAATTCAAATACCTGGGAGAAAAAGAATAACAAACACAAAGGATACCGCCTTCCCGATACGGTTTTTTCGAATATGGATGCCACCGATGAGGAAGAATTACGCCGGTTATTTTATGTAGCCCTTACCCGCGCCAGAAAAAATCTACAAATTTCATACGCCCTTTATTCCAATGAGGGGAAAAATCTGGAACCCTCCATGTTTATTGCAGAAATTCAGGAATATTCCAGGCTCAAAATCAATGAAATTAATTTCTCCGATAAAACCCTGGAAGAATTTGCCGAGATGATGTATAATAAAGGATTGGCGCCAGAGATTGAGAAAATAGAGTACGACTTTGTAAATCGGCTCCTCGGCAAATTCGTTATGAATTCCACTGCATTGAATAATTTCCTTAATTGCCCGCTGAACTTCTATTTCAATAATCTGATCCATATTCCCTCTGCAAAAAATGAAACGATGGAGTTCGGATCTGCTGTACATTATGCCCTGGAGCAATTGTTCCGAAAAATGCTCAAACATAAAGATGACCCCCAATACAAAACCTCCGGCGAGCCCGCCTTCCCATCCGTTGAAGAATTTA